>NZ_JBQAEF010000007.1:0-287787 GCF_051915185.1 Bacillus cereus group sp. MYBKT14-1 | reverse complement strand
AATGATTGTCCTTTTCTTGCCATAAAAAAATCCCCTCCAGATAAAACAGTATTGAGTCCATCATATCAGATGGACTCTTTTTTTACTGTCTACCTATAGGGGATAATACCAAAAAAAGGTCTCTTTTATTTGTCCATGTTCATTGAAAACAGCTACAGCAACTCCTGCTAGATTGAGTGGCCTTGATCCGACAACTTTTCTAAGTTCTTCAATATATCCCATTGTATGTAACCTCCGTAAGAAAAAATAAGAGCAAATAAACTATTCGTTATTATGTAAATATATTCCTCTTTATAAGGGGAGAGATGACATATAACTTATTTGTTTTATTTGGTAAAATATACATCAAAAAAGGTCAAACAAAAACTTTGACCTTTTTTGACCAAATGTTATAATAAAGGCAGAAAGAGATAATCTTTCATTCATAAATAATAAGGAGGAAAAAATATGCGTAATTTATTTCCAGAGATAACAAAACGTCAAAATGGCATTTTTGATTTTGGGCCTTCTTTATTAGAAGGGATGACAGATGCTTTCTTTAAGCCACTGAACATGGATACTTTTAAAGTAGATGTTCATGAGCAATCTGGTAAATATACTGTGAAAGCAGATTTACCAGGTTTTCAAAAAGAAAACATTCAAGTTGATTTTGAACAAGATATATTAACGATCCAAGCAACGAATCATAATGAAGTAGACGAAAAAAATGAGAATGGCACATATATTCGTAAAGAACGTTCTATAGGTTCTGTAACTCGACGCTTTAATTTTAAACAAGTTGAGGAAGAAAATGTTAAAGCAAATTATAAAGATGGCGTATTGACAATTGAATTGCCAAAATTGAAAGAAGAAAAAAGTAGTAAGACAACAATTAATATTGAATAAAAGAGCTGATAAATTCAGCTCTTTTTTTACGTAGTTAATGAATAAATGAGTTGAAATCGTAATGAGATGAATAAAGTTTTAACGTATAAAAAAATTTCACGATTTGCTCCCCCTTAGGTTATTAAAAAGGGTATATTTAAAGGGAAAGGAAAAAGAACACCTAGACATACTGCTTAAGGTGAATTAGTAATAGAGTCAAAATACATAGTAAGGATAGTGGCATTTTAGATTAGGATAATAGATTTTTCTGGAACAAACTTAGGCGATTATGAATTTTTTAATTAGTAAGGAAGTGGTTAAATGAGCTTATTAACGTATACTGAAGAATTTTTTAATTATGTAAGAGAGTTTTTACTTTTAAGATTTTTACTATTTGCTTTAGTTTTAATCATTATTTCTTTTGTAATAAACCGTATTATTGATTGGTTTTTTAGGAAATCAAGCTTTTTTGATGAAGAGGTAGAGCAGACGATTCAAAGTGTAATTCGATCTATTTTTAGATATATCATTATCATCAGTCTTATCATATATTTAATTAGCCAATTTGTAGATATAAAAAGTATTATTGCAGGTGCAGGGATAGCTGGAGTTGTCATCGGTTTTGCTGCACAACAGATGCTAAAAGATGTTATATTAGGCTTTGCAAGATTAGCGGACAAAGAGTTTCGGGTTGGTGATTTTGTAACTTTTAACGGAACAAATTCAGGAACTATTGAAGAGATTAGTATTCGTTTTATGCAAATTCGTGAATGGTCAGGAAAATTACTTACCATCCCGCACGGAGAGATTAGAACGATACAAAATTTTAATAAAGGATGGATGCGTGTAATTGAACGCATCACGGTAAGTTATCAGGAAGATCCAACAAGAGTGAAGGAATTGTTAGAAGAAGTATGTGTTATATGCAATGAAGAATTGAATCAAACTCTTTATAGAGTAGAGGATAAGGCTGTTGAACCATTTAAATACGTCGGTGTTACAGACTTAAATCCTAACTTGAAATATGTTGGCTATGAATTTTGTATTACAGGTTTAATAAAGCCAGAAGATTATTTTGAAACTTCTAGACAAGTAAGATTTGAATTAATGTCTATGTTCCATAAGAATCAAGTGCAAATGCCAGCAGCGAATATGGTTGTTACTACTGAAGGTTTACAGCATATCCATGGTGGACAATCTTTATCGGACAGCTAAAGTAGAATCGTTTGTTAACAAAAATTCTGCTTCCAACATTGGATAGAATAACAATAATAAAATGATTGATATAAAGAAAGGGCTGAAGGAATTCGGTTCTTTTTTTATTTATAGAATTTAGAAATTTCTTAATGTTATAATTGTAGTTGGTGATGAGAATGAACTTTGAAGAAAAAGAGATGCGTCGTTTAGAAGCATTAAAAGAAATTGCTGAATTATTAAATGAAGCAACAAACTTACAGGATATGTTAGAAAAAGTGTTGCATACATTGTTACAAGTAATGAATTTACAAACAGGGTGGATATTCTTTATTGATGAAAGTGGAAAGCACAGCATGCTTGTAGACGAAAATTTACCAGAGGCTCTTACGTGGCAAAAGAAGAAGCCGATGTGTGAAGGAAACTGTTGGTGTGTAGAACGTTTTGTGAATGGGAGATTGGAAAAAGCGACTAATATTATTGAATGTAAGCGAATAGAAGATGCAATTGAATGTAATTGGGGAGAGACAGAAGATGTTACACATCATGCGACAATTCCGCTTAGGTCTGGATCAGAAAAATTTGGTCTACTAAATGTGGCTGCACCTCATAAGACTCATTTTTCTGAGGAAGAGTTAGCGTTATTAGAATCAATTGCATTTCAAATTGGAACGACAATACAACGTATTCAATTAGTTGAGAAAGAACGTAAATATGTAGTGGTAGCGGAAAGAAATCGACTTGCACGTGATTTACATGATTCAGTAAAACAATTGTTATTTTCTATTATGCTAACAGCGAAAGGTACTCTGAATATGACGCAAGATAGAGAGTTGCAAGAGATGTTAAGTTATATTGGGGAATTATCACAAGAAGCATTACAAGAGATGACGCTATTAATTTGGCAATTAAGACCTGAAGGATTGGAGAAAGGATTAGCAGAAGCAATTCAAAATTACGGGAAGTTATTAGGAGTTCAAGTGGAAGTTCGAATTGATGGGATGGTTTCAATTGGGGATGAAATAGAAGAAGTTTTATGGCGTATTAGCCAAGAGGCGCTACATAATTGTAAAAAGCATGCTTCGTGTGAAAAGGTACATATTCTTTTGAAAATAGAAAATAACCAGTTACATTTTTATATAGAAGACAATGGAATAGGATTTATACAAGAACAAGTAAGGGAATCAGCACTTGGCCTGAAAAGTATGAAGGAACGTATTCAGTTAATGAAGGGATCGTTTCAAATTATAACAGAGCTGAAAAAGGGTACAAAAATAGAAATTCAATTGCCGATTTGAAGGGGAGAATAAGGTTGAAGATTAAACTGCTACTAGTTGAGGACCATCATATCGTTCGAAGAGGACTTGTATTCTTTTTGAAAACGAGAGAAGAATTTGAAATTATTGGGGAAGCGGAAAATGGCGAAGAGGCATTACATTTCATGCAAAAAGAAAGACCAGATGTCGTACTAATGGATGTATCGATGCCGAAAATGGATGGAATTGAGGCAACAAAACGTCTAAAGCAATATGATGAGACAATAAAGGTACTTATATTAAGTAGTTTTTCAGAGCAAGATTATGTTATACCAGCACTTGAAGCTGGAGCAGATGGTTATCAATTAAAAGAAGTACAACCTGAGCAACTTGTCGCTTCTATTATTGCAGTACATCAAGGAAATGCGAATTTTCACCCGAAAGTAACACCTGCATTAATGGGGCGTTCTGCAGTAAAGAAGGAAGTAGAAAATCCTTTTTCAATGTTAACGAAAAGAGAGCAAGAGGTACTTCGCGAAATTGCGAAAGGAAGAAGCAACAAGGAGATTGCAGCAGAACTTCATATTACAGAACAAACTGTGAAAACACACGTTTCAAACGTTTTAGCTAAATTGGAAGTGGATGATCGTACGCAAGCCGCATTATACGCAGTGAAACATGGGGAGAATTATTCATAAGCATGAATAATTCTGTTATATCGTATGACAGAATACAAAGGAGCAATTAAAATTTATAGTAATCCCTAATATAGGTTTTTCTTCTTTCGATAATTAGGTACAATAAAGTGAAACTCTAATCAGTGGGGGACCATCCCCACTGATGATTAGTTTAACTAATCGGTTTTTACAGGATAAAGCTACGATGGAAGGGGAGGATATGCTATGCCTGGTACAAGAAGTGGGATTGGAAAGATTCAGGCTTCGTTAAATGGTTTATCACCGAAATTGCGAAGTATTGCCGAACATATTTTGAAACATCCACAAGATGTTGTACATAAATCTATTACAGAATTAGCTGAAGTTACGAATAGTTCCGAAGCTACGATATTCCGCTTATGTAAACACCTTGGTTTGCAAGGTTTTCAAGATTTAAAGATTACATTAGCTCGTGAAATTGTACATACACCGATGCAAAATATTCATGAAGAGGTATCAGCAGAAGATAGTATGGTAACTGTTGCTAAAAAAGTTTTTCATTCGCATATTACAGGACTGCAAGATACTTTACATTTGCTTAATGAAACGGCACTTGAGCAGGCTGTACGAGCCTTACAAGAAGCAAGTCGAATTGAGTTTTATGGAAATGGTGGCTCTGGTATTATTGCAATGGATGCGTATCATAAGTTTATGAGAACGGGTATTTCTTGTATCGCTCATACTGATTCGCATTTTCAAATTATGGGAGCAGGTTTACTCTCGGAAAATTCAGTTGTTATTGGTATTTCTCATTCTGGTAGCAATAAAGGATTACTTGAAGCGTTAGAAGTAGCGAAAGCAAGAGGAGCCAAAATTATTGCGATTACGAGCTATAAGAAATCAGCATTAAGTCAACTTGCTGATATAACGTTATATACATCAACACGTGAGACTGAATTCCGCACAGAAGCAAGTTCATCACGATTAGCACAGTTAAGCTTATTAGATACTTTGTATGTAGGGTTGTCGTTGCAGCGACAAGAGGAAACTCTAAAAAATTTACAAAGTATACGTGAAACGATTTCGATGAAGCGAATATAAAAAAAGCTCTTCAAATGAAGAGCTTTCAGACTGTAGACAAACTATTTTTGGAGAGTTCAAATGCTAAAAATAGTTTGTTTCTTATTTTAGGGATAATTTATCCAATGGAATTTATATGTAGTGCTTTCTATACTATAAGTGAGGAAGATGTCTTATGAAAATATCTGTTTATGTTGCAAGTGCATTTAGCAAGGATCATAAAGGCGGAAATAAAGCAGGAGTGGTATTTATTGAGAATACAAATACATTGACCACTACTCAAAAAATCGAAATAGCCAAACAACTGGGTTATGCGGAAACCGCATTTATATCAGAATCTGAAATTGCTGATTATAAATTTGAGTATTTTACTCCAAAAGAAGAAGTTGATTTATGTGGTCATGCCACAATTGGCTCTTTCGCGATACTGATGCATTTAAATAAAATTTTCAGGAATCGCTATACGATTGAAACGAACAGCGGTGTTCTTACTATCACTATAAAAGATGACATCATATTCATGGAACAAAATAAACCGAGATTCTATGATGTTGTATCTCCAAACGAGTTCATCGACTGTTTTGATAGTAAAGATATAGACAATAAATACCCAATTCAAATTGTCTCCACTGGCTTAAAAGATATTTTAATTCCTATAAAAAGCGAAATACAATTACATGCACTGCAACCTAATTTTGAAAAAATTAAAGAAATCAGCAAGTATTATAATGTTGTCGGGATGCATTTATATACTTTTAATGACAATCGAATTATATGCAGAAATTTTGCTCCACTATACGACATTAATGAAGAAGCAGCGACTGGAACTTCAAACGGTGCATTAGCTTGCTATCTTTATGAACAGCACTATTTGCAAAAAGAAGTCTATGTATTTGAACAAGGTTATTCTTTACACTCGCCTTCCGAAATATTAGTTAAATTAGCAACCAATAGCAAGAATAAAATAGAAAAAGTTTATGTTGGTGGCAAAGGCTATTACTGTGAAACTAAGTGTTTAAATATAGAAAATATTGAGTGAAGAGCTTTTTTATCGATGAGAAGTTTGTTACTTTATTTTCTTTTAGAAATGTATGACTTACTTATAGTCAGTGATAAACTCTCATTTTTAAAAATTTAAAATAAAGACCGATTTATGTAATAATTCAAATATTGTTCATAATTTCACAAATTGTTTATGAAGTGTCATGTTATGATGAAGATGTAATGATGATTGAACACTTAAATTTGGTACAATAACTAGCCAAAGTAGTGAAGAAAGTAGTTGTGAGATAAACTCATTAAAATGCTAAAACACTAAAGGGGAGATCACATATGAAAGCAGTAGTGGTTAATAAAAACAGCAAAGCAAACATCGAAGTGATTGAAAAAGAATTACGTCCGTTACACTCAGGTGAAGCGTTAGTAGATGTAGAGTATTGTGGAGTTTGCCACACTGATTTACACGTTGCGAATCATGATTTTGGTAACACTGATGGCCGTATTCTTGGTCATGAGGGTGTAGGTATTGTTACGAAAATAGCTGATGATGTTACTTCACTAAAGATAGGTGACCGTGTAAGTATTGCATGGATGTTCCAATCTTGTGGACGTTGTGAATATTGCGTAACTGGTAGAGAAACATTTTGCCGTGAAGTTAAAAACGCTGGTTATTCAGTGGATGGTGGTATGGCTGAACAATGTATCGTTACAGCTGATTATGCGGTAAAAGTACCAGAAGGATTAGATCCTGCTCAAGCATCATCAATTACTTGTGCTGGTGTAACTACATATAAAGCTATTAAAGTATCAGATATTAAACCTAGTCAACCTATTGTAATCTATGGCTGCGGTGGATTAGGTAACTTAGCTATCCAATATGCTAAAAATGTATTTGGTGCAAAGGTAATCGCAGTAGACATTAATGACGATAAATTAGCCTTAGCGAAAGAAGTTGGTGCTGATATGACTATCAATCCAATTTCTCAAGGTCCTGCTGATAAAATTGTGCAAGAGAAGTTTGGTGGCGCTTATGCTGCGGTAGTAACAGCAGTCTCTAAAGTAGCCTTTAACTCAGCAGTTGATGCAGTACGTGCTTGCGGTAAAGTAGTTGCAGTAGGGCTACCAGTAGAAACAATGGACTTAAACATCCCACGACTTGTACTGGATGGAATTGAAGTAGTTGGTTCTCTAGTTGGTACTCGTAAAGATTTGGAAGAGGCGTTTATGTTTGGGGCAGAAGGAAAAGTAGTGCCGGTTGTTCAAACTTGTTCGCTAGATAAAGTACAAAATGTATTCGAAGAAATGGAACAAGGTAGAATTCAAGGGCGTATGGTAATTGATTTTAAAAAACATAATTGTGATTGCAAATAATTCACTTTAAATATAAAAAACATGAGTCTAGCAAAGGACATGTAAAAAAGTTAGACAGCATAAGAAGATGATCCCTGTATTTAATAGGGATCATCTTCTTTATTTTCTACTAATATCGATGCCAATTAATACTTCATTAATGAGAAATGATTAAAGGTTTACTTTATTTGCAAACGAAAAGGAATCTTTATGTTTAACAAATTTTTTATGATCTGGAACGTTTTGAATTGCTACAATTTGCGAATCTCTTGCTTTCAGTGCATCTTGAATCCCGATGGTCATAAGCTTAATAAATAGAATCGTAATAAAGAATGAAGCGAGAGTATAAAAAATAATCCACCATGAAAGATTCATTTCATTACGATTTAATCCAATAAGACCTGCCCAATCATTAGATAGAGAAACAGGTTTGAGCACTCCGTCATAGAGTTCACGCATTTGTATGCCGCCAATTACAATGTTAAGCAACGCTAAATGGATAACAAGTATGAGTGTTTGGACGATATGTTCCATAAATAATACAAATAAGCGGTCAAGTAATAAGACTCGTAAGTGTTTTTTTATAATATGAAAACGACTAGCCCCCAGTAATTGTGAACTTAAGATGTAATCTTGTTTCATAAATTCATCAACCTCTGAGGATATGTATAAAGAAAGTGTAGGCAGAGCGACGAAAATAAGTACGAGTACTTGATAAAACGTAAATGAAATATTTGGATCTACCCCATCAGCATTTGATGTGATTATAATATTAACGGGCGTGATGAGTATGAATGCGATAAATAGAGTTGGAATGTAATAAAAAACTTCTGAGCATGACTGGAAAAATCTCTTGAGTTTTGGAGCAAATAAACTTAAGAGGATTCCTATACATGTTCCGCATAAAATTCGAAAGAAGCTAATTGCCATGGCTAATAAAATAGTGAATTTTGCTCCTTCTACAATTTGTAAGAAAACAGACTCTCCAAAACGATCAGATCCAAAAGGTGGAATTAACGATGGCGGAAAGGGGGCTTTTCCAAGTAATTCGTTATTGTCATTGTAAAGTAACTGAGGAGGTTTTGGGATGTTATCTTTAAAGAACCAACTATAAATAAAACTAGCTGAAATAAGTATGAATAGATAAGTAAAGCCGATTAAAAAGCGTTTTGATTTCCAAATAGATTTCATAATGATACTCCTTTCAATTGCTTTTTCCATCTATTCATCATGAATGAGACTATTTGGAAAATAGCATAAAATGGTAAAATAATCATAACAAGTATGATAAATGCAGCTGGAGGTGAAACAAACGCCTTATTAAATAAAAATTGAATAATGCCTTCCATATTAAAAACAAATTCTAAAATGAATAAATTAGAAAGTAAGAAAACAAAAATCGTTTTTAAATGGTGGAAGAAGTGGATAGATATATTTTTGAATAAATGAATGCATAGTATATAACTTGATGAAAGGCCTTTTCCATATGCAACCTCTACGTAATGTTTTCCTTGCTCTTCTTTTATGTATAACACCATCATCCGAAACATTTGTAATGTAGGTAAGACAGCTAATGATAAAATAGGGAGTAAATAAGCTCGATTTTCATTAAAGGAAATAATAGTGACAGGAGATTCCCCAAATTTCTGAAGTACCCATATGAAAAATATTTGCAAACAGATCATCATCATCATATCAGGGACAGCTTCTAATATGAACACAATTCGGTTTATCCATTTTTTTATATAATCTTTTGCTAAAAAATAAAAAAATGCCATGCTAGATGATAAAAAGAGAGCAAGAAAAAAGGCTAAAAATAATATAGTAAATGAATATAGGTAAGGTTCTAAAACAGTTGGAAATAATGGTGTTTTTTTGAAATGGCCAAACTTCGGGTCTGATCCTATAATCACTAATGATTCAGGGGAAAAAACTTGTTTTAACATAGTAACGGTCTGATTAAAAAAATAAATTAGTTGAAAGGTAAATCCTTGTTGAGTGATAAATAAATAAGGTAAATTTAATAATAGTAAGAGTGATAAAAGAATTGATGAAAGCTTAATTGTGAATTGAGATATTTTATTTAACATTAAATCCCTCCGACATCTTTTTACAACATTATACAATAAATTTCGTGTTATTGTTTTTATTTTTCTGAAAAATAAAAATACTTTTCGGTTTTATAGTATGCAAGATATATTTACAAGATAAAAAAGTGATAGTAGGGGGCCACGCTCTATGTTTATCAAGATAAAAGACTAGTGAACCTAAAACAATAAATATGAGTAAAATGCACAGAATTCTCATTCTGCGGTTAGTTACTTTTCTTGGCTTGATGGTGATGTTACGTGACCGCTAAAAATGAATATTGCTTTTCAACTTTTTCTTCAAGCAAATAAGTAGAACGTATGGAGGATTATGTATGTGTTGTTAATGAGAGGAAAGAGTGTATTGCGTAACGAATATAACGTAATTTTACCGCATGGAAAAGCTAAATTTAGTATATAAGTGAAATGGAATGAGGGGATTTATTTTTGGTATGAAAAAAATTTTCTTTTTATAACTTGATAAATGAAAAAATATTTTATATACTAATTCATGTAAACGGTTTACTAAATCGTATTTTGCTAGTAATGAAGGGAAGATTCGCATGGAAACAAGGGGGAGAGTAATCGGGATTGATATCGGTACCACAAGTACAAAAACGGTTGTGTTCACAGAAAAAGGAAAAGTCATTGCATCACATGCAATCGATTACCCAATTATTCAACCGAATGTAGGATGGGCTGAGCAAGATCCTGATGTAATATGTGCCGCTGTATACAAAAGTGTAAGCGTTGCCATTGAAAAAGGTAATGTATTACCAGAAGATATTTCTTCAATCGGTATTAGTACAGCTATGCACGCATTAATTGCAGTAGATGAAAATGGTACGCCATTAACGCGTTCTATCATTTGGGCAGATAATCGAAGTACGAAGCAATCAGAAAAATTATTACAACAAATGAATGGGCATGAAATTTATAGACGTACAGGTACACCGATTCATCCGATGTCACCACTTTCTAAATTGTTATGGATGAAAGAAGAGGAACCAGAGTTATATACAAGTGCCTATAAATTCATTTCCATTAAAGAGTATGTGATTTACCAATTATTTTCACGCTACGTAGTTGATTATTCGATTGCTTCTGCTACAGGGTTATTTAATTTAGAAACATTAAACTGGGATGAAGATGTTTTAACTATGTTACATATGTCATCAGAAAAATTATCAACCCCTGTACCAACTACATATATTTTATCAGGTATGAAGCCAGAGTTAGCACAGAAGATGGGGATAAGTGCAGAAACACCAATTGTCATCGGAGCAAGTGATGGGGTTCTTGCAAATGTAGGAGTTGGTGCGATATCACCGGGTGCGGCTGCAATTACGATTGGAACGAGTGGTGCGGTTCGAACAATCTCATCAAATATAAATACAGATGAGAAAGGGAGAACGTTTTGTTACGCATTAACAGATGAGCACTGGGTAATCGGTGGTCCAACGAATAACGGCGGAATATTACTGAGATGGTTACGTGATGAATTTGGTAGTCCAGAGCAAGAAGTAGCAAGAAAGCTCGGCATTGATCCTTATGATTTATTAATTAAATATGCAGAAAGCGTACCAGCTGGAGCGGATGGGCTATTGTTCTTACCTTTCTTATCTGGAGAACGCGCACCTTACTGGAATGCAAATGCTCGTGGTACATTCTTTGGAATCAATCTTCAACATAAGCGAGAACATTTTATACGTGCAGTGATGGAAGGTGTTTGTATGAGTGTATATTCAGTAGCACTCGCAATCAGGGATTGTACAGGGCCACTTACTGAAATACGAGTTTCAGGAGGGTTTGCAAAATCTGCATTTTGGAGACAAATGTTGTCCGATATGATGGGAAAAGAATTGCTTGTACCTGAAAGTCATGAAGCATCTGCGCTTGGGGCAGCGGCAGTTGCTTTATATGCTGTAGGAAAAATTGATTCTCTTGAAGAGGTAAAGGATTGGATTGATATTGTCCATCACCATGTACCGAATAAAGAAAATACGGCTATATATTTAGAAATGTTTTATATGTATGAACGACTTTACAATCGCTTGAAAGAAGAATTTGATTGTATAGCTGCTTTCCAACGTAAACAATAGGGGGATTGGGAGAAATGGTAGTTGGGATCGTACTAGCGGCAGTTGTCATACTACTTTTACTTATTACGGTAGTAAAATGGCATCCATTTGTCGCATTAATTTTAACAGCAATTGGTGTAGGATTAGCAATGGGAATGCCTTTAATTGGAACTTCACCAAAAGATCCAGGGATTATTGATTCTATTAAACTAGGGCTTGGTAATACGTTAGGGTTTTTAGCGATAGTTTTAGCACTAGGAACGATGCTTGGAAAAATGATGGCCGAATCTGGTGGTGCTGAACGTATCGCTAACACATTAATTAATCGTTTTGGGAAGAAACGAGTTCACTGGGCGATGATGTTCGTTGCATTTTTAGTAGGGATTCCGGTATTTTTCCAAGTTGGATTTGTACTATTAATTCCGTTAGTATTTACAATTGCGTTAGAAACTGGGGTATCACTTATTACAATTGGTATTCCGCTAGTAGCAGGACTGTCAGTCGTACACGGACTTGTTCCACCGCATCCAGCGGCAATGGCGGCAGTTGGTATTTTTAAAGCAGATGTAGGGAAGACAATTTTATATGCGTTAATTGTCGGACTTCCAACTGCAATTATTTCAGGTCCACTTTACGGGAAATGGATTGGTGCTCGTATACATAAGGAAGTACCATTAGATATAGCGGAGCAATTTGTTGAAAAAGATAATAAAAAAGAGCTTCCTAGCTTTTGGAATACATTGTTTACAATTTTACTTCCAGTATTTCTTATGCTTGGTGCATCAATAGCAGAAGTTGCATTAAATAAAACGAGTCAACTAGCACAAGTATTACACTTTATTGGAGATCCGATTGTGGCTTTATTAATTGCAACCATTTACTCTTTCTTTAGTCTTGGATATGCAAAAGGTTTCTCAAAAGATAAAGTGTTACAATTTACAAATGATTGCCTTGGACCTATTGCAAACATATTGTTAGTGATTGGTGCAGGCGGCGCATTTAATAAAGTATTATTAGATTCTGGAATTGGAACGACAATTGCAGATATGGCGAAAGAATCACATATTTCACCGATATTATTAGGGTGGGGAATTGCGGCACTAATCCGAATTGCAACTGGATCGGCAACTGTTTCTATGATGACAGCAGCTGGTATTGTTGCGCCGATTGCAGCAAGCACACCAGGTGTAAATGTTGAATTATTAGCACTTGCAACTGGTGCAGGGTCATTAATTTTATCACACGTGAATGATTCAGGATTTTGGATGATTAAAGAGTATTTCGGAATGACTGTGAAAGAAACATTATTAACATGGACTGCAATGGAGACTATATTATCTGTAGTAGCACTTGGGCTAATTTCGATATTAAATATATTTGTATAGAATAGGAGATTGATTAATATGAAACTAGGTTTAATTGGATTAGGAAAAATGGGATTCCCATTAGCTGAACACTTATATGAAGACAAGCATGAAGTAGTTGTATACGATGTAAATAACGAGCTTGTTGAAAAGGCAGGAAAACTAGGAATTACTGCACGTCATACATTAAAAGAAATGATTGCTGAACTAGAAGCTCCTCGTACAATTTGGGTAATGGTGCCTGCAGGAGAAGTTGTAGAGTCAGTACTAAAAGATGTATATCCATTATTAGATGAAGGTGATATCGTTATTGAAGGCGGAAATTCATTCTATAAAGATACGTTACGCCGTGCTGAAGAAGCAAAAAGCTTCGGATTACATTATGTAGATATCGGTACATCAGGCGGTGTAGAAGGAGCTAGATATGGTGCTTGCTTAATGGTTGGTGGAGAAAAAGAAATTTACGACCAATTAGAACCTTTATTTAAAGATTTAGCAGTAGAAAATGGCTATTCTTATGCTGGCCGTGTTGGTAGTGGTCATTTCTTGAAAATGGTTCATAACGGTATTGAGTACGGCATGATGCAAGCAATCGCTGAAGGATTTGAAGTACTAGATAAGAGTGACTTTGATTTCAATTATGAAGATGTTGCAAAAGTATGGGCTAACGGATCAGTTATCCGTGGCTGGTTAATGGACTTAACTGAAAAAGCATTTGCAGAAGATCCGAAACTAGATGGCATTAAAGGTGTAATGAACTCTTCAGGAGAAGGAAAATGGACTGTTGAAACTGCACTTGAACTTCAAGCTGCAGCACCAGTTATCGCTATGTCATTATTTATGCGCTATCGTTCTCAGGAAGATGATACATTCCATGGAAAAGTAGTTTCAGCATTACGTAATCAGTTCGGTGGACATGAAGTTGTGAAAAAATAAGGATGTTTTTAAAAAGAAACTTGTGTATAAGCGCAAGTTTCTTTTTTATAGTTTAAGAAATTACTAATTTAAAAATACCAATCAATCATCGTTTTTTTGTCACAAATGATAGCTTCAACGTTCATTGAATGAACAATATATTCTATATTTTCTTCTTTAGCTAATAATAAGGTTGTAAAGGAATCGTATATACTCATAAACGCATACTCATTATCTTCGCCAGTAATAATTAACTCATTATTGCTAATGTCCCAAATATCTAATGGAGTAGTATTATTTACCTGTAATAATCGGTTTGTATCAAGAACTGGTTCAGAGAAATATAGATTTTTTGCACCTTTAGAACCGAGGAGTTTAAGTAATTTGTGTAATAAAAATATAGACGTATAATCTTCTGTTGGGTAATAAAGATCTTTTTTTAAGTTTGAATGTAGCTTTTCAGCTAAATCCTCTCTTTTATATTCTTCTGAAAGGGCACTAATGGAAGTCAACATGGCCATTGCTAGGTCTGCGTATGAATGTAATCCACTACAAGACATCATTTCCTTCCAAGAAACGGATTTCCCATTATAAATGATTTCTTCAGCGCTAGGATAGATGTGCTCATATGGTCTTTTTCTCACAGACTTTTTCCATCCTAAAGGCATTTGGATAAAAGGATGTAGCAATATAGCTGCAGATTTAAAGTTTCTTGATAGTTGTTCTAAAATTGGTGATTTGTCATCTAGCCAAATGTAATCCAACAAAATATAACCTCCTCTTAGACTTTGAAATGTACGGATTCCCGTATTATGTTTTTTGTATTGATTGTATCAAATATAAAGCGAAGCATGAAATATGTCTCAACATAAAAGTAAGAATAAATAAAATGAAGTTTTCATAAATAGTAAAAGGGTGCTTATGTCATCAGTATAGCTAAGAAATGTTGTTACATATGAGAAGAGCGTGTTAATAAAATATGAGGTGGTTAAATGGGAAATGAGCAAGTGAAGTCTGTAAAGGAAGAAAAAAAGTTATGTCTTTGTATGATCGTTAAAAATGAGTCTAGAATTATGGAAAGATGTTTAAATGCAACAAAATCAATTGTAGACTTTGTTTCTATTTGTGATACTGGATCGACGGATAATACGCCTGAAATTATTGAAAATTGGTGTAAGGAAAATGAGATACCTGGGACGGTTCATCATGAGCCGTTTAAAAACTTTGGTTATAACAGAAGCTTAGCTGTTTCGTTAGCGCAAAAAACATACCCAGAAGCAGATTATTTATTAATATTAGATGCGGATATGATTTTAGAGGTTGATCCGAATTTCGATAAAACGAGCTTAACGGAAGATCATTATCTTACATTACAATATGATGTTCATATTAAATATTGGCTTACACGTCTTTTAAAAGCTTCTTTACCATGGAAATCTGTCGGTGTTACTCATGAGTATTGGGATATAGATCGTTCAAAAGTTGGAGCGAATTACAATACGAGGGTAGCTCGGTTAGAGACTCTTGTCGTGAATGATCCCGGAGATGGCGGGAGCAAAGCTGATAAATTTGAAAGAGATGAGAGGTTGTTGTTACAGGGAATAAACGACCCAGAAACAACGCCAGATTTGCATATAAGATATTTATTTTATTTAGCTCAGACTTATTTTCATTTAAGTCAATTTGAGAATTCAATTAAATGGTATAAAAAACGAGTGGAAGCAGGAGGATGGGTTGAAGAGGTATTCTATTCGTTATTGCGAATAGGATTTTGTTATGAGCAGTTAGCAAATCGTTCAGCAAATAAACAAAATGAAGTGACAGATGCGGATGAAAAAGAAACTGTTAAAGGGCAAGAAGAGCAATATTTAGCATTAGCTGTTTTTTATTTTCAAAAAGCTTGGGAATATAGACCAACCCGGGCTGAACCATTATACCAACTTGCAAGGTTGTATCGATTACGATCTCAAAACAATATTGCTTTGATGTATGCTCTGCAAGGGAAGGAAATTCCTTTTCCAAAGGATGATCTACTATTTGTAGATTATCATGTGTATGATTACTTATTTGACTATGAAATTTCTATTAGTGCTTTCTATATACCTCATAAAAAACATTTAGGGGCGGTGTCGCAAAAGTATTTGGAATCGATAAAAGAAAAGATTCCATTTCATATAGCAAATATAGTAGAGAATAATGCGAAATTTTATTAAATACATTTTCGATTAAAGGAGTAGTGGAGTAACCATGGAATTAATGCGATGGGCGATTGAACTAGGAGAATCGGTGCATGGAAATACGTATGAAGAATTGATGCCACTACTAGACTATTATTATGATCGTGATCATTTAAAAGCGTATTGTATCGCAAATCTTCTTTTAAACATGGATGTATTAGATGAGGACCGGGAAAGAATCGAATTAAGAAGATGCATCGCTGCTTATTATGCTGGATTATATAAAGTAGCAAGAAAACATGCAAATGAGTTGGTACTTAAACATCCAGATGTAGATTTATATAAAAATAATTTAAGATTAATGGAAGTTTATTTGAATAAAGAATATGATTATTGTCTTTTTATATGCCCAAAGACATACGGTAGTTTCATAGATGTTGCGCGAGCTTTAAAGTGGCGGTTGGAGCAGGAGGGAAATACAGTAATTATATCAGAAACAATACTGGAAAATGTAAAGAATACAGTTGTTTTTGGAGCCCATACATACGCATATAACCCGAACCTTCTTCCGAAAGATGCAATTATTTATAATTTAGAACAGCTATACGAAGGAAGTCCATATGCGCACCCCCTTTATTTAATATTATTAAAAGATAGAGTGATTTGGGATTATAGTAAACAAAATATAGAATGGCTTAAACAAAAAGGGGTAGGAAAAGAAATAAAACATGTAGAAATGAACTATGCTCCAACTTTGGAAATAAAAAAAGATGCGTTTGAAGATGAGATTATTGAAGATATTGATATTCTGTTTATAGGTGCTCTTAATCCGAGGCGGCAAGCTATTTTTGACCACCTAAAAGCGGTTGCGCCGAATTTAAATATAGTTTTTAAAAATAATGCGTGGGGAATTGTTAGAAATGAATTGATTGCTAGAGCTAAAATTATATTAAATATTCATTTTTACTTATCAGGAATTCTTGAAACACCTCGCGTGTCTTATGCAGTCGCAAATAAGAAATTTATTATTTCCGAAAATAGTAATCCAGAAGATGAGGTAGAGTGGCCAGGAATTGTATTTACTCCGTACGAAAAAATAATTGAAAACGTAATGAAATATATAGAATTACCAGAAGAACGGAAAAGATTAGCGGAAAAAGCATATAATCATTTTGAAGCAAATGAAAGTTTAGGTACATTGAGCATGAGAGATGAATCAAAGTAATTGTACGAAACTCATACGAAAGTATGAGTTTTTTTTTGTTTATCATACTATTTTATGAAACAAGTTAACTCTTTATATTGTGTTTTGTATAGAAATTTCTGATAATATATAAGTAGAACTTGAAAACAAAGGGGAGAAATAATCATGAAACTAGTCGTTATTAACGGTACACCAAGAAAATTTGGTAGAACTCGCGTGGTGGCAAAATATATTGCGGATCAATTTGAAGGGGAATTATATGATTTAGCAATTGAGGAGTTACCTTTATACAATGGAGAAGAGTCGCAACGTGATTTAGAGGCAGTAAAAAAATTAAAAACGTTAGTGAAAGCTGCGGATGGGGTTGTATTATGTACACCAGAATATCATAATGCGATGAGCGGTGCGCTGAAAAACTCTTTAGATTACTTAAGTAGTAGTGAATTTATTCATAAACCAGTTGCGTTGTTAGCGGTTGCTGGTGGCGGTAAAGGTGGAATAAATGCATTAAACAGCATGCGAACGGTCGCTAGAGGTGTTTATGCAAATGCAATTCCAAAACAAGTTGTGCTTGATGGATTACATGTGCAAGATGGTGAACTTGGGGAAGATGCAAAACCATTAATTCATGATGTAGTTAAAGAATTGAAAGCATATATGAGTGTATATAAAGAGGTGAAAAAACAACTAGGAGTGGAATGATATGTCCTCACTTTATCATGATTCTCGCTTGTATTACATTCTAGGAGCCAATAGTCTATCTGCTATTGGTTCCGGAATTGTTATGATAACGATTCCTTGGCTGTTAATTAAAGAGAGTGGAGGAGAGACAACATTTGGTTATGTTTCTATCATTGCAACCCTCATTATGTTTTTATTAACACCATTCATTGGGCAAAGTATTGATCGTTTTTCAAGAAAATCTTTATTGCTATGTAACGAAGGAATCGGAATAGCCGTAATCGGAATAATGGTTATATGGGGATTTGCTGGGCAACCTTATCATTCTATTCACTATATTCTTATTTATATAGCCGGATCATTCTACTATTTATTGTTTTATCCTACAATATTTGCGTTCAACCAAGAGATATTTCAAGCAGAACATTATAAAAGTTTAAGTGGAACGATGGAAATACAAGGACAGTTAACACAAGTTATTTCTGGAGCGGCTGCGAGCTTCTTAATTGAAATTGTATCTTTGAAGTGGATTTTGTTAGTAGACATGTTAACTTTTGCTGGAGCATTTTTTCTTTTCTTATGTATACCGTACGTAAAGAAAAAAGAAGTGAAAAGAAAAATAACATTTAAGAAGCAATTGTTTGAAGGAATTCACTTTATGAAAAAACGTCCTAAGCTCTTTTGGTTCTTACTGGCCACTTATATGCCGTTTATAGGCGTTATGATGGCAAATTATTTAATACCAGTTTATATTTCGGATATACTTAAAGCCAATGCCTCTGTATACGCAATAGAGGGCACGATGTACGGTGTCGGAGCGGTTGTTGCAGGAATCTGTATTCCACTCATAATGAAATATGTAAAAACAGAAGTTTCAATCGTTATGACGATGTTCATTTATGTAATTTCAATTACCGCAATGATTATTGAACCTTCCGTAATTTTCTTATATGGACTTGCAATTTTTCATGCAGTTGGAAATGCGGGTACAAGAGTGGCGAGAAATGTATTGATGATGGAGGAAATTCCAAACGAAGTAATGGGACGTGTAGACAGCTTATTTCGCCTAATTGGTACTGGAATACGAATTGTATTATTAATGCTGTTTACAGCGGGTGTATCTAAAGCCGGAGTAATGCTTCCGTTTTACGTATTAAGCTGCATATTGATCTTCTCATTAGGAATCGCTATTTATTATGTACTATCACAACGTAAAGTAGCGGCGAATGTTTCTAATAAATCAATCGTTTAAAAAACACTTCTGCCGCCCTTTCTTTTTCTGTATAATAAAAAGAAAGGGAGTGCAAACTTATTTATGAATAAATGGATCTTTCTTATCATTTTATTATTACCGCCACTATACATCATTTATATGACGTTTAGAATGAACAAAGTTGCTCGTGAAAAGTTGAGCTATCACTCTCCGTACGTTCTTATACTGGGTGCAAAGTTATTTGGAGATAGACCGTCTTTATCTCTTCAAAATCGTTTGGATGTAGCGGTGGAGTATTTATTTTCCCATCCTGAAGCGAAAGTAATTGTTTCAGGTGGTCAAGGAGAAGATGAAGATATACCGGAAGCTCACAGCATGAGAAACTATTTAATGGTACACGGTATAGATGAGAGTCGTATTTTAATAGAAGATCAATCTACAAATACGTATGAAAACTTAAAGTTTAGTATGGATTTATATAATGTGAAACATGCAGTAGTTGTAAGTAATACGTATCATTTATATCGAACGAAAATAATTGCAAAGCGTTTAGGCATGAAGATGGAGGCACTAGCTGCTGAAACACCAATTCGTTCTAAGAGAAAAATGTATGTTCGCGAATATGCTGCTATTATGAAAACAATATTGTTCGACCGTTAGAGCTCAAATGTGAGCTCTTTTTTAATTTAAAAGCGTATCATTTGAAATGAATGCCATATTCCATCAAAATAAAGGAAACAACATTAAAGGAGTTGTATTTGTGATTCAATTTAATCATGTGTCAAAATCGTATGAAGATGGCACGAAAGCAGTGGATTCATTGCATTTAGAAATTAAAAAGGGAGAATTTTTTGTTCTCATCGGTCCGAGTGGATGCGGTAAAACAACGACAATGAAGATGATTAATCGTTTAATCGAAACGACTGAAGGATCGATTTTAATCGATGGAAAAGATATTCAACAATATAATATAAACGAATTACGTTGGGATATAGGATACGTGTTGCAACAGATTGCTTTGTTTCCTCATATGACAATTGCTGAAAATATTGCGGTTGTTCCTGAAATGAGGCAATGGAGCAAAAAAGAAATTAAAGCACGCGTCGATGAATTGTTACATATGGTTGGATTAGATCCGGATATTTATCGAAATCGTATGCCTGATGAATTGTCAGGAGGACAAAAACAACGTGTCGGTGTCGTGCGAGCATTAGCTGCAAACCCGAAAATCGTTCTTATGGATGAACCATTTAGTGCGTTAGATCCATTAAGTAGGGAACAGCTTCAGAAGGATATTGTACAGTTGCAAAAAAAGATTCAAAAAACAATCGTATTTGTAACACATGATATGCAAGAAGCATTATCACTTGGAGATCGCATTTGTATTATGAAAGAAGGAAAAGTTGTTCAACTAGATACACCAGAAGGAATTATACATAATCCGAAAAATGAATTTGTAGAGGAGTTTATTGGAAATCGCGGACGAACTTGGTATCAGGGGAAAAGTATAGCAGATGTATTGCCGCTTGATCAAAGTGTGCAATTAGAAGGGCAGGCGCTATCATTACATTCTTCTTTACAAGAAGCGTTAGTTCGTGTGCGTGATGAGGAGGTCGTTCCAGTTGAAAAAAACGGTCAATATATTGGAGCGTTAACAAGTCGTCATATTGTCAATTACATTGTTGAACAAATGAAGGAAAGAGGCTAAACAGTGACTAATTTTATACAAACGTTCCAAGAACGAAAAATAGAATTACTAACTGCATTAAGTGAGCATTTACAAATATCGCTTATTTCATTATTTTTTGCAGTAATTATAGCGGTGCCACTTGGCATCTTATTAACAAGAAAAGAACGAATGGCTGAATTTATAATAGGAACTTCTGCAGTAATGCAGACAGTGCCATCACTTGCATTACTCGGACTATTAATTCCATTAGTAGGAATCGGAAAACTTCCAGCGATTATCGCATTAGTTGTGTATGCACTATTACCTATTTTACGAAATACATATACAGGAATAAGGGAATTAGATGAATCTCTAATAGAAGCCGCGAAAGCTATGGGGATGAATAGTTGGAGAAGATTGTGGAAGGTAGAACTTCCTCTTGCATTGCCTATCATTATGGCCGGTATTCGTACAGCGATGGTATTAATTGTTGGAACGGCTACATTAGCAGCTCTCATTGGTGCTGGTGGGCTCGGTAAGCTTATACTATTAGGTATAGATCGAAATGATCATGCACTTATCATTTTAGGGGCCGTACCAGCCGCGTTACTCGCTTTATTCTTTGATATAGTACTTCGCATACTTGAACGACCGAAACGCTCTTCTAAGCGTGTTATATTGACGATATGTATTGTTTGTATAATGATTGCTTCTCCATTTCTTTGGAGTACAGAAAAGAAAGATATTGTTATTGCGGGCAAACTTGGATCAGAACCTGAAATTTTAATTCAAATGTATAAGCAGCTTATTGAACAAGATACAGATTTACACGTACAATTAAAACCAGGTCTTGGAAAAACAGCATTTGTATTTGAAGCGTTGAAATCAGGGGAAGTAGATATATACCCAGAATTTTCAGGAACAGCTTTATCTACTTTCGTGAAAGAAGAACCAAAGAGTACAAATCGTGATGAAGTATATGAGCAGGCTCGCATTGGAATGGAAAAGAAATATAATATGATTATGTTGAAGCCAATGGAGTATAACAATACATATGCACTAGCTATGCCGAAAAAAATAGCAGATCAAAAGAATATAAATACAATTTCTGATTTAGGGAATGTTGCACAGGAAGCCAAAGTAGGATTTACATTGGAATTTGCTGATCGTGAAGATGGTTATAAAGGAATGCAAAAATTATATAACTATAAGTTCTCGAATGTTAAAACGATGGAGCCGAAGCTGCGTTATAGCGCAATTGAATCTGGAGATGTTAACGTAATTGATGCATATTCAACAGATAGTGAATTGGAGCAATACGGACTGAAAGTGCTGAAAGATGATAAAGGGTTATTCCCACCTTATCAAGGAGCACCATTATTAAGAAAAGAAACGTTACAGAAATATCCTGAACTTGAAAAGGTATTAAATAAATTATCTGGAAAGATTACAGATGAAGAAATGCGAAAAATGAATTATGAAGTTAACGTAAATGGTAAAAGTAGTGAAGAAGTCGCAAAACAATTTTTACAAAAAGAGAAGTTACTTCGTTAAATTTACAAGAAATATACAAATTTATATGTTTGAAATGACCGTTCATTACAAAATGAGCGGTTTTTTTGTGCATACTTATACATTTTTTCAAAAAAGTATTCCATTTTTGCTCATTTTCTTTTAGAATAAGTAATGTTTTCCTGAAAAAATATAAGAGAAACGTCTATTAGAGAAAAAGGTGACTTTAATAGTTGAACGAACATAACACCTAGAATGACAGATGGGGTGGTACAAATAGAAAAGAAGTTAGGATTTTTTCCATTAATCGCATTAGTAGTTGGAACAATGGTTGGTGGCGGTGTTTTTAGTTTACCGCATGATTTAGCAGTAGGAGCAAACAGTGGTGCAATAATAATTGGCTGGTGTATTACAGCGATGGGAATGATTCCACTTGCGCTCGTATATCAAACATTAGCAAGACAAAAACCGGAACTTGAAGGTGGAATTTATAGTTATGCACGTGCTGGTTTCGGTGAATATATTGGGTTTAATAGTGCTTGGGGATATTGGCTAGCAGGAATCTTAGGTAATGTCGCAACAATTATGTTACTGTTTAGTACATTAGGTTATTTCTTTCCAATTTTCAAAGGAGGAAATAATGTTGCGTCTATCGTTGGGGCATCACTTTTATTATGGACACTTCATTTTTTAATTTTATTTGGAATCCGTGAAGCTTCTATTATGAATGTGATCGCAACAATAGGGAAGTTAGTTCCAATCGTTTTATTTATTGTTGTAATGGTAACAGCCTTTCGCTGGGACACATTTACACATGATTTTTGGGGAGAAGGAACGATCTCACTTTCCGCTATACTTGGCCAAGTGAAAAATACAATGCTTGTAACACTTTGGGTTTTCATTGGAGTTGAAGGAGCGGTTGTATTATCTGGAAGAGCGAAGAATAGTCGAGATGTTGGTAAGGCAACAGTATTGGGACTTATTTTAGTAATGTCCATTTATATTTTAATTTCTGTCCTGTCAATGGGAGCTATGACAAGAGGCGAACTTTCTGTGTTAGAAACTCCGTCCATGGGACATGTATTAGAGCACGTTGTTGGTCCATGGGGTGCAGTTGCGATTAACATCGGATTAGTTGCTTCACTTGTCGGTACATTAATTGGCTGGTTTTTACTTGTTTCTGAAATTTCTCATGTAGCAGGAAAAGATGGCGTATTTCCGAAAGTCTTTACGAAAACAAATAAGAAGCAAACACCGCACATGGCATTATGGATTTCAAATGGTGTTGCCCAAATTATATTTATCATCGTTTTGTTTTCGGAATCAACATATCAAATTATGTATTTCATTGCATCAACATCAATTTTATTACCATATTTATTATCAGCGTTATTCCAATTTAAATTAGTCATTACAAACGAACTAAAAGACGCTAAATTAAAAAACGGAGCGTTAGCTTTAATTGCTTCTATTTACTCTGTATGGCTTCTTTATGCAGCTGGTTTAAAGAATTTACTACTCGTTTCAATTGTGTATGGAATTGGAATTATTGTTTACACGTTTGCAAGAAAAGAACAAGGGAACCGTTGCTTTGTAGGTGCAGAGAAGTATGTGATGTGGGCAATTATTGTTGCGGCTATCACATCAATATATATGTTATTAACTGGAAATATAAAAATGTAAAAAGTCCTTTTGATTTAAAGGGCTTTTTTCTTTGTTTAGAGAATATTTACTACATAAGATATTCAGGAGGGATGAGAATGGAAGAAAAAGAACAGTTGTCTAGAATAATTGATTTAGCTAGTGAGTTAAGGAAAGTATTAGTGCAAGAATCTTTTTTTAATCATCATCCTGAACTAAGAGGAGTCATTGAAAATTTAGCAAGTTCTGTTGAAAATTTGGCGGAATTACAAATAAGTAAAGATGAAAACGCTGAAGATCGATTACGTTACGTACTTGCGAAAATGAAAATTGCTCATAATGCAATTTTACAAGAGAAAAAAGCATTTCCTTCTCATTAATATAAGTTTTTATTTTGAACCTGGCGGATAACGTCAGGTTTTTTATTTCTAGTTTTTCGTTTCTTTCATACACTAAGAATAGTATGAAAAAAGAAGGTGACTAAGGTGAAATTACATAAAGCTCTTCAGCCAAGTTTTATAAAACGAATGTACTATATGAGATTTTTAGGGAAATTTACAAAAGCTGAGAAAGAGAAGAGTGGAGAGAATTTCTTTGTACACTGCTTATCGCCAATACCATTCACTTTACAGGAACAATTTACAAATGAACCATATGTATTTGAAGGGTTATGTAGCAATAAAAAGAATGAAAAAATCTTTTCGGAATTAAAGAAGAGGAAATTAGAAAAGCAATTAGTAATGTTTCGTCTTTATTATGAAAGAGGAAATGTATACGTGGAGTTAATATGTACAGAAGAACCGAAAGAAATAGCAAGCAGCTATAAAATGATTCCGGCACCTAAAGTTACAAATCATAAAAAAAGAGAATCTTTAGAGCGAAAACTTAGCAACGGTTATTTATCATTTCTTATGCCAAAATTTCCGAAAGACTTTGAGCCTCCCGAATTATTGTGGCACGATGGAAGACTGTACGGAAACATATCCCTAAAGTCATCAATTAGCTCAATCGCCTATTTTGAACAGAAACGTGAATGTAAATATATAAACTGCAGTGACTGGACGAAGTATGTAGAAATAGCGGTAGAAGATCAATTATATTTTGTAAGTGATTATGTATATGAGCAATTAAAAAAACGAATGCATGAAGAAGGTAAGCTAGTTGAAGTAGAGGATATAAAAATACAAAAAGATGAATGGGAATGGGATGAGCGTGAGTCGTCCTTTTTACAGTATGTACAAAGTATGGTGCATAATAAAGGGTTATATTTGGATGAAACGGATATTTATAATTTCCATATAAGTGTAAAAACAAATATGTTAACGATTCTTGGTGGTATACCGGGCGTTGGGAAATCACGTTTTGTGCAAACTTATGCAGAAGCATTAGGGTTACAGTATGGGGAAGAGTTGGTTTGGATTCCAATTTCGCCATCGTATCAAGAACCACATGATTTACTTGGTTACCTTCATCCAAATGGTACTTTTATTGAATCTGAAGCGAAGTTAGTTAGGACATTAATGAAGGCGAAAGAAAATCCAAATCAACTGTATATAATCGTTTTTGATGAAATGAACATGTCTCATATTGAGCATTGGTTTACTCCGTTTCTATCTGTTCTTGAACTTGAAACAAAAAATCGTATTTTAAACTTGTATGAGGGTGTACAGGACATAGAGAATTCAATTCCATCAACAATTGAAATTGGAGAAAATATTATATTTGTAGGTACTGTAAATTTTGATGAAACAACGAAAGAGCTCTCTGATCGATTATTAGACCGAACGAACCTAATAACGTTACAGAAAATTCCGTTTTGTGAGATGGGCATGGAACAGGGGAAAGTCGTATTACATCCACCTTTGAAAGTAACGGCGGGAGAATTTCGGATAAATTGGATGAGAAATAAAGCGATGATTGAAGTGTTTTCTGAAGAAGAATTAGAGCTATTAGATAAGTTGCATGTCGTATTGTCATCACATGACGCGTCTAAGGGAATTTCTTTCCGATGTGCAAATGCAATTGCGACTTATTTGCAAAACATACCGTTTCAAAATAACCATACCTATATGATTAGTAGAGAAGAGGGGTTTGATTTACAAATAAAGCAGCGTGTATTGACGAAAATCAGAGGGACCGAAATGATGGTTGGGCCTTTACTTTCTGAAGAAGCAAAAAGGGGGGCGACCTTAGTACCTCTTTTGCAATCTACACTTGCAAACAGAGTATCTACATTTGAACATTCTTTAGCATATATACGAGAAAAACGTAGAGAACTGGAGTTGTATGGATATGCAAAATGAAGGGCGTTATGAAACAAAAATCGTTGATACGAATGAAACGCTCCCTTTTGTATTAAAGTTAATCATTGGAAATGAGGGGAAAGGAGATTATATTTTATTAAATCGTCTTTGTACATCTACTACAGCATTAGTTCAATGTATTTATAAAGTACAAGAATTAAAACCAATAAGATTGCAGTACAATTATGAAATCCCAATGAATATTACTTTTATATGGAATAAAGTATATGAGGGACAGAAAAATATAAAAGAGGCTCAATATGAAATAAATGAAAAAAAACAAAGAGTATTAATATATGAACACGGGAAAACAGAATTCTTTTATCCATGGCGCTGTGGTCTATACCATTTTGAAGTGCGTATAGAAGATACAACGTATTATGGCGCATTTCAAATCGTACCGAAAAACTTTTTTGATGATCAATTTGAAATGATTCAAGACTATGTGAAGTCAATTTTAAATGAGTTGATTTTGGATAGAGGTTACTATAAAAAAACCTTCTCTGCACTTAGCGATATTGAGGATTCTTCTTATTTAGTGTTACTTAGAAAGTTACCGCAAAAAATGAAAATGATAAAGCAAATCTTTAAGAAAATAGAATCAAGCTCAAAATTTATAAATGAATATAAATGGGAAGGAAAAGAGCGAAAGCCAACAAGAAAAGGAACTATAGTGGCAGAACGAAAACCTTATGCCAAACATTATAATCGTAAGTTTATGGAACAAAAAAATAGTAAGGAAAATGCATTTCTTAAATATAAAGCGATGCAATTTTATCATTATTTAATTGAAGCTAAAAGTTTTTTACGTCAAACAATTGAAATATTAGAAAGAGAAAAAAAGAAAAAATCAGAAGAGTTTCAAGCTGTAAAAACGATTATACAAACAATTGAGCGTAATGGATCAGTAACCGATAGAGAGAAGCAAAAATATAAAAATATACATTTACTAAAAGAAGCCGATTTACGAAAGAGCTCAATGAAAATACAAGAATATAAAATATTGGCGCATATTGTGCATGAAAATGTACAATACTTTCAAATGTTAATGCACTCTTCATTTTGGAGGGAAGTTACTGAAACAAGTAACATGAACTTACATGATTTATCGATACCACATCAACAATTACTACATCATTTAGAAGTACTCCCGCAATATACGGATCAATCTCCATCATTATTATTTGTTTATAAGCCAACGTTTTTAGTGTATGAATATTACGCTTTTTTTATCGTTATTTTACTTTTAGAGCAAATTGGTTTTGAGGCTAGAAACTCCATCCGTGAACAAATACAAGAACATTTTTATGTAGATGGATTACAAGATGGAACGACAGTAGTTTTAGAACGAGATGATATAAAGGTGCATGTCGCATTTAATGACTTAATTGAAACACATCCTCTTATTGCATTAAGTAAAGGTAGTAATTTTTACAATGGTGAGGATACGAAGAAGCCAGATATTCGCTTAGACTGTTATGTAAAAGAAGATGGGAAATACGTATATAAATCTTCTATTATTATTGAAGTGAAGTATAGTCCAATGTACAATATTTTTCAGCACGTCGGAAATACGAAAGCAACTGAGCAAATGTATAAGTACTGGTCTATAAAGTATGTAGAAGAACAGGATGGAAAGCGAGTCTATTATCGAAGGTCAATTTATGAAGTCATTTGTGTATATCCAGGAAGCCATATGCATAGTAAAAAAATTGAGTCTGGATGCGGTGTTTTCTTGCAGTTATATCCATATAAGACGAAACAAGGGGAAGAGAAATTAGCTGGAAAACATGGGATGGTACAAATTTTTGAAAAATGGCTAAAAAGCATTAAGAAGTAAAAGAAATCCTTTTTCATAAAGGATTTCTTTAGATTAAGAAGAATTATATGCTGTATGGAAAGAAACGTAGTGTAATTTAGATTTGAAAAGTGCTACAAATGTGTTATTAAAAGGAATGTGAGCGCGGGATAAAAGTCGATTAAATTGGAATCTAATTCATTTTGCAGAATATAATAAGTCATAAATATTTTTAGTTGCATACGAAGATTTGTTCTTATATGATAGATAGTGAAAGCGTTATCAAAAAAACAGAGCGGCGATGGGAAAGGCGGTTAAATATGTTCCAGCGTGTTCAAACAAAGGAAGAACATTTTGGGTTCGAGCAACTATGGGGAGATTTTTGTGAAGAAAGAAACTTAATGTTCGTAGAACGTAATTTAAATCCATCACGATTTTTATTAATAGAAGATGAACATCCTATTGGTACAGTAGAATGTATTAAGTATACGGTACCTGAACAATCGAATTCTGAGTTTTTCTATCCGTTTTCTAAAAATGATTTAGTAAAAGATTTGAAGAATGTATATGAAATAGGCAAGTTAAGTATTTCGAAAACGTCTCGTGGAAGAGGACATTTCAAAAGGCTAACAGCTATTTTATTTATACATGCGTTAGAAACAAAAGCTGAATGGTACATTGCAGCAGTAACAAAAAGAATGTATATGTATTTACTTACACTTGGTTTTCCAATTGAACCAATAGATAATCCTTTTCAGTTTCATGATACTTTACAAGGTGTACCAGTAAGAATTCATGCTCGAAAAGGGGTTACGCATTTGTATTCTTTAAAAGAATTTCGTGATGTGATTCAAGGGAATGCTCATGCACAGGCATTAATTACAGAATACAGTAAAAATATTATGTTAACGAAATAAAGCGAAGTGAATATGTATAATAAAGAGAATAATATTTGTATAGGATATAACTCTTCATTAAAAAAGACCCTTATTATTTTAATAAGGGTCTAAAAATTATAATCCAAATATACTAAAAATCATTTTGCGGCGCTTCGGTTTCTTTTCTCGTTCATATGTTGGTTTTGAATCCGGAGTAATATAAATGGGTTCTTCTTTCGTTAGGGCAGCTTCTAACTTTTGAATTCGCTCTAACATTTCCTCCATTTCACGACGGTGTTGTAAAAGTTGGTACGTGACGACATCATTTGCCTTATCTTGCATTTGTTCTTCCATTCGATCAAGTCTTCTCGTAATAGTGTTTAATTGATTAGCTAATTGCTCAAAATCATTCGATGATATGTTTTGAACAATTGTATTAACTTGAGTTTTTAATTCCTCAACTTCATTTGAGGAAGCCTTTTGAGTAGATTGAGAATTTCGAGATTTCTCTATTTGAAATCGATGGTGTTCTAACATTTGATCGACATCCTCTTGTGTGAAAATAAAGTGGCCATATTTGTTTTTCTCTATCGTAAGATTTAATTGTTGCGCGATCCGGACAACAGCCTTTGGGCTAACACCTAATTTCTTTGCGATAAATGGTGTTTTATATTCCAAAATAATCCCTCCTATATATATCCTGTTGAATGATTTCGAGCTATGAAGTAAGTTCCCTTCTAGTGCGACAAAAGAAGTGTGGAATCGGCAAAGAAAGTGTTTTTTCACGAAATTGAGTTGAGGAGAATAGTTCTTTTAAATAAAAATGTCTTATCGTAACATTTAGAATAATTTGACGAGTGTAAATGAATTAGATTATCATAATGATAAATATCTTTTTTATGTATGCATATAATATATAAAAAGGTGGTTGCTAATGTAGAATTTTGTTAGAGTATTAGAATGCTTACTTCACTTGAATAAAATTAAGTAGGAGGTGGCTTCCTTGCTTACAAAGTAAGTAAGGAAAAGTATTTGGACATATATAGTATAAGTATAGTGATTGTTTTAATTGCCTTAACGGCATTTTTCGTTGCAGCAGAATTTGCAATTGTTAAAGTGAGAAGTTCACGAATTGACTATTTAATTGCAGAAGGAAATAATCGTGCAACATCGGTCAAAACAGTCATTACAAACTTAGACGAATATTTATCTGCTTGTCAGCTAGGAATTACTGTTACAGCTTTAGGAATTGGGTGGTTTGGTAAACCTGCGTTAAAGCAAATGTTTGATACGCTTTTTGCAAATTGGAATATCTCTACTCAACTAGCAGACATTTTTGCTGTAATTTTAGTATTTTTGTTAATTACTTTTTTACATGTTGTAATAGGGGAATTGGCCCCAAAAACATTTGCAATTCAAAAATCTGAACAAGTGAGTTTGCTTGTTTCTAAACCGTTAATTTTCTTTTATCGTATTGCATTCCCATTCATTTGGCTATTAAATGGTTCAGCTCGAATCATTACGAAGCTGCTAGGGCTGAAACCGCCGAAGGGGCATGATGAGGTTCATTCAGAAGAAGAATTACGGTTGTTAGTTTCAGAAAGTTATAGAAATGGTGAGATTAATCAATCTGAATATAAATATGTGAATAAAATTTTTGAATTTGATGATCGGATTGCAAAAGAAATAATGGTACCTCGAACTGAAATGAATATTATAAGTAAAGAGATGCCTGCTGAAGAAGCTTTGCAAAAAATGTCTCGTGAAAAATATACAAGGTATCCAGTTGTTGATGGCGACAAAGACCACGTAATAGGTTTTGTGAATTTTAAAGATATTTTTACTGAATTTGTACAACATAAAGCTGTTAATAAGAAGACAGTAGAGCAATATATGAGACCAATTATTTTAGTTATCGATTCTATTCCAATTCATGATTTGTTTTTAAAAATGCAAAAAGAAAGAACACATATTGCTATATTGATAGATGAATATGGTGGAACATCTGGACTTGTTACTGTTGAAGATATTCTGGAAGAAATTGTTGGAGATATTCAGGATGAGTTTGATACGGATGAGCAGCCAGAAATTCAACAAGTTAGTGAAACGAAGACGATACTAGAGGGAAAAGTACTTGTTAGTGAAGTGAATACGTTATTTGGTTTAGGGATTGATGATGATGGTGTTGATACAATCGGTGGTTGGATTTTAACGAAGAATATAGAGATTGCTGAAGAGGATTCCATTGAAATTGAAAATTATAAGTTTTGTGTGAAAGAATTAGATGGACATTATATAAAAAGATTAGAAGTTACAAAGATAGTAGAATCGATTGTTATTTTAGAAGATGAAAAACAAATTTCGTTACAAGAGCAAATTAGCTCGTAAACTCTGCTATATAGCAGAGTTTTTTTGAGCATAATGTTTTTTGAGGGATAAGGGCTATGATACAATGACATAAGTCAAACCTTTCACTAGGTGAAGTATTGTTGTATACATATATTTGGAAGGAGAAGAATTATGAAAAAGCATTTATATATAAATGGAGATTGGAAATCTGTAAACACGTATAAACCATTATACGCACCATATTCTGAAGAAACATTAGCGGAAATTGCACAAGGCACGGAAGAAGATGTAAAAGAGGCTGTTACCGCTGCAAAAAATGCAATGACAAAAATGAATAAATTATCTGCATATGATCGTGCGACTATTTTAGAGAAAGTTGCACAAAAAATGGATGAAAGAAGAGAAGAATTTGCAGAGATTATTGCAAAAGAAGCTGCAAAACCAATACGTGCTGCAAGGGGAGAAGTAGATCGTACTGTTCAAACATACAAATTTGCAGCTGAAGAAGCGAAGCGTATATATGGTGAGACATTGCCATTAGACGCCGCACCTGGTGCAGATGGGCGTATTGCATATACAATCCGAAAGCCGATTGGGGTTATAGGGGCTATTACACCATTTAATTTCCCATTAAATTTAGTAGCGCATAAAGTTGGACCAGCAATCGCTGCCGGAAATACAGTTGTATTAAAGCCAGCTGATCAAACGCCATTATCATCGTATGCATTAGTTGAGTTATTTGAAGAGGCAGGATTGCCAAATGGAGCTTTAAATATCATTTCTGGCCCTGGCCCCACGGTTGGTGAGGCAATCGTCAAAAATGATTACGTTGCTTCTATTACTTTTACCGGAAGTCCAAAAGTTGGAATCGGAATAAAACAAAAGGCTGGGCTAAAACGAGTTACGTTAGAACTAGGCTCAAATGCTGCTGTTATTATTGATGAAGATGTAGAGTTAACAGATGAAATAATTGAACGTGTAAAATGGGGAGCATTTGTTAATAATGGGCAAGTTTGTATTTCAGTACAACGTGTTTTTGTACATGAAACGAAAATACATGAATTTCTCTCAAAGCTAAAGAAAGCGATGGAATCAGTTGTTGTTGGTGATCCATTGCTTGAGGAAACGGATGTATCAGCTTTAATTTCAAAAAAAGATGTAGAGCGAATTGATATGTGGGTTCAAGAAGCAATTAAGGAAGGAGCAACTGTTTTATGTGGTGGTAAGAAGCAGAATGCAAGAATTTTTGAACCGACTGTATTAACAAATGTTCCAGATCATGTATCTGTGCAGTGCCAAGAAGTATTCGGTCCACTCATGACAGTAAATACATTTAAAGAATTTGATGAAGCGATTGAGCAAGTAAATAATTCGCGTTACGGCTTACAGGCAGGAGTATTTACAAATAATTTATTTAAAGCAATGCGTGCAATTGATGAGCTAGAGGTTGGTGGTGTCATGATTAATGATATTCCAACGTTCAGAGTAGATCATATGCCTTATGGTGGTGTGAAAGAAAGTGGCACGGGACGCGAAGGAATTAAATATGCAATAGAAGAAATGACAGAAATGAAATTAGTATGTATTAAAAAATAAAGTGGAAAAACTTAAAACTTGCACTAAAAAACGAGTAGGAAATGTTTACGATTCCATACTCGTTTTTTACGCTTCTAGTAACTATTTAATTAAGTGTAACTTTTACTTCATTTCTTGTTTGAAAATAGTATCTTCTACATAAATTTGTTCTTTATCTATAGCAGTAGCATGAGTTAATACTAAACCGATTGGTGTTTTTGTATCTTTATTTTGAACAATTGTAAAAGGAACATTTTTTTCGTTTGCTAATTTAATGTATTTTGATAAATGTGGGTAAGCAATGCCACCATTTAGGAGGAGTTGTAATGATTGAGAAGAGCGCATGCTACCCGCCACTTCAGAGTATACATTACTTTGCATTACTTGACCGATTGTTAAAGCGATTTCCACACGCTCACGTAATGTAGTTAAATACATATTACGTTCTTCTGGTTTGTTTTGCTTTTGGCCGTAAATGCCTTCTTGGAGATAATCTTCCACATTTTTATTTACCATATTTTTCACACCTTTCATTTTCTATTGTACGCAAGAATTAAAAATGATGCAAAAAAAAGTCGTTTTGACTACGGAAATAATGAAAATATGTGAAGGAAAAAGGGGATTTGTATACAATTAGTTAAATAAGAAAGAAAAAATAATTTTATCAACAGAAATTAACAAAATGTGACAAAAATCTATTAACGAATCGTATTTTTTGTGTTAATATTCAAAATATAAAGGGTATTCGTCGTATGGAAATGGAGGGAATGGAGGTTTTTCCAATCGATAAGGATATTAAAGAAATATTTTGTTCACACTTGAAAAACAATAGGCACCAATTCGTAGAGAACTGGAAAAACAAAATGATAATTTCCGAAAAAGATCCATTTAAACTAGAAGTAGTTCAAAATGGAGAGGATTTACTAGAGTTAATTATCGAACTTACTATGGAAGATAAAGATATAAATTATCTTCAACCGTTATGTGAGAAAATTGCTATTGAACGTGCTGGAGCAGATGCGAATATTGGAGATTTTGTTTATAACGCAAACGTGGGAAGAAATGAACTTTTCGAAGCGATGTGTGAATTAGATGTTAGCGCTCGTGAATTGAAACCAATTATGGCAAAAATACATACTTGTTTTGACAAATTAATTTATTATACCGTTTTAAAATACTCGGAAATTATATCGAAGAATTTAGAGGAAAAACAGCAATATATTAACGAAACACATAAAGAAAGGCTGACGATTTTAGGGCAAATGTCAGCTAGTTTTGTACATGAATTTCGTAATCCGCTTACTTCCATTATGGGGTTTGTTAAATTATTAAAGGCGGATCATCCGAGTTTATCGTATTTAGATATTATTTCGCATGAATTAGATCAATTAAATTTTCGTATTTCGCAATTTTTACTCGTATCGAAAAAAGAAATGTGGAATGAATCGGAACGGTTTTGGCTTAATGACTTGTTTCAAGACATTATACAATTCTTATATCCGAGTTTGGTCAATGCGAATGTTTTGATTGAAAAGAATTTACCGTATCCAATTCCGCTTGTTGGTTATCGGAGTGAAGTGAGACAAGTATTTTTAAACATATTAATGAATTCAATTGATGCTCTTGAATCAATGAAAGAAGAACGAAAAATTATCATTGATGTATTTGAAGAAGATCAAGCTATTCGAATTGTGATAAAAAATAATGGACCAATGATTCCAGCTGAAAATGTAGAAACGATTTTTGAACCATTTGTAACTACTAAAAAGTTAGGAACTGGTATTGGATTATTTGTATGTAAACAAATTGTGGAAAAACATAATGGATCCATTATGTGTCGATCAGATAACGATTGGACAGAATTTCAAATTGCATTTCAAAAATAAACAGTCTACACCAAATGAATGGTGTAGACTGTTTTAATTTGTGAGTATAACGGCTTCTAATTTAGGATCTTTAGTTGAATAACCTACTATTGAAATTGTATAAATAACATTTGGTTCAACATTGAATTTTGGTATAGTCAATAAAACGTTTTTATTATCTGCGAGTGAAATTTCAATATCTGCTGTACCAGGGTTAACTTGCAAAAAATCTGTTATTTGTTTAAAGAGTACATTTTCAAATAAATGATCCCCATCTTTTAAATCTACGTTTACAACAGGGGTATCTGGAGCGAAATGTGCAAACCGTATTTTGGCTTGACCAGCTGGTAAATGTGTATTATCAAGTATAGGCTGTAATTGTAGGTGATTATCACTATTTATTGCAGCAAGAGTATAAGTATGATTTCCCATTATTGGTACCAACGCTGAAAAGATTGGAGTTTCATTTCCGACAGGAACAATATCTATACGGTATTTACCTTGCACTAATGATAAATAAGGGCTGAATTGCTTAAATGAAATATTTTTAATAACCTTTTGTCCGTTTACTAAAATGTCAACCGCTGGTATATTTGGATCGGCATGAAAAATTCTTATATGTGACGGTAAAGCAGCTTCTTGTGAGTCTCTTGTTTCATACGCCTGTACAAGTTTTGATAGTGCATCGTAATATTTCATATATAATTCTATATATTTTTTAGGATTACGAAACTGATAGTAACGTGCGAGTTGTTCGTATTGTGTAACTTCTTGTCCATATTTTTCGATTTCAGATTGAGACATGAACATTCCTCCTTTGTCATCATTAAAACTATATGCGAAGCAAGAAAGCGGTTATGCAAAAAAAATGATTTTATAAAGGGAAAATTAAAAATTGACAACAAATATGTTTTCATAAAGAGGTGCTGGTGCTTACGAGAATTTCGCAGAGTAAAGCAGTACATATGACTGTACGAAAGTAAAATAAATGCCAAATTGAAAGTGCATTTCAATTAACATATTGAATACATGTCCAAAAATCGCTAGAAAACTAGGGATTTTTTTAATTATAGGCAAATACACATACAAAGTGATAATTGTCCTACATAAATTATAAAGGAAAGATACTTTGAATCTGAGGAAAGGAGTGCTACTTCGGGATAGGGATATCCCGATAGTAATTGTGAATGAAGTTATGAAAAGGTTTTGTGTTATAGGCTGTAGGATGAATTTGTAAACTTCATTTTTCTATTTATTTTAGCAATTGACAGTATTAACCCATAAGAGAGCGTCATGACGAACTGATTAGTGTGGTTAATCGGTTCTTTTTTTATAGTTTAAAACTGAAAAGTTTACATAATGAATAGGAATCTGAATTGATTAGTAAGGTGGGTGTCGAAATTTGTTTTAAAATATGCAATTTAAAGTAGGATAATAGGAAGGAGTTTAACGGGAGTTCCGTCGAAGTGTACAGAATGTCGGCATTTAAGGACAGTTGGCATTATGCTATAAAAACATTTGGTGATGTAGTCATTTCATATAAAAAGGAGGGTTATTTGGGCGTATAGAAAAGGGTTGGTCTTCGGTTTTTTAGTTCTGAATTTTCTGTTTTATAAAAATTTTTAAGCACTCATTTGTATATTTTATAATAGTTTTTTGATAAATTCACTGCTTTTGCAGAGGATTCTTTTTTATGAAAGAAACGTCAATTTTCTTCATATATATATACAAATTGGAGAAATGGGGGAGCGCTATGCGCGATTACTTAATTAAACCACTTGTTGGTCAGCCGTATCCAATGATTTCACATGGAAAAGGTGTTTATTTGTATGATCAAAATGGCAATAAATATTTTGATGGTTCGTCAGGAGCAATTACGGCAGGTATTGGGCATGGCGTAAAGGAGATTGCAGACGTTATTAAAAAGCAAGCTGAGGAGATTGCTTTCGTTTATAGATCACAGTTTACGAGTGAACCAGCTGAAAAATTAGCGAAGAAGTTAAGTGATTTAAGTGTAGGAGATTTGAACTGGAGTTTTTTTGTAAATAGTGGCACGGAAGCGAATGAAACAGCTATGAAAATTGCAATTCAGCATTTTCAAGAGCGAGGTATTCAAGGGAAACATAAAATTTTATCAAGATGGATGAGTTATCACGGTATTACGATGGGTGCTTTATCGATGTCTGGGCATCCACTACGTAGACAACGTTTCGTATCTATTTTGGAAGATTATCCGACTATACCAGCTCCATATTGTTTCAGATGTCCTGTTCAAAAGGTATATCCAACTTGTCAGCTGGCATGTGCGACTGAACTAGAAAGATCAATTGAAAGAATTGGTGCAGAGCATATTGCTGCTTTTATTGCTGAGCCGATTATCGGAGCAGCTGGAGGCGCGGTTGTTCCGCCGAAAGACTATTATAAAGTCATTAAAGAGATTTGCGACCATTACGATATTTTATTTATTGCGGATGAAGTAATGACTGGGCTTGGTCGTACTGGAGCATGGTTTGCGATGGAGCATTGGGGCGTAGAGCCGGATATTATGACACTTGGTAAAGGGTTAGGAGCGGGATATACACCGATGGCAGCGACAGTTGTAAGTGATCGTGTTATGGAACCAATATTACGTGGATCACGTTCAGTAATGAGTGGTCATACGTTAAGTGCAAATCCATTGTCTGCAGCAACGGCTTTAGCTGTTATTGAATATATGGAGAAACATAATCTTCCTGAAAAAACAGCAGAAAAGGGAGAGTATTTAATAAAAGGCTTACAGAAAGTTCAGCAACAATCGACAATCATTGCTGATGTGCGCGGAAAAGGGTTGCTAATCGGAGTAGAATTGCAACCGTTTACAAAAGCGTCAGAGCTTATTTCAGTTGCAGCTAAAAATGGTCTGCTTTTATACCAAGCAGTTTCAGGGCAAGCAGGAAAAGAAGATAGTGCACTGCTTGTAGCACCGCCAATGACAACTACATATTCCGAGTTAGATGAATTACTTTCAATTTTCTCTAAAAGTGTGGAAGAGATGATGCAAAAAGGAGGGCATAGTATCGCATGACAACTATTACAAATACATTCGGTAAATTAAAAGAAATTGAGGAAGTAATTTCTTTGTTCCATGATGATATGACATTGATGTTTGGGGGATTTGGAGGGATTGGATCCCCTCCATCTTTAATACAGGCAATTTTAGAAAAAGGCGTTACAAATTTAAATTTAATTGGAAATGACACTGGATTTCCTGATGTAGGTATCGGTCGTCTTGTTACAAATGAAAGAGTTAAATCAATAATTACTTCTCACATTGGCTCCAATCCAAATGCAGGAAGGCAACTAAACGAGGGAAGATTACAAATTGAGTTTTCTCCGCAGGGAACATTAGCAGAGCGTATTCGCGCTGGTGGCGTTGGTCTTGGTGGTGTTTTAGTTGATGTTGGTGTTGATACGATTGTGGAAGAGGGAAAACGAACAGTTGAAATGAATGGTAAGACCTACTTAGTTGAAACAGCATTAACTGCTGAAGTTTCAATTGTATATGCGAAAAAGGCAGATCCGTTTGGTAATCTTGTATTTGACAAAAGTGCACGAAATATGAATCCCCATGTAGCTATGGCTGGGGATATAACAATTGTAGAAGCAGAAGAAATAGTCCCGCTTGGAAGTTTAGATCCAGAGGAAATTGTCGTTCCAGGTGTTTTCGTAAATTATATTGTACCGTCGGAAGGAGTGAACTGGAAATGGGTATGGGCGTAGAAGTGAGGGATAAGATTGCTAGGCGTGCGGCGAAAGAAATACAAAATGGTATGATTGTAAATTTAGGTATTGGCATACCATCGCTTGTACCAAATCATTTGCCTGACGATATAAATGTTATGTTTCATGCGGAAAATGGAATCGTCGGCATGGGACCAACGCCAAGTAAAGGGAATGAAGATGAAAATTTGTGTAATGCAGCAGGTTTACCAACTTCTCTTATAACAGGAGCGAGTTATTTCGATAGCTGCACAGCGTTTGGGATGATTCGAAAAGGTTTGCTAGACATAACGATTCTTGGTTCATTACAAGTAAGTGAAAATGGTGATTTAGCAAACTGGATTGTACCTGGAAAACGTGTTCCAGGTATTGGTGGAGCAATGGATTTAGCACAAAAAGCGAAGCGGGTCGTTGTTGTAATGAATCATGTTGATAAGTACGGAAATGCAAAAATTGTTTCAGAGTGTACATTGCCATTAACTTCAAAGAAATGTGTAGATTTAATTATTACTGATATGGCAGTCATGGAGGTAACTCCGAGTGGACTTATATTACAAGAATTAATGAGCCCATACACAGTAGAAGATGTAAAACGACATACAGAAGCTGATTTTCAAATTAGTTCTAACTTACTAGTAATTGAATGAAGGGAGATGTAATATATGGAGCAATTAAAAAAGCAAGTTTGTGATTATATTGAGAGCCATGAAGAGGAAAGTGTGAAATTTTTAAAACGATTAATTCAAGAAAAGAGCGTATCTGGTGATGAAAGCGGTGCGCAGGCAATTGTGATTGAAAAATTACGTGAATTAGGTTTAGAGCTCGATATATGGGAGCCTTCTTTTTCTAAAATGAAAGATCATCCTTATTTTGTATCACCCCGTACAAGTTTTTCAGATAGCCCAAATATTGTAGCAACTTTAAAAGGAAGTGGCGACGGGAAATCTATGATATTGAATGGGCATATTGATGTAGTTCCAGAAGGGGATGTGAATCAGTGGGAACATCATCCTTATAGCGGTGAGAAAATCGGAAATCGTATATATGGCCGTGGAACAACGGATATGAAGGGCGGAAATGTCGCACTTATGCTTGCGATGGAAGCGATTATTGAATCTAACATTGAATTAAAAGGAGACATCTATTTTCAAAGTGTAATAGAAGAGGAAAGTGGCGGAGCAGGGACATTGGCAACTATATTACGAGGATATAAGGCAGATGGTGTCATTATTCCGGAGCCTACTAATATGAAGTTTTTCCCGAAACAACAAGGTTCCATGTGGTTTCGTCTACGTGTAAAAGGGAAAGCTGCACACGGTGGAACGCGCTATGAAGGGGTTAGTGCAATTGAAAAAAGTATGTTTGTTATAGAACATGTAAGAAAGCTAGAGGAGAAAAGAAATAGTCGAATTACAGATCCGTTATTTAAAGAAATTCCGATTCCAATTCCAATTAACATTGGGAAAATTGAAGGAGGGAGTTGGCCAAGTTCTGTTCCCGATGAATTAATTTTAGAAGGAAGATGCGGTGTTGCGCCGAATGAGACTATAGAGGCGGCAAAAGAAGAGTTTGAGAATTGGATTGCTGAATTAAATGATGTGGACAATTGGTTTGTTGAAAATCCAGTAGAAGTAGAATGGTTTGGAGCGAGATGGGTTCCTGGTGAACTAGAAGAGAATCATGAACTCATTACGACACTTCATCACAACTTTGTTGAAATCGAAGGGAACGAACCAATTATTGAAGCATCTCCGTGGGGGACTGATGGAGGTTTATTTACACAAATTGCAAACGTACCAACAATTGTATTTGGTCCAGGAGAGACGAAAGTAGCACACTATCCAAACGAATATATAGAAGTTGATAAAATGATAGCTGCCGCAAAAATTATTGCATGTACATTACTAGATTGGTGTGAGGTGAAAAAATGAAATACTATGAATCTTTTAGAGAACAGACGAATTGTTATACAGTAGAAGGTGTTTTAGATTATTTTAATAAGCGTATTCGGGTAGATCACTATACAGGAAATGTTGAAAGTATTATACAGACCATTGACGAACTAGCAGAGAAACATTCTTTCACTAAATGTATTATTAAAGGAAAGGGAGAGCATGTTTCAACATGGCTCTCTTTCGGTTTTTTGTTGGAAGCAACGATACCTCATTATTTTCAAGGGCACGATGCATACTTTTTTGTGAAATATAATAATGATGAAAGACGAAATAGTATGCATTGGACTGAGGAAGATACTATATTAAGCGGTGTAAAAGGAAAAGAAATAAAAGAAAAAGTAGTTCCAGAGAAATTTTTGCTGAGAAAAGCGACTGAAGAAGATGCAGAAGAATTAGCAACTGTATTCGGAAAAGTATTTGAAGTGTATCCGACACCTTTAAATGAAGCGAGTTATGTATTACAGACGATGAAAGAAGACGATACAATTTACTACGTGTATGAATTTGAGGGGAAAATTATTAGTACAGCATCTGCAGAAATGAACATAAAGGAAGGGAATGCAGAATTAACGAATTGTGCTACTTTACCTGAATACCGTAAACATGGATTTATGAAAAGTTTACTAATTAAATTAGAGGAAGAACTTCAAGAAAGATCTATTTTCTGCTCCTATACAATTGCTCGATCGCTTTCTTTCGGAATGAATGCTGCCTTTCATCAATTAGGCTATACGTATACAGGAAGACTGGCGAATAATTGCTACATTTTCGATAAGTTGGAAGATATGAATATATGGGTGAAAGATCTATCTAGCTATTCGAAAGCAGTAAAACTTCCGCCTCAAAATTTGGCTGTAAAGCAAAACAGTTAGGTGGAGCTGGGTGTTTGAAAAAGCCGTACTAATTAGAGTTTCGAGTTATCTAATGAAAATATAAAATTGATTAAAATTATAGAACGGAATCGTCATGCTTACAATCGCACATAGGTGTGCCGAAAATTCGGCATGTAATTGCTGGATTTTCGGCAAGAGGGGGGATGACATTGCTAGCAGTTTCGACACAAGAAGTCATTGAAGCGATTTTGGGCAGTATTGATGAGGCTATACACGCTGTAGATGAAAATGGAATTACAATATTTTATAATTCTGTAGCTGCAAAACACGATGGATCGAAGATTGAAAAAGTGTTAGGGAAACATCTGTTAGAAGCGTTCCCGTCTTTATCAAGGGAAACGAGTACATTGATGAAAGTACTAGATACAAAAAAACCTATCGTACATCAGGTACAACATTATCAAAATTTAAATGGTGAAGATGTTTGTACAGTAAATACGACGTTACCTATTTTTATAGATGGGAATATTGCTGGGGCTGTTGAAATTGCAAAGGATTACTCTACAATTCAAAAGCTTACTGACACAATTGTTGACTTACAGTCGAAAATAAAGCGATCATCTAGAAAAAAAGCGATTAAAAAGCACGCTGCATTTGAGACGATAGTGACAAATGATACGCGGTTTAAACAGACGAAAGAGTTAGCACAAAAAGTAGCACCAACAGACGCGAATGTTTTAATATATGGTGAAACAGGAACAGGAAAAGAACTGTTCGTACAAGCAATTCATGAAGCTTCTAAAAGAAAAAACAAGCCATTTATTGCACAAAACTGTGCAGCTTTACCAGAGTCGCTATTAGAAAGTTTATTGTTTGGAACGACAAAAGGAAGCTATACGGGAGCGATTGAAAGAGCTGGGCTATTTGAACTTGTTGATGGTGGTACATTATTTTTAGATGAACTGAATTCAATGCCTCTTGATTTGCAGGCAAAAATGTTGCGAGTGTTAGAAGATGGAGTCATTAGAAGAATTGGTGATAATAAGACGAGAAAAGTAGATGTTCGTGTTATTACCGCGATGAACCAGCCTCCAGAAATATGTTTACGAGAGAATAAAATTCGCACTGATTTATATTATCGCTTAAACGTATTTTCATTATATATCCCACCGCTTCGTGAAAGAACTGAGGATGTACTATTATTAGCATCTTATTTTTTGAAAGAATATAATAAAAGTTATAAAAAAGGTGTACTTCAAATTGATGAGGAAGCGAAAGATAGACTGCAAGCTTATCAGTGGCCTGGAAATGTACGGGAGTTAAAACATACGATTGAACATGCGGTTATTATTGCAGAAGGGAATACATTAACAGCCAATTGTTTACCACGTACATTTCGGAAAGAGAAGTTTTCGAAGAAGAAGGGTATAATGCCACTTAGAGAAGCACTTCATCAAACAGAAAAAGAATTAATAGATCAAGCGTTGATTGAAACGGAAGGGAATATATTACAAGCCGCAAAAATGTTGGGTATCCCTCGTCAAACGCTTCAATATAAACTGAGCAAGTACGACAAAACCGCCGAATAATCGGCGGTTTTTGTGTGTTTGCACCAATAAAAGAGCGTTTACATATATAAAAAGTAATGAATATGATGTTAAGTATTGATTTCATACAACGCTTAAAAATATTTTTTCGCTTATGTAATAGGGTTCTCCGCACATTTACTTATCAACAATGTAAAGTTGGCATAACTATTGCTTATATAAAGGATGAGCGTATAAAAAGGGGGAATAGCAATGTTACATGATGTATACAAACCAAATCGTCACTGGAAGGATATCGAATTATGGAAAGATGTTACTGAAGAGCAATGGAATGATTGGGTTTGGCAATTAACGAATACGATCAAAACGTTAGATGACTTAAGAAAAGTAATTAACTTAACACCTGAAGAAGAAGAGGGCGTTAAAATTTCAACGAAAACGATCCCGTTAAACATTACACCGTACTATGCTTGGCTAATGAATCCTGATGATCCACGCTGTCCGATTCGGATGCAATCAGTACCGATTTCGGAAGAGTTATATAAAACAAAATATGATTTAGAAGACCCACTTCACGAAGACGAAGATTCACCAGTTCCAGGGCTAACACATCGTTATCCGGACCGTGTACTATTCTTAGTAACAAATCAATGTTCTATGTATTGTCGTTACTGTACACGTCGTCGTTTTAGTGGACAAATTGGAATGGGTGTACCGAAGAAACAATTAGATGATGCAATTGCTTATATTCGTGAAACGCCACAAGTACGAGATGTATTAATCTCCGGTGGTGACGGACTTCTAATTAACGATAAAATTTTAGAATATGTATTAAAAAATTTACGAGAGATTCCGCATGTTGAGATTATTCGTATCGGAACGAGAGCACCAGTAGTATTCCCACAACGTATTACAGAAAACTTATGTAACATTATTAAAAAATACCATCCAGTATGGTTAAATACACATTTCAATACATCTATTGAAATTACTGAAGAATCGAAAAAGGCATGTGAAATGTTAGCGAATGCTGGTGTTCCAGTCGGAAACCAAGCAGTAATTTTAGCTGGTATTAACGACAGCGTTCCAATTATGAAAAAACTTATGCATGACTTAGTAAAAATCCGTGTACGTCCATACTACATTTATCAATGTGACTTATCTGAAGGTATCGGTCACTTCCGTGCACCAGTATCTAAAGGTCTTGAAATTATTGAAGGTTTACGTGGACACACATCTGGTTATGCTGTTCCGACATTCGTTGTTGATGCGCCAGGCGGAGGCGGTAAAATTGCACTTCAACCAAACTATTTAATCTCACAAAGTGCAGATAAAGTTGTACTTCGTAACTTTGAAGGTGTTATTACGACGTATCCAGAGCCAGAGAGCTATATTCCAGGAAGAGCGGAAGGATACTTTAAAGAGATTTATCCGAACTACGAAGAAAAACGTTCAGATGTTGGTATCGCAGGTCTTATGAGCGATAAGAAATTTAACCTCGTTCCAGACGACTTACAGCGTATGAACCGTCGTAAAGACTACGAAGATAATGATACTCATGCATCTTTAAAAGATAAACGTGATAAGCGCGATCAATTAAAAGATAAAAAATATCAAGCACAAATGGCTAAGTTAGAAGAAAACGACAAAAAAACTGAGGGTGATGCAGTATGAATTGTATGTGGTGTGACAGTACAGAAGCGAAAGAAAGCTTGAATACTGTATATTGGGAATTACCAGATGGTACGAAAGCCATTGAAATCCAAGAGACACCATGTATTTCTTGTTCCTCGTGCGGGATGGACTATCAATCAGACCATACAGTAAAAGAAATTGAAGATCAATTATTCTTAATTTACACGAAAGATTTACCAAAACAACTAACATATGAAGAATTAATGGGAAGACCGCGTCTATTAAAAAGAAATTATTTCGACTTTTAACCAGCTTTTATGCTGGTTTTTTTCTTTTTTGCCTTGTATAATGTACCCAAGTTAGAAAGGTAGGGAATATTTTTGAAAAAGACATTTTACCATTATATGATGAAGCATCGTGCAGCTTTATTTAGAAATGAAATTTCAGATTTAGCAGAGGCGATGTATGATGATTTAAGTTTTCCGAAGCAATCTGAAGACTATGATGAAATTAGTTCATACTTAGAGTTGAGCGGAATGCTAGAAAGTATGTCTATATTTGATGAAGCCTGGGATTTATACATACAAGATAGATAAAAACTATTTGAAAACATACAGAATACATTACTTTATTTAAAGTGAAGTATTCTGTATGTTTTTTTATTATGAAATTTGTTGATTTAAAGCTAGTCTAGTTACTAGCTTTTGTTTGAGTGTAATGTGAATTTTATAAGATTATAATTTTTATTGAAAAAATTTATGAATATAAGCTTCTGTGATAAGCGTTTTTATGTAGGTTGCATATACTGATATCAAAATCACGACGTCAAAAAAAGGAGAGATAGAGATGGCAAGAAAAAAACAACCTAAATACAACGTAGGGGACATAGTCGTGATTACGCTATATGGAACCGTTGGGAAAATCACAAATATGAAGGTTTTAGATGGAGTTTATGTATACGAAGTCAATAATCACGATGGATTTTACGTAGAGCAAACATTGCAGCACGTTACAGAGCAAGATATGAAAAAGGGCGATACGGAGTGGATTGAATTAAATTATAATTTCACGTTTGGTGATCTTGTGCAAGTAACTGGATATGATAAAGATGTTTTCCGTATTGTTGGTTTTCGTACAGAAGTATGGAGATATAAGAATGACGCATGGGAAGATACAATTTATGAATTGTCACGGATTACGGATGGTGAATGGTTAGAAGCGGATGAATCAGATTTAACGTTACTCGCCAATGCTCAAACGGCAAATGCAATTTTGAAGAAAATGAAACAAGATAAAGCCGGTATGAATAAATTAGATTTAGGAAAGTTAAAGTCAATTAACAACTCGAAAAAAGTGAGTGTTAAGACGAATCGTCAAGAAATCATTGATGGATTACTTGATATTTATAACGATTATCAATTATTGTTCGATACATTTAAAGATGAAGAATATAAAATTGTAATGGATGTTGTTCATAATTATTTAGTTAAATTGACAGAGAAAAAATAGTTAACTAGAAAGAGAGAATAAATTGAACAACAACATATGCAGTATAAGGTATGCCTACAACTATTAAAAAAATAAAAAGCCACTTTATAAGAGAGTCTGCCCATTGATCTTCATGCATGAACTCTTCTTTTGTTTGTCCTACTTCATATTGATTTTCCATTATTATTTCCCCCTTTGAATAGCTTGTACTACAATCGTATGCATCTCGTCCAAAGCTTATGACCTATAAAAAAATAAAATCTATTTTTCTAATCTCATATACATAATTTTGAGATTTTTTCATAAAACAGAAATAAAGGAGTGATGCTCATGAAGGAAATTGAAGTCGTGATTGATACGGAAGAGATTGCGGAGTTTTTTTATGAGCAACTAATTGAAAGAGGGTACGTCCCAAAACGAGAAGAAATTGAAGATCTCGCAGATATTACATTTGAGTATTTATTAGAGAAATGCATGATTGATGAAGTTTTTGATGAAGAGGATGAATGAAAGTAACGACGGGCATAACTCGTCGTTTTTTACTCTTTACAAACCTGTCACAAATATAGTCAATAATTATTGGTATAATGAAAAGGAAATTTTACTCAAGAGGTGAAGGAATGTTCAAAAAAATTATTGATTCTTTATTAGGAAAGAAAAAATATCGTTCGTATTCAAGTAGTGATTATCGTCGTAGAGGGCGCTCGTATTCAAGTAGCGATTATAAACGACGTTCATCTGGTTATGGACATCAACATTATAAAAGAAAACGTAAAAGCCGTAGCTTCTTTTCAAGTAGCTGATGAAATGGCGTCGTGTACTAGCATTATTTGATAGACCACTGCGAAAAAATACAATTGTTGCAGAGCGTTATAAAATTGAATCAGTAATTGGAATGGGCAGTTATGGGGTTACATATGTCGTTAATGATTTACAAATAAATAGATATAAAGTCTTAAAACAATTAAGACAAAGTAAACAAAGATATGAGTCTGGTAGAAAATCATTTGAACAAGAGAAAATGATTTTACAAACATTAAATCATCATGCAATTCCTAGTCTATATGATCATTTCCTATGGGAGAAAAAGAGCTTCTTTGTGATGGAGTACATGCCTGGTAAAAATTTTGAAGATTATATTTTCATAGATGGGTATGTATATACAGAACGTGAAGTTTTTGAGATTTTATATGAAATATTAGAAATTGTATCGGTGTTTCATAGTGAAGGCATTATTCATCGAGATTTACGCATTCCAAACATACTAATGAAAGAAAATCAAATTAGTATTATTGATTTTGGATTGGCTAAATGGAAAGGTGAGGATGATGAGCGAGCTACAACTTACGAAGGTGAACAAGCTTTGATGCGAGAAGTTCACTTTCGTAGCGACTTTTATGCGCTCGGTCATTTCTCATTATTTTTATTATATGCAGGATATGAATCTAATGAAAAACAGGAAAAACCATGGTACGAAGAATTAACTTTGGAACATTATAATGGTGAAATGCTTATGCGAATGTTACAAATAAAAACGCCGTACTATGAGAATGTACAAGATTTAAAACAAGATGTAGCTTCTGCTTTAGAAAGGATGGAGACTCCATGTTTCAAAAGTTTTTAGCAAGCGTTGGTATTGGAAGTGCAAAGGTAGATACTGTTCTTGAAAAAGATGAGTATATTGTTGGGGAAGAAATAGTTGGAAAGGTTCATATAACTGGAGGTTCAGTTAGCCAACAAATTGAAAGCATTTACTTAACATTATCGACGTCGTATGTACGAGAAGTGGATGATAAAAAAGTAACAGCAACATATGATTTAGAGCGAGTACGCTTAACAGAACCTTTTTCTGTAGAACCGAATGAAAAAGTTGAAATTCCATTTTCTTTTCCAATGCCAATTGAAGCACCACTTACACTTGGTATGAAAACGGTTTGGATTCATACAGGTCTTGATATTAAACATAGTATAGACCCAAGTGACCGCGACTACGTTCAAGTGTTACCTAATGTATTATTAAGTAGTGTTTTAGATAGTGTAAATGAATTAGGGTTTAAAGCACGTCATATAGAATGTGAAGAATTACCGCATCGATTACGTAAGCAAGTTCCATTCGCACAAGAATTTGAGTTTATTCCGGTTTCTGGAGAGCATTATGGGAAATTAGATGAATTAGAATTATTAATCTTGCCACGTGCATACGACCGACTAGAAATTATTATGGAAGTAGATAGAAAATCCCGTGGTTTAGCTGGATTATTCGCTGAGGCGCTTGATCTTGATGAGAAGGTGATTCGTTTTACCGTAACAAGAGAAGATATCCCTGAGATGAAGCAAAAAATTAATAATTATATTTTTTAATAAACTATGCATAAAAAAGAAATGGAGAGGAAAACTAAAACAACCGCTCCATTTTTTTGCATAGTGAGGTTATGTATGTGAAACGATATCGACATTTATACTTGCTAAGTTTTACGTTACTCATTTGTTTTGTCGTATTATCACTTTCGTATCATACCGCTTGTATTGAGAACTTTGACAATATAGTCGCACATTTTATTCAAAGCTTTCGAAACGATTATTTGACGATCTATTTTACTTGGGTGTCTTTTATCGGTTCCAAAAGAATATATTTTCCATTACTCATTATTCTTGTAATGTATTTTCTCGTTAGAAAAAAGTTGCTTAGTGCGTTACTCCTAACAATTAATTACTACGGATCTCGTTATTTAAACAGTATGCTTAAACTATGGTACGAACGAGCAAGACCTGATGTTACGCAGCTTGTTACTGCAACTGGATATAGTTTTCCGAGCGGTCATACGATGAATGCTACTGCTTTTTTAGGATTTATTGCATACGTCACAATTACTGAAGATCGTATTTCATTGCATAAAAAATTATTAATTATTCTTATAGCAAGCTTTGTTGTATTATCTATTTCAGTTAGCCGAATATATCTTGGCGTGCACTATCCATCTGACGTATTAGCAGGATGGGCAGCTGGCGGTAGCTGGCTCGTTTTATGTGTTATATTTCATAAAACGTTCATAAAAAAAGAACCTATGTCATAATAGGTTCTTTTTTCATTGGCTCAACATGAATGTGTGCATGGTAAATTCCGAACTTTTTGCGAAGCATAGCCTCGATATTGTCAGTAATACAGTGACTTTCTCCAACATCCATGCGAGCATCTACTTCAATTGTAATATCAACATACGTTTGATTCCCGTACATACGTGCTCGAATATCTACAATGTTTTCCACACCGCCAATATGCTCAATAGCATCAGCGTATTCTTCCATTTTATCAGGATCAATTCCATCTGTTAGCATATGAGAAGATTCTACGAAAATCTCCCATGCAGTTTTACAAATAATAAGACCAACAATTAAAGCGGCAATAGGGTCTAAAATAGGCATTTGGAACTGAGAACCGACAATACCTACTACAGTACCAATACTTACGAGTGCATCTGATAAATTATCCTTTGCAGCGGCTTCTAATGATTTACTTTTTGTTCGTGCTGCAATTTTTTTCGTATACAAATACACGCAGTACATAACGACAGCAGAAAATAAAGCAACCCATGCAGCGAGTACATTAGGCGCTGCTTGTTTCGGATTTAAGAAAGATTGAATGGCACTAATAACAACTTCTAATCCGACTGTTGCCATAATGAAGGACGCAACAAGTGATGCGATTTGTTCGGCACGCGAATGCCCATACGGATGATCTGGGTCACGAGGTTTACGAGATATTTTTAGACCAATTAATATCGCTAAAGAAGCACCGATATCCGTTAAGTTATTTAAACCGTCAGCGCGTAATGCGCTAGAGAGGGTAATATAACTGATGATGATTTTCATAGAGGATAAAAATATGTAGGCCATAATGCTGACAATAGCACCTTTATCAGCTTCTTTATGAGAAAGAGTATCCATTTTAATCACTCACCTTTCTTTAAAGGAATTTCTTTCTATAAATAGAGTATCAAACGAAAGTCGTGTGGGTCTATACAAACATTGTTGACGTTTTATAGCTTTTTAAGAAGGGGATAACAAAGTTTCGTAAAGGAAAAATATGTTGAAAAGTACAAAGTCAAGGTGTGAACCGAATTGGAGTTTATTTACTAAAGAGATAGGAGGGTAGATGGATGAGGAAACGAATACTTTTCTTACTACGTATTATTCTTATCATGACAAGGTGTAATTCATTAAACGATGAAAAAATTCAAAAGATAATTGTGAAAATAGATGAAAACCCTCTGAAAAATATTTTCCAGAGGGCTTTCATTTTAGTATGCTTCTAAAAACTCAGTAACTTGCTCTTCTGTTTTTGCATTAGCACTATGTAAGTGGCCTAGCTTCTCACCGTTTTGGTATACAAGTAAACTTGGAATACCCATTACTTGATACTCTTCAGCGATACTTGGAAACTCATCTTTATTGATAGAGTACCATTCAAATTTATTGAACTCTTCCATTACATCTCCGATAAAGTTGTCCATACGTACGCAATCTGGGCACCATGTAGTAAAGAACTTAACAACTACAGGCTCCTCGCTTGCGATGATGTCTTTGAATTCCTTGTCAGATTTGATTTCTCTCATGTTTTGTTGCTCCTTTTTCACTTGTAATATTTTAGTTTTTTTAGGCGGTGTTTCTGGTTAGAAACGAAAAATTTTCTTTCCCAATAATTCTTTTGCCAATTGATCCACCACAGTCTTTTGAAATCCTGATATAACTTGCGAGTAGGTGTTCGGCGTGATACCTACTTGTATGTTCCAATCGTTCACTTACCATCTTTGGATGAATATGCCTTAGATTATGGAAACGAATATCAGGAACCTCACTTTTCTTTATAAGCTTTTTCTAGAGCTGTGTCAAACTTCTGAAATTACATGGGTTATCGTTATAAGGTGGGCATACCAAAATATATTAGTATTATTTTTATAAGACAATATAATAAAAGAGGAACAAGGTAAGGGACAGTGTGACTTTTTAACAGATAGCTGTGTAATTGAATAAGATAAAAGTAATTATTTAATGTTGGGATAGGTTATAAATGGAGAACCAATTAAAAGAAATATTTGGTGCATTGATAGCAGCTATAGGTACAATAACTTCCGCTATTGGAAGTACACCATTCTATTTTATAAGTAGTAATGTAAGGGAGGATCTGAATGTATATGGAAACACATTACAAGCAGTTGGTAACGCTTTAGAAGCTGATGGTCAGGGCGAAATATCTCTTGAAAAAATTGGGAACGAAATACAATCAACGGGTAATGTAACTGTAATATCAGGATTGGTTATTGATTTTAAAGATGAAACTAAAATTAAATTAGTGATTGCTGGAAATTGGATACAGGCTTTAGGAGGACTTACAGCATTAGCAGATGAATTTGAAGATGCTTCAGATAAAGATGAAACTTTTAATATTGTAGGAAATTTATTACAAGCTATAGGGAATTCCTTGCAGGCAATTGGAGGAGTTTACGAGCTGAAAAGTATTAGAGGAGAGCAGCATGATAGTAAAGAAGATCTAGTAAGTGATACAGGGGAAAATTTAGACAATCAAGTAAATAGTGACCCGGATAAAAAGAAAGAAGGTCAGTCAATAGATATCATAGGAAGTTGGATCCAAGCTGTAGGTTCTGTATTTTCATTAATTGGACAAATACGTGAAGAAAGTGAGGAGTTAGAAGGGGATGATAAATAGACTAGTTTTAAAAGAATCTCATATAGTGCGCATATTTAATGGTAAGAAACTTTTTTATTGAATTCTAAGTTTAAAATTATATGATGCAGTAGGTAAAATGGGTTTAAGGAGTATTATTAGTTTAATAAAAAAGAGCTGTTAGTAAAAACTAAAAGATTTCATAAAAACTGGTAATAGAAACTGCTTTTTAGAAAATAACTTATACTTATTAATAATGGAATAGTAAATTTAAATTGAGAGAATGAAAGAGAGCTCCTATGGAAAGAGGCTCTTTAATTAATAAATTATTGTAATGGAACCAACGCTAAAATCAAATTAATTCCGCTATTTGCGGGCAGTAAGATCCCTACCTCAAAATTAAGCGCAAGCAAAGAAGTTAGGTGGGGATCAGGCTGCCCGTAAACGCCCAATTGGTGAGGACTGATTAAAGTTTCACTTTATTAATACATTTTAGTGTTATCACTATATTTTTGAAAAGACATATGAATAACCTTGCTTTTTGAAGAATGATTTCTATATAAAAACCATAAGCTATTTTGTAAGAAAAGAAAAGAAAATAGCTTATAATTTATTAAATGCTCATTAAGAGTGCCTTTTGTATATGTTTGCAACCTTGGATGTGACTGCTTTTTTATTGAACATAATGACCGTTTAAATAGAAGGTTAATAGTGCGGAAGACATTAGAAGAATTAGAAAAATGTTATTAAATGAAGGAGTAGAATATGTAGCTGTTCAGATTAGAATGGATGGATTTTCTAGTGATGAAGTAATTGTTAACGACAAATATAACATATATTCGAAACTAGCATATTACAAGGAAACGTACAATGAGGATTTAGAACATAGATGGAATCCAGGAGTTCGTATTTTAGGATTTGCATATGGTTATTCGTTCTCAGGAATTATACATGAATTAGGATTATTAATTTAGTAGTGATGAAACTTATGGTGAATATTTCAATAGATACCATTATCCAACTGGTGTCTTTTTTAATGTTAAGGAATAAAAAAGAGAGCTTAAGCCCTCTTTTTTATAACTATCTAACTTATTATGCACAAATTGGAATTCCTAATGCTATTAAAGTCAATGCTACTTGAAGAGAAAGTTCTAATCTAGCAATTTCGATTCCAGCAACTGAAACGACTAAAAGAGGTTGTCCATTAACGAACAAAACACAACTTTCCATGCTTACACCTCCTTTCTAGTAATCTAATATAGTATATGGATTAAACTTAAAAAGTGTAATAGTTAAATGTATGGATTTAATATAATTAATAAATTAAACTATTATATTTAATAAATTAAAATTAACCTAACAGCTGCTTTTTTGTCACTTTATAAGAAGGGTCAGAATATATTAGAAATATAAAAATTATAGGAGTGATAGATATGTTCTTTGCAAAGTTGCGTGGTAGAAATGAAGTTCCACCAGTAGAAACAGATGCTCGAGGAGAGAGTTTCTTTAAATTAAGTCGGGACGAGCTTAGCCTAAGGTTCAAGTTAGATTTATTCAATATAGAGGATGTAGTAGCTGCCCATCTGCATCTTGGATTAAAAGGAACGAACGGCCCTGTTGTAGCCTTTTTATTTGGACCGATAACAAATCCAGTTTCAATAGAGTGCGCAACTCTTACGGGAATGATTACTCAAGAAGATTTGGTTGGACCGTTAGCGGGTCAAACATTAGGCACTCTTGTAAATGAGATTATATCTGGAAACATATATATTAATGTTCATACAGTACAACATCCTAATGGTGAAATTCGTGGACAACTAAAGTATTGCTAATGAATAATGGTAGTAGGAACATTTAGCGAGAAACAAAAAGCATCCGTTGAGGGTGCTTTTATTTGGAGAATGATATTTATATTAAAAATGTTTAAACTTAATAAAAGCTAGTGAATTAGCTTTCAGCACTCACTGAAATATAGAATCATAACATACTTTGTAATAAATTATACGGAAGTGAGTTGAAAATCATGTTTTATTCATATTTTAATTCTGAAACTGGTATGCGACCAGCATATGGTACATCTATAACGTATAGTGGAGCACAAAGTACAGTCCAAGCTATTCAACAAGCATTGCAAATGCAACAACAATTGCAAATGCAGCAGCAAGGTGTACAACCGTATTATTCATCCGTAGAGTATTTTTACCCAGTACATCAAGTTACACCGTACGGAAGTTCTTTTCTGACTATTCCATATGGGACTGTATACAACTTATAACTAGTAAGGAATGAAGTGGTGTATATAAATAAGGGTGCAGGTTAATAGCGCCCTTATGAATAATAAAAATAGCTAGTCCAAACCTTATAAATCAATCTTACATAATATGTAGTAATAAGTTTGAAAGGGGAATTAGTATGTCTTGTTATTACTACTGTAAGTATTGTAAAGAGTATAAAAAGAAGCATCATGATTGTTGTAAGAACACTAGTAAGTGCCATGATAACAAGGACAATCTTGTTAGAGCATCGGCATTTAGAGCTAGAAATACTGTGAATCAAAATGTTCCTGCTAATACTTTTGTGAAAGTGTTATTTCAAAATGAACAATTTGATTTAGCGAATGAGTATAATCCAGCAACATCTATTTTTATGCCGAAGACTAAAGGTGTATATTCTATTATTGGAACGATTGGTTTCTTTCCAAACGATCCAACTTTAAATTATAGAGCGCGTGTAGAAATTCGTGTGAATGGAAACGCAGCGATAGCTATAGATAATGACTTTTTTGGTCCAATAAGTTTTGGAAATGTCGTAAGTGTTTCGACGATTGTTCAATTGAATGCAGGGGATGAAGTTGAGATTTATGCACAAAGTAGTATAGATGGAGTTTTAAGTCCTTTAGAAGATGGTGCACATTTTGAAGCAGCAAGATTTCCTTCTCCAATTAAATAAAGTCATTAAACAATGAGTTTGCAGAAGCTTAAAGGTAAACCCTCACCGAAATGGTGAGGGTTTTTTAATCTATTAAAAATAGTAACAGGTCGTCCAAGCTATTCTAATCTATATAGCATACTATGTAAAAATAAGTGTAAAGGGGGACTAACTATGTCTTATTATTACTGTAAGTATTGTAAAGATTACAAAAAGGAAAGTCATGATTGTTATAGGAAAAGTAGTAAATGTGATAGGAAGTATGTAAAGGTCAAGTGTTGTGATGATAAGAAAGAGGAGCTTGTAAGGGCATCGGCATTTAGAGCTGTGAATACAGTTAATCAACCTGTTCTAGCAAATACTCCTGTTAAAGTATTATTTCAAAATGAACAATTTGATCTAGCGAATGAATATAATCCAGTAACGTCGATTTTTACTCCGAAAACTAGAGGGGTATATAGTGTATTAGGAAATATAACATTTTCTCCAAATGATTTTAATGTAAATTACAGAGCTAGAGTAGAAATTCGTGTAAATGGCAATCCGGCAATAGCGATAGATAATGATTTCTTTGGAACAGGAGTATTTTTTAATAATGATGTTTCCGTAACTACTATTCTTCAATTAGAAGCAGGAGATTTAGTTGAAGTTTTTGCAGAAAGTAGTATTGCTGGCGTAATTGTACAAAATGTTAATGGTGTAAATACGGTTCACTTTGAAGCGGCAAGATTTCCTTCTCCAACTAAATAAAACTGATTATTAAATGTTTTTTAGTAGGTTTAGTTAATCCCCTTACCAAATGGTGGGGGATTATTATTGTTTTTCTAAAATATATAAGTAAATAGGTAAAACGTAGTTTAATTTGTAGGGGCTTCAACCTTCTTCAGATAATAAACAGAATAATAAGTAACATGCTTGTAAAAACGCATTGTTAGTAAGTTTACTAGTTTTCTTATAGAACAAGAAAGACGGAATACATAAAAGATCGTATCATTATGTTTTTTCTTTACTATATAGAAATTATATATTGAACATAGATTTGTGTAGGGAATGCTAATACACTGAAAAGAATAGCATAAAGGCGATTACACTATATAAAAACAAAATCAATCCTAAGATGAGTAGTATTGGATGCAACTTGAACATATTTGACCTCCTTGAGTATATAAAGAATTTTAATATATTGTTGGTCAATTTAGAAGGGGGACGGTTACATAAAAAAAGAGCATACATAAAAAGTACGCTCCAAAGAAAGATAGGTTTTATGAGTGGATAATCTCCATACGATAATATATGTTCTTTTCATAAAAACGTGTAAAAAATCAATGAATTATCAATGGAATATCATAACATGAGTAATTTTAGTCTAGGAATGCAGTTATTTTCTTTCTCGGTTATTTTAGGTAATAAAGTTGTGAAAATCGTGCATTATGCGGACTAACAACGGGATAGCGATCGTACTTCCGTTACATATTTCTTAAAGTCTGGGTATTGCGTGATAGTTTGACATTTAGGGGTGCATAGTTGATTAATTATAGACACATTTGTAATTACTTCGTTACAAGGACCGAAAAATGTAATTTTTAGCTTTGAATTTGGTGGGATTTTGAACACGATAGGTTTTTTTTCCATGAAATCAGCTCCTAATATTGAGTATTATTAATTTAATGGATATAGAGTCGTATTAGTATAATATGAAATTTCAGTGGATTTGCTTATAATAAAGAATTTTATAGTAGTAAAAGTGCTTAAAGATGTAAAGGGGAAATTGAGAATGGGAAATAAAATGTTTAATTAATATAATCAATAAATACGCAAATGGTTAATATAACTAATGCATTTTTTTGTTTGTTACATATTATGTTAGTAAGAATGGTATAAGGAGGTAGTATAAAATAGTGGAAGAAAATGTACAAGCTCAGCTTTCGCCACCGTGGATCACATATTTTAATGAATTAAAAAATTCAATAGGTGCTGATCCAACTGTTACAGTTGGGCCGCTTATTCCTGTTGGTGGTAATTATATTATTTTAGTGCATGCGTTAAGCAACGAAAAAGCGAGAGCATTAGCAACGCTTTTAAAATCTTTTGTACAATTTGGGAATGTAAGTGTGACAGTTATTGTAACGAATAATGAGAATGAAATTGTAAATCCATTTCCTTGTCCACTAGATGCATTTGAAATAGCTCATTTATTTCAAGTAGCACTAGAAAATAATCCTTATTTTGAACAAGTTGTGGTACAGCCTCAGTTCCCTGGCGGACCGAATGTTGTTTTTCCGGTTTTCGCTGCGGAAGTCATTCAGTTTTTCAATGACGATATTTCTAACTTATGTCAAACGTTTACAGGTGTTGCGGCCAATGTGTTTCGTGATGTAATGAATGATGAGGTTTGTGGTATCCCAATTCTATTTTCCACAAGTTGTGTTATGAGCAGTGAAAACTCACAATTACAAAATACAGATTTAGCACCAAAGTTGTTTTATTAAACTGTAAAAAGACATTTTCAGTAATAGAAAATGTCTTTTTTATGCACCAATAGTGTTCAGGTTGGAAAATTGCAATTTAATAGGAGTAAACTTCAATTAATTAAAATTTTTCTAAATCTCAAATTTCATGTAGAGGTAGTAATTTTGACTTAAGAATATATAGAAAATGAGGGATGAAATTTTTTAGTTGAAAGGAAATCGATACTGAAAGTTATAATTTAATAATACAGGAGATTTTTTTTAATATCTGTAAAAATGATTGATAGGACGAGATTACATAATAAATGAATAGTAGGGTATATTTCGAATGTTTTATGTGGCATACATGTTAAAGTTGATAGAAATATTTCTGAAAGAGAATATATTTTGAAAAACAGTAAAGATTCTTTTTATTTATATTATAGATAGCTAGTTTTAGAGAGAGGAGGCTTACAATAAAACAAGTTATGAATAAGACATTCAAAAGGAGCTGGAATGTATGGGGTATATTGTAGATATTTCAAAATGGAATGGAACTATTAATTGGGATATTGCAGCATCTCAGCTAGATTTAGTGATTGCTAGAGTTCAAGACGGCTCTAATACGGTGGATTTTATGTATCAAAATTATGTTAGTGAAATGAAAAAGCATAGTATCCCATTCGGTAATTATGCTTTTTGCCGTTTTATATCTATTGCTGATGCAAAGAAAGAGGCACAAGATTTTTGGAATCGTGGTGATCAATCTGCTAAGTTTTGGGTAGCAGACATAGAAGTTCAAACGATGGTAGATATGCAAGGCGGGACACAGGCATTTATTGATGAATTACGCCGTTTAGGTGCGGAAAAAGTAGGATTATACGTAGGGCATCACACGTATTTATCATTTGGAGCATGTAATATTGAAGCTGATTTCGTATGGATCCCTCGTTATGGAGGGAATAAGCCAGCATATCCATGCGATATGTGGCAATATACGGATTCAGGGAATGTTCCTGGGATTGGGAAATGTGATCTGAATCGATTAGTAGGAAATAAGTCACTTTCTTGGTTTATAGATTCCAACAAAGCAAATCAATCTAACATAGTGTATACACAGCAACCGAATGGCATTGGTATTGCAGTTTCGAAATATCCTGATGGATACGGAATAAATTTATATGAAACTCCCATGACCCCTCAATTTACAGGTGCACTCACTCAGAAAATTCCATATTTAATCTTAACGGGTTATTGGGGAGGCGGTGAGCAAGATATGATTTGTTTAGGGAACGATAAGCAGTGGGCATATTTAAAACATTTTAATGTGAAATGGTTTTATGCAACTTCGAAATATCCTGTCGGTTACGGAGTAAATTATTATGAAGAGCCTGAATGTATGAATTATAAAGGGAATATAGATGGATCGACATCTTTTCGAGTGTGGGGTAGAGTGGGAAATGCGGTAGATATCGGGCAGAATAGTTGGATACCTGAAAAATATGTAATTATTAAGTAACTATAGCGGCAGTATTGTTTTTAAGGAGTATGTAAAGAGTCTTCTTACTATACATAATAGTAAGAAGACTCTTTACGTTTAAAAATGAAAATACATGATACATAGTCTACTCATATGAAATGAATTACATGTAGAAAACACACTGTTTTCACAATGACTGTGTATAGTTAATTTGCATAATGATAAAAGTGAGGTATTTGAATTGAAAAAGAAAAAAATATTTATTGGAACAATTATTTCATGCGTGATGCTAGCATTATCTGCATGTGGTTCCTCAGACAACGTAGTAACATCAAAAGTAGGGAATGTTACAGAGAAAGAATTAAGTAAAGAATTACGACAACAATATGGAGAAAGTACTTTATATCAAATGATGTTAAGTAAGGCATTGTTAGATAAATATAAAGTTTCAGATGAGGAAGCAAAAAAGAAAGTAGAAGAAGCAAAAGATAAAATGGGTGAGAACTTTAAATCGACTTTAGAACAACTTGGATTGAAAAACGAAGATGAATTAAAAGAAAAAATGAAGCCAGAAATTGCATTTGAGAAAGCGATTAAAGCAACAGTTACAGATAAAGATGTGAAAAATAACTATAAACCAGAAATGAAAGTAAGTCACATTTTAGTAAAAGATGAAAAAACGGCTAAAGAAATAAAGGAGAAAGTAAATAATGGTGAAGATTTTGCTGCCTTAGCAAAACAGTATTCAGAGGATACTGGTTCAAAGGAACAGGGCGGGGAAATATCTGGTTTTGCTCCTGGGCAAACAGTGAAAGAATTTGAGGAAGCTGCGTATAAATTAGATGCAGGCCAAGTAAGTGATCCGGTTAAAACAACTTACGGTTACCATATTATTAAAGTGACGGATAAAAAAGAATTGAAGCCATTTGATGAAGTAAAGGATAAAATTCGTAAAGATATAGAACAACAAAGACTACAAGATACGACAGGTAAATGGAAACAACAAGTAGTCAATGATTTATTGAAAGATGCTGATATTAAAGTGAATAATAAAGAATTTAAAGATACATTTAAATTTCTAGAAAAGAAATAATGACTGTAATCATAATTAGAAAAGGGAACTCATATAGAGTTCCCTTTTCTAATTAGTGTGTGAGTTATAAATAGATAGTAAGACAATACAATATTACATTTAAATATTAAGAATTACAATGGAAAATTATGGTTTATAATTATTTCAACGAAAGTGGATATTCTACGGTTTTCATTATGCAAGTTTATTACATATATTTACTCTTTAATAATGAATATCGAACATAATTTAAAAAATAATACATATAATGTTTTTGAATAAATATTTAACATGGATAATTAGTAAAAAGCTGAGCATTCGATTGGAAAGGATGTTCTTTTTGTTGTGAAAATTTTAGGATAAAGAATGAATCGTTTTAAACGCGTCATTTACCACATCAATAAATTAAGGTGGGGAGAATATATGAAAGTAATCTTTCAAGGAGAGGGCGGAGCGAAAATTTTTGAGTCATATGATGAAAATATAAGTGATTTATTAGTTATATTAAAGAAACGAAAGGGATTAAAATTGGGATGGTTGAGTATAAAGTGTTAAAGTACGAACTTAATTATTTTCGTCATCCGAAAAAAGCGGATACAGAGAGAGAGTTACATGTAATAGTACAACCTAAGTATATGTAATAAAATATAATAATAAAAATCACTGATTCAGTTTTGTAAAGTTCCATAGAGTATGTAAGAAAAGAGAGTGTTGTAAATGCTCTCTTTTCTTATGCTTTGTGAGTTCGTTCATCATAGTATATGTTTTCAGTTATAGATGGTTAATAAACGATAAAAATTTAAAACTTTTTCGTTTAGGCAGGGATTTTATATTTGAGTAAATAAATATACTATGAAGTATTTTTTATACGAATATTGGAGGAGTATAAAATGAGTTTAGCAAGTTACATAGGCTGTAATGTAGAAATTCCGTTAACGGATCCAGATTCTAATGATGTAATTGTTTTTGGACCGTGTTTTTCAGATGAAAGTATGCTTGAAATTGTACAAGATTATCAATTCCAAACAAATTACACATATGAGGTTTCAACTAATTGGGGAATTGAACTTGTCGAGTGGCAAAATGTAAAGGAAAAAAAAGAAGCGAAAGAAAAACTTTTAACTTTATGCAAGATTATGGAAAGTTATTTGGAAGATGGAGACTATTTCGAATTATTTAGTTGTTGGGTTGGTGATGAAGATAAGGAACGAGTAGGGGAATTGAACTTAAAAATAAATCATTTTAATATAGATGAATTATGTATTCCAGAAAGAACATTAGTTAGGATAGAAAAATAAGCTTTGAATATTTTTTAGAAAAAGGCGATTTCACTTTGTGTGAAGTCGCCTTTTAGTTTTTATATGCATTTTATATAAGAAATGAAAAGTTTATTTGATAAAGGAAAAAATATGGAGATAAATAAAATTATGTTTTTTGTTAAGAAATAATAAGTATAGCTCTTCTCAAAGGAACGTAAGTTCGTGTATAATAAGAACGAATGTTCTTTTAAGAGGTAACCTAATTATAGTTTAGAAGTAAATTCGAGTTTAGTAAGTATTAAAAATAACTAAGGGATAGCATGAATAAATAAATGTATAAATGATCAAGGAGATAAAAAATGAACGATGTAAAGATACAAAAAGAAGAAAGAGAGTGGGTTCCGTTTACAGTAATGTCCGAACAACTTTTAAATATGAGAAAGATTATTGGAGAGAAATTAAAAGTACAAAAACCGCTTTTAACAAATGAAGCAAAAGAGAGGATTTCTGATAAATTATTAACGTCATTACTGTCTGAGAAAGAAATATTGGTAACATATTTTGAAGATGGTTACATATTAACAAGCTACATGACTGTTGTACATATCAATCCGGTAAAACAAATTGTAATTTGTACAGACGCCTTTTATAAAACTTACGTATTTAACGCTATGGATATTATTGAAATAATGTAAAAGAAGCTGAATATTAAATGGCAGCTTTTTTTATTTCTGATTTATGAGACAAATAATATAAGAAAAAGCAGCTAGCTTTGTGCTAGCTGCTGAGCCCCAGGGAAAGGGAGAAAAAGATAGGGTACTCCAAAATCGATAAGAGCTGTCAAACAGCCTGATTATAGTATAGACAAATTAAAATTTTCTATACAAAAAGTTGAACATAAGATTAGGCTGTACCCACTTGGTTTTGATCTGCAAGGTCAGAATCAAATGTATTGGTCGCGCTAACACCGCTAAAAGTATTAACAACAAAACCAACGTTTGATGCGCCGGAACCATTATAAGCTTTCGTATTTTCTTTCGGAGAAACGTTGTAGAAATCACCTAAGTTAAATGATCCATTACTATTTTGTACAACTAAATTTCCTACAACTGATGGCATAATTTTCACCTGCTTTATAATAAGTTGTTAACATTACTATATGGAGTTATAGTCCAGATGGTTCATATAATAAAAATTGTGGAATAGTAAAACGTTTGGAGCATGGATTTCAATAAAAGTGTGTTAAAATTAATATAATAAAGTTGAGTAATTTTTTTAAAAAATTTGTATAATTGATATATATGAAAATAAAGGAGGCAAAATGTAATGAAAGATATTATGAAAAAAGTTGATTTAACAGATGCCAAATCAAGTAATCTTGTTGCACTAATTTATAGTAATGAAGTTATATTAGTTGAAGACGCATTTTGTCCAAATGAAATAAAATTAAAGTTTAATGAAATTGCAATTTTATCTGCAATTAAAACAGCTCATATTGCGAAAGTGTCTATTAGGAAAGAACTTGAAGCGCTTTTTCATGATACGGGTGTTATATTAGTGAAACAAAATGTTGATTATGGTAGTAGCCAATCTATTACCATGCATTTTGAGCAATTTAAAAAGTTGCAAGATGAGATTGAACATTTAAATAAAAGTATGTAATAAAGCAGCTAAATAAAGGTTCTATCATAAAGGTGGAATGTGTTGTGTTGAAAAAGTGGTTTAAAAATTATTTGGGTGAATCGCATTGTAAACATAAATATGTTTTTATTAAGATGCAGGATAATGAGGATTTTAAAAAAGGTACATTAGGTGTAGTTTATATTTACCAGTGTGAGAAATGTGGAAAAGAGAAGTTGAAATATAAAAACAATAATGAAATAAACAATGAATTTTTAGATATATAGCAAAAAGTAACCATGATGGTTACTTTTTTTGTTTATGTATACAATATCAAAACCATTACCAAAGTATGAGTTGAGTTGATACTATAGTAAATCGCTGAATAAAAATGAAGAGAGTAAGATATAGGGAAGGAGGATGAGAGAAATGAAGCGAAAAGAAATTAGTAAATCTGTAATTATTACAGGCGTGACACAAGGGTTAGGGCGTGCGATGGTTGATCGATTTCATGAATTAGGGTGGAACATATATGGTTGTGGACGTTCAAAAGATAAAATTGAAGAACTAAAAAAACAGTACAGTAAAATACATGATTTCCAAGTAATTGATGTTTCAGATTCTCAGCAAGTTAACAATTGGGCAAATTATATACTTAATACACATACAGCTCCCGATATGATAATAAATAATGCATCGATTGTAAATCAAAATGCACAACTTTGGAAAATTACGGCTCAAGAATTCGAAAATGTAATAAATGTAAACGTGAATGGTGTAGTAAATGTAATAAGAGCATTTGTTCCAGCGATGGTAGCTAGGAAAGAAGGAATTATCATTAATATGAGTTCTAGTTGGGGGAGAGAAGGTGAGGCTGAGCTTGCGCCATATTGTGCCTCGAAATTTGCTATTGAAGGTATCACTAAATCTATGGCCCTGGAATTACCCCATGGCATGGCTGTAGTTGCTTTAGATCCTGGAGGGAGTATTAGTACTCCGATGCTGAAGTCATGTGCGCCACAATATATAAATGAATCGCCTACACCTGAAACTTGGTCACATAAAGCAATTGAATATATATTGAATATAACAATAGATAAAAATGGAGATTCATTGACATGCCCAGCATGCATATAAAAAGCACCTTTAAGGTGCTTTTATATTAGTAGCACATTATATCATTCACAAAATTACATCTAAAAAATAAAATAAAAGATTAAGGGTGAGATTTGTTTGTTTTGAAAGCTTTAGAAAATATTTAAATAGATGATAAAAATGAATCCAAGCAGTTTAAAAGTGACAGGGGCATGGTTTCAAGTGGGAGGGAATCTTACAGCTGCTATTGGAACGACAAGAGGATTTATTGGAGAAGAGAAAGTTGAATCGGATCTTGTTATTGTAGGAAGCTCATTACAAGCCCTCGGATATATATTACAAATCATTGCGAGCAATTATGATGATGGGGAAGAAAAAAGAGAAAATCAAAATATAGGCTTAGAGAATCAAAGTAAATTACTTGATCAAATAGGAATTGAGTTATTAGCATTAGGCAATATATCAAATGTAATAGGAACATATTTTAATATAAATGAACAATTGAAAGAAAATGATTATCTTATCATTACAGGGAACAGTTTACAATCGATCGGTGCTTTTTTAGGAGTAGAAGCAGCTTTGTTGGATATAAATGTATTACAGAAAATTATTATACTGGGTAACACCATGCAAAGTTTAGGGGCTGGATTACAAGCGTATCAAGGTGTTTCAAATGTATTGAAAGATGAGAGAGAAAATGAAGATAGTATTTTTGATAAGAAGGATCAGAGAACCATTGCACTCATTGGTATTTGGATACAAGCGATAGGAACGTTAATTTCTGCAATTGGAGTAACTGCAATAGAGGAAGAAAATAGGCTAGAAAACAATGAAAAGGTTGAAATACTTATATAAATAGAAGGAGATACATTGATTTTAGAGGTAGGTTAAGATTAAAATGGTAGTAGGTTTTTTTGCGTATATTTTGAAAAGTGATATATAAAATACAAAATAAGGAGTTTTCAAGGGATGATGTATTTATTAGCAATTCTTCTTCCACCTGTTGCTGTATTATTTTGTGGAAAACCAATTCAGGCAATCATAAATTTCATATTAACATTAATATTTTGGGTTCCAGGAGTTATACATGCAATTCTTGTAGTGCATGATAAAAAAGCTGATCAGCGTTTGAAAAAACAAATTCAAGCATATGATGAAATTAATAAGAGGAATCGAAGATAATTCATCTGCAAAATGTTTTTAAAAGAAAGGAGGATTAACCTCCTTTCTTTTTTAGTGGGTGTTAAGTTTAGATTTTTGTGTGGCGGAAAGAATTTTTAATGTAAGTATTATGATAATAACTTTTAGATTGTGCATGTAATAGGCCAGTATAAATACTTTCTGGTACATTAAAGAAATCGTACATACCATTCTTTAATTGGATTCGCAAAATCATAGAAAAAGGATTATAACCAACAGCAACTATATTTTTTGAAATTACGGGAGATAGCTTCATCATTACGCAACTCCTCACTTTTCATTTTTAATACTTTTTTGTAGATGTTGAGGTTGTGATGTTGAAATCCTTATAATTTAAGAGGTATTATACTTATATGCAATATATTAAATGTTTGTTATACGTAATTATAAGGAAGTTCACACGAAGTACATATCGTTGTGCTATTTTTATTTCACCTTTGATTTATAAATAAGAAAATATTGACCATTTGAAAAAAAGGTATATTATTTATACGAGGTATTAAAAATTCACTTTTTACATTCTATGCTTCAAGGGGCAGCGTTATTAGGAAAAATAGAAGTGAAAATAGTTTGTATAAGAAGTATTCTAAAATTTATAATCTGTGAATTAGGAAAATATTGAATGCTCCAGGTCAATATACTTTCTTAATCAAATTTATTTTAGAAAGTGACCTCAATATTTTTAAGTAAATCAACGGGAGAATTGAAAGGCAGGAGAAAGTAACATGTCAGAAAATTATCGTTCTCGAGAGGAACGACGACAAGTTAAAAAGAAAAAACAACCAGCTTCTAAAACACAAAAGCCAAAAGGTAAAACATCATTCTTTCGCAAGTTTTTAATTACTTGTTTATTACTTGGTATTGTTGGTTTAGTGGCGGGGGTTGCTACCTTTTTCGTAATGATTAAGGATGCACCAAAACTTGAGAAAGCAAAACTTGTTAATCCGTTATCCTCAAAAATTTATGATAAAAACGGGGATTTGGTATATGAATATGGAAAAGAAAAAAGGACGAATGTTACGTATGAGCAAATACCTAAATTAGTAGAAAATGCATTTTTAGCGACAGAAGATTCACGTTTTTATGAGCATAGCGGAGTAGATTTTAAAGGTACTGCCCGTGCTGTTCTAGTAAGTCTTAAAGGGGATTATGGTTCTCAAGGTGGAAGTACGATAACACAGCAAGTTATAAAAAACTACTTCTTATCAATGGACAAAACACCAAAGCGTAAGGCGCAAGAAATATATTTAGCTTATAAGCTAGAACAACAGTATTCAAAACATGAAATATTAGAGATGTACTTAAATAAAATTAACTTAGGAAACCGTTCATATGGGATCGCAACAGCAGCACAAAACTACTATGGTAAAGAATTGAAGGACTTAACATTACCAGAAGTTGCGATGCTTGCAGGTTTACCGAAAGCACCGAATAACTATGATCCAACGAAAAAAGAAAATGTTCAAAAAGCAACAGAAAGAAGAAATGTTGTTCTAAGTTTAATGAACCGACATGGATATATAACAAAACAGGAAATGGAAGAAGCATCAAAAGTTGACGTAGAAAAGGGGCTTAAGCCTGCAGCTCAACTACAAACAATGCCATACCCTGCATTTATGGATGCAGTTGTGAAAGAAGTAGAAAAAGAATTACCAGATGCTAATATCGGTTCTGACGGTTTAGAAATTTATACAACGTTAGATCCGAAAGCACAGAAACTTGCTGATAATATTTTAAATAATAATATCATTGATTATCCGAACGATAAATTCCAAGGTGCATTCACATTTATGGATACGAAAACAGGAGAAGTTCGTGCTATAGGTAGTGGCCGTGGAGAAAATAAAGCTGTATTTAAAGGGCATAATATGGCAATTGAATTAGATCGTGCAGCTGGTTCAACGATGAAGCCGATTTTCGACTACGCTCCTGCAATTGAATATTTAAAATGGGCTACGTACCATCAAATTGATGACTCTCCATTTAAGTATTCAACGGGACAAGAAGTACGAAATGCAGATAGAAGTCATATGGGTCCAATTACAATGCGTGAAGCATTAAAAATGTCGCGTAATATTCCTGCAATTAAAACTGCAAAAGAAGTAGGGATTAGTAAATCGAAAGAATTCTCTGAGAAACTAGGTATTACATTTAATACAGCACCGACAGAATCGACAGCGATTGGTACAAATGAAGTATCGCCAACTGAAATAGCGGGTGCTTATGCGGCATTTGGTAATGAAGGTAAATATACGAAACCGCATTTTGTTAAGAAAGTCGTTTATCCAGACGGTAAGTCACAAAGTTTTGGACAAAAACCAAAACAAGTTATGACAGATTCTACCGCATACATGATTACTGATATGCTTCGTTCTGTAGTTACATCAGGTACTGGTACATCGGCAAATGTAGGCTCTTTAGATGTAGCTGGTAAAACGGGTACGACAAACTATTCATCAAAGCAATTAGCTCAATATAAAATTCCAGAAAGTGCAACTCGTGATAGTTGGTTCGCTGGATATACACCGCAATATACGATGGCAGTATGGACTGGGTATATGAAAGATGGTAAAGACGAGTATATTAGTAGTAAAAATACGAAAATTGCACAGTTGATCTTTAAAGAAATGATGAGCGAAATGGCTACAGATAAATCACGCTTTAAAATGCCAAGTAGTGTTATTCAAGAAGGTAGTGAGCTACGTATAAAAGGTGAAAAACGTGATTCATCGCCAAATACTAGCGTACCGGATACAACGGAGCAACCAAAACAAGATCAACAGCAAAAAACTGAAGAAGAGAAAAAGCAAGAAGAATTAAAGAAACAAGAAGAACTGAAAAAACAAGAAGAACAAAAGAAACAAGAGGAACTTAAGAAGCAAGAAGAACAAAAGAAACTAGAAGAGCAAAAGAAACAAGAAGAACAAAATAATGGAAATGGCCAAGGAACGACACCTCCAGCAAATAACGGAGGAGGTCAAGGAAATACGACACCTCCAGCAAATAATGGAGGAGGTCAAGGAAATACGACACCTCCAGCAAATAATGGAGGAGGTCAAGGAAATACGACACCTCCAGCAAATAACGGAGGAGGTCAAGGAAATACAACTCCACCAGCGACCACACAACCAGAGACTGGCGGTAATGCAGGAGAGACCCCTGCTAATAATGGGCAATAAGAAAAATTTATAAAAAATATTAAAAAGCACTTAAGATTTGTGAAAATTACAATCTTAAGTGCTTTTTTCGTTTAAATGTAGTAGCTATGAAATGATGTGTTTTAAATGTTAAACGTACCATAAAAATTTTGAAAATAAATTGATGGGAAATGATAAAAGACTTGAGCCTGAGGTAGTGGAGCGTGGCTAGGATGATAAAAGGTAGTGCTACTTGGATGGGCACCATGATGCCAAAATGAAGGGGTAGCTTGACCTGGTGATTGGTATTGTTGCCAAATTGCTGGAAGTTCAATGCCGACATCGGAACTTGCTGTATGAACGGCGGGGGCATGTATTTCGGGTATCGAAGGAACCGCGACAGTTACTCTTGATGATAATACCCACATAAAATAATCACTCCTAAGTTGTGATAATAAATTAGTATATTCTTTTCACACGTATAAAGGTACATATATAGGACTTTCGTTTAAAATATGCGTACAAAGTCTTAAGACTAATGTAAGCTGATGGTGGACTATTTAATATGAAAAGATACGTCTATTTGCGGAGGGAAAAGAGATAAAAAAAATATACAATGAGGGTGTTAATCGTAATATTTTACGAGTGTATGGAGGTATTTTTATGGAACGATTATGGACGAAATCATTTATTCAAATGACTTTCGCAATGTTATTTTTATTTACAGGATTTTATTTACTTGTTCCAACGCTCCCGCTCTTTATTAAAGAGATAGGTGGCAATGAATCGCAAGTTGGACTTATGATGGGGATGTTTACAATAGCTGCTGTTGTAATACGACCGATTATTGGAGGAATGTTAGATCAATATGGTAGAAGATCCTTTATTATTTTCGGACTCATCTTTTTTGGCTTAACGATGTATTCCTATAATATAGCATCGACTATTGTCCTTTTAGCTGTTTTACGTGTTATTCACGGAGTAACATGGGCTGTTTCTACAACAGCTGTTGGAACAGCAATAACGGATATTATTCCAGATTCACGCCGCGGTGAAGGTATGGGTTGGTACGGGATGGCGATGACAATTGCAATGGCGATCGGACCTATGATTGGATTATGGGTTGTGCAAATTTATTCATTTGATGGTCTATTTTTATTAGCGACGTTGTTATCTTTTATGGCAGTCGTATTATCATTAATAACGAAGATCCCATTTACGCCACAAAAAGAAAAAGGGAAAATTCAGCTATTTGAGAAATCCGTATTAACAATCACGATTGTAGTATTCTTTTTATCGTTTGCATATGGAGGAATAACAACCTTTTTACCGTTATTTGCATCATCAATTCATGTAAACCCGGGAACTTTCTTTCTTGTATATGCAATTGCATTAACAATTGTAAGACCAATTTCAGGGAAACTATTAGATAAGTATGGAGAAGTATTCATCATACTTCCAGCATTATGTATTACTATTTTAGCTATAGTTGTTTTAACTATCTCAAATGGTTTGATAGGTGTAATTATCGCAGCAACATTATACGGTATTGGATTTGGTTCAGCGCAGCCAGCTTTGCAAGCGGCAATGCTTACAATTGTCGATCCGAGTAAAAGAGGAGTTGCAAATGCTTCATTTTTTACAGCGTTTGATTTAGGAATCGGGTTAGGTGCTATTTTACTTGGAGTTGTTTCACAAATGTTTGGTTATCGTATTTTATTTTCAGGGAGTGCAATTTCAGCATTGATAGCCTTAATTATTTTCGTCTTCTTTGTAAAACAACGATTAGGAAAAAAAGAGTTTGCGTAAACTGGAGGAATAAAGATGAGAATTTCAATTGATCGTAAAGCTCTGCAATGGTTCCAGGAAGAATTACGTATAAAGCACGGTGAATCTGTACGTTTTACTGTAAGGTACGGAGGGGATAGTTCAATTCAGCCCGGATATTCTTTAGGGGTTGTTGCTGAGAAACCCGATGGCGAAATAGTGTCAGTTGAGAAGGAAGGTATTATATTTTTTGTAGATTCTGATGATCTTTGGTATTTTCAAAACTATGATTTATTTGTAAGTTATCATGAGGAAATGGAAGAAATTCAATTTAATTATGTAAAATAATAACTTTATTAAAAATGAATAAGTTTTATATAAAAATTATATTTAAGAGATAGTGAAATAAATATCATATAGTAACGAGCTGTATTTATGTACAGCTCGTTTTTTCTATTTCTCAAATAAAATTAGAATAATTGTATATTTGGCGGTGTTATATGAAAAATCTTTATATCTTGTTTTTGAAAATACGCAAAGAAGTCTATCCTTTCTTTATAAAATATAAGAATTATTTTCAAAAAATTGTATTGTTACAGTAAGAAAAGTGTAGGAAACTTATCATTATAAAATAAATTGAAATCTTCTAAAAACTCTGATACATTGAAATAGAAATGTAGTTTCACAATATTGTAAAGGCTTACAGTTATGTGCACGAAGATCTATTAGGATTGGAGGAAATAATGATGAAAGCTGAAGAGAAATTTTCCCCGGGATTAGATGGTATAGTAGCAGCGGAGACGAAAATCTCGTTTCTTGACACAGTAAAAGGTGAAATTGTAATTCAAGGGTATGACTTAATCGAACTCTCAAAAACAAAAGAGTATTTAGACATTGTGCACCTTTTATTGGAGGAACACCTACCGAATGAAGATGAAAAAGTAACACTTGAAAAGAAATTAAAAGAAGAATATGCAGTACCAGAAGGTGTATTCAACGTACTAAAGGCATTGCCTAAAGAGACGCATCCCATGGATGGATTACGTACAGGTGTGTCAGCGTTAGCTGGTTACGATAATGATATCGAAAACCGCTCGTTAGAAGTGAATAAAAGCCGAGGGTACAAGGTGTTAAGTAAAGTGCCAAACATTGTAGCGAATAGCTATCATATTTTAAATAATGAGGAGCCAATTGAACCTCTTAAAGAATTATCTTATAGTGCGAATTTCTTCTATATGTTAACTGGTAAAAAACCAACTGAACTTGAGGAAAAGATCTTTGATCGTTCCCTTGTTTTATATAGTGAGCATGAAATGCCAAACTCTACATTTACAGCTCGCGTTATTGCATCAACACAATCAGATTTATACGGTGCTTTAACAGGTGCAGTTGCATCTTTAAAAGGAAGTTTACATGGCGGTGCAAATGAAGCGGTTATGTACATGCTTTTAGAAGCTGGTAATGTTGAGAAATTTGAAGAGTTATTACAGAAGAAACTATATAACAAAGAAAAAATTATGGGCTTTGGACACCGTGTTTATATGAAGAAGATGGATCCAAGAGCACTTATGATGAAGGAAGCTTTAAAACAGTTATGTGATGTAAAAGGTGATTATACACTATATGAAATGTGTGAAGCTGGAGAAAAGATTATGGAAAAAGAAAAAGGAATTTATCCAAATCTTGATTATTATGCAGCTCCAGTATATTGGATGCTAGGTATTCCAATTCAACTTTACACACCAATCTTCTTTAGCTCTAGAACAGTGGGGTTATGTGCGCACGTTATTGAGCAACATGCAAATAATCGTTTGTTCCGTCCTCGTGTAAATTATATTGGCGAGCGACATGTACTTAGTAAATAAGAACAACTGGGGAGTTGTTAGCGCCGCCCGCCAGATGGGTGTTTGACCGACACCCATCATTAATAATAACGAATTTTCGACAGAAAGGGAAGAATAGCATGATTAAAACAAATGAAATTAAGCAAAAAGATGCATTATTAGAAGAGATTACCGATTATGTATTAAATAAAGAGGTTACTAGTGCAGAAGCATTCAGTACAGCTCGTTACGTATTACTTGATACACTTGGATGTGGAATTTTAGCACTGCAATATCCAGAATGTACGAAATTACTAGGACCAGTTGTGCCAGGAACAATCGTGCCAAATGGTACACGTGTACCAGGTACGTCTTATGTACTAGATCCAGTAAAAGGTGCATTTAATATCGGATGTATGATCCGTTGGTTAGACTATAACGATACTTGGCTTGCAGCAGAGTGGGGACATCCATCTGATAACCTAGGTGGAATTTTAGCAGTTGCAGATTATATTAGCCGTGTTCGTATTTCAGAAGGAAAAGAAGCTTTAAAAGTACGTGAAGTATTAGAAATGATGATTAAAGCACATGAAATTCAAGGCGTGCTTGCTTTAGAAAACAGCTTAAACAGAGTTGGTCTTGACCATGTATTATATGTAAAAGTAGCAACAACTGCAGTAGTTGCGAAAATGCTTGGCGGAACACGTGAAGAAATCTTTAATGCATTATCACATGCGTGGATTGATAATTCTAGTCTTCGTACATATCGTCATGCTCCAAATACGGGCTCACGTAAATCATGGGCTGCAGGTGACGCAACGAGCCGCGGTGTTCATCTTGCAATGACTGCTCTAAAAGGTGAAATGGGTTATCCAACAGCATTATCTGCGCCAGGATGGGGATTCCAAGATGTATTATTCAATAAACAAGAATTAAAATTAGCAAGACCACTAGAGTCATATGTAATGGAAAATGTATTATTTAAAGTGTCATATCCAGCAGAATTCCATGCACAAACGGCTGCAGAATGTGCTGTGAAGTTGCATCCGGAAATTAAAGAGAGATTAGATGAAATTGACCGTATTACAATTACAACTCATGAATCAGCAATTCGTATTATTGATAAAGAAGGTCCATTAAATAACCCAGCTGATCGTGATCATTGCTTACAATACATTACGGCAATTGGTTTATTAAAAGGAGATATCGTTGCAGACGATTATGAAGATGCAGTAGCAAACGATCCACGTGTAGATGAATTACGTAATAAGATGGTTGTTGTTGAAAACAAACAGTACAGTTTAGATTACCTTGACCCGAACAAGCGCTCAATCGCCAACGCTGTTCAAGTTCACTTTAAAGATGGCACAGTAACAGAAAATGTGGAATGTGAATATCCGCTTGGTCACCGCTTCCGTAGAGACGAAGCAATTCCAAAAGTTGTTCAAAAATTCACTGCAAATATGGCAGGTCATTATTCTAGTAAGCAACAAGAACAAATTCATGAAGTTTGTTTAAATGAAGAAAAACTAGAAAATATGAATGTAAACGAATTTGTAGATCTATTCTTAATTTAATAATAGGGGGGAATTTAGAATGGCTTGGGTTGTGAAAAAGCAGTCAACACAAGAGGAGCTTGCGAATCGATTCCGAGCTTTAGTAGAAGCAAATGAAATTTTGCAAATTCCAGGTGCTCATGATGCAATGGCAGCTCTTGTTGCGAAAAATACAGGTTTTTCAGCTCTTTATTTATCAGGAGCTGCTTATACTGCAAGTAAAGGTTTACCAGATTTAGGTATCGTGACGTCTACTGAAGTGGCTGAGAGAGCAAGAGATTTAGTAAGAGCTACAGACTTACCTGTTCTTGTTGACATTGATACAGGATTTGGTGGTGTACTAAATGTGGCGAGAACAGCTGTAGAAATGGTGGAAGCGAAAGTAGCAGCTGTCCAAATTGAAGATCAGCAATTACCAAAAAAATGTGGACATTTAAATGGTAAGAAACTTGTTACTACAGAAGAATTGGTTCAAAAAATTAAAGCGATTAAAGAAGTTGCACCGAGCTTATACATTGTAGCACGTACTGATGCTCGTGGCGTTGAAGGATTAGATGAAGCAATTGAAAGAGCAAATGCATATGTAAAAGCAGGTGCAGACGCAATTTTCCCTGAAGCGCTTCAATCAGAGGAAGAATTCCGTCTATTTAATAGTAAGGTAAATGCACCTTTGCTTGCGAATATGACTGAATTCGGAAAAACTCCATATTATAGTGCAGAGGAATTTGCGAATATGGGTTTCCAAATGGTTATTTATCCTGTAACTTCACTTCGCGTTGCAGCGAAAGCGTATGAAAATGTGTTTGCTTTAATTAAAGAAACAGGTTCTCAAAAAGATGCACTTTCTAATATGCAAACGAGAAGTGAATTATACGAAACAATTTCATATCATGACTTTGAAGAGTTAGATACTGGTATTGCAAAAACAGTATTATCAGAAGATCAATAGATAAAGCAGCGAAGGCGATGAAAATACATCTTTGGCAAAATAAAATGCTTGATGTGAAAAATCATCGCCTTCTATTTTCAAAAAAGATATTCCACTCATCGTAGACGAGCATAAGCAAAAAGCTATGAAAGCCGAATGATAGGGGGATACATATGGAGAAAACGAAGTTACCATGGGATGAATTTTTTTCACTTAATAAAGATATAAATCATACTTACTTTACACCAGAAGATTTTTCAGGTGATGAAGATTTAATCGCAAAAACGACAGAACAATTCGTTAAACAAGAAATTGTTCCACAAATGGAGAATATTGAACAACATAACTATAAAGTTTCTCGTCAATTATTTGAGAAAGCTGGAGAACTTGGATTATTAGGCATTGAGGTACCAGAAGATTATGGCGGGTTCGAGTTAGGAAAGGCTGTCTCAGGTCTTGTAGCAGAGAAAATGGGTTACGCTGGTGCGTTTAGCGTTTCTTTTAATATACACGCTGGTGTTGGTACATTGCCTTACATATATTATGGAACGAAAGAGCAAAAAGAAAAATATTTACCGAAAATCGCATCGGGAGAATGGATTGGGGCTTATGCTTTAACAGAGCCAAATGCTGGTTCGGATGCATTAAGTGCAAAAACAAGCGCCGTATTGAATGAAGAGGGAACAGCTTGGAAGTTAAATGGTGAGAAGCAATGGATTACAAATGCTCATATGGCAGATGTATACGTTGTTTTTGCGAAGACAAATAAAGGAATGACAGCGTTTATTGTCGAAAGAACATGTGAAGGTGTATCTATTGGATTAGAAGAAAAGAAAATGGGGATTAAAGGTTCTTCAACAGCGACTCTTATTTTAGAAGATGTTGTCATCCCTGCTGAAAATGTTTTAGGGGAAGTTGGGAAAGGGCATCACGTAGCCCTTAATATTCTTAACTTTGCTAGACTTAAACTTGCTTTTGGAAATATTGGAACAGCAAAACAAGCAATTGGTTTGTCGGTTCAATATGGAAAAGAGCGAAAACAGTTCCAAACGGAATTAGTAGACTTTACGATGATTCAAGAGAAAATTGCAAATATGATCATTGCTACATATGGAGCCGAAAGTGCAGCTTATCGTACGGCAGGTGTAATCGATGAAGCAATTCATGAGAGCGATGAAGATCTTATGAAGAAAATGTCCCAATTTGCAATTGAATGTGCACTGAATAAAGTAAATGCTTCTGAAACACTTGCTTATATCGTAGATGAAGCTGTACAAATTCATGGTGGTTACGGTTATATGCAAGAGTATGAGGTAGAACGATTATATCGTGATGCTAGAATTAGTCGTATTTTTGAAGGAACGAACGAAATTAATAGATTAACAGTTGCCAAAATGTTAATGAAGCAAATCGAACAATTAGAAGATACTGAAGTAGAAAGTGATGTAGCAAATGTAGAAAGAAACCATCGTTACATTTTATTAGCGAAAAAATTGTTGAAACAATCTTTGAAAACGCTCTCTAAAACTCCAGGCCTAAAAATTGACCAAGAACAAGAATATTCACGTGTAATTTCAAATATGTTGACGGACGTGTACGTCATGGAATCAGCGTTTTTACGTACGAGAAAAGCGGTAAGTAAAAATGGTGAGGAAAAAGAATGTACGAAGCAATTAATAACGGATGTTATTTGTGAAGAAGGATACCGTAAAGTAGAAGAAGCGGCGATTTCTGTACTTTCAGCGGCTGTCACAGAAGAACAAGATAGACATGTGATTTTAGCTGAAATCCGTCAATTATTAGTGCCTTTATACACGAACGTATTTACGAAGAAGAGAGAAATTGCGAAAGCTATTATAAATCGCGGGAAATATATTGTGTAAATAGGAGGAAAGCGATATGAAAAAGATTGGTTTTATCGGTTTAGGTAACATGGGCCTTCCAATGTCAAAAAATCTAGTTAAATCAGGTTACACAGTATATGGCGTGGACTTAAATAAAGAGGCGGAAGCGTCCTTTGAAAAAGAAGGCGGAATTATCGGTCTATCAATCTCAAAACTAGCAGAAACATGTGATGTAGTTTTTACAAGTTTACCTTCACCTCGCGCTGTTGAAGCGGTATATTTTGGAGCAGAAGGATTATTTGAAAATGGTCACTCGAATGTAGTTTTCATTGATACAAGTACGGTATCGCCGCAGTTAAACAAACAGTTAGAGGAAGCTGCAAAGGAAAAGAAAGTAGACTTTTTAGCAGCACCTGTGAGCGGTGGTGTAATAGGAGCCGAAAACCGTACATTAACGTTTATGGTTGGTGGATCAAAAGACGTATATGAGAAAACGGAATCTATCATGGGCGTACTAGGCGCGAACATTTTCCACGTTAGTGAGCAGATTGATAGTGGTACAACTGTTAAGTTAATTAATAACTTATTAATTGGTTTTTATACAGCTGGTGTGAGTGAAGCTTTAACATTAGCGAAAAAGAATAATATGGATTTAGATAAAATGTTTGATATTTTAAATGTAAGTTACGGTCAAAGTAGAATTTATGAACGTAATTATAAAAGTTTTATAGCACCTGAAAACTACGAGCCAGGATTTACTGTGAACTTATTGAAGAAAGATTTAGGATTTGCAGTTGACTTAGCTAAGGAAAGCGAACTCCATTTACCGGTAAGCGAAATGTTATTAAACGTATATGACGAAGCGAGTCAAGCTGGATATGGTGAAAACGATATGGCTGCTTTATATAAGAAAGTTAGCGAGCAATTAATTTCTAATCAAAAATAAATTATACAAAGGAGAGAATACAATGATTACAACTGAAATTAAACGAGTAAAAAATCACATTAACGGTGAGTGGGTTGAATCGACAGGTACGGAAGTAGAAGCAGTTCCAAATCCAGCGACTGGAAAAATTATCGCTTACGTTCCACTATCTCCAAAAGAAGATGTTGAAAAAGCTGTTGAAGCGGCAAAAGCAGCATTCGAAACATGGTCTAAAGTACCAGTTCCAAATCGTTCAAGAAATTTATATAAATATTTACAGCTATTACAAGAAAACAAAGATGAGCTTGCAAAAATCATTACGCTAGAAAATGGTAAGACGCTAACGGATGCAACAGGTGAAGTACAGCGTGGTATTGAAGCGGTAGAACTTGCAACATCTACGCCAAATTTAATGATGGGTCAAGCACTTCCGAATATCGCTAGCGGAATTGATGGATCGATTTGGCGCTACCCAATCGGAGTTGTTGCTGGTATTACACCGTTTAACTTCCCGATGATGATTCCGTTATGGATGTTCCCACTTGCAATTGCTTGCGGTAATACATTCGTATTAAAAACATCTGAAAGAACGCCACTTTTAGCGGAGCGACTTGTAGAATTATTCTATGAAGCAGGTTTCCCAAAAGGCGTATTAAATTTAGTGCAAGGCGGAAAAGATGTTGTAAATAGCATTTTAGAAAATAAAGATATTCAGGCTGTTTCGTTCGTTGGCTCTGAGCCGGTAGCTCGTTACGTATATGAAACAGGTACGAAACACGGAAAACGTGTACAAGCATTAGCAGGTGCGAAAAACCATGCGATTGTAATGCCAGATTGCAATCTTGAGAAAACAGTACAAGGTGTAATTGGATCTGCATTTGCAAGTAGTGGAGAGCGCTGCATGGCATGCTCAGTAGTAGCAGTAGTGGATGAAATTGCTGATGAATTTATTGATGTATTAGTAGCAGAAACGAAAAAATTAAAAGTAGGCGATGGCTTTAACGAAGATAACTATGTTGGACCATTAATCCGTGAATCTCATAAAGAGCGCGTTTTAGGCTATATTAATAGCGGTGTAGCAGATGGGGCAACTTTATTAGTAGATGGCCGTAAAATTAATGAAGAAGTTGGAGAAGGTTACTTTGTAGGTGCGACAATCTTTGATGGCGTGAATCAAGAAATGAAAATTTGGCAAGATGAAATTTTTGCTCCAGTATTAAGTATTGTACGTGTTAAAGATTTAGAAGAAGGTATTAAACTAACAAATCAATCTAAATTTGCAAATGGTGCGGTTATTTATACGTCAAATGGTAAACATGCACAAACATTCCGTGATAATATCGATGCTGGTATGATTGGTGTAAACGTAAACGTTCCAGCACCAATGGCATTCTTCGCATTTGCAGGAAATAAAGCTTCATTCTTTGGTGATTTAGGTACAAATGGTACAGATGGCGTTCAATTCTATACACGTAAAAAAGTTGTAACTGAGCGCTGGTTTTAATATAGAGTAAACAACCAAATCAGTTATTAGATGAAAACCACCACTATTAATAGTGGTGGTTTTCGTCTTGTTAATTATTTTTTTCAAAAGCTAGTTTAATACCAAATCCAATTAGGACGACTCCTGTTAGCCCTTGAATATAACGTTGCGTCTTCGGTTTTTTCATAAAAGCACTAATTTTATCAATTAAAAATATATAAAATGCAAACCAAATGACTGTTAAAACGAGGTAAGTAAGGCCCATTACAAGAAGTTGAATAAATGTATTATGATTTGGATTTAAAAATTGTGGTAAAAAAGTTAAAAAGAAGACTGCTACTTTAGGATTTAATAAATTTGTAAGAAATCCTTGGCGAAAGCAAGAAGTATGTTCGTTTTCATTATTCAAAGATAGATCATTTGTATCTAAGTTTTCTTTGTTTCTTACTGCTAAAAGGGCTTTAATACCGATATATATTAAATAGAGAGCCCCAACGTACTTGAAAATAGAAAATAAAAGAGCTGACTTTACAATAAGTGCAGAAAGACCAATTACAGCAGCTAAAGTATGAATTAATAGTGCAATACATGTACCAAACACTGTTTTCACTCCACCGACTTTACCAGCAACCAATGTATTTTTCGTAGCCATTGCTGTATCTGGACCAGGTAAAATGATGAGGCAAATAGACATAATGATGAAAAGAAGATAATTTTCTATCATAGCCGTCCCTCCTTTTTATTTTTAGAATATTTGATTAAAATCAGTGTAGCACAAAAATGGATTTAATAAAATTAAATTTTATTAAAAATAATTAAATGAAAAAGACTATATAGTAGCTGTAATTACACTACTATATAGCCTCGATTTTATACCGCTATTTGCGGGTAGTAAGATTTTCATCGCACAAGATTTAGCTGAAGAAAAGAAGTTAGGTGGGGGATGAACAAAACCTCCCCTCATGACAATTTCATTTTATGCATTAAGTAAGTTAAAGAAACGATTCACATCTTCTTCTGAAACGTCACTTAACTGTTTATATTTATAATTCGGATTTTGATCTTTATCAACGACAACGGAGCGTACTCCCTCGAAGAAATCTTCATGTCTCATGAAATTTTTAGCAAGTATAAGGTCCGTAGCGAAACATTCTTCAACGGATTTATCTTTTCCATCAATAAACTGTTTTAATGTTACTTTTAGTGAAATAGGGGATTTTGATAACAGTGTTTCTTTCGTTTTTAGAGCAAAGGAACTTTCATCTTTCTCCAATGAATGGATGATTTCTTCAATTGTATCGAAAGCAAAATGTGAATTGATTACTTCTAATGAAGGAGCAAGCTCGCTTTCTAAGTTTGGAGCAGTTGCAAATGTACGAATAACTTCTTTTAAATTAGTATGTACATCATCTTCTTTATGCCAATTTACACTTTCAAGTTCAGTAAGAAACTCTGGTAATGAATCAGATGTCATAAAGTAATCTGCAGCATTAATAAATAATACGTCAGAAGCTTTTAAAATAGATGCTGTTAAAGCAACGAAGCGTCCTGTATATCCAGGTGCTTTATTTAAGAAATATGCAGCTCCGACGTCTGGGAAGAAGCCGATATTCATCTCTGGCATTGCCCATTTCGTACGCTCAGTTACAATGCGATACTTCGCACCATTTGTAAGACCGACACCACCGCCCATTACAATTCCATCTAAACAAGCAATAATCGGTTTTGTATATTGATAAATATATGTATCAATTTCATACTCTTCTTCAAAAAAACGTTCTGCATGTTGCAATGCCACTTCATTGGAACGCGCTTCATAAAGAGTTTTAATGTCGCCACCTGCACAAAAACCTTTTGTGCCAGCTCCTTTTAACACGATAAGTGCAATACGCTCATCGTGTTCCCACTCTTTAAGTTTTTGTCCGATAGGTTGTAACATGTCATAAGATAAAGAATTAAGTGCTTTTGGACGGTTTAAAGTAATTGTTGCAACGCCGTTTTCACTAACAGAAAATAAAACTTGTTCAGTCATAATGCATCCTCCCTTACATATCTTCTTATTCTTAATTCTTGATATGTACTGAAATGTCCTTTATAAATTTTGTCAAAAGTTGACGGTAAATATTAATTTGGTCACTGCATATTTTGACGAGTTATCTTTGCAGGATTTCAGAGACTGAGGGGGAATATTACAACATTACTGTAAGTGTAATTATTTGAAGTTATAATGATAAAAGCGCTATTATATAGGTGTGAAATGTTCATTATCAATTCTAAAAGTGTGTTTGAAGAAAAAATAAATCGTACAATTGTAATAAAAAATTTTACACTGAATTAGAAATAGAGAAAGGAGAAATCGGAATGCCAGGACCTTTACTATTGTCGGTTATTATTTTGTCTTTTTTAATGATAGGAATAACGCAGTATTTTCATCATACAGATACGACAGAAGAAGTGAAGGATAAAGTACGTCTCGTATTTCCGATTTTTATAATATCTATTTCATTCTGTATTTTATTAAATAAAGATGGCTACATTGTCGCAGTGTTCTCATTTTTCGTCGCAATCGTCTTAATTACTGTTTTATATTATGTAATGAAAGACTTTATACAAAAATAAAGATGTCACAATAGGCATTTTTATTTTGGGAGAAATGTAAAATTTCACATACCGTATTTTATATAAAATACATAAAGCATATAACAATAGAAAAGTGTGTACTTTGCTGTGTATGTACTTGTCAATCTTGCATAGCCACTATACTATTAAAATGTAGAGATTATAAAAAGGGGTTGTATCTATCATGAAATTTGAGATGCACACAAAAATTATTTCAAATGAAAAAGAAGTAAGATTACATATTGAAGAAAATATATTTCAATTAATATTGGATGGTTACCACTTATTTACAATTCAAGAAATATTGCCTTTATATAAATCAAATGAAGAAAGAATTGGAAGTGCAACGATATTGAAACTAGAGTGGGAGAACGGAAAAACTACAATAAACTATCAACTTGTTTCACTAAAATCAGTAAATTAAAAGGAGTAGAAAAATATGAAGTTATTTCATACAGCGGATTGGCATTTAGGAAAGCTTGTTCATGGCGTGTATATGACTGAAGACCAAAAGATTGTATTAGATCAGTTTGTACAGGCTGTTGAAGAAGAAAAACCAGATGCTGTAATTATTGCAGGGGATTTATATGACCGAGCAATTCCACCTACAGAAGCAGTAGACTTATTAAATGATGTGCTGCAAAAAATAGTTATTGATTTACAAACACCAGTTATTGCAGTAGCTGGTAATCATGATAGTCCGGATCGTATCCATTTTGGAAGTAGTTTAATGAAAAAACAAGGATTACATATTGCAGGTCAATTTCAATTCCCGTACGAACCTGTTGTACTAAATGATGAATATGGAGAGGTTCACTTCCATCTAATACCGTATGCAGACCCAAGCATAGTGAGGCACGTGTTGAAAAATGAAGACGTACGTTCTCATGATGATGCGATGCGCATTTTTATGAATGAGCTCTCTGAAACGATGGATAAAGAAGCTAGACATGTATTTGTTGGACATGCATTTGTAACTTCTTCAGGAGAAGCGGAGGAGAATACAAGTGATGCAGAACGACCACTTTCAATTGGTGGTGCTGAATATGTAAATAGTCATTATTTTGATAAGTTTCATTACACAGCGCTTGGACATTTACATCAAGCGCATTTCGTACGTAATGAGACCATTAGATATTCAGGTTCACCACTTGCCTATTCAATTTCTGAAGAGAAACATAAAAAAGGTTATTACATTGTAGAACTGAATGAAACTGGTGAAGTAGCAATTGAAAAAAGGTTACTTTCACCACGTCGTAAAATGCGAACAGTAGAAGCGAAAATAGATGAATTATTACAGCACCCAGTAAGTGAAGATTACGTATTTGTAAAATTATTAGACGAAAACCCTGTCTTACAGCCAATGGAGAAAATACGATCTGTATATCCAAATGCAATGCACGTTGAAAGAGCGATGCAAAGGCGAGAACTCACAGATACAAATGAAGTAACGGTTTCAAGACATAAAACGGATGATTTATCTCTTTTAAAGGCTTTCTATAAAGAAATGAAAGGGTTAGATTTATCAGAAGAGAAAGAACGCCTATTTATAGATGTATTACAAACAGTGCAAGAACGGGAAGGTGAACGAGGATGAGACCGATTCAGCTTATTATGACAGCATTCGGGCCATATAAACAGAAAGAAGTAATCGATTTTGAAGATCTTGGAGAACATCGTATTTTCGCTATTTCTGGGAATACGGGAGCTGGAAAAACAACGATTTTTGATGCGATTTGTTATGTGTTATATGGTGAGGCTAGTGGAGAAGAACGTAGTGATACGAGCATGCTTCGAAGTCAATTTGCTGATGATAATGTTTATACAAGTGTTGAATTAACCTTTCAGTTAAAAGGGAAACGCTATGAAATAAAACGACAACTTGGACATAAAAAACAAGGGAATAAGACCATTACAGGACATGCAGTAGAATTATATGAAGTTATTGATGGAGAAAACGTTCCAGCCGTCGATCGTTTTCATGTAACAGACGTAAACAAAAAAGTGGAAGATTTAATTGGGTTAAGTAAACATCAATTTAGCCAAATTGTTATGTTACCCCAAGGGGAATTCCGAAAACTATTAACATCTGAGACTGAAAACAAAGAAGAGATTTTACGTCGTATTTTTAAAACGGATCGTTATAAATTAATGCGTGAGTTACTTGATCAAAAGAGAAAACAATGGAAAGATGTCTTGCAAGAAAAACAAAAAGAGAGAGAGCTCTATTTCCGTAATGTTTTTAAATTACCAATCCGTGATGGAGCATTATTAGAGACATTAGTGGCACAAGAACATGTAAATACGCATCAAGTAGTAGAAGCGTTAGAACAAGAAACAACCGTGTATAAGATAGAGGTTGAGCAATTACAAGTAGAACAAGATGTTCAAACGAAGCAATTAAAGGATGCAGAAACACGTTTTCATGCAGCAAAATCTGTAAATGAGAAATTTATAGATTTACAACAAAAGAATGAGAAATATAACACTTTACAAGAGAACCGTGCAGCAATTGAAAGGAAAGAAAAATCCTTTAAACGTGCGGAACAAGCAAAGCGCTTATTACCATTTGAACAATGGTATGAAGAAGCGATGGAAAATGAGCAGAAAGCTGAAAGTTTGTTAAAACAGATAAGCGTCAAACAAGAACAGATAATGAATAGCTTTGAACTTGCTAAGGAGAAGTATGAAGTAGTAAAGAATAAAGAAGCTGAACGAGAAGAGGCTAAAAAACTTGTTCAAAGATTAGAAGAGTTACAAGCGATTATTGAATCATTAGCTGAGAGAAAGCTGAATTTACAAAATGCCGAAATTCAAATAGGGAAATTAAAAGAAAGTATGCAAAAGTTAGATCAACAACTAGAAGAGCATACAAACAAAAAACAGAGAATGTCTGATGAATTGCAGCAATTAGAACAAGCACTTGAGCAATATGTAGCTAAAGTAGAAGAACTAACGAATATGCGAGAAGATGCAAAAGTTTTAAAGCAAGCATATGATGTTTGGCAAGAAAAACAAAAATTCGAGCAAGAAAAAGAAGCGGCAAATAATAAAATGCAAGTGGCAGTTCGTGCATATGAAAACATGGAGCGCCGCTGGTTAAGTGAACAAGCTGGTATATTAGCTCTTCATTTACATGACGGTGAATCTTGTCCGGTATGTGGTAGTACGAATCATCCGCAAAAAGCTACAGAACAAAGTAATGCGATCGATGAAAAAGAGTTAAACGATTTAAGAGATAAGAAGAACATTGCTGAAAAATTACATGTGCAAGTAGAGGAGAAATGGAATTTCTATCGACTACAATATGAACAAGTGATAGAAGAAGTTGTGAAGCGCGGCTACAACTCGGAAAAATTAGCTGAAACATATAGTGCACTTGTTCAAAAAGGAAAACAATTAGCTGCAGACGTTAATACGTTAAAAGCAAGTGAAGAAACACGTAAGCAGATTGCTGCGAACATGAAAAGCGTAGAAGAAAAAATAGAAGAACTTCAGAAACAAAAACGAGAAGTGGAAACAATGCAGCACCGTACAGAAATGGAGTGTATGCAACTTCGTACGTCATATGAACATGATAAACGAAATATTCCAGAAAACTTACAAACAGTACAAGCTTGGAAAGCACAGTTTGACCAAGCTATGCAGGAACTTAGGTTAATGGAGGACGAATGGAAGAAAGTGCAGGAAGCGTATCAGCATTGGCAAAATGAAAATATACGTATTCAAGCAGAACAAAAAGGTGCTTCTAATCAATTTGAAAGTGCAAAATTAAAGAAAGAAGAGACTTTCGCACGCTTTATGAAAGAGCTAGAACAAAGCGGGTTTACAGACGAATTCACGTATAAAAAAGCCAAATTAAGCGATCACGAGATGGAAATGTTACAAAAAGAAATTCAAGGTTATTATTCATCGCTTGAAGTGCTTGCAAAACAAATTGAAGAGTTACAAGCTGAATTAAAAGATAAAGAGTATATGGATATTACAGCGTTAGGTGAACACATAACAGAATTACAAATTAATCTCGATATCATTAAAGAAAAACGTCAACGTGCGCAAAATGCGGTAACATATATTTCTGATTTACATGAAAACATTAGACGTATTGATGAGCAAATTCATGAGGAAGAAAAAGCTTTCCAAGAACTTGTTGACTTATATGAAGTAATGAAAGGTGATAACGAGAGCCGTATATCATTTGAACGTTACATCTTAATTGAGTATTTAGAACAAATTGTTCAAATTGCAAACGAACGATTACGTAAATTATCAAACGGACAATTTTATTTAAAACGAAGTGAACGAGTTGAAAAGAGAAATCGTCAAAGTGGATTAGGCTTAGATGTGTACGATGCATATACTGGCCAAACACGCGATGTAAAAACACTATCCGGCGGAGAGAAATTTAATGCATCACTTTGCCTAGCGCTAGGAATGGCAGATGTCATTCAAGCATATGAAGGTGGTATTTCCATCGAAACGATGTTCATCGATGAAGGGTTCGGTTCATTAGATGAAGAATCATTAACGAAAGCAGTAGACGCCTTAATTGACTTACAAAAATCAGGCCGATTTATCGGTGTCATTTCACACGTACAAGAGCTGAAAAACGCAATGCCAGCTGTATTAGAAGTAACGAAGCAGAAGGATGGATGTAGTCAGACGCGGTTTGTGGTGAAGTAAGCTTAGAGAATGGAGTAGGGAATCTACCGATACTTTTAGTGTCATATGTATGAATCATAAAACGTCGTCTCTTCATATTAGAGGCGACGTTTTATTTTATAAAATATCTATGAATTATCTGTAGAAGGCGGCGTATTCTCCAAACGATTATAAGCTTTAAAAGCTGAAATTGCCGATATAACCCCGCCTACTAAAAATAAAGTCGATCCTCCAACTAAGATGATACGACTGACATATGTTTCCCGTGCTTCTTCGACTTCTTCTTGTAATGCTGTAGGCATATGAATCCCCCCTTTATAAAAGTTGTTTTATCTCGCTATTTACCGTGCAGTAAGACCCACATCTAAAAATTCAGGGGAAGCAAAGAATTTAGGTGGGGCCCTGCTGCCCGTAAAAGCCCGATTGGTGAGGGCTGATAATCAGTGGGGGATGAACAAAAGCCCCACTGATTAAAGTTTCACTTTATAAATAGTATATACAAACGCCTAAAATGTGTTAAAATAACTGATGATTTTACGCAGTGAGTAATTAGATGAGTAGGATGCGAGTGGCTAAGTAAATCTTCATCACAAATTTATGTGAACTTCACATAGAGCACATATTAACATTGTATTATGTATATGTACCAAATAAATAAATAAATAAAGTGAATGTAAGTTCTGTTTTCAAAAATTTAAAATCCTTTTATTTCTATATGAAAGTTTTAATCAAGGGTTTTAAAAAATTTGGAAATAGATCTTATGAATATGGAATTCATATAAAAGGGGAATGTCTTATGACAACATATACGAGTGAAATGAGAAAAACTTTAGTTTCAGAAGAAGATGTAGATATTTTAAAAATTATGGCGCATCCAATCAGACTGCAAATTGTAAATGAATTAAGTACGAGAAAAACTTGTAATGTAACACAATTAACAGAGTTACTGAATATTCCGCAATCTACTGTTTCACAACATTTATCAAAAATGAAGGGTAAAGTGTTACGAGCAGAGAGAAGAGGTTTAGAAATTTATTATCATATTAACAATTTAAAAGCGAGTAAGATTGTTAATGTTTTAGGGTATATAAACTAGTGAAATATTTTTATATAAAATAGCCCCTGCTGTTGAGCAGGGGCTATTTTGTGTTGTTTTATGTATTTGTATTTAAAACTTTATAGTTTTTATGATTTACAATTGTTCGATCAAATTCAAAAGTACCACCGCTTACATTTGTAATTTCAACTAAGACCGATTCAGTATAAAGTTTTAATACAGATCCTGTAATCTTTAAATTATTTCGTTGAAAAAGTATAGTATCCCCTACGTTTGCTTTCATAGTACCTCCTCATTAAAGACAGAAATATTTTTTTATTATATATATTAAACCACGGATAGATATATTAGTGAATATTTAGTTTTATTTATTGGGAAAAAATTTGTTCTCTAATAGAAGAGTATAAAGTACTCTTATGTTAAAAGTTATATTTTATTTAAGTTTATCCCGCTATTTGCTGGGCAGTAAGACCCCCACCTCAAAATTCAGTGGAAGCAAAGAAGTTAGGTGGGGGCCCTGCTGCCCATAAAAGCCCGATTGGTGAGGGTTGATTAAAGTTTCACTTTATTATAAGTAAATTGTTTTCAGCATTAGCGAAACAATATTTCTATGTAAATACTGCAGAGAAGCAAATTATTCAAAAAACAGACACTATGTAGCCCAAAACGTAAAGTAGATAAGTAAAGTTTTTTTCAGGAGTATAAGAAAAATATACGTTTATTAATAAGATCTCTAATTGGTAGAATTCCAATTAAAAACATAGAAAAACTTTAATATAAAAAGGTAATCAATTACAAATGGAGAAGTAATATATACGAAAGGAGAGATTTATATGAATAAAGGGAAAAAACAAGTTAGTCAACTTAGTTTTCTGGTGAATTTTATGAACGACAAGGGGAGTCTTGTGAAAATTTAATAGTATTATAGTATCCCCTTGTGAAAAAATGGTTGGGGGAATATATAAATGATAACAGAAATGAATATTAAAGTAGTTTGTGAAGAATCGTTTTCAAAAAGAGAAATAAAAATTTTAGAGACGTTTCTTTCAACTTTATCGGGACATTCTAATGCTCTCGTTACAAAAGAGGGGATGTTTTTAAACCCATTAAGTAAAGAGAAGAGTGTGATTTATTATCACAACTTTGTATTTGTAAAATCACTTACAGAAGAAATGTGTGCAGAATTAAAAGAAGTTTTAACAAGACGTATTAAAAATGCTTTCATTATGATGGAATTTGTAGAGCCAATTGTTACATTTGAAGAAACAATTATAAACGTATAAAAAAAGTCAGGCTTATGAATTGAGCTAATAAAACCGTCTCTTTAATAAATAGTAAAGAGACGGTTTTATTGTTTCACTTTTTAAAAAAGGGTTCAAAAACAAATGTAAATCGAGCTTATACAAAAACTACTTATTAAATAACTGTTACGTATTTAATAAGTAGTTTTTGTATTTCATCCTTCGTTTTTTGTAACTGATTCTACGTTTTTGACGCTCTGTATTGTAAGTGCTTACATGAATGGAAACATCTTATACAATGAAGGTGTCAAATCAAAAGAGGTGACCAAAATGAACATAAAAAAAGTGAATTTAGCGAATAGCATTGAAATAGAAAGAGGAGGCGGAAAGGTATGAAAAAATCAACTGTTAATCCATGGCTTGTTGTCCTTGGCACAGTTATAGTACAAATGGGGCTTGGGACGATATATACATGGAGTTTATTCAATCAGCCTTTAGTTAGTAAATACGGTTGGAGTCTTAACGCTGTTGCGATAACTTTCTCAATTACTAGTCTTTCTTTAGCATTTTCAACTTTATTTGCGAGTAAATTGCAAGAAAAATGGGGACTTCGTAAACTTATTATGATAGCTGGATTAGCATTAGGACTAGGATTAATACTTAGCTCACAAGCGTCCTCATTAATATTACTTTATGTACTAGCGGGAGTTGTTGTAGGTTATGCAGATGGTACAGCATATATCACTTCACTATCAAATTTAATAAAGTGGTTTCCAGAGCGTAAAGGTTTAATTGCTGGTATTTCTGTCTCTGCATATGGTTCAGGTAGCTTAATCTTTAAATACGTTAACGCACAGTTGATTGAATCAGTTGGTGTATCGCAAGCATTTATATACTGGGGTTTAATTGTTACAGCTATGATTGTAATTGGTGCTTGTTTAATCCATCAAGCTGCAGATCAAGGAGCAGTTCATGAAACAAAAACTACGGAATACACAACGAAAGAAATGTTAGGCACAAAACAAGTATACTTATTATTTATCATGTTATTTACATCATGTATGAGTGGCTTATACTTAATTGGTATGGTAAAAGACATTGGTGTTCAACTTGTAGGACTTAGCGCAGCAACAGCAGCTAATGCGGTGGCTATGGTTGCAATCTTCAATACATTAGGTCGTATCATTTTAGGACCATTATCGGATAAAATTGGGCGTTTAAAAATCGTTACTGGTACTTTTGTTGTTATGGCGAGTTCAGTCTTAGTTCTAAGTTTTGTAGATTTAAATTATGGTATTTACTTCGTATGTGTAGCAAGTGTAGCGTTTTGCTTTGGTGGAAATATCACTATTTTCCCAGCTATTGTTGGTGATTTCTTCGGTATGAAAAACCATAGTAAGAACTACGGAATTGTGTATCAAGGATTTGGATTTGGAGCGCTTGCAGGTTCCTTTATTGGTGCACTTCTAGGTGGATTCAAACCAACGTTCATGGTGATCGGTGTATTATGTGTCGTGTCATTCATTATCGCAATTTTAATTCAAGCACCTAAACAGAAAAAAGAACAAGAAGAAGAGTATCGCAGCGTAGCATAAGTATACAAATCTTCTATAACACTATGATTACAAAAAAGCATCCTATTCTATTAATTAGGATGCTTTTTTTATGAGTTATTTTAACAAGGTTAAATTACTTTTGGGATTTTTATAGATGTAAAAGTGAGTGGGATACCCATTTGGATTATATTGGAATATAATAAATTGATACATCGTATTCGAAATATATATTAAATCTTAAATGATAAAGAAGACATTCATTAGTATTTGTAAGATATATTTTCAGAAAAATATTGAGAAAATATATACTTGAGTTTTTCATAAAGCATTGTAAATGAACGTATCTCTAGTTTATCTTCTACAATTTTAAAAAGAGGGGTTCGAATTTTATTTATAATATAAGTACATTCAATGCGTTTACATATGATTTTATTAAGAAGCATTAAAATGCTTTATCTGAAAAATAAAAAAAGATTGACAAGTTTATTGAGAAACATTATCATTTCGGTGTAAGATAGTAAATGAAAAACATTATCAATAAAATGGATTTTAAAGTAATGCGCACTTGACCAATTAGTTTAGTAAGTGTATTATTTTTTACAACACTAATGATAATGAAAATCAATATCATTAGTGTTGCTTAATGAAATTAATGTTTATGTGAAAGGATAGAGAAAATGAACTTAGGGGAATTTGATGGGCAAACAGTTTTAGTAACAGGTGCAGCACAAGGCATAGGCAGTGTTGTTGCCAAAATGTTTTTAGAAAGAGGAGCCAAAGTTATTGCGGTTGATCAAAATGAAGAGGGGTTAAATGTACTCTTAAATCAAAATGAATTAAATAATACACGTATGAAAACGTTTCGTTTAGATGTGAGTGATAGCGCCGCTGTTGAAAACATGGTAAATCATATTGCAAATGAAATAGCGCCAATAGATATTTTAATAAACGTTGCAGGGGTTTTACGTATGGGACCAATTCATTCGTTAAGTGATGAAGATTGGAATAAAACATTCTCTGTAAATACTACAGGGGTTTTCAATATGTCCCGAGCGGTAAGTAAAAATATGATGTTAAGAAAATCTGGGGCAATTGTTACAGTCGGTTCAAATGCGGCAAATACGCCAAGAATGGAGATGGCTGCGTATGCTGCGTCAAAGGCTGCAACGACGATGTTTATGAAATGTTTAGGACTAGAGCTTGCGGCATACAATATACGCTGCAACTTAGTTTCTCCAGGTTCTACTGAAACTGAGATGCAAAGATTACTATGGGCTGATGAGAATGGAGCTAAAAATATAATTGCTGGTTCTCAAAATACATATAGACTCGGAATTCCATTACAAAAAATTGCACAACCTTCAGAAGTTGCTGAAGCCGTGTTATTTTTAGCCTCAGATAGAGCAAGTCATATTACAATGCACAATTTATGTGTCGATGGCGGTGCTACGTTAGGAGTTTAATAAAAATTTAGGAGGTTATTATATTATGAATGAACATATAGCTGTAAAGGAATTGTCAGAAAAACTTTTAGAAGATTATAAGACTGAATCTTCATTCTTTTTCGCTTCACCAACTCGAACTATATTAGCAGAAGGAGAGTTTACTACAGTAAAGCATCGTGAAATTGAAAATTTCCCAGAGCTTGTGCAAGCGACATTAAGTAATGCGAAACAAGCTGGAAATCCAAATCCTATCGTTGTGGGTGCTTTGCCATTTGATCGTAGAAAAGAAGTCCAACTTATCGTACCAGAATATAGTAGGATTTCTGAGCGTTTACAATTGGATACAACAAATCAGCTTGAAACAAATGAGAACGTAACATTTGAAATGACGCCAATGCCAGCCCCTGAAGTTTATATGAATGGTGTGAAGCAAGGAATTAAAAAAATACAGGACGGTGATTTAAAGAAAATCGTTCTATCTAGATCGTTAGATGTTAAATCTTCGGAAAAGATTGATAAGCAAAAACTTCTGCGAGAATTAGCAGAACATAATAAGCATGGTTATACATTTGCTGTGAATTTACCGAAAGATGAAAAAGAGAACAGTAAGACGCTAATTGGAGCAAGTCCTGAATTACTTGTTTCACGTAATGGTATGCAAGTTATTTCTAATCCGTTAGCTGGTTCAAGGCCACGTAGTGAGGACCCAGTAGAAGATAAAAGAAGAGCAGAGGAATTACTTTCTTCTCCAAAAGATTTACATGAACATGCGGTAGTAGTTGAAGCGGTTGCCGCTGCACTTCGTCCGTATTGTCATACATTACATGTTCCAGAAAAGCCATCAGTTATTCATAGTGAAGCGATGTGGCATTTGTCTACAGAAGTGAAAGGTGAACTGAAGGATCCAAATACTTCTTCTTTACAATTAGCAATTGCCCTTCATCCTACGCCAGCAGTTTGCGGAACTCCGATGGAAAAAGCAAGAGAGGCTATACAGCATATTGAGCCATTTGACCGCGAGTTCTTTACAGGAATGCTAGGATGGAGCGATTTAAATGGAGATGGAGAATGGATTGTTACAATTCGTTGTGCTGAAGTACAAGAAAATACACTGCGTTTATATGCAGGAGCTGGAGTTGTTGCTGAGTCAAAACCAGAAGATGAGTTAGCAGAAACATCAGCTAAGTTCCAAACAATGCTAAAAGCTTTAGGGCTAAGAGATAGTTCACTTAATGAAAAATAGGGGGAAGAAAGAATGCTAGTAGGTTATACAGAATGGCCAAAAGAATTTGCCGATCGTTACCGAGAAGAAGGATGTTGGCTTGGTGAAACATTTGGAGGAGTGTTAAGAGAGCGGGCTGAGAAATATGGAGATCAAATCGCGGTTGTAAGTGGTAAGAAGCATATAACATATAGTGAACTTAATAAAAAGGTAGATCGTTTAGCAACAGGTTTACTGAATTTAGGAATAAAGAAAGAGGACAGAGTTGTAATCCAGTTACCTAACATTATCGAGTTTTTCGAAATATGTTTTGCACTATTTCGAATTGGAGCGCTTCCTGTCTTTGCACTGCCGTCACATCGAAGCAGTGAAATTAGTTATTTTTGTGATTTTGGCGAGGCGAGCGCTTACGTTATTTCAGATAAGGCTCTCGGTTTTGATTATCGAAAACTAGCAAGAGAAGTGAAAGAGAAAGTGCCAAATTTACAACATGTAATTGTAGTGGGAGAAGAAGAAGAGTTTGTGAACATAAATGATCTGTATATGGATCCCGTCTCATTACCAGAAGTTCAGCCAAGTGATGTTGCGTTTCTCCAATTATCAGGAGGCACAACAGGTCTTTCTAAATTAATTCCTAGAACACATGATGACTATATTTATAGTTTACGTGTTAGCGCTAAAATTTGTAATTTGAATGCAGAAAGCGTCTATATGGCAGTTCTTCCAGTAGCACACAATTACCCAATGAGTTCTCCAGGGACATTTGGAACTTTCTATGCGGGTGGAAAAGTGGTATTGGCAACTGGTGGTAGTCCAGATGAGGCATTTGCTCTTATCGAAAAAGAAAAAGTTACAATTACAGCGCTCGTTCCGCCATTAGCAATGATTTGGCTTGATGCTGCATCTTCTCGTAATACCGATTTATCGAGCCTAGAGGTTATTCAAGTAGGTGGTGCTAAGTTTAGTGCTGAGGTAGCAAGACGTATACGCCCTACATTTGGATGTACGTTACAGCAAGTATTCGGTATGGCGGAAGGGTTAGTGAACTATACAAGATTAGACGATCCGGAAGAAATTATTATTCATACACAAGGTAGACCAATGTCTGCACTCGATGAAGTACGAGTTGTTGATGAAAATGACAACGATGTACAACCGGGCGAAGTAGGTAGTTTATTAACACGAGGTCCATATACAATTCGTGGTTACTATAAAGCCGAAGAGCATAATGCACGATCATTTACAAAGGATGGATTTTATCGCACAGGTGATCTTGTAAAAGTAAATGAACAAGGATACATCATTGTAGAAGGAAGAGATAAAGATCAAATTAACCGTGGTGGTGAGAAAGTTGCTGCAGAAGAAGTTGAAAATCATCTATTAGCACACGATGCGGTCCATGACGTAGCAATTGTATCTATGCCTGACGATTATTTAGGTGAACGCACCTGTGCTTTTGTTATAGCTCGCGGACAAGTTCCGGCAGTAAGTGAATTAAAAATGTTTTTAAGAGAACGTGGTATAGCGGCTTATAAAATTCCAGATCGAATTGAATTTATTGAATCATTTCCGCAAACAGGAGTCGGAAAAGTCAGCAAAAAAGAACTACGTAAAGTCATTGCTGAAAAACTTATTACAGTAAAATAATAATAAAAACCGGAAGGAAGTGATTAGATGGCTATTCCATCTATTTCAGTATATAAAATGCCAATTGAATCAGAACTACCGAAAAATAAAGTGAATTGGACACCAGATCCGAAACGTGCAGTACTTTTAATTCATGACATGCAAGAATATTTTCTTGATGCATATAGCGATAAAGAATCACCAAAAGTAGAACTTGTTTCAAATATTAAAATGATAAGAGAAAAATGTAAGGAACTTGGTATACCAGTTGTTTATACAGCACAACCTGGTGGGCAAACGTTAGAACAACGAGGTTTATTACAAGACTTTTGGGGTGACGGTATACCTGCTGGACCAGATAAAAAGAAAATTGTTGATGAACTTACTCCTGATGAAGATGATATATTCCTAACAAAATGGAGATATAGTGCATTTAAAAAGACAAATCTATTAGAAATTTTAAATGAACAAGGAAGAGATCAACTCATTATTTGCGGTATTTATGCGCATATTGGCTGTCTTTTAACAGCTTGTGAAGCATTTATGGATGGTATAGAGCCGTTCTTTGTAGCAGATGCAGTTGCTGATTTTTCACTAGAGCATCATAAACAAGCATTGGAGTATGCATCTAATAGATGTGCAGTAACGACATCAACAAACCTACTGTTAAAAGATTTACAAAGTGTAAAAGGTGATGAGGGTGAAGGAATCACTATACAGGAAGTGCATGAACTAGTTGCACAACTACTTCGTGAGCCAGTAGAGAGTATTGATATTGATGAGGACTTATTAAATAGAGGGCTTGATTCGGTCAGAATTATGAGTTTAGTAGAGAAGTGGCGTCGTGAAGGGAAAGAAATCACTTTTGCAGATTTAGCAGAACGTCCAACTGTTACAGGTTGGTACAGTTTACTATCTTCACAAACAGCACAGGTGCTGTAACAAATAGACTACATAATAAAGGGGTAGTAAAGAATGCCTAACAGTCAAAAGATTCGTCATTCGTTATCATCTGCGCAGTCTGGTATGTGGTTTGCGCAACAATTAGATCCGCTTAATCCAATTTATAATACTGGGGAATATGTAGAAATAAACGGAAATATTCATCAAGACATTTTTCAATTAGCTGTACGTAAAGTTGTAATGGAAGCAGAAGCACTTCATGTTCGCTTCGAAGAGGATGAAATTGGCCCATGGCAAGTTATTGAAGAATCACAGTTTCATATGCATTTTATTGACGTTCGTAAAGAAGAAAATCCTGAAGAAGCTGCTAAAGTATGGATGAAAAATGATTTATCTATGCCAGTCAATTTGAAAAAAGATACTTTATTTACTGAAGCACTTATTCAAGTCGAAAATAATCGTTTCTTTTGGTATCAGCGCATCCATCACATTGTGATGGATGGCTATGGATTTTCACTTCTTAGCCAAAAAGTAGCGAATGAGTATACATCACTTATAGAAGAAACAAACAAGAATGAAAAGCCATTTGGTTCTCTTGCAAAAGTTGTGCAAGAAGATATTGAGTATCGTGAGTCTAAACAATTTCAGGAAGATCGTACTTTTTGGTTAGAAAAGTATGCAGATGGACCAGAAGTTGTAAGTTTGGCAGAACGAGCACCGAGAACATCAAATGGATTTTCACGAGAAACAGCTTATTTATCTAGTTCTAGCACGAAAACTTTACTAGAAGATATCAATATTTCGTTAACAAGTTGGCCGGAATTCATTGTGGCTGTAACAAGTATTTATATGCATAAATTAACAGGTGAAAATGATATTGTTTTAGGTTTACCGATGATGGGACGTCTAGGTTCTGTATCTATTCATACACCAAGTATGGTAATGAATTTAGTTCCACTTCGTATTACAGTAACTCCAAATATAACTCTTGCGGAATTATTGCAGCAAGTTTCTAAAGAAATCCGAGATGTACGTCGCCATTATAAATACCGTCATGAGGAATTAAGAAGAGATTTAAAGTTACTAGGTGAAAATCAAAGGTTGTTTGGACCGTTAGTGAATGTTATGCCTTTTGATTACGGGCTTAATTTTGCTGGAAATCGTGGTATTACGCATAACTTATCAGCAGGACCTGTCGATGATTTATCGATAAATGTATATAAACGTTTTGATCAAAATGAGATAATGATTCATTTTGATGCAAATCCTGAAGTATATAATAACGCGGAGCTAGCATTGCATAAAGAAAGATTTATGAATCTATTTGAATTAGTAATAAATAATTATGAGAAAAACGAGTCGATTGGAAAAATAAACATTACTCTGCCTGAAGAAAATCATAAAGTTTTATTGGAATGGAATGAAACGAAGGAAGACGATGAATTAATCAGTCTGCCTATATCATTTGAAAAACAAGTGAAAAAAAATCCCAATAAACTAGCGATTACTTGTGACGGTGTAATCCTTACGTATAAAGAGCTAAATGAACGAGCGAATGAACTAGCACATTATTTAGTAGAAGAAGGAATACGACCAAATCAGTTTGTAGCTTTAGTATTCCCTAGATCAATAGAAATGGTAGTTAGTATGCTAGCAGTCTTAAAGGCTGGTGCAGCGTATTTACCAATAGATCCAGAATACCCAGCAGATAGAGTTACTTATATAGTAAATGATGCAAAACCAGTTTGTATCATAACACATTCATCTGTTTCATCTAAGTTAGTTATAGAAAAGGATATGAAAAAAATTGTATTAGATGACGAAGAAACGAAACTAGCGTTACATACATATTCTCGTATGAATATAGCATGTAAGAATGATGTATCACTGTTAAACCCAGCCTATACAATATATACTTCAGGCTCAACAGGAAACCCAAAAGGTGTAATTGTTCCTATGAGAGGTTTAAGTAACTTTTTAATGGCTATGCAACAAAAGTTTTCATTAAATGAAAATGATCATTTATTAGCAGTTACAACGTTTGCATTTGATATTTCTGCACTAGAAATTTATTTACCTCTTATTAGTGGTGCAAGTTTAACAATTGCGCAAAAAGAAGACATACAAGAGCCTTCTGCATTAACGACACTTTTACATGAAGAAAGAGTGACCATTATGCAGGCTACACCGACGCTTTGGCAGGCGTTAGTAACTGATTATCCAGAGAAGCTACAAGGGCTAAGCATACTTGTTGGTGGTGAAGCTCTTCCAGCGCATTTAGCAAATAAATTACGAGAATTAGGTTGCTCAATAACTAATTTATATGGACCAACTGAAACGACGATTTGGTCTACTTTCATGAACATTGATGAAGGTGAAAAGGGCATACCTCCTATTGGAAAACCAATTTGCAATACAGAAGTGTATGTATTGGATGCAGGGTTACAACCAGTGCCACCTGGAGTTATTGGGGAATTATATATTGCAGGGGAAGGACTTGCAAGCGGATATTTAGGAAAACCTGAGTTAACAGCTGAACGGTTTGTTGCAAATCCTTATGGAGAATCAGGGAAGCGCATGTACCGTACAGGAGATCTTGTGAAATGGCGTAGTGATGGTGCGTTAGAGTACATTAGTCGCGCAGATCATCAAATTAAAATTCGTGGATTCCGAATTGAATTAGCTGAAATTGAAACGGTATTACAACGACATAAAAATATTCAACAAGCGGTAGTAATGGTACGAGAAGATCGCCCAAATGATAAGCGCATCATTGCGTATATCGTTGCAGAAGAAAAGGAACCGATTAATCTTTCAGAAATTCGTTCTTATGTTTCAGAAAGTTTAGCGAATTATATGATACCATCAGCATTTGTTGTGCTAGAAGAATTACCATTAACGCCAAATGGTAAGGTTGACAGAAAGAAATTACCTGCTCCTGATTTTAATGGAATGAACAACGAGAGAGTTGCTAGAAATCCGAAAGAAGAAATATTATGTGATTTATTTGCAGAAGTACTTGGTGTTTCTCGAATTAGCATTGATGATAATTTCTTTGAAATGGGTGGACATTCACTTCTCGCATCTCGTTTAATGGCAAGAATTCGTGAAACGTTAAGTGTGGAATTAGGAATCGGGAAACTATTTGAATCACCAACTGTTGCCGAACTGGCGAAACAATTAAACCATGCAAAAAGCGCAAGACCAGCTATTCAGAAAGCAAGTAGGCCAAATGAAGTTCCACTTTCATTTGCACAGCGCAGGTTATGGTTCTTAAATTGTTTAGAAGGTCCAAGTCCTACTTATAATATTCCGCTAGTCATTCGTATGAATGGAATATTGAATCGGGAAGCATTACAAGGTGCTTTTTATGATGTAGTTGAGAAACATGAAACACTTAGAACAATTTTCCCTAACGTATTAGGTAGTTCCTATCAGAAAATTTTAGATATGGAAAACTTAAATCTAGAAATGGTTATAACTAATACATGTAAAGATGAATTAGAAAGTGTACTTTCAGAGGCGGTAAGATATAGCTTTAACCTCGATTTTGAGCCGGCAGTTCGTTTGCAACTTTTTACAGTGAGTGAAAACGAACATGTATTATTAATTCTATTACATCATATTGTAGGTGATGGCTGGTCGTTACAGCCGTTAACGAGAGATTTTACAGCGGCGTATAAAGCGCGATGTCAAGGTGACAGAGTTCAGCTGGAGTCACTTCCAGTTCAATACGCAGATTATGCACTTTGGCAACAGCAATTGCTAGGTGATGAAACGACACAAGAGAGCCTTATTTCAACACAATTAGATTTTTGGAAAGAAGAACTTAAAGGTTTACCAGACCAAATGGAGTTACCTACAGATTTCCAGCGTCCAATTGAGACGAGTTACCGCGGGGAAACAATTCATTTTCATATAGATGAAGGTATGCATAGTAGGTTAGTAGAGCTTGCACGTAAAAATGGAGTTAGTTTGTTTATGGTATTGCAAGCAGGGCTTAGTGCACTATTTACAAGATTAGGTGCAGGCACTGATATACCAATTGGAAGTCCGATTGCTGGAAGAAATGATGATGTACTTTCAGATATTGTTGGTTTATTTGTAAATACATTAGTGTTACGTACAAATACTTCAGGAGATCCAAGTTTTAAAGAATTATTAAATAGAGTGAAGCAGGTAAATCTTGCAGCTTATGAAAATCAAGATGTTCCATTTGAAAGGCTTGTTGAAGTATTAAATCCAGTACGTACTCGAAACAGCCACCCGTTGTTTCAAGTTATGTTAGCTTTTCAAAATACACCAGAAGCAACGTTTCATGTACCAGATTTAGAAGCGAGCCTTGAAATTCAAAGCGTTGGTTCTGCAAAATTTGATTTAACATTTGAAATTAGTGAGAGTAACGGGGGTGACGGTACTCCGAACGGTTTACATGGATTACTAGAGTTTAGTACCGATTTATATAAACGTGAAACGGTTCAAAAACTAATAGAACGATTCATTTTGTTATTAGATGATGCAACTACAAATCCAGATCAATCCATTGGCAGATTAGAAATATTAACTTTAGCAGAGAAAAATACAGTGTTAGAAAAGTGGAATGGTGGTTTTCAAATTGCACCAGAAATGACATTGCCACAATTGTTTGAAAAGCAGGCTCATATAAATCCAAATTCTATTGCTGTTGTCTTTGAAGATAAGAAATTAACTTATGAAGAGTTAAATAGAAAAGCAAATAAAATAGCTCGATTCCTAATAGCAAAAGGGATTGGTCCTGATCAACTCGTTGCTTTAGCGATGCCAAGATCATTAAACATGGTTGTAAGCTTATTAGCTGTTCTTAAAGCTGGTGCTGGATACCTTCCGTTAGATCCAGATTACCCAGCAGACCGTATTTCATTTATGCTACACGATGCGAAACCATCATGTGTTTTAACGAATTCAGAAGTGGAAATTGAATGTAATGAGGCACTAAAAGTTTTAGTTGATGATGTGAAAGTAATAGCAGAGGTTGAGAAATATAGTGAAGACAATATTGATGAAGTGGAACGAATTAAGCCATTATCTCCATCACATATTGCTTACGTTATTTATACGTCAGGGTCAACGGGCAGACCGAAAGGCGTTATGATACCTCATCAAAATGTAGTGAGACTTTTAGGAGCAACTGATCATTGGTTCCAGTTTGACGGAAACGATGTTTGGACGATGTTCCATTCATATGCTTTTGATTTCTCGGTTTGGGAAATTTGGGGACCTTTATTATACGGAGGGCGTTTAGTTCTAGTTCCACATACTGTAAGTCGCTCGCCGAAAGAATTTTTACAGCTTCTTGTTAAAGAAAAGGTTACGGTTTTAAACCAAACTCCATCAGCGTTCTACCAATTGATGCAAGCAGATCGTGAAAATGAAGAGATTGGCCAAAAATTATCTTTACGATATGTTGTTTTTGGAGGAGAAGCACTTGAGCTAAGTCGCTTAGAAGATTGGTATAGTCGACATCCTCATAACGCACCAAAGCTTATTAATATGTATGGTATTACAGAGACGACAGTACATGTTAGTTATATTGAATTAGATGAAACTATCGTCTCTTTACGGGCAAATAGTTTAATTGGGTGCAGTATACCTGACCTTAAAGTGTATGTGTTAGACAACTATTTACAACCAGTCCCACCTGGAGTAGTTGGAGAAATGTATGTTGCAGGTGCAGGACTTGCGCGTGGATATTTAGGAAGAGCAGGATTAACGGCTGAACGCTTTATCGCAGATCCATTTGGCAAGCCAGGTACAAGAATGTATCGTACAGGAGACTTAGCTCGCTGGCGTAATGATGGGACGCTAGATTATATAGGACGTGCAGATCATCAAATCAAAATTCGTGGATTCCGAATTGAATTAGGAGAAATAGAAGCAGTCATAATGAAGCACCCTAAAGCTGAGCAAGTAGCCGTTATTGTACGTGAAGATCAACCAGGGGATAAACGGTTAGTTTCTTATATCGTTGCATCAAATAATGAAGCAATTGATACGAATGAAATGCGTCAGTTTGCTAGTGGTAGTTTACCAGATTATATGGTTCCATACGCTTTTGTAGTAGTAAATGAGTTACCTTTAACTCCAAACGGTAAATTAGATAGAAAGGCATTGCCAGCTCCAGCATTTATCGCATCATCTTCTAGTCGTGGTCCAAGAACACCGCAAGAAGAAATGTTATGTGACTTGTTTACAGAAGTGCTAAGTGTACCTCAAATTGGAATTGATGACGGATTCTTTGATCTTGGTGGTCATTCACTCCTTGCAGTGCAGCTTATGAGCCGCATGAAAGAGGCGCTTGGAGTGGAACTAAACATTGGTACTTTATTTGCAGCACCGACGGTTGCAGGGTTAGCTGAAAGACTTGAGATGGGGAATGGTCAAAGTGCACTTGATGTGTTGCTTCCATTACGAGCAAGCGGGGAGCAATTACCACTATTTTGTGTACATCCAGCAGGTGGATTAAGTTGGTGCTATGCAGGACTTATGAAATCTTTAGGAACAGATTATCCAATTTATGGTGTGCAAGCACGTGGTATTGCTAAAAATGAAGAACTTCCAAAAAGTTTAGAGGAGATGGCGGCGGATTACTTGAAACACGTTCGTGAAGTACAGCCTCATGGACCATATCGTTTATTAGGTTGGTCGCTTGGAGGAAATGTTGTGCATGCAATGGCGGCGCAATTACAAAATGAAGGGGAAGAAGTAGAATTACTTGTTATGCTTGACTCTTATCCTGGACACTTCTTACCGAATACGGAAGCGCCTACTGAAGAGGAAGCGTTAATCGCATTACTTGCTTTAGGCGGATATGACCCAGATAACATGGATGGTAAACCACTTACAATGGAAAGTGCAGTTGAAATCCTTCGTAAAGATGGAAGTGCATTAGCAAGTCTTGAAGAAGAGACTATATTGAACTTGAAAGAAACATATGTAAATTCAGTAGGGTTGTTAGGGAAATATGTACCGAAAGTTTATAACGGAGATATCCTGTTCTTTAGATCTACTGTTATACCAGACTGGTTTGATCCTATTTCTCCAAATACGTGGCTAAATTATTTAGACGGGCAAATTGTGCAGCACGATATTGATTGTAGACATAAAGATCTATGTCAGCCAGGGCCGCTTACGGAAATTGGACAAGTATTAGCGAAATATTTGCAGAATAAGAAAGGGGTAAGTAGAGTATGACGAATCCATTTGAAAATGATAATTACACATATAAAGTATTAATAAATGAGGAGGGCCAGTATTCTCTCTGGCCTGCTTTTCTCGATGTACCTATTGGCTGGAATATCGTATATGAAGAAGCTAGTAGGCAGAGCTGCTTAGAATATGTTGAATATAACTGGAAAGATTTGAATCCAAAAAGTAATCAAGTTCGCGAAAAAACATTAGCAGGAAAACGATAATGAAAGAAAAACTAAATCCAAAAGTAGTTGTAAGTATCGTTTATATAACTGCGATGTTTATGGCTGCGATGGACGCAACGATTGTAAATGTAGCACTGCAATCGATAAGTAGAGAACTACAAGTACCTGCATCTGCAATGGGGACGGTTAATGTTGGGTATTTAGTTAGTTTAGCTGTTTTCCTTCCGATTTCTGGTTGGTTAGGAGATCGATTTGGTACGAAAAGAGTGTTTTTAATTGCTCTTTTCGTATTTACAATTGCCTCTGCTTTATGCGGAATGGCTAACGATATTACTTCATTGAATATTTTCCGTATTATTCAAGGTGCTGGTGGAGGGCTTTTAACACCAGTTGGAATGGCAATGTTATTTCGAACATTTTCACCAGAGGAAAGACCGAAGATTTCTCGGTTCATTATACTTCCAATTGCTGTAGCACCAGCAATTGGTCCTATCATCGGTGGTTTCTTTGTAGATCAAATGTCTTGGCGTTGGGCATTTTATATTAATCTACCGTTTGGAATCGTTGCATTGCTATTTGGACTTCTATTTTTAGCAGAGCATGTTGAAAAATCAGCTGGTCGCTTTGATTCGCTCGGCTTTATTTTATCAGCACCAGGATTTGCGATGCTCATATATGCGCTCAGCCAGGGACCATCAAAAGGGTGGATTTCTCCAGAAATTATGAGTACTGGAATAGCTGGGGGTGTATTCATTACATTGTTTATAATCGTAGAACTGAAAGTAAAGCAACCGATGTTAGATTTACGTTTATTAAAAGAACCAGTGTTTAGAAAGATGAGTCTTATATCATTATTTTCATCAGCTGGTTTACTAGGAATGTTATTTGTTTTTCCACTTATGTATCAAAATGTGATAGGAGTTTCCGCGCTGGAATCAGGACTTACGACATTTCCAGAGGCGATTGGATTAATGATTTCTTCACAAATTGTGCCATGGTCATATAAAAAATTAGGAGCGCGAAAGGTAATTTCTATTGGATTAATTTGTACCGTGGTTATCTTTGTTTTATTAAGTTTTGTAAATCACGATACGAATCCGTGGCAAATCCGCGCATTATTGTTTGGTATCGGTATTTTCTTAGGTCAATCTGTCGGTGCGGTTCAATTTTCTGCCTTTAACAATATCACGCCGCCTTCTATGGGGAGAGCTACTACTATATTCAATGTGCAAAATCGATTAGGATCAGCAATAGGAGTAGCTGTTTTAGCTAGTATACTAGCTGGTTTTGGAAGTAATAACGCTCAATCCGATTTTTTACCATATCAAGCAGCATTAATTGGATCAGCAATATTTTTGCTCATAGCACTACTATTTTCTTTACGTATTTCCGATAAAGAGGTAATGTCAAAGAAGAAAGAAAAAACATTATCTGTATCAGAAAAAGAGAAAGTACTTGTCAATGAATAACAATATACGCATGCTTTCTTATGAAAATTGATATTCGTTGAATAAAGGAGAGTTTACATGATAGAAAGTAAAGTTGTAGATTCTATTCCAACTTTGAATGAGAATGATTGTCAAATATGGTGGGCAAGAATTTCGGATTTACAATCATGGCATTACAATTTACTAAATGATATAGAGCGAGAGAAAGCAAATTCGTATCATCATTCGGCAGATCGAGCTCGTTTTATAATAGGTTGCGTAATAAGTAGATTAGTTCTCGGTAAGATACTTTCTATGTCACCAGTCCAAGTACCAATTGATCGAATGTGCTCAGTATGTAAAGTGCAGCATGGAAGACCACAATTACCAGAAGGTATGCCGCAATTATCCGTTTCGCATTCAGGTGAGTGGGTTGTCGTTGCTTTTACAAAATCTGCACCTGTTGGCATAGATGTAGAACAAATGAATCCAAATGTAGATGTTATGAAAATGGCAGAAGGTGTATTAACAGACATTGAAATAGCGCAAGTTATGAAACTGCCAAATGAACAGAAAATAGAAGGATTTTTAACATATTGGACTCGAAAAGAAGCGGTGCTGAAAGCGACAGGTGAAGGACTAATGATTCCGCCAGTACATATTACAGTATCAGCTCCAAATGATCCTCCAAACTTGTTGGTTTTTAAGGATAGACAAGAGTTATTAAATAATACAATGATGGAAGATGTAAAGCCTAGTTTAGATTATAGGGCCTCTATTGCAATATTCAGTAAGGAAGTAACTGAAATTACGCAATTAGATGCGGCAGCACTTTTAAATCTTAAATAAAAAAATTATAGAAGAGGTGTTCCTCATGTTAGTAGCGGAAAATAGAAAGAATGAATTCACTTATAACGTACAAGCAATTAAAAATATTTTATTTTCTGGAGATACATCATCCATTCATGCTTTAGAAAAGCTTTTAAATGATACAGTTCAGTTTGATGTTCTTGAACAAGAGGCACTTGGTAGACAGTACATTCCGAAAGAAGCAAAGAATTTCTTTGATAAAGATGGAACATTTCTTTACCGTGTATCTAATGTTAGTTATAAAGGCAAGGTGTTATCTGAAAATCTAATTTTTGCAGACACTTCGTTTTTACCGGACGCAATAAAGAGTGAATTAGAGAGTGGAAATATTCCTGTTGAAAAGCTTATAGAAAAGATGGAAGTAAGAAGAAATGTATTATATGAAGGATATCAGCCATCTGGAAATATTATCGAATTGTTTGATGGATGTTCTGTTACAGCGAATGTGTATCCAACTAGAAAGTATCAAATTGTAAGTAAATGCAAATGTGTATTTTATATTTGTGAAGTGTATCATGCAGAGAATATAAAGCAATTGCTTAAATAAAAACAAGAAACCAGCCTATAAAATGGCTGGTTTCTTGTTTATTTAACAGCTTCTTTTAATTCTTTACCTGCTTTAAATGCAGGAACTTTACCAGCGGCGATTTGAATTTCTTCGCCAGTTTGCGGATTACGTCCTGTACGAGCAGATCTTTCGCGCACTTCAAAAGTTCCAAAACCGATTAGTTGAACTTTATCTCCAGATTGTAATGCATTAGCAATTGTGTCAAATACGGATTGTACAGCTGCAGAAGCGTCCTTTTGAGAAATATCAGCTGATTGAGCTACGTTTTTAATTAATTCTGTTTTGTTCATGTTTTCACCTCATAAAAAAATTTTTGGAATGAATGTTTTAGTATAATAGATAGTAAAGATAAAGCTATCACTATGATTAGATAGAATACTATATAATTATGTTAATTTCGTTGCAAGAGACTGAATCCCTTCTATTATTTAGGGATTAATTAAGAATCGATGCATATAAAAAGCTTTAGTATGAGGATGAGGGGGAGTATATGAATGATTTTTCGTGAAAAAAATGAGAAGGAAAGTATATTAATTCGTCAACATGACCATGGTTCTTTAGCTGGAGAGATTGCAAAACATATAAAAGAAGGCTTTTTTGAAAGTAAAACATATTTAAAAGAAACAGTTGATGCAATATATGAGCATGACAGAGGATGGATAGAGCTTGATAAAGTACCAATTTTGAATGATGCTAAAAATATTCCATATACATTTATGGATTGTCCAAGCCCATTACGTTTTGTTTTTTATACGATTGGTTTGAATGAAATTGAAAATTCTAATCCATACGGGGCATTGCTTTGTAGTAAACATTTTTTATCATTTCCACTAAACGAGGAAGATGAAGAGATGATGTCATTTTATAAACATGAATTAGAACGACAAAAAAGAATCTTGAAAACGTTAACAAAAGAACAGTTTGCGATGTTCGATAAACATTATAAATTATTAAAGTTTTGTGATGAACTTTCTTTATACGTATGTATGAATAAGCCTGGTGTCAAAAAGAAAGATGAAATTGATTTATTTAAAGATGGTTTTGAAGGAACAGAAATGTTTAATAGTGAAGAGGAGAAACTTATTCAAGCTGAATGGGTGGACGAGGAAACAATTCGGATTACACCATTTCCATTTCAAACGGAATTTTATACGTATGTAAAATATAAAACGATAAATAAGCATGAAATGAAAGAAAAAGGGATTGCAAAGGCTGATAGAGAATCAGAAATGAAGAAACAAACCATTCGTTTCATACAATAAGGAGGTAATATAAATTGAAAGATTATATATTAAAACAGTGTGATTATCATGCTTGGGCCAATACAAGATTATTCAATCGATTAAAAGAGTTACCAAACTATGAGACGATTTTTAATGAGCAGATACAGAGTGTATTTCCATCCATTAAGGATACTTTTGTGCATATTTATATTACAGATCAAGTGTGGTTACATATATTGCATGGTAAAAGTATGAATGAAGCAATACAAGACCGAGAAGATTTACGAAAACAAATTGAAACTAAATCGTTACATGAATTAGAAAAAATGTTTGAAAACATGGCAAATCAATATAAAGATTTTTTAATTACAATACAAGATGTGAATGCTGTATTTGTTATTGAGAATCCATATGTAGGGAAATTAGAAACTTCGATTTTAGAATTAGTGCAACATGTCGTAAATCATGGTACATATCATAGAGGAAATATAACAGCGATGATCCGTCAACTTGGTCATTCGTCGACAATGATGGATTTTGTACTGTATTTACATATGGTTAAAAAGCAGGGAGAGTAATATAGTTTGTAAGAAGGAGAGGCTTTAATTGTAGAAGTCTCTCCTTCTATTTTATCCGGCATTAATGGTAGATCGACTGATTAAAATTTTACTTTATTTATTAAGAAGCTTTATTTTCTTGCAATTGCTTAGCGTATTGTACAGCCTTATATGCATTGACTCTACCGTTTTTCCAGTACGTACCTGTACCACTAATTTTATCAGTAGTAGACTCAATAATTTGGCGGATTTGTGTATTGCTATATCCTTGATTTGCTAAAAGAGCAGCGACTCCTGCAACATGAGGTGTTGCCATAGATGTACCACTTAATGATTGATACGTGCTTCCTTTATATGTTGAATATATATTTGAACCTGGTGCTGCAACATCTACCCAGCTACCATAAGTAGAGAATGAAGATTTTCTATCTGATTGATCTGTAGAACCAACTGCAATTACTTCGCTGTAATAAGCAGGGTAATTAGCTTTTGTATTTCCAGCATTTCCAGCAGCTGCAACTATAACAGAGCCTTTATTCCATGCATATTGAACGGCTTGTTGTAATGCAGTACCACCATTTGGAGCTCCTAAACTTAAACTAATTACTTTTGCACCCGAATCAGCAGCTTCTCGAATACCTTGCGCTACAGCATCAAGAGTACCACTTCCTTGATTATCTAATACGCGGACAGCATAAATTGAAGTTTGTGGGGCAACACCAGCAATTCCGATGCTGTTATTCGTAAGTGCTCCAGTAATTCCAGCGCAATGTGTACCATGACCATTACCATCATCAGATGTATTGTCGTTATCAACATAATCATGCCCGTAAATTACTTTCGAAGCCAGATCAGGGTGTGAGCCTTGAACTCCTGTATCAATAATAGCTACTTTTACACCAGGATCACTTCGTTGGCTATCCCAAGCTTGTGGAGCTTGAATCTTTTGTAATCCATATTGATTATTAAAATATGGGTCGTTTGGAGTCCAAAAGGCGTGAACGTAATAATTTGGTTCTGCATATTCCACATCTGGATTATTTTTATAACTCTTTATTTTTTCTTTTACAGTACCTTTTGAAAATTGTACGACTTCAAAACCTAACTTATCATCTTTAGATAAGACATTAGCTCCGACAGATTTATGAAAAGATTGCACATTACTTAAAGATGCATTTTGTTTGAACTTAACGATTAATTGGTTAGGAACGTAATCAGTAGATGATGTTTCAGCACTTGAAGTATTCGTGTTAAAGAAGAAACCACCAATAATAAATGATAAAACAGATAGGAAAACGATGATTTTGTTTTTCAAAAGATTTTTCCTCCCTTTTCTTGGATGAGTTTTTCAGCGACACTTTAATGTCGCATTCCTTTTCAACTATATAGTTAGACCATACGATTTATGACATTTATGTGAAAAACTTTTGGAGGAATAAAAAGGAGTAAATATTGATATAAATATATTTTTAATGATAGTAATTAAGTAAAAGAGGGGATGAAAAAAGGAATGCTCATCATGTATGAGTCATTCCTTTTTTCATAGATTAACTTGCCTGTTTTTTATTATTTTCTTTCAATTTCTCTGCTTGTAAAAAGCGATTCGTTTCAGCAACAACAATACTACTTAATCCAATCAAACCAATCAAGTTTGGAATTGCCATAAGTCCATTTGCAATATCAGCAAATGTCCATACGATTCCTAGCTTTAAATTAGCACCAATTGCAATCATGAAAATAAAGATTGCTTTATAATATTTAACTGCACTTTCTCCGAATAAATAAGCTACACATTTTTCTCCATAATACGACCAGCCTAAAATAGTAGAGTAGGCAAATAAAATAATTGCGATACCGAGAATCATACTACCAGCAGTACCGAATACAGATTGGAATGCAAGTGTTGTAGCTTCAACACCAGTTTTACCTGATTTCCAAGCGCCTGTAGTAATTAATACTAGTCCTGTAATTGTACATACAATAAACGTATCTAGAAAAGTACCAGTCATTGAAACTAAAGCTTGCTTTGCAGGCGAATCGGTTTTTGCCGCCGCCGCCGCAATTGGTGCACTCCCTAAACCAGCTTCGTTCGCAAATACACCACGCGCCATTCCGATTTGGATAGCTGATGCAACTGTTGCCCCAATAAAACCACCAGCAGCTGCTGTACCATTAAATGCACCAGAAAAAATAAGTGAAAATGCTTCTGGAATTTGGTCGTAGTGATAGAAAATAATTATAAGACCAGCAATTATATAAAAGAAAGCTTTAATAGGAACGACATATCCCGTCACTTTCCCGATTTTTTTTACACCGCCTAAAATAACAATTGCGATTAAAAATGACATTACTATACCAGTTAAAGCAGGAGGGAAAGAGAAATTAATTCGCATTGCCTCTGCAACTGAGTTAGATTGCACCATATTACCAATACCGAAAGAAGCAGTTGTACCAAATATAGCGAATAATATAGCAAGCCATTTCTTACCTAAACCACGCTCTAAATAATACATTGGTCCACCTGAATATTCACCATTTTCATTACTAACACGGTATTTCACTGCAAGTATTGCCTCTGCATACTTTGTTGCCATACCGAATAAAGCGGTAATCCACATCCAAAATATTGCACCAGGACCACCAATTGTAACCGCTGTTGCAACACCGGCTATATTACCCATACCAATCGTTGCGGCCATAGCTGTCATGAGTGCTTGGAAGTGACTAATATCTCCAGAAGAAGAAGTATCTTCTGATTTTTTAAACGCTAGTTTGTGAGCGTATAATAGTTTACTAAACTGTAAACCTTTCAAACGCACTGTGAGAATGATACCTGTTCCAACGAGTAGCAACAAAGTTGGTAATCCCCACACGTATTGATTTAGTTGTTCTAATACTTTACTTACTGTCTCCATCTTTATTCTCCTTTTTTAGAAAAAATAAAAACCACTTCAAGTAAATGAAATGGTCTCTGGAGAAACAAGGGATAGAAAAATAAACCGATACAATCGGCTTTTTCTTTCGCTTGTCTCTGTCCTTTTACCTGAGAGATTATCCGCTAAAGTAGCGGATTTGCTCCTTCGGTGCTCGTTTTCCTCCGCGCTCTATGAAAGCGAGAGGGAGTCTCTCCAGAGATTCGTCCCCATGCAGTTCTACTTGTAACCAAGACCTGAGAGTTTCAAAGCTGGTATAACAACTTTTTGCCCCGTCGGTAGATCAATAGACCTTCTCCTGAATGGTTCATCCGAATTATAAAATTTATAAACACATTGATTGTAAATCAATAAAAACATTATAGACATACAAATTGTGAATTGCAATCATTTTTTATTTTAAAATAGTAAATAGTTTTATTTTTTTGTAAGTCCTAATTTATCTTCAACTTCATTTAAAGTAGATAAAGCGATGACAATATGTTGATCCGCAAGTCCTAAAGCTTGTTTTGTTTTTTCAATAGTTTCATTGGTTGGAGTAGAGTTATTTGCTCCGTCTATAATCAAATTTGCTGCATTTTTCATGAAATTTGATGCGGATTTAAACTGAGTTGTGAATTGAAGTAGTTGTTTTTGTATATCTATATCTGTTATGTTTTCTTCAATTTTAAGCGTGTCTATTTCGTTCATAATTGTTTCGTACTGTTTGGAAACAGCACTCATTGTAACTAATAGTTTATTTCGATCTACTGAATCTCCATTCGTGTTAATCTCTTCCCAGGCAGGTAACCAATCTTTTTCGATGATGTCATTATAATGAGTAGTCAATTCATGAATTTTAGGTTGTAATTTCGTTTTGAAAGTTTTTGTCTCCGCTGTTTCTACAGTTGCTTTTTCGTTGTTATTTTTAACATTAGTAACATAGAAAATCGTACCGAAAATGATGAAAATAGAAATAACAACTGTCCATTTAGTAAAAAGTAATTTCTGCAATATGTAACGCCTCCAAAATTTAAAAACTTATAATTATAATATATAACAATGATGTTGTTTAAAGTAGAGAAAATAGGTTAGAAATAATTTAAATTATGTCTTTTCTATACACGAATAATTAAATTTAGTAAAATGATGAAAGCTATATGCGAGAAAAGAGGGTTTTTAGTGAAAATGAATAGAAGAAAACTGGTTTTAAGTATTTCAATGGCTATGTTATTAGTTGGTTTATTTGCACTCATATATGTAGACAAAGAATCTAAAATTAAAGATTTTCCAGTGCCAATGTCAGCAATCCATATTAACGATGATAATGAAGAGGACTATCAATATATAAGTGTAATGCCTATTACAAAGGCAAATGGATGGGAGAACTTAGGGGAAAACGGGCATACTGTTAGTTTTAAAAAAGGGGAAAGGAAGGTAGCAGTAGTACATTATCCGGGAGAAATTACGTATTATTTATTTGAGAAAAAGATGAATAAGGGAGATTAGCTAAAGATGTAATTCATTAAGAGTTACATCTTTTTTTATTCTGAATCATTTGAAATTAAATTCGATAGATGTTTTGATAGATGTAGTGATAAATATGATTAGTTCTATATGCCTATAAAGAGTATTAGGGTGATTATAAAAATATTATGTGAACTAATTATTGTGAGAAGAAGATAAATTATATGCTAAAGGGGGAATTAAAAATGTTACTAAAAACAATCTACTGTAAGGTGGAAGAAGAGAAAAAGAAATTGTTTTCAAATGCGCAAGAAAAATGGAGTGATATACGGCATCTAGATGGTTTTCATGGACAATTTGGTGGATGGTATGAAGATGAGGCATGTGTATTTACTTTATGGGAAGATAGAAGTACATATCAATCATTTATGAATGGTGCTCACGATACAATTTATTTAAATAGTAATCAAGAGGATACGTTTCTTTCGTGTGAAATTGAATTATTTCAAACGTTGTATGATATAACTGATACGCATTTGAAAGACGTTGTTACAGAAGGATCATTCGTAAGAGTTGCTATATGCGATGTAAAGGTGGAAAAGGAAAAGCATTTTTTACATAAGCAAGAAACAATTTGGAATAAAGGAATGGAAAAAGCAAAAGGAATGCTAGGTGGAGTAGTTGGGAAGTCTTTGAAAAATGAAAATCGTTACATAGTGTTAACGTATTGGAAAGATGAACAGACGCATCAACATTATGTGGAAGAGATTTTCCTAGATTTATATAAATTAGCTAATATTCATGAAGATATAGAAGAGATAAAAGGAAAACAAGCTGTATGTAAGGAAGAATGGCTTGTATATTAAACGCTGAAAAAGTGTATAAATGAATGTATAATAAAGATATTTTCTTATAAACAAGTAATTAATAGAAGACGTTATATACCCTTTCATGTTAATATATTTAAGTTATAATAGGAGGCTTACCCTTTTGTATTGTACGGTAGAAGCAGTGTGAGCTTGAAATTTTTTTAGAAAAGGATGTGCCTAATTTGCGTATCAATAAATTTATTAGTGAAGCTGGAAAAGCGTCTCGACGTGGAGCGGATAAACTAATTAATGAGAGAAGAGTAATTATTAACGGTAAGGTTGCAAAAATTGGTGACCAAGTGAACCCAGGTGATGATGTACGAGTAAATGGAGAGCAGCTTCGAATTGCTCGAGATCACGTATATATCGCTTTAAATAAACCAGTAGGTATTACATGTACGAGTGAAAAATCAGTAAAAGGTAATATTATCGATTTAGTGAACCATCCTTTACGAATTAGTCACATTGGACGTCTTGATAAAGACTCAGACGGTTTAATTTTGTTAACGAATGATGGTGATATTGTTAATGAAATTTTACGTGCTGAAAACAAACATGAGAAAGAATATATCGTTTCAGTAGATAAGCCAATTACACCTGATTTCTTAGAGAAAATGGCAGCGGGTGTTAAAATTTTAGGAACAAAAACGCTTCCTTGTGAGGTTACACAGTTATCAAAATATGAGTTCCAAATTATTTTAACACAAGGGCTAAATCGTCAAATTCGCCGTATGTGTGAAGCTTTAGGTTATCAAGTATACACGTTAAAACGTACGAGAATTATGAATATTGAATTGAATAATTTACCGGTTGGGCAGTGGAGAGATTTAACAAAGAAAGAGAAAAGACGTCTATTTGCAGACTTAAATTACGAACCACAAGATTGGTAAAATTGTGAAGTGAAACCAAAAAAATTTGGTTTCACTTTTTTAATTAAATAAATAATTTTTTTAAACACTTGCAAAAATAAAATGAATAAGATATATTAAATAACAATAAATGGATGTTTTACAAAAAGCAAAGAAAAGGACACGAGTTATTTTCCCCGGTTATACAGAGAAGGAAGGAAAGCTGAGAACTTCCTAACGCAGAAAAATAACTTACCACCTTAGAGCTGCACTAGGGAAATTAAGTATCTAGTGCCGTGTATGCGACGTTATCGCAAAAGAAGCCATTATGTTTTTTGTGATGGGAATCTGGGTGGAACCACGGATATAAGCATACTCGTCCCTATATTTAGGGATGAATATGCTTTTTTGCATTCAATTTCATAAAAAGCGAAGAAAAGGACACGAGTTATTTTCCCCGGTTATACAGAGAAGGAAGGAAAGCTGAGAACTTCCTAACGCAGAAAAATAACTTACCACCTTAGAGCTGCACTGGGGAAATTAAGTATCTAGTGCCGTATAAACGACGTTACCGTAAAAGAAGCCATTGCATTTTGTGATGGGAATCTGGGTGGAACCACGGGTAAAAGCACGCTCGTCCCTATGTTAGGGATGAGTGTGCTTTTTATTATGAAATGGAGAGATGAAAAATGAAAGAACAAATGATTGAAATTAAATTTCCAGATGGTAGCGTGAAAGAATTTGTAAAAGGAATTACTTTAGAAGAAATTGCGGGATCCATTAGCAGTAGTTTGAAAAAGAAAGCAGTCGCGGGGAAAGTGAATGATGGGTTATATGATTTACGCCGAAAGATTGAAGAAAATGCGGAAGTAGAAATCATTACTATAGATTCAAATGAAGGTGTAGAAATTACAAGACACTCTGCGGCACATATTTTAGCGCAAGCTGTAAAAAGAATGTATGGTGATATAAATCTTGGGGTGGGGCCTGTTATTGAAAATGGATTTTATTATGATATGGATCTTCCAAGTAGTGTAAACGTAGAAGATTTACGAAAAATCGAAAAAGAAATGAAAAAGATTATAAATGAAAATATAAAGATAGAACGAGTTGAGGTTTCTCGAGAAGAAGCAGCAAAACTGTTTCAAGAAATGAACGATCGCTTGAAATTAGAACTTTTAGAAGCAATTCCTAGTGGGGAAAGTGTAACACTATATAAACAAGGTGAATTTGTAGATTTATGTAGAGGGCCACATTTACCATTTACAGGTTATTTGAAAGCATTTCAATTAACTCACGTTTCCGGTGCATATTGGCGAGGTGATAGTAATAACCAAGTGCTTCAGCGCATATATGGTGTTGCATTCTCTTCTCAAAAAGAATTAGAAGAGTATTTACATTTCGTTGAAGAAGCAACAAAAAGAAATCATCGTAAGTTAGGCAATGAGCTTGAGTTATTTATGTTTTCTGAAGAGGCTCCGGGAATGCCGTTTTATTTACCGAAAGGACAAATGATTCGTAACGAATTGGAAGCATTTTTAAGAGAAATTCAAAAAGAGTACAATTATCAAGAAGTACGCACTCCGTTCATGATGAACCAAGAAGTATGGGAGAGATCAGGGCACTGGGGACATTATAAAGATAATATGTATTTCTCTGAAGTAGATAATAAAAGTTTTGCATTAAAACCGATGAACTGTCCAGGGCACATGCTTATGTTTAAAAATAAATTGCATTCTTATCGTGAATTACCGATTCGTATGTGTGAATTCGGTCAAGTACATCGCCATGAATTTAGTGGTGCGTTAAACGGATTATTAAGAGTACGTACTTTCTGCCAAGATGATGCACATTTATTTGTAACTCCAAAACAAATTGAAAATGAAATCAAATCCGTAATGGCGCAAATTGATTACGTATATAAAACTTTTGGATTCGAATATGAAGTAGAGCTTTCTACTCGTCCAGAAGACTCAATGGGTGATGATAAATTATGGGAGCAAGCAGAAGCAGCATTAGAAAATGTATTACAATCGCTAAATTATAAATATAGACTAAATGAAGGTGACGGTGCATTTTACGGGCCGAAAATTGATTTTCATATTAAAGATGCTTTAAATAGAAGTCACCAGTGCGGAACAATCCAGCTTGATTTCCAAATGCCAGAGAAATTTGATTTAAATTATATAGATGAAAATAATGAAAAGAAAAGACCAGTTGTTATTCACAGGGCAGTTTTAGGGTCATTAGATCGCTTCTTAGCAATATTAATTGAGCACTTTGGAGGTGCGTTCCCGGCATGGGTGGCACCAGTTCAAGTGAAAGTAATTCCAGTTTCAAATGCAGTACATGAACAATATGCCAATGAGATTGCACTTAAATTAGCACAAGCTGGAGTTCGTGTTGAACAAGATGCACGAGATGAAAAATTAGGATATAAAATAAGAGAAGCACAAATGCAAAAAGTACCGTATGTTCTTGTTATTGGAGATAAGGAAATGGAAAACGGAGCTGTAAATGTACGTAAATATGGGGAAGAGAAGTCAGAAGTTATTGCACTAGATGTATTTGTGGCAACTATTGAAGAAGAAATAAAGAATAGAAAATATTGATTGTAAAGAAAACACACTATTAGAAATTAGTGTGTTTTCTTTTTTATCTTACAAAAATGTAAGGTAAATGTAAGCGAAATCGAGGGAACGAGTTGTAGAAAAATGAGAATATGAAGTAGGAAATAGGTTCATGTTACAGGTGTAACTCTTATTGAATGAATAATTAAAAAAATCTTAAGGATTTACATGACAAAATAATAAGAAATATGTGAGAAATTAATTTTATACAAAAGGGATGGAGTGAAAGAGATGTCAACAAATGTAGTTACTGTAGAAAGTGTAGAAAAAACGTATGGAAAAAGAAATGAGAATCAGTCAAAAGCATTAAGGGGTGTATCGTTAAGTATTAAAGAAGGAGAATTTGTCGGGATTATGGGTCCTTCTGGGTCTGGAAAAACGACTTTACTTAATGTGATAAGTACACTTGACCAAGCGACAGGTGGTAGTGTGACGATAGCTGGTACAAATATTACTTCTATGAAGGGCAATGCGTTATCTGATTTTCGCTCTCAAAAATTAGGTTTCATTTTTCAAGATTTTAATCTACTAGAAAACTTATCAATTTATGAAAATATAGCTTTACCACTTTCTCTGCAAGGCGTACCATCAAGTGAGATTACTGGAAAGGTAAATGACGTTGCGAAGAAATTAGGAATTACTGAAATTTTAACAAAATATCCAACTGCTGTTTCTGGTGGACAAAAGCAAAGAACAGCGGCGGCAAGAGCTTTAGTACATAATCCAGCAATTGTATTAGCAGATGAACCGACAGGTGCGCTTGATAGTAAAAACGCAAAAAGTTTATTAGAAGCAATGCAAGATTTACATAAAAATCACAATGTAAGTATTTTGATGGTTACACATGATGCATTTAGTGCAAGTTATTGTGAGCGTATTTTATTTATTCAAGATGGTCTTCTTTATAAAGAATTAAATCGTCAAGGCACTAGAGAGAATTTCTATCAAGACATTTTAGGTGTGCTCGCTCATATGGGCTCAGCTGCTGAGTCTAAGTAGGGGGCGAAACTATGTTATTTAAATTATCACGTCATAGTATGAAAAAAATGTTAAAAGATTATATGGTTTTACTTATTGGCCTCGTTATTAGTATTAGTATTTTCTATATGTTCCAAACGATGGCGATGAATAGCGAATTTACGAAAGATAATAGCCTAATTAGTAGTATTAGACTCGTCTTTTGGGTAGGTGCAATACTATTATCTTTCATTACTGTATTTTATATTATATATGCCAACTCTTTCTTACTCACGTTAAGAAGAAAAGAACTCGGTATGTACATGATGCTTGGTGCAAAAAAGAAAAAAGTAGCACAGTTATTATTTATTGAAACATTCGGTATGGGTATTGTCAGTATTATTATCGGTATTTTAGTAGGGATGTTACTTGCAAGTGTAGCAGGAAACTTTTTAATGAATGGAATGGAAATTTCAGCAAAAGGTAGTTATGCATCTGTATACACACCAGCAATTTTAGTTACAGTTATTTTCTTCTTAATACTATTTTTCATTACTGGCTTAATGAACAGTGTCCGATTGTTACGTAAAACTGAACTAGAGTTAATTCGTGAAGATGAAACACTAGATGAAGTGAAGAAAAGTAAAACTCGCATTATTATAATGACAGTACTTGGTGTATTACTAGTAAGTATAGGGTACTATTTTATGATCAATGTAAAAATATATGCTGAATTAGGTTTTATTATAGCAACCATCGTTACAACACTTGGAACATATTTTATCTTTAGTTCATTACTCCCATTTTTTGTGATGAAAATTAAGGGGAATAAAAAACGAAATGAAACTGGTCTAAATAGTTTTACATATGCACAGCTACGCTTTCGAGTAAATAGTTTATCGAGAGTATTAGGTACTGTAGCGATGTTAATTGCATTAGGCGCAGGTGCGATGACGGCAGGTATGGCTTTCCAAAAAAATGTAGGTATTATGACAGACTTTTCTCGTGTATATGATGTTGTAATTCATGATCCGAATGATCAAGACAAAGCTGCCTTAAAAGAAATGGAAATTGTTGAAGAAAGCAAGTACAACTATAAAGTAGATGGAGAAGCGGTTTATTATTTACGTAACGACTTAACTGCGAAACCACCACTTGTTTCAGACCATTTTGATACAAAAACGTTAAAAGAGCCTGTTCGTAAACGTGTGACTGAACCTTTAACTGAACCTGTATATTCAGCTTTAGAGGCTCCTGAATTAGCAAAATTCCCTCGTATGCCAAAGGATTGGGAAGACGCAGTTGTAAGAGAGATACAAATTACGCATAATCAATTTAGCGGAAAACCAGTAAGAATTGCAGACGAAGAGCATTATAAAGGAATTCAAGGAACAGAACACACTGTAACATTAGCAAAAGTAGATGATATGAAAAAATATAAACCGTTATTGATCGAAATAGACAAGAGACAAAAAGCACAAATTGAAAAAGCAACAGGTGAAAAGGTAGACTTATTTACGAAAATGACAATTTATCAGTTTATGAACAGCTTCATGAGCGGAACAATGTTTATGGGATTTTTCCTCGGAATTGCCTTTTTAGCAATGATGGCAAGTTCCCTTATGTTCAAGATATTAACAGGTGCTTCTCGCGACATACGCCGTTATGAAATGTTACGAAAAATTGGTGTGAGACGCAGTATGTTAACGAAAAGTATATATAAAGAAATTTCATATTTATTTATCTTCCCAGCAATCATTGGCATTTCTCACGTTTTAGTAGGGCTTAACTTATTCAGCTTTATATTAGTTGACCCGTTTGTAAAAGTGTGGGTGCCAATTGGGATATTCTTAGTCATTTATTTCATCTATTACTGGATAACTGTTCAACTTTATAAAGGTATGGTAATGCCGAAAGAAGAGGTAGCTAAATAGTTTATCCCGCTATTTGCCAGGCAGCCCGATTGGTGAGGGCTGATTAAAGTTTTATTTTATGAAAAGAGTCCTTGTTTTGAAAATAGGGGCTCTTTTTTATGTTTTTTACAAATAACGAAAATATTAGATGATGGTCAAAAAATATAATATAACTTCTAATAAATGACTAAAATAATAATGTTTTGTCGAGAGAAACGATACGAAGTATGAAAGAAATACTACAGTTATTTCAAAACAAAGTATATGCATGTTTTTTCTAGGGAGCTATAGAGAAATAGAAAGAATAAAAAAGATAGCTGAAGACAAATTGTTTTCAGCTATCTTTTTTGTTTAATTTAGTGATGTCCAGCTAGTAGAGTAAACGCTATTATTAGGAGAAAACCACTAGTTGCCCACATTAGAAATGTAGGGAAAGAGAGCTGTTTCTTAGCTTTCCAAAGCATTTCATGAATTGTGACATATCCAAGTGAACCAATAGCACTTCCCATAATGAGTCCTTGCAGGTGAAGAGCTTTTCCTTCCATCAAAATGCCAAAAACTGTGCCAGTACCGAGAATAAGAGAAAGTAATAAAGTCGTTAATAAAAAGGAAATATATTTATGTTTTGTAAAAAGAAATGGAATAATTAAAGCTAATCCTTCTGGAATATGGTGAACGACAATTGCTATTAAAAAGGGAATGGCAGAGTCATTATGATTTATAAAAGCTGTACCTAACGCAAATCCACTAGGTATATTATGAATAAATATAGCGAAAGAGAGAAAAAGGAAGGTTTGCCATGCTTGTTGATCTTTTTTATGTATCATTGGATGGTGACAATAGTTATCTAATAAGCTCATAACTAAAATACCGATGGCTATACCAAGTATAGGCCCAATCATTTCGTAGCTTGAAAATGTTTCAGGAATAATTTCAAGGGATAAAAGCCCAAGTAAAATACCGCCACATAATGCGTATAAACGATGCATCTTTTCTTCAATGAGTTGGCGTGTTGCTACTCCAACAGCACCGCCTAATAGTAATCCACCAAATGAAAAAAACGTAACAATCATTGGAATCCATAATCGTTCCATAGTATCACACTCCGATTCTTCCACTTATTTTTAGCTTACGAAAAGGAAAGTTAGAATAGTCCAAGTAATTGTGTTTGAGTATAGAGAAAAAAGTAGTGATTCGTTATAATCTATATATTAAACTTAAGTGAGGAAATGAAAAGGGGAATTGGTTATGCAACAAATTAAAAAAATAGGAAACTCATTTTGGTATATGACACCTGTTTCTGAAACAGATAGACCTATCTTAGGAATGGTCGTTGGACAAGAAAAAACGTTAATGATTGATGCAGGGAATTCAGAAGAACATGCACAATTATTTTTAGAAATGTTAAAAGAACAAAATGTATCGAATCCAGATTTCGTAGCACTAACCCATTGGCATTGGGATCATATTTTTGGATTGCCTGTACTACAAGATGCATTGTCTATTGCACATTCTGAAACGAAAAAAGAGATGCGTACACTTGTTTCTTATGAATGGACAGATGAAGCTTTGGACGCACGCGTAAAAGAGGGTACTGAAATTGCATTTTGTGCGGATTGCATAAAAAAAGAGTTTGAAGAAAAAGCGAGAAATATTAACATTATTCCTCCGACCTTAACGTTCCAGAATCAAATGGAATTAGATCTTGGTGAAGTGACATGCGTGTTAAAACATGTGGGCGGAGATCATGCACATGATTCAGTTGTTATTTACGTGAAAGAAGAAAAGATATTATTTTTAGGAGACTGTATATATGCAGATATTTTTTCTTCGAAGTGGAACTATACGACGAAAAGAACGTTTGCATTAATAGATGAATTAGAAAAATTTGATGCTGAGACATATATTCTTTCTCATGGAGAAGCGATAAATCGAGAGGAGTTTTTACAAGAGATTCGTATGTTAAAAACAGTAGGAACTTATACAAAAATGCATAAAGGCGATGAAGAGAAGATAAAGGCAGCGTATAAACAAGAACTAGAAAGAGAATTAAATGAAGATGAGTTAGAAACAATAACTTATTTTGTCAATGGTTATGAAATGAATAATCAATAAGACACTACATTAATCCAATATAATTAAATTGCACAAAAAGAGTATTGAAATTTAATTCAATACTCTTTTAAATATTAAGTCCCAAGCAATTTCTAAATTTTTTGGCTGGTTCATCATCTGGATTTATACCACTTTCAAAACTAGTAGTGAAAGGTAACCACTGCCAATCTTCGCATCCTACAAAAGCTACTCTTGACCAATTCTCAATGAATTCAATGAAATTATTCGCAATCTTATACCCATGTCCTTCTCCATCGTCGTGGCTTAGGTAAATTATTGGAGCATCTATATCATCTTTCATATCAAATGCTAAATAATCTCCATTTCCCACTTCACAAAATGCTAATTTGTTGTGCCAAACTACATCATATTCATCATCTAGATTTGAAAAAAACTCGTCAATCAAGTCTTTACGTTCTTTTTCGAATTCAGAAAGACTTTCTAAACTCCAGTGGGGTGTTCCGCAAAAAATATCAGTAAGTTCATTTGGTAGCTCTACATCGTCAGGTAAAAACCAGCGTAAGCTAAAATTTCCTGAGAACTCTAAAAGTACCTTTTTGAAGCTATTTGGTAGTTTAATACCCAGTTTTTCTTCTACTTGGATTATTTGTTCAAGGGAAGATGGTTCATCTATACAAACTTCTTGAACTTCACCACCTATGTATTTAATTCTAGAAGTTATAATTTCTATTCGTTCTTTTAGTAACTCATAATCCATCTTATCACCTCATGTTATATTAATTAAAGTATATCATTCTTAATAAATTTTTTTCGTGTTATTGAGGTTTCAAGTAGCAGCTTTTTTAGCTAATTTAGTAATATATTCAAAGAATACATCACGTTTTACATCATAAACGACATTTACAGGTCGTCCATCAGCAGTTTCCTCTGTACGCCCCTGGCTTGGTCCGTATGTATGAACGATACTATTAATCGTTTGAGTTTTTGCGAGGTTAGTGTTTCCGACAAGCGCAGTTGTTAGTACATCCCACAAGTAGTAAGTAGAGTTCGTTGAAAAGTGAACGAGGGGAGGAACCATCGCATAGCATTGGCCAAGGAAATCTACACCAATATACTTTCGTTCTTTTGCCCAACGTTCACGTATGTCTATAGTTAATGGAACTTGGTTTGTACTTTCTAGTGTCACTAAGTCGATTTCAATTTTTGATTCCCATACACGAGCCACTGCTTCAGGGTCCCAAAATGAATTCCACTCAGCTGTTCCGTCATGCTCTGGTTCATGTACATTGCCTGCGGTAAGAAATGTACCACCCATCCAAACGAGACGTTCAATTTTATCTTCTATGATGGGAGTTTCATATAATGCACGAGCAAGGTCAGTTAGGGGCCCAGTAAATAATAAAGTTGTTTTTCCTTCCGTTTGTAGAAGCGTTTCTATTAAATGATGATGCGCGGGTTTTGCCACCACGGGTGTTACAACTTTTCCAGACTCATTTAAAATTGGTAGAGCATCTACATAAAATGCATGCATCCGCCAGTCTTTTGGAAACGGGTTTTGCCCGCGAGAGTTTGAAGCGGCTACTGCAATATTACCTTTGCCGAAGCGATCAATAATTTTCCGACTTGCAGACATTGCGGGTTCTAAATAGCAGTCTGCTGGGATAACAGATACACCGGTAAGTTCAACGTTTTCCATTTGAAGTAATAAAAATAATGAAATTAAATCATCTACGCCGCCATCATGATTGAAGTACACTTTTTTCTTCATTGTAATCTCCATCCTATATGATTTAGTTAGAAATTAAATATGAATTGAGGAGAAGTCATCAATAATTTCCACCACTTCAATTTCTCCATTAATCAGTAGCTCAGGAAGTTCATTTCTAATATTTCCTTTCCAATACTTTCTAGCTTGTTCGATTTTTTGAGAAAAAGGAATACCATCTTCTTTTGGTAAAAGATTCCCGTCACCTTCAAAAGAACTTCCGATTACTCGTAGTTTAACAATCTGTAAAACTTCTCGATTGTAAGAATCAAATAATGCTTTCCATTTTAAAGCATCTTCATAGCTTTTTGCAGCGTATAAACAAGATAACCTGGAAGGATATTCAGGGAATTCTTGTAGTCTAACCATTTCTACAATTGTTTCTCTAGCTGCTCTAATTGTTTGATTCATATAACTCATGACTACTTTAGCATTTTCATTATTTATATGTAATTCGTTATTTTTATAGTGTTTATTTAAAATTTGTATGCCATCTTCACCACTAGCATTTAATTGTTCTCTTTCAAAAAAGAAGTGATATAGAGTATTGTGTTGATTTTTGTTAAAAGGAATCATTTGTCCGATATGCATTTTTTTCCTTGTTACGATGTGATATGCGTAAAATTCTGTTTCATTCATGGTTATCCTCCTAGTAATAATGTAATGCAATGTTAAATTTAGTAATTCAACATTGAAATATATAAAACCTTTATAAGTAAAAGTGAGAATTTGAGTTGAAAGTAAAGAAAATACATGAAAACGTTTTAAATTTGTTCACAAAATGTTCACTTACGAAGGGGGTTCCAATGTCGATATAATGACAAAGACTCAAAGAGAGAGGATGATGAAATTTGCCAACAACAAGAAAAGAAAACCTCCAATTTGGCATGATGATGTGCCTTGGAATGGTTATCGTAATGACGTTTTACAATTTACTAATGAATGAAACAGGAGGACCAATTTATATTAAAGAGATTGCATTAGAACTATTAATTGGCTTTAATATTGCGCTATTAATTGAAATAAGTATAGTTGGACCTTGTGCGAAAAAAATTGTATTCATGTTGCCATTTGATAAATCGAAAAAAGTAAATATTATTATTGCGATGGCGACAGCTATGGTTATTGGAATGGTTTTCTTCATGTCGTTTTATGGAATGGCAATGATGTATTTTCATAATGGATTACATGGTGAATCTTTTGTTTCAATGTATTTCTCAATTTTTATTAAAAACTTCATTATGGCGTATCCATTACAATTAATTATTATGGGGCCGCTTGTGCGTTTCTTATTTGGAAAGTTTGTTTTGAAGAATAAACCTATTAATGTAGCGTAATTATAATTATTAAAATTATATATAATAATATAAAGATAAAAATACATCTCAATTATTTTGAGGTGTGTTTTTTTATGGTCATTCGCAGTTATTTTCATACTGATGTGACATTTGTCCTTTTGTTTATATAGGATTATAGCTTTTAATTAAGTCAGAAATAAAAGATGAGGAGATGATTTTTTGAAAGGCATTGTATTTGCTGTATTTGCTGGCATATTTATTACACTTCAAGGCACATTTAATGCGAAACTTAGTTCACATATTGGTATATGGTCGACAAGTATTATTACGCATTTAATTGGATTCCTTATTGCAACAACTGTATTTTTGTTAAAGAAAGAAGAGAAAGTAACAGATTTAAAGAGTGTGAAAAAAGTATATTTAGCAGCGGGTGCATTTGGTGGATTCATTATTTGTGCAGAAACTATGGCGATATATGCATTAGGAGTTACATTGACAGCCGGCACACTAATGGTTGCTCAATTGTTAACGGCAACAGTTATTGAAATGAAAGGACTGTTTCATATAAAAAAGATACAGATGGAGAGATATCATATTGTGGGAACAATAGTAATGATTATAGGTATTGTTGTATTTAATATGTAAATGAAAGGGGAAATGAATATGGAGGATAGATCAGGTTTAATTACGCATTATTTAAAAAACAATAAAACACTCGAGGTTTTTTCAGAAATAGATACAGCTTATTTTCAATTAAATCACTTTGAAAAAGGCGAGCTTATTTGCAATATAGATGACGAAATGGATCGTTTATATTTTGTTGTTAAAGGGAAAGTAAAAGTTTATACGATTACACCTGAAGGGAAGAAACTAATTCTTCGCTTTATCAATCCATTGGCCATTGTTGGTGATATTGAACTAATTCAAAATAGCAAAGCACATAATGTCGTTGAGGCTTGTTCAGATGTTGTAGCAATCTGTATTTCTAATACGGTTATTAGAAACAAGTTATTACATGATCCTATATTTATGAAGTTCTTGCTTGAAAACATTGCGAACACGTTAAAAATATCGACTCGTTTTACTGCTCTTAATTTACTGTATCCTGTAGAAGTACGTGTAGCTAGTTATTTACTTTCAATTTCAACAGATAGTAACGGGAATATGTATAAAGGGGATTTGAATGCAACTTCGGTAACGAGTATTGCAGATTTTATAGGGGGAAGTTATAGGCACGTAATTCGGGTATTACAAAGATTTTATAATGAAAAACTAATTGAAAAGAGTAATGGAGTTATTGTAATTAAAGATTTTTCTAGAATGAAGGAAGTCGCTAAAGATAATATATATGAGCAATGAAAGGGAGAGGAAGATTTTGATTGGATTTAGTTTAGCTATATTAGCAGGAATATTAATTAGCGTACAATCTGTTTTTAATGCAAAAGTAAATGAAAATGTAGGACAGTGGTTAACGACTACATGTGTCCTTGGAATAGGTCTCATTAGCTCTATTCTATTTTATATCATTACAGAAAACAGTATTAACATTAAAGTGTATACTACAAATTATTTGTTTTATGTAAGTGGACTGTTTGGCATCGGGTTAATTATTTGTATAATGGGTGCAATAAAGAGCTTAGGTCCAGCATATACGGTGCTAATTAGTCTTATTACTCAATTGGTCGTTGCATTATGCATTGATACATTTGGATTATTTGGAATGGAGAGCATTCCTTTACAAGTAAATAAATTAGTTGGTATAGGTTTATTAATTGTGGGAGTAGGAATTTTTAAAAATCTATTTTCGAATAAGAGAGCTATTAGAATAACTGAGGATGAGATTTAAAGGCTATAAGGATGTTAATAATCAGATTATAGATGTTTATGTATTGGGGAAGGCATTTCATACATGTCTCTGTTAGTGAAGGGTTTATATATATTTGATAAAAAAACGTGAATTAGCCATTAGTGTAGTTGAAAAGAAGACGTCAATAAGTTGAGGTCTTCTTATGTATTGTTCTGAGGTTATCTGAACTTAAGTATAAGGGGATGAGAAGTGGTTTAAGTTAAGAAGAATATGACCGAAAATAAAATATTACTAAACATATATAACTAATGAATACAATGTCTTTTTCAGTTATTAAGTTGTAAATCATTTTATGATAAAATCTTTTACATAATTTAATAAAGGGGTAGTATTCAATGGGTTATTTCTCAAATGGTTTATTAGTTTTGTTTGTGCTAATCGTATGCAGTTGTATATTTTTTGGTTGATAATATAATGAGAGTCTTACATAAAAGAAGTTATCTCAAGTGAGATAACTTCTTTTTATTTTATGTTGAGAAGGAATTCTATCTTTCTTATTGAAGTTTGTTCTAGTTATTTTTACATCGATCAGATTTGTGTAAAGGGAATTTTATGAAATATAAACAAGCCAGAGAATAGGGAGTATTTACATGGAGAATAGTATACGCTACACAAGTGAACATCCTACAGATTTTAATGGATTATTATCCTTATACGAATCTTTAGGATGGAATTCTCTTAAATTAACGGTTAACGAGTTAGAACGAATGTGTAAGCAAAGTTGGTATGCAATTTATGTTTTTGATGATAAGAGGTTAGTAGGGATGGGGCGTGTCATATCAGATGGAGTCATAACAGGCATTATTTGTGGAGTTGGTGTATTGCCAAAATATCAGTCTAGTGGCATCGGAAAAGAAATAGTGAAACGATTAATCCATCACTGCGAACAAAACAAGGTTATTCCGCAACTTATGTGTGTGGAAAAATTGCAATCTTATTATGAATCTATAGGGTTTGAAGCATTCTCTATTGGGATGACAAAACATATTATGAGATAGCGGTGCTTTATATTTTCAGTTTACTCGTACATATTTTCAAACTTCAGTTATAAAGGAGAATTGCTGTATGGAGATTGCTGAAGGGGTAGAAATGTTACAACTTAAATTTCAAGAATTTATCATTCACCCAATTCTTTTATGGAATGATGAAATGGCAGTTTTAATAGATACTGGTTTTCCTGGACAATTCGAAGATATACAAGTAGAGATGGAGAGAGTTGGGGTATCTGTTGATAAGCTAAAAGTTGTGATTTTGACACACCAGGATATAGATCATATAGGTAGCCTTCCTGATGTATTGGAGAATGGTGTAAGCGATATTAAAGTATATGCGCACGAGTTAGATAAGCCATATATTGAGGGAGATTTACCTTTATTGAAAGATGTACATGTAGAGAATCCACCAAAAGGAAAAGTGAGTGGCACAGTGATTGACGGGCAAGAACTTCCGTATTGCGGTGGAATACTAATTCTCCATACTCCAGGGCATACTCCGGGGCATATTAGTTTATATTTGAAACAAAGTAAAACTCTTATTGCAGGAGACTCGATGTATAGTGTGAATGGAAAGTTAGGAGGAATTCACGCCCCAACAACTTTAAATATTAAAGAAGCGCAGGAGTCTTTGAAGAAGTATTTAAATCTAGATATTAAATCTGTAGTTTGTTACCACGGGGGATTAAGTAAGGGGAATATAAAGATTCAACTTCAAAATTTGTAAAAGTCGAAGATAATAATTTTTTGATAATGGATGCTAAAGTGTAGTCTAATTATTGGTATATACATAAAACACTTAAATGATAAAAAAGCATGTTTGAAGAAATACAAACATGCTTTTTTATTAAAGGAAACCCATGTAATTTTAACGTCCTAATCCGTTCCAATAAAAAGAAACGATTTCTTGTGCTAATTCATCTATATTTGTAAGAATAGGATTGTCATTTTCATCTTTAAAATTCCCAATTGATAATAAAGATACGAATGCATGAGCGGCAAATTTAGGGTTTCCTTTTTGGATTTCTCCAAATTGCATCGCTTTAGCGAGTGCTTTTTCTAACACTTCATACATGCTATCTTCAGCTTTTTTTAATTCCTTCAATTGTTCTTCAGATAACGACAGTTTTGCATCTTTCATAAAATTTTTCATATCGATATCCATTGTGGCATGTAAGTAAACTTTAGCAAAGTTTAATAATCTCTCTTCTAAAGTATTGTTTGTAGAGAGTATTTGCCACATATTCTCACGTATACGTACCATCATTTGAATCATAGTAGCGGTAAATAAATCTGCTTTTGTTGAATAGTAATAGTAGACGGTTGCTTTTGTAACACCACAAACTTTTGCTACTTCCTCCATAGAAACGACTTGATAATTTTGAGTAAGAAATAACCGAGTTGCAACTTCTAAAATGGTTTCTTTTGTAGATTTTGTATTTTTATTTTGACGCGGCCTTCCGAGAGGACGTTGTTTTTGTTCCAAATACATTCGCTCCTGACATTTATGATTGAGATAATTATAACATAATTTTCAATCATTCTTGATTAATTAACCGACCAGTATATATAATTAATAGTGGAGGAAAAAAGGAAGGTGGGTTTTTTATGAAAAAGCACCCGTTACATATGTTAGGGAGGCTTGTAGCAGGTAAAAATACGCAATGGATCACTTTATCGGTATGGATTCTTATTACATTATTACTTTCATTTACGTTACCACAAGTAAATAGTACGAAAGAACCGAACCCGAAAAATTTACCCGAAACAGCTATGTCGCAGCAAGCGGAAGCACTTATGAAAAAAGAGTTTCCGAATAATGCAGGGAATCCTTTATTAGTAGTATGGTATAGAGATGGTGGATTACAGTCGCAGGATTATAAACTCATACAAGACGTTTATAAAGAGTTAAAAGCTAGTCCTTTAAAGGAACAATCAACGTTACCACCATTTGATACAATCCCGGAACAAGTATTATCAAAAAGTGCATCAAAAGATGGTACATCATTTGTTACACCAGTATTCTTTAACAAGTCAGCTGGAACAGATATATTAAAAGGAAATCTTGATGATTTAAGAAAGATAGTGAATAGTAAGGTGGATGTAGATCCATTTAAACAAAAAATAAGTGATTCTGGATTACATGTTCGATTATCTGGACCAGTAGGCATTCAAACAGATGCAGTTAGTTTATTTAGTCAAGCAGATGTGAAATTGTTAGTGGCTACTGTACTACTAGTGTTAGTTTTGTTAATTTTACTGTATCGTTCACCAATTTTAGCGATTTTACCTATACTTGTTGTTGGCTTTGCATACGGTATTATTAGTCCTACACTCGGTTTTTTAGCTGATCACGGATGGATTAAAGTAGATGCCCAAGCGATATCAATTATGACAGTATTATTGTTTGGCGCTGGAACGGACTATTGTCTATTTTTAATTTCGAGATATAGAGAGTACTTGTTAGAAGAAGAAAGTAAATATAAAGCATTGCAACTTGCGATTAAAGCATCTGGCGGTGCAATAATAATGAGTGCGTTAACTGTTGTACTTGGATTAGGAACATTACTACTTGCTCATTATGGTGCCTTTCATCGATTTGCAGTACCATTTAGTGTTGCTGTATTTATAATGGGAATCGCGGCTTTAACGATTTTACCAGCACTATTATTAATTTTCGGTAGAATTGCATTTTTCCCGTTTATACCGAGAACAACTTCAATGAATGAGGAGTTTGCAAGAAAGAAAAAGAGGGCTGTAAAAGTTAAAAAATCAAAAGGCTCTTTTAGTAAAAAACTTGGAGATATTGTAGTACGAAGACCATGGACAATAATTATGCTAACTGTATTTGTATTAGGTGGATTGGCTTCATTCGTACCACGTATTCAATACACATATGACTTATTAGAGTCGTTTCCAAAAGATATGCCTTCACGCGAAGGTTTTACGTTAATTAGTGATCATTTTTCAGCTGGTGAACTAGCACCAATAAAAGTTGTTGTTGATACGAAAGGAAAAGAGCTTCCTATTAAACAAGAACTAGAGAAATTTTCTTTCGTAAATACAGTGAAAGAGCCAAAAGAGGGAAAAGAAAATAAGCAAATACAAATGTATGAAGTTTCTTTAGCAGAAAATCCATACGCAATTGAAGCATTAGATCAAATCCCTAAATTGAAAAGCAGTGTAGAAAAAGTATTAAAAGATGCTGGGATTAGTAATGCTGAAGAGCAATTGTGGATTGGTGGAGAAACAGCTTCATTATATGATACAAAGCAAATTACTGAACGTGATGAATCAGTAATTATTCCAGTAATGATTAGCATTATCGCTTTACTATTACTTGTCTATTTACAATCGGTTGTTGCAATGGTTTATTTAATTGTAACTGTTGTCTTATCATTCTTCTCAGCGTTAGGAGCAGGATGGATATTACTTCATTACGGTATGGGAGCGCCGGCCATTCAAGGTGCGATACCGTTGTACGCATTCGTATTTTTAGTTGCTTTAGGTGAAGATTATAATATCTTTATGGTTTCAGAAATATGGAAAAACAGAAAGACACAAAATCACTTGGATGCAGTAAAAAATGGTGTAATACAAACAGGTAGTGTTATTACATCGGCAGGTTTAATTTTAGCAGGAACTTTTGCAGTGTTAGGTACACTTCCAATTCAAGTATTAGTTCAATTTGGTATTGTAACTGCAATTGGCGTATTACTAGATACATTTATCGTAAGACCGTTACTTGTACCCGCAATTACAGTTGTGTTAGGCCGATTTGCTTTTTGGCCAGGTAAACTTTCAAGAAAGAGTGAAGAAATACAAAAGGTGGATGCATAGTTAAAAAAGCCAAGGATATTTTCCTTGGCTTTTTTCAATGTAGTTAATTAATTTTTTGAAGTTAAATCATCAGCTGCAGCGTGATCAGCATCTTCAATTGTTGTTTCGGGCATTCCGTATAAGCCGTTCATTGCTTGTTCTTCGATAGTAAGATTTGCAGTATTATTATTTTGAATAGATGTAGTGTTTTCAGTAACATTTTCTTTTTTATTCATATTTTTGTTATTCATGTATGTATCCTCCAAATTTCATTTGATTTATCTATAGTATGTGGATGGATTTCCAGAAATATGTGAATTGATTCTTACAGCCCTTTCCGAACGGGAAAGCCCATCGCCTTTAGGCATGGGATGAAAGTGAGGTTGGATACGGAGTACCACTAAAAATCGCTAAGTTTGTGGTACTTTAAGTATCCAAAATATTGGTATCTTTTGTGGTGTAGTTTAAAAGTAAACTGATACAATGTGAATATGATAAATGATTATAGAAGAACCAAAACAACTGTGTCATTAATTAACTACCATTTTGTGTTTTGCCCGCGATACAGAAGAAAAATTTTTCTTAACACAAAAGTAGAAGAACGTTTCAAAGAGTTGGTTCAAGAAATATGCGGAGAAATGGATGTTGCTATTGTCGCAATGGAATGCGACAAAGACCACGTTCACTTGTTCTTAAATACACTACCAACACTTAGTCCTGCTGACACAATGGCGAAAATTAAAGGAGTGACATCGAAGCGTTTGAGAGGAGAGTTTCCTCATCTTCAACACTTGCCAAGTCTATGGACACGTTCCTATTTTGTTTCTACTGCTGGAAATGTATCGACTGAGACAATTAAACAGTATGTTGAAAATCAAAAGACGAGGGGGTGAAAATTGTGTCACAAACAATCACAGTCAAAGTTAAATTGCTTCCAACAAAAGAACAAATTCAGTTATTGGAACAAAGTAGCTATGAGTATATCAAAGTCATTAATACACTTGTATCTGAAATGGCTGAAGCGAAGAAGAGCACTAAGAAAAGTACAAAAGATGTTGAAGCGAATCTTCCAAGCGCAGTGAAGAACCAAGCAATTAAAGACGCTAAAAGTGTGTTTTCTACAAAGGTGAAAAAAAGTAAATACAAAGTTATTCCGATTCTAAAGAGACCTGTTTGTGTATGGAACAATCAAAACTATTCGTTTGACTTCACGCACATTTCAGTTCCACTCATGGTAAATGGAAAATCAACTCGCTTAAAGGTTCGTGCTTTATTAACTGATAAATATAATCGCAATTTTAATTTGTTAACACACAAGTTAGGTACACTTCGTATCACGAAGAAATCTAATAAGTGGATTGCTCAAATATCTGTCACAATTCCTACAAATGAAAAAACAGGAACGAAGATTTTAGGGGTAGATTTAGGTCTTAAAGTCCCTGCGGTAGCCATCACAGACGATGAGAAAGTTCGTTTCTTCGGCAATGGTAGACAAAACAAATATATGAAACGTAAGTTTCGTAGTGTTCGTAAGAAGTTAGGTGAAAATAAGAAATTAAATGCCATTCGACAACTTGATGATAAAGAACAAAGATGGATGCAAGACCAAGACCACAAAGTAAGTCGTGAAATCATTGACTTTGCAACCGATAATAACATTTCTGTTATTCGTTTAGAACAACTAACGAATATTAGACAGACGGCAAGAACAAGCCGTAAAAACGAGAAAAATCTACACACTTGGTCATTCTATCGTTTAGCACAATTCATTGAATACAAAGCGAATTTAGTTGGTATTAAGGTAGAATATGTGAACCCTGCTTATACAAGTCAAACATGTCCGAAATGTTCTGAAAAGAACAAAGCACCAGACAGAAAATACAAGTGCCGATGTGGATTTGAGAAACATCGTGATATTGTTGGGGCGATGAATATTCGCTACGCAACTGTGATTGATGGTAACAGTCAATCAGCCTAAGATGCTATACGCACTGTCTTAGGAGGGGCAATGAGATGCCCTCATCTTGAAGTCTGTTCAAAACAGAAATGGACTGCGAACGTTTAGTCATTCAAGAATCACACCCGTCAATCCGTAAGGATTAGGGCTTGCGACTTTAGTCGTGGGAGTCTCAAATATGTTATATAATTAAATGAATAATTAGGGTGAGTTGTAAACTGTTAGGAGTGAACAAGTATGGTGAAAGCAAGGGAATTAGCCTTCTAAAATAAAAAGAAAATTTTAGGAGGCTATTAGAATGAAGTTCCATGTAATTGATAGAGAAGATTGGAATAGAGAGCAGTATTTTGAGCATTATTTAAAGTTGAAATGTACATTTAGTATGACTGTGAATGTTGATATCACGATGTTATTAGGGGAAGTATATCAAAAGGGAATAAAATTTTATCCCGTTTTTATATATTTAATTTCTAGAGTAGTAAATAATCATAAAAAATTTCGAACATGTTTTAACGATGAAGGAGTTTTAGGCTATTGGGAGGAGATGATACCGAGTTATACAATCTTTCATAAAGATGATAAGTCTTTTTCAAGTATATGGACGGATTATTCAAGTGATTTCCGCACTTTCTATAATAATTATGAAGACGATATGAGATGCTATGCTAATGTTCATGGTCTTTTCACGAAAGAAAATATTCCGCCTAATGTATTTCCTATTTCTAGCATACCTTGGACTAGTTTTACTGGATTTAATCTTAATATTAATAATGATGAAAATTTTCTATTGCCAATTATAACTTGTGGGAAATATTTTAACGAAGGAAACAAGGTTATGCTACCAGTTTCATTACAAGTACATCATTCGGTTTGTGATGGATATGATGCGAGTCAATTTATAGAAGATTTACAGCAGTTAAGTAATACTTGCAACGAGTGGCTTAAGTAATATCTAATTTTTAATTATATAAAGTGAAACTTTAATCAGTGGGGTGTCAGCCCCCGCTGATTATTAGCCCGACCCCCACCTAACTTCTTTGCTTTCGCTGAATTTTGAGGTGGGGGTCTTACTGCCCGGCAAATAGCGGGATAAAATTGAAAATGAATAAAAGAAGAGAACATGTTTATATTACATGGTCTCTTTTTATTATTCATTAATACTAAGTAATCGTGGAAAATATAGGGTGATTTGTAGTTTAATAGTAAAGAGAGTGATTAGTGTTAATTTTCTTTGTTTTTAAGAATTTAAGGATATAAATGTTTTAATAGGGGGAATAAAGTGAAATTCGTAAGCATTGAAAAAGATGAGATCTTAATTGGGAATATGGCAAAATTGTATTGTAAAGTATTTGAAAAAACAAATTTCAATGAAATGATCGAGCGAATGAATAGGCATATAGAATATACAGGTTTTAAAGGTATAGTAGCAATAAATGATGAAAATGAAGTAGTTGGCTTTACTTATGGTTATCGCTCAATGGAGGGACAGTACTATAATCAATTAATGAGAGAAGCGTTACATCTAGAGCAAGTAGACGAATGGTTACAAGATTGTTTTGAATTTGTAGAGTTAGCAGTCCACCCACAATATCAAAATGAAGGTCTTGGAACGAAATTACATAATGAATTACTAGAAGGGATTCCAAATAGAACGAGTGTTTTAACAACACAAATAAACAATGAAAAAGCACGTTCGTTATATGAAAGATTAGATTGGGTAAATGTATTAGAACCATTTCATCCAAGTAAAAATGATGTTCCATATGTAATAATGGGAAAAGCATTAAAAACAAAAGTGAATTGATAATTATGCCATTCACAAAAATGGTTGGTTTGTAATAATGAAGGGGAAAACGAAAATGACGAAAATATCTATAGAAAAAGCTACAATTTTAGATGCTGAGAAATTAACAGAAATAATGAAAAGAACATTTGATGCAGAAGCAAAACAATGGCTATACGGCCAAGATGATGTCATTGATTATAACATTCAACCGCCAGGATATTCTTCAGTTGAAATGATGGAATATTCCATTGAAGAATTGGATTCTTTCAAAGTTGTAATGGATAAAGAAATAATCGGAGGGATAATAGTTACGATTTCTGGTAAGTCGTACGGTCGAATTGATCGTATTTTTGTAGATCCTGTTTATCAAGGAAAAGGAATTGGATCACATGTTATGAAATTAATAGAAAAGGAATATCCGAACATAAAGATTTGGGATCTCGAAACATCTAGTAGACAAATTAACAATCATCACTTTTATAAAAAGATGGGTTACCAAATGATTTTTGAATCGGAAGATGAGTATTGTTACGTGAAAAGAATAAAAACAAGCTCAAACAAAGCCAGTGTAGTTACAAATAAAGATATGAAAAATAGTCAATACGAAAACTGTAATTTAGCAAATACAGAGTATTATCAAGTGAATTTAAAAAACAGTTCATTTGTTGGTAGCAATATAATGAATATGAATATGAGTAATTGTAATGTAAGTCAATCCAAGTTTAGAAATATAAATTTTAGAAGGTCATCATATGCAGATTTAAATCTTTCTGGCAGTAAATTTAATTTGGTGACTTTAGGTGGAGTGCAATTTAAAAATACAAGTCTCGGAGATGAGAAGGAACCTATTGTATTCGATAAATGTGATTTGGAATGTAGCACTATAAGTAATAGTAATCTGAAAAATATTGAAATAGAAAATTGTGATATAGTCGGCATGAAACTAAATGGTATTTTAATTGAAAATTTGCTTGATTTATATAACAAGGTGAAAAGTTAACCAAATCCATATCCATATAGTCTTTAATCTTTTTGGAAATTAAGTATTATATCGAAATAATTATGTAAAAATGACATAAATAAATCCGGGCGAGAAGGTCATTCGTGAACGTTTCTAGAATACACACAAATATATTGTTATTTATATGGAGGAGAGAAAGATGGGAATCAACGTTAGAGCAGTAGAAATACAAGATGCTAGAGCAATTCATCGTATATGTATACAGGATGATGTTTTACCGTATATGGTTTTCTTACCTAGCATGCGTGTAGAGGCTATGGAAAATAGAATTCGAAATTTAGCACCAAATCAATTTGAATTTGTTGCAGAATATGATGGAGAAGTTGTTGGGTTTGTAGGTTTAACACAAAGTCCGGGCCGAAGATCTCATTCAGGCGATTTATTCATTGGGGTAGACAGTGAATATCATAATAAAGGAATTGGGAGAGCACTTCTTACGAAGATGCTTGATTTGGCTGATAATTGGTTAATGTTAGAGAGAGTAGAACTAGGTGTGTTAGAAACGAATCCAAAAGCAAAAGCTTTATATGAAAAATTTGGATTTGTAGAAGAGGGAGTAAAGATAGGGAATTTGAAAGCTCATGGAAAGTTTATTAATGAAATTATGATGAGTCGTTTTAGACCGAATGGTTTAATTGTACATAATGAATAGTTGTGAACTTAAAAGAAAGTTGTACACTTTAAAAGAAAGTTGTACATGTTAAAAGAAAGTTGTACATGTTAAAAGAAAGTTGTACATTAAATAATATAATTGTTAGGTAAGAGCATAATACAAAAAACATGTTGTTTTTTGTATTATGCTCTTTATTATGAATTCAAAGTTTTTTATCTCCAAATTTAGACCTGATACGTTTGAAATATGGTTGTATAATTACAACAAAGTCGTGGATTATACAAGAAAGTTGTAGAATATACAACATAGTTATGGACTTTACAACAAAGTTGTAGACTCATTATGAAGTTCAGAGAAAATAATATATAGTGGTAAAAAAGCATGATATATAAATGTCATGCTTTTTATTTTGTATTAAATGTGATAAATCAATTTTTTGATTTATCAGTTGTAAAAGTAATGAAGTATATATTATAAATATCAAAAAAAGTTGATGAAAGGAAATTACCATGAAAGAAATAACATTGTATACTCAATCAACTATCCAATCTTTTGAGATATATGAAAAGAAGTTCAAAGCGTTAGCAGATCAAAAAAGGTTACACATTTTGTACGAATTGTGCCAACGTGGAGAAACTTGCGTATGTGATTTAAATGGTGTACTTGAATTACCACAATCAAAACTTTCATATCATTTAAAACTTTTACTTGATGCGAATCTTATTACAAAAGAAACAAAAGGAACATGGAGTTACTATAATATTAATAAAAAAGAAGTTGATGCACTATTATCTGAGCAATTATGCTGTATATTTCGTCCTATGTCATAATGCTGTTTGGGATGAAATAGCATTTTAATATATTTTAAATCAATTTTTTTTGATTTAAAGAATTTAATTAAGAAACTACACTTATAAATTTAGATAAAATAAGGAGGATTTTTTTCATGAAACCTATTCAAATTTTATGAAAAGTACAAGAGTGTTGTGGAACGAAAAATCAAACACTACAAAACAATACTGATATGCAGAGATTTAAACAATTACCAATAGCCATTATTGGGGAAAGGACCCATAGGATTGGCAGCGGCAGCACATTTAGCAAAACAGGGTGAATCATTTATCTTATTAGAAGCTGGTAAAAAAAGAACCCTTCATGTTAAATATACATTAAACCCATAATGGCTTGATAAAAAAAGCATATATCTTAATTTACTAAGTAATAAAAGATATATGCTCTTTTTTTAATTAGGCTCTATTAGGCCTCATTATACCATTTTGAGAAAATTCTACGTTTAGACACATTTTAAAACATTTCCTGTACGTTAAGAGGCATCTTTTCAGAAAACTATATATTTATGAACAGAGGGTAAAACTCAATAATATCAACGTTTTCTGACTATAATTATGTTCATAAAGTGTGTAAACAAATCAGTTTTCAATTAGACCTAATTTTTTATTTTTCTGAACATATAGTTACCTTGAAAAAAGTTTATAATGATAAGGTTTTGTATCTCTTAGCGTACAATTTTCCCAGAATGGGGTTCGACCGAGATATACACGTGTAAAAATAGGTCATAGGCTTACCTTTATTTCTATATTCGATTTATAGGGCTTATAAGTACCGTTTTGTCTATTATGGGCACAACTAATCATCCATCTATTAGCTACTGAAAACACTTTGTTCCAACTGTATGATTAGGATGTATGATAATAAGTTAAAAAATACTATGGAAATTCGTGATTACAATTACTTTTAGAAATAAATGTATGACTAATATCCGAAATTACATTTATCTCGGGTGTACCCCAGAATGATATGGTGGCCCTCAACTAGGAAAAGAATACCGTTTTTTGATACTCCGTGGTATTAAAATCTTTCAAGTTCAGGTAAACATATAGCTCCCCTATAAATCCCCTGAAAAAATCGGCATATCTACATTTAAATCTGACTAAAGATGGTATTAGGAGCTTCAAGACGCTAAGGTGCTTCCTTGTTTAAAATATCCTATCCCGTTAATTTCTATATACATTAAACAACATTTGTTTTTTAGAATGTGAAGGTGAAAAAACGCACATAAGACTAATATCTTCTCTTAGAAACGTTTTTTACATGATGATATTTTATGTTGGTCCTATATGACCACAAAGATTAGATAAATAAACTATATTTTAATCCTATGAATGGAGATGAAAAAGCTTGCGCAAAAGAGACTTCCAGAAAAATGTTTTTGGGCATGAATTTATCATAAAAAAAGAGGATAGAAAAAATTTTTACGGTCATAAAAGCGTAATGATTTGGTTAACTGGTTATTCTGGATCAGGAAAATCAACACTTGCAAATGCTCTTCAACTCGAATTATTTAAAAAGGGAATTTGTGTTTATGTGCTCGATGGAGATAATCTAAGGCTTGGAATTAATAAGGATCTCTCGCATGCAAAGAAGGATAGAAAAGAAAATGTAAGACGAACAGCAGAAATTGGTAAACTTTTTGTAGATGCTGGTTTTGTTGTTCTTGCTGCATTAATTTCCCCTTATCAAAGTGACCGTGAGGCCGCAAGGTTACTATTTGATAAAGACGAATTTATAGAAATTCATGTACATTGTCCTATTGAAGAATGTGAAAAACGAGATCCAAAAGGGCTTTATAACAAGGTGAGAAATGGAGAAATAATCCATTTCACTGGAATTGATGACCCATATGAAAAACCACTAAATGCGGAAATCACTCTTGATACAAGTCAACTTTCGATTGAAGAGTGCACTTTTAAAGTTATGAGTTATCTATTTGATACAGTCAAAATAACTGAGTAAAAGGAGGGAAAGATTTGACTTTAGTAATTCCTCACGGTGGGAAATTAATTGATCGAATTAATCTTAATTTTGATATCTCTACTATTACTCATGAAATTGAATTTGATACAATGGCCTTATCTGATTTGGAATTAATTGCGAATGGAGCATATAGTCCTTTAACGGGGTTTCTTTCAAAAGAAGACTATGAATCCGTTCTTTCTAGACTGCGGTTTAAAAATGAAGTTGTTTGGAGTATTCCTATAACACTCGCTGTCACAGAAAAAGTAGCAGATACACTAATAATTGGGAGTTAACTTAACTTAACTTAACTTAACTTATAATAATATTGTTTATGGTGTATTAGAGTTAAAAGAAAAATATGTACCAAATAAAGTTGAAGAGGCAAAAAAGATGTTTCAAACAACGGACTCTCAACACCCTGGCGTAAAAAAACTTTTTAGTCGCCCAGAGGTTATTAAAATTTTAATTGATGGATTATTTAAAACTTAGAATACATAATAATTTTAATGCAAAAATTATTATGTGTCGAAAAAATATTTACTATGCCACAACTAGATTTTAAAGTGGGTTTAGTAGCCTTCTATCTATAAAGATAGAAGGCTACTGTATTTTGGGAGGGCAAATTTAATTTGCACTAGGGAAACATTCAATCTTTTATCAGACAAGTATACACATTATAAGAACTAAAAAAAGAGACGGAAACCATCTTTGTTCAAGCGAACCATGTCTTGTAGTTTACCCTATACAAAGAGAAATAAATTTGTGTATGAGATACAATTGAAAATTAATTATCCAAACCACTGGAATACTTATATACTTTGAAATCCTGATAAAAAATAGAATGTACAAGTTGTAAACATTCATTATCATAAAAGCTTTTATACGTAGGAAGTCTTTGGAAGAGAGGAGTGGTTATGTCTACATCTGCATAATTTCCTTCATGTGACATTTTATCAGATTGATGATGCCATGACTTTGTTATGATATGGAGTGGAGATTTTTTTAGATTATATTTCATTTCTAACGCACGAATTGTCATGTTAAATCGCTCAAGGTAAATATAATTGGAAACAAATTGCTCTTCTCCAGGTATATATTGTTGATCAATATGTGGGTCTAAGTAAGCTTGCTGCTTTTTTATATGCTGAATATAATATAAATATTGTTTGAACGAAAATCCTTTTACACTGTTTTCATCCTTATAAAGGAATTGTTTAATAGGCTTCCATTGCGGTAGCTGATATCCTGGGGGACCTATATGTGCAACAAAAGAACTAACCGCCCTATAATAAGGATTCCTGACTAATTTATATGTCTTTTTTTGATTCGTTTGTAACGCTTTTATCAGTTCACTTTGGTAGGTGGGTGCTGCTTTATATACCTCATACTCGTAATTATGAATAAAAGAATGATATTTAAATGCTGTTTTTAATTCATTAATTTGATAAAAAAACCAATGCGCAAGGGAGGTACAACCACTTTTTTGGCTCCAAAATAAAATGAGAGGAAAATCTTTTTGAAAATGTGGTATACGTCCTTGTGCAACTATAACGTTAGATGCATTTGAATTTGACATCACGTTTTCCCCTTTTTATATATTAATGTGATCTAATAATTGACGTATCCGATGATTATACGTATGTTCCCGCAATGTTCTTTTGTATGCATTCGTTGCAATTTGTAACCGTTCTTTTTCATGCGCTAAATAATACTCTGCTTTTGTAATGAATTCTGTAGAGGAATGAAACGTTTCTATTTCAGAACCTAACGTGTAATGTTTCATAAGATTAGAACGTACATCTGTTAATTGAAAAGCACATGAATTTGCAATTTCAAATGTCCGGTTATTGATAGAATGTGCTTCAATTTGTAAAGAGTTACAATTCAATGTTTGATCCTGTGTAGAACGGTGCATATTGATATTAATTTTAGTGGAAGTGTAATATCCTAAACTCTCCTCGTACGTCCCTAAGGGTTTTAATTTAATTTTATCTTTCAATAATTCATAATGCTGCAATTTCTCCCAACCGTAACCTATAATACATGTGTTTTTTTGTTTTAAATAATCAGCAATTGAATCAATAAAAGACAATCGATTTTCAAATGCAGTACCTAAGAAAGTAATATCATATAAATAAGAGACATTATTATGTGCCGGTTTATATATACTTGGGTCTGATGCTAAAGGGACATAAAATACATCATTACATCCCAATTGCTGATAAAAATCTATGATTCCTGAATCTTGTGTAAAGACATAGTCATACTGAGGCACAATGTGTTGTGTAAGATCAGAATAATAAGGATCATCTGTTAACCATAGTCCAGTTTTAAAACCATACTCTTTTAACATTGGAATGACATGATTGAAATCTGGATTTAAACCATGTAGAGCTAGGATGAAATCTGGTTTTGTTTTGATCGCTGTTTTAATAGCCTCTTTATTGGAAACCATTGTGACAGTTTTTACGACTTTCTTAAGAGCATTATATATAGACATTTCTAATGATGGATAATAAAAAGGGATGCCAGATTGCACGAACAAAATATTTTTATTTAAAATGCTCATCCTTGTCTCCTTTCTAAATTCATATTAAAAAACGCAACAAAGAATACATTAAATTATTATCTTAAAGCATGAACCAGAAAAGTTAATTTTGAATATAATAAATAATATCATCATTTACGCAGTTCTAACTTTCTACTTTTTCATTGTTTTTTTATCATCCTATGTTAATACCTTTTATGAATTGAATAAAATTTAAAATTCTATTGTATTTATATCATACTATTACTTTTTATGAGGATAGGAGCGAATTTATAATGTGTGAAACTATCAAAAGAGTCATTACGCATGGGGGGCGCATCCCACACTTTCAACAAGATTTCCCTCTCATTTTATTTTGGAGCCATAGAAGCGGTTGTACATCTTTTGCAAATTGGTTTTTTTATCAAATTGGATTATATGCTGAGGCTATTAAATATGATCCTTTCATTCATTATTATGAATTCCAAGTATATAAAAATAAAACAAGTTACTATGAAGAATTAGAAAGAGAAGTTTTACAGTTAAAAAAAGATACTTTTAAGTTGGTACGAAATCCATTTAAAAGAGCAGTTAGTTCATTTCTATTGCTGTATGACAATCCTTATGCAGAAAAACAATGGAAAAACATTAAACAGTATTTCTATAATGATCAAAATAGTAATAAAGGAATATCTTTTAAACAATTCTTATATTACGTGAAAGCACTTGACCCGAAATCTAATTCTTTAGATCCTCACTTTTCACAACAGTATATTCAAGGGGAAGAAAAAATAATTAAAAACCATATAAAACTAGAAAACTTTAACGAAATAATCTCTAAAATTGAACAAGAATATGGTTTACTACAATCAGATTTATCCCTCCTTACACAATCTCCCCATCATAGAGCACATAAAATGACCTTTAAAGGGAATTATGCAGATGTAGATATAACGGATCCTTCATTACCTAAGTTACCGACATATAAAAGTTTCTATGATAAAGAAACCTTAGACCTAGTTGTGGAAATATTCCAAGATGATTTTCTAATGTACCAGTATTCCAAAGACAGCCTTTGATTTTCATTTTATAAAAGAAAGCCTCTTAGTAAACAAGTATTTTATTCACATCAATCAGGTTATCTTAAATTTAGTTATTGATGGTAAAGAGGAGAATTATATAATGAGTATTTCAATTATAATTATGGGGATGGTTGTAGGGGTGCTAGTTGGAATGACAGGAATAGGAGGAGCTGCATTACTGACGCCATTTCTATTAACGGTAGGCATTACCCCTTCTATAGCAGTTGGTACAGATCTACTGTATAATTCTATCACTAAAATGTTTGGAATAACCCAACATTGGAAACAAAAAACAATCAACTTCAAACTCGTAAGATATTTAGCTTTAGGGAGTATACCTAGTGCAATTATTGCAATAACAACCATTCACTTTTTACCAATTCTGCATCAAAATCGAGAAGAAGTGCTCAAATATATAATAGGTTATGTTCTAATTGTTGCAGCCATCTGTATTTTTATAAAAATCCTTTTCTACAATCAATCTGTTCCAAATTACTTTCAAAAACAATCTTTAGAACAAAAGAAGAATGTAACTATTTTTATTGGAGCTATACTTGGTTTTGTTGTTGGACTTACCTCTGTTGGCTCTGGTTCTTTATTTGCTATTGTTATGATATATTTATATCAAATGAAGCCATCTGAATTAGTAGGAACAGATATTACACATGCTTTTATATTAGTTACAGTTGCAAGCATACTAAATATGAAGTTAGGAAATGTAGATTATATACTAACAATTAATTTGCTTATCGGTTCTATTCCAGGAGTTATCATAGGTAGTAAATTATCTAGCAAGATTCCTGTTAAACCACTACAATTACTTTTAGCTTTAATTATTTTCGTTAGTGGACTAAAATTAGTCATTGCGTATTGAAATTTAGAAAACATGACAAATTTTCGTTTAAAAATGTTTTAGTTTTTTATCTAAAAAGTTTTTCACCTCATCTAGATTATTATGGTGTTTATTGCCTATTCTATAATTGATCTCCTTGACAAATTTTTCAGGGCTTTCCAGTAGCTTATCAAAATGTACATCAATAATATCTTTGTTTTCTTGCTCAAGTAGATTCCGGTAATATAGAAGGTTTTCATGATAACGTGTTAAGATACTCGCAGCAGTTTGTTCGTCAATCTTATTCCTGTTTACAAGAGAAGATACAGATTCTTGTATTGGTCGCCAAGTAAATATATATGTAATGTCCTCTAATTGATTCAGACATGGTTTCCATATATCAAATGTTAAAATCATTCTAGGGTCTTTCAATCCCCATAGAGGTTTAATATGTTTACTTAAAAAAGAGAATGTATCACTTGATAGTTCAGTGGAGCAACGAAGCTCTTCTCTTTTAGGTGGGTTATCCCAAGTAGCACCAATTGAATTAAGAATTTTATCATTTAAATACACAAAATCCACATTCTCAAAGTAACCTTTTGGATTAGTAGATGAAGGCTTTAATAACGAATCTCCCATATGTATCCCTAAGACATCCAATATTCCAGCTGTCGCACTGGAACCAGAACGATGAGAAGATAATATTAAAAATAGTTTACTTTTATTTGGAATACTCAAAGAAACTCCTCCTTTTAACAACTTTCATTATTTTTTGAGAAATACATTTTAAGGGTTTCTTTATTTCAAAATAATTTTCAGCAAAAAAATAGTATAAGAAATTACTGCCCCCATCATTTACACCCTCAAAAAACGTGCATATAATATTATGTATGTTTATATCCAATATAGATCTTGGTCAAAAGAGCACTATATCTAGGCTTTCTTTTGGATTTTATGTGGATAAGTATTATATACAATAACATAGGTTTATTAGAAAAGAGCCACATTTATAGTATTATAAATGTGGCTCTTTTCTTTTTCAGGTACATCAGGAGCAACAGGAAATACATTTATGTATTGTATACATATGTTTGGTTATAAAAATTAGAATAAAAATAAGAAATATATTTGGTATTCCTTTTCTATGATTTCTGTTCAAGGTTCTAATTGTTGCCTTCATAAACAATTAAAAATAGTACTGTTAACTTTAAAATATTGAGAATTAATTAAAATATGGTGAATTCAAAAAAGATGTGGCTCTTTTAGTTATAGAGACACAAAAGGCACATCGTCGATATATTTGAAGCCAATTTAAGAGAAAGATATCTCGATGCATCTCATTATAGTTTAATCGTAACAGGCAACCTCGGACACGAAATTGCTTATGACTTACAACATAAACATGGAACAAAAGTAACAGGTAAGTATTTTCAAGATTGCGGAATACTCATGTATAGAGAAGGGCAACCTGTAATAGCCGGAGGAAGTGGCCCAGGCTGTTCGGCAACAGTCGTATACGTACATTTATTACCGATTACAAGCTCCGGTAATGCCCTCGTTCACGGGTGCGATGGAAGAAGCTGCAAAACACCGGAATTATCGGTGTAATTCCCAGCATGTTTAAAGTAACAAGTACCGGTGTATCAGCAGATATCATTTTCAGATTCATCGGCACGCTACTATTGAAAGCAAAAGGAAAAGAGGTATTTGTATGAAAGCAATTGCTAGCGTAAAAACCTGTCTTTCATGAATGTAGGCTAGAAATGGAAAGCTTCATTGCTGATTTAAAGAATAGAGTTTTAGTGTTAGAACGTGAAGGACCTCAATATAGCGTGTTTTATTAAGTAGACTGGAGGAAATTACTATGTCGAACCTACCTGAATGGACACTTGTCATTCTCCGCTCTGTATGCATATTAATTATTTTATTTGCTATCACAAAATATTTAGGAAAAAGGCAAATCTCTCAACTTTCTTTTTTCGAGTACATAGCTGGAATGACAATTGGTAGTATCGCAGCTCAAGTATCTACAGGGCTAGACCAAAAGTTTTTCCATGGCGTCTTTGCAATACTTATTTTCGCTTCGATTCCTTTTTTTGTGGGGATTATTTCTTTAAAAAACAAAGCTGCAAGAGATTTCTTTGAAGGTAAGTCTACAGTTTTAATAAAGGATGGCAAAATACTTGAGGATAATTTAAAGAAAGAAAAGTATACAAGTGATGAATTACTTGAACTTCTCCGAGGAAACGGGGCCTTTAGTATATCCGAAGTAGAGTTTGCCGTCTTAGAACCGAGCGGAGAATTAAATGTATTATTAAAGAAAGCTTCTCAGCCCCTTACTGCAAAAGACCTCGGCTTAAAAGTACCAAATGAAAAAGAACCGCAAACTGTTATTATGGATGGAAATGTACTAGATGAGCCTCTTTCAGCAAGCGGGCATAACCGCGCTTGGTTACATTCTGAGCTTGAAAAACTCGGTGTTGTCATTGAGAATGTCTTTCTCGGTCAAATTGACTCATATGGACAACTCACTATCGACATTTACAATGACCAACTCCAAATGCCTTCTCCTCAAAACAAACCTTTATTATTAGCATCTTTAAAAAAATGCCATGCTGATCTTGAATTATTTTCTTTAGAAACGAAATCTAAAAATGCAAGTGAAATGTATAGAAAAAATGCACAAAAAATTGAAGCTATTTTAAACAAGATAACCTACCTTTTAAAGGAATAAAAAGGATGTTCTGTCATCTTTGTATATTTTAGTGAGTAAAAACAATATATATGGGAGTACCTCATGCACATCATGCTAACGGATTAAAAGCTGCAAATTAAACAAAAATAGCCATAATCTATTTATAATTAGATTGTGGCTATTTTAAGTGGCCCAAAAAAGAAAGAATTGTTGTTGTGCACCAAAGATAAGAGGTCATCAAAAAAGATATTGTATTGAAACACGTGATGCTTCACAAAGATATAATAATGAACATTTTTATATTATGTATATATAATTTATAGTGAGTGAAAAAATAAAAGAACTCGTTTTTTATAAACGGATTCTACTCTTTAGGTGTGCAAGAAATTCAAGGTAACTGGACCAAAGCACCTTTTAGAATTTCTTTTGATATTAATGTATTCAAAGAAATTAAAAACGTTAATGGAAATTAACAAAATCTCTATTTGAATATAAAAAGCCCTAGAGGGGACTAGGACTTTTTACATAATAAATCTTTCTGTAGTTAAAGGATTTACTAAAGATAACACAAAAATATTTCAAAAATGTATCAAAAAAGTGGGGAAAATCGTTGTTTTAATTGGTTTAGTCCCTTGAAGGGCGCTTCAAAGAGCTAAGGTTCAAGGGATTTTAAACTCTTGTTTAACTACATGAGAACTCCCTAAGGAAAATCTATGGTATTTTAACACCCAACTGATTATTTAGAGAATTATATATTGATAAAAGAACCCCGGATTGTCCGCGGGACTTCTAAGGGTAAGTTGTCAAGTAATGACGTACTCGACTAATTAAACATATCATGAATTTATTTGGTAATAATATGGTAAATATATTCAGATATATAAGGTCATCATTTTGAACAAAAATACTGTTTTACACAACAAAACAGCCAGTTAATAAAACTAACTGCTTGTTGTACGAAAGAAATGTTTCGCTTATAAAAATGATTAAAAATGTTATACAGGAGTATAACAACAGTACATCTGTCTCAAATATTCAGTAAAGTATTAATTCGAGTACAAAAGGGTAATGTAAAATTAAGATTTTTTGTTAAAGGAGGATTATATGAATTTTATTTTGGAAGCATTTATTTTAATTTTGAGCGGCATTCTTTTATTACGAATAGCAGGTAGAAAATCTATTTCGCAAATGACGTTAGCACAAACTGTAGTAATGATTTCTATTGGTACAATTATTGTACAACCTATTGTAGAAAAAAGTGTATTAAAGGCTATTGTAAGTGCACTTATATTTGTCATTTCAGTGGTTATTTTAGAATATCTACAATTAAAATCAAATGCATTTGAGAAGTTTATTACTGGTAAATCTAAAACAGTGATTGAAAATGGCATTTTAAATGTTGTTGCTCTAAAGAAAATGCGTTTAACAGTGGATCAATTAGAAATGAGATTACGTAATCAGGGAATTTCAAAAATTGAAGATGTAAAAACTGCAACGCTAGAACCCAATGGTCAATTAGGGTATGAGTTAAAAGAGGATGCAAAACCATTAACAGTTGGAGACCTAAAAAAGCTAATTCAACCACAATTTTTAAATCAAAATATGATGTCAAATAATCTAAAAGATTTACAAGAAAAAAATAATAATTCAAATATATTCCAAGAAATTAATGCTCACTCTCATCAAGAACATCATGATTTAAAGTGAAAAAATAAAAAGAGCAGTTAGCTTTTGCTAGCTGCTCTAATCATGGACGTGGGGTCTGCTATAGTATTATCGTAATAGTCAATTTTATTCAGTTAAGTGTGAATATAGTTGGAAAATAACATACTGCATTGATACTATTAACATGTATCTAATTGTAATATTTTAGTAATGGTTCTTTGTATATATTGCTCTATTCATAAGAGTGAAATTAAACTTTTAATAAAATCCTTATGATTAGAGAATTAATGAATTGCAACCTGTATTTAACAATTTGTGGGAGAGGGAGACAGGAAATTCTGATAAGTTAAAAAGATTATGTAATTTATTACGAGGTAATTAGGTATGGAATGCTAAAAATCAATGTTTTCAGTTAGAGATGTAATATACAGAATGGTTTGTCAAGGGCAAGGAATTTTAATTTATTTTCAGCTATAAACAATGTTCAGCAAATTATGTTAACGGACCGTTAAATTACAGAACTTTCAGCTATAAACAATGTTCAGCAAATTATGTTAACGGACCGTTAAATTACAGAACTTAGTGATTAGTTTTTATGTATTCTTGAAAAATTAGCGTACATTTTAGCTGGTATATAAATGGATTAGTGTACTATTGGTGGAATTGTTATATTCTTTTCATTTCGCAAAGAAATATACAATTCAAGGTTGTAATTTACTGTAGCAAAAAAGATATCATTTATATTATTAACTCCTTGAACTGATAATTGTTGGTTTAGCCAATCCTCGTTTATATGTAATTTTTCTAAAATATTTAAACAAACTTTTCCTTCTAAGATAACAGGGAAAGAAATAGCAGACATTTTGTTTTGTATTTTAATATCTTCAAGTGTAATTGTATTTTTTGAGGGCTTTTTTAATACGCTTAATGCACCATTTGCTTCAATAATTGCTGTTTCAACATCATTTATATCAAATACGTTTTTTTCTCTTAACATTTGTAGAACATTATCAATAGAATAACGTATCTTTTTTAGATTCTTATCGAGAATTTTTCCATCTTGAATAACAATTGTTGGTTCGAAAGTAAGCAATTTATCCAGTTTTCGATTTGATATTTTCCAACTAGCAACACTTTTTTGGAGAATACCCATTGCAATGATAGTTATTACCGTTGGAAAATGCTTAATACTAGGATCAGCTATATCAGCGCCAACAACAGCACCTAATGTAATAATAATGAGAAAGTCGAATATAGGTAATTCACCAATTGCTCGTTTCCCCATAAATAGAGTGACAAATAGTAATAAAGGTAAGATGGTGATTATTCTTAATAGTACTAGTGATATTTCTTTTAAAAAATCAATCATAATTACACCTCTTTAGAAAACTTGTAATTGCGTTTGTGCTACTGTTATAACAGAGCATATATACTTGAAAATAGTGATCTGTAGCTAAAAATTAATAATCTTAATTTTGTGCAATAAAGCAATTAGTAAATGGAACTAACTGCTTTATTACATCGTACAAGCCCACACTTACAGCAATGATTTGTAACCTTGATTTACAAACGTAGTATAAATGACATTAGAAATAGTATGCGAAACGAAAGCGGATTTAATGAGTATTTTTTATTTTTTTGTATAGACAGGGTGCACCTAAAGGAAGTATTAAATATTTAATGAAATTGCATTAGCGATAGGATAATGCTTGTTTCCCTAATGCTTCCCACGATTGAATGAAAATATCTTGGCTTACTTTGTGTGCTTTTTTCACAGTTAATGGGTCATTGATATAAATGTATTTGTCCTCTAAACCTACAATAACAACAGCGTGTAAATCCAAAGGAGCTTTAATTTTTTTGTCATCATGTTTCCAAGACTCCCATCTATCTGGAAGGCGATAATCTCCTGTAGTCCATACTACCACAGGTTTACCGAGCTTAATTTGAGCTAACACAGTATTAAAAGTTTTTCCTGTTAAGTTTACTATGCGATTTGGTAGATAACGTTCCATTAATTCTTGCAACGGTTGAACGTGGACAGCGTATCCCTTATTTTTCCCAGTTATATCTCCGACAAAACCTTCTTTAGGATCTCCCCATTGAATGATGTCTCCACTTTTATTTGTAGACAGTGGAGTAGGGTCTTTTTTTATCTCGTTAGCTAAATCCATTTTATTAACTTTAATACCTGCATGCTGTAATACCATCGCTAAACTTGTAACTTCGCATCCATATTTTAATTCCGGCTTTTGCGAAATAAGCGGCACATCTAGAATAATTTTTTTAGTGGCTAAAGTGGGAGATGGCTGTAAAGGTTTACTTTTTGGAAATGAATGTGTTGTATTTTGAGTCAATTTGTTATCTTTATGTTTAACTTGTAATTCATTCTTTTTAAGAGTGGGTGGTTTTTCTGAACACCCCGTTAAAATTAAAGTTAAGACATACAAAGTTAGAAATCTTTTCATATCATTCACCTTTTTACTATTACTTACTTGATACCATAATATCCGATTCCCCGATACTTTTTAGAGGGGTAGAGGGTTTAATGAGCTTCCTTTTATACAACAAAACAGACTAACTACGTGTAATAAAACGGAATTCCAGGCGTACCGGGTAATAATTTGTGACTTTAAGTTACAGTTATAGTATGAGCGAGTTGAGGAGAGCTATGCAGGGATAAAAAGCATTAAAAGTATTAAAAGCTTTATTCTAAAAGTGACTAGTGAAGCAATTGTATATCTATATAAAATGTTTTGGAAATAAAAATGACCTTTTTGAACATTTTATGTTTTACGAAGAGAGAAATGAATATTGAATCCTTCACAAAATAGGAAGTGAGTATATTTCTTTCTTTTTATACAAATTATTAAGTGTGAAATACTTATGAAATCAGTAGCTTTAATTAAGAGATTGTAAATTGTCGAGGTGATTCAATACATGCCAAAGTTAGAGGTAGAGGGATGTAGCCTTTACTATATAGTAAAAGGAGAAGGGACTCCTATCATTTTTATTCACCCTCCTACGCTTACCAGCGAAAATTTTGAGTATCAGATCGAAGAACTATCGAGAAATTTTAAAGTAATCGCTTTTGATGTTAGAGGACATGGCAACAGCCAGAGTTCGAGTCAGCCAATTACGTATTCACTAATTGCTAAAGATATGAAAAGTTTACTGGACCACTTGGAAATAAAAAAGTCTTTTGTATGCGGGTATTCAACAGGAAGTACAGTTGCCTTGGAATTTTTATTAACTTATCCCGAAAATAGTTTAGGAGGAATTCTAATAGGCGGAATGTCAGAAGTGCGTCAAGGTTATTTAAAAAATAAGATTTCTCTTGGTGTCCAATTGGCGAAAGCAAGAGCAATTTCATTTTTAGCATTTGCCATTTCGTGGGGGAATTCTAATACAAAAAAATTATTTAAAACAATGTTTCGAGAAGCTCGGAAAGGTAATGCCAAAAATATCGAACAATATTATCGCTATAGTTTGCACTATAATTGTACCAATCGCCTTAAAGACATTCATCTACCTATGTTATTGGTTTATGGACAAAATGACAAAACTTTTTATAGTCATGCAAATTTACTACATGAAGAATTGCCATGTAATGAATTAAGATTTATTACTGGTGCAAAACATCAAATACCAACAAAAGCGGCTACAGAGTTAAATCAAATGATTGAGCAGTTTGTTTGTACGCATTCTAAGGTGTCTAAAGAAGTTCTTAAATCATAAAGTATTATCTCAAATCTAAAAGGGAATTAAAATTAATATTTTCAAAAAGGATAACGGGATGAGTTTTGTTTCTAACTTGAAAAATTATGATTAACAGTAGATCAATTAGAAATGAAAACGTGGAAACAGAGGATTTTCGAAAATTGAAGATGAATAAAGCAATCCATGTACCTAAAGGCAATGAAGGTATGAGTTAAAGGAAGATAAATAAAAAATTAACAAGTGTAAATGTTAAAATGTTAATTCGGATCATCATATCCAAAAAAGAAAATTGTACGTATTAAACCAGATTAGCCGATTTCCTGTAAAACAAGGAACCGGCTATCTGCTTTTTTATGAAGTTGTTGTCTTTTATTAGTAACAGTTATTAGTTTGGATTATTTTGTTTCTTTTGTGTGTTAGGCGTAATTTCATCCGCAAACTCCATACTTGCCAAGTTTACTTTGGACGGAATAAATGTTCTTGTTTTCTTTTGAAAACCTTGAAACGTATGTTTTATAGGTCTTATCATACTTGAATTACGTGTTGCTAATACACCTAAAACTGTTCCTAGCCCTAATAAAGAAGCCCAAATCCATCCTTTATTGTTCTTCTTTTTATTTCCGAATAACTCAAACATTTGTTGAGTTATTTTATTTGAATTAAATAATGACATCAAAAAGTTAAGGATATTCATTTTTGTCCCCCCTGAAAAAATCGTAAAAAGAAACACGCGTTTCAATTTCACATAATTTATGATGCGATATTTTATAGAGATTTATGATGCCAACTTATACTAATAATTCTTGACTTTCAAACCGGAACTTTTTAAAATTACCCAAGTGTTTTTTCTGAAATACGAAAAATAGTTTTATAAAAAAATCAAAAAGGAACTGAAAAGTTATGTATTATTTAGATTAGAAATTTATCAATTCTTTTTCAATAGTCGGTTATGTAATGTCGACAGGGTGAGTAACGCAAGAATTGAGCCTACTAAGGCAAGTGACATATCCCATTGTGCATCCCATATATCGCCTTGCATACCTAAAAAATCTTTTGCTGCTTTTCCTCCCTTTGCTATTTTAAAAGCTAACCATTCGATGATTTCGTATAATGCAGCAATAGCAAGTGAAATACTTACACTAATTGTAACTAACCAAGGGCCTTGGGTAAGTTGGGTTTTCCGTAATAAGATTTCTCTTATCACAATGATAAACAAGCCTTTTATCAAATGTCCAAATCGATCGTAGTGATTTCGCTTTAACTCAAAAGAATCTTGTATCCAATTAAATAGAGGAACCTCTGAGTATGTGTAATGGCCTCCGACAAACATTATAATGGACAACGTTGTAATAATTATATATGAGAGAGTAGTGAGACGAAACTTATTGTACGTTGTAATTATAATGGATAGACCGAAAATAGCAGGAATAGCTTCTGCTGCCCATGTTGAGTATTTTGCAGGATTAATAACAGACCATATACAAACAGCCATAACAATCAATAATAAAAATAAGTGAATCACTGCAAGTTTGTTTCTTATCACTTTTTTCACTCCTATTGAAAGTTTTTTACTTAAAGTATTTGAAAAAACACAATTCATATACAGAGTACTTAGAATTGTTCACCTTAGTTTATACTTACGGACAGCTTTTTTAATGAGAAGAATAATAAGAAAGGATTTGCATACTACATATTTCTCTTTCGGGAGGGAATAATATGTATATAACATTTCAAAAATAAAGGAGAACATCTGCATGAATTACAAAATGTTTAGGGCTATCAATCGTCTAGCGGGTCGTAATTCAACTATGGATACGTTTATGATATTTATTTCACAAAAGGCTCGATTCTTGTACGTTTTTATATTAGCCTTAATGTGGTTTAGAGGAAATTCCTACAAAAAAATTATTTTATTTGCTGGGGTATCAGTTGGGTTCTCATTATGTATAAACCGTTTCATTCAGCTGATTTATTTTAAGCCTCGTCCGTTTGTTATACATCGTGTGCGTTTACTTATCCCATCAAAGAATAATTCTTCATTTCCTAGTAAACATACAGCCTTAGCATTTGCCTTATCGACCTCTGTCTTACTTCGCGAACGGTTATTTGGCTCAATTATGTGGTTTTTAGCAATTTTGACAGGTTTCTCACGTATTTGGCTAGGACATCATTATCCATTTGATATAATAGGAAGTGCTTTTATAGGAATCTTAACCAGTATGGCTATTAATAATACTACATATGTATTTAATTCTTTTGTTACCTGGATTATAAGTGTATATAGAAAAATAATTTTTGTGAACTAGAGACACTGCTTACAACACCTTTGATAAATCATAGTATATAATTTGCATATTTTTTATTAATGCTACTTTTCCTCGAGATATGTTTTGCGGTAAACTACAGGCATTTAGTTAATTACTTGAAGAAAAGAAAATATTTACTTGCTTTTATGTCTACTATTTTATCTGTAGGTTTTTTATGCGGTTGCAATTGCGTTGATGAAAATGAGCCATATCCAACGGAAGAAATTCGAGAAATAATTAATAATATAGGGGTTATCATTCACATACTGTTACCAAACAGTCTAATTGGAGTAGAGCGGTATATATATAGTGATTTAATGGAATAGAACAAGTAAAAAAACACCTCTTACTATCGTATTTATTAAAATACGATAGTAAGAGGTGTTTTTAGTTATAATAGTAGCATTCAAAGAATTACAGATAGAATAATCCATTTATAAGTATTGGATTATTTTTCTGTTGATGTTTACACAAGATATATGTATAATTTAAATCGTAATCATTACGATTTAAATTGGAGGTTTCATAATGAAAATTGCATTTACAAAGAAGGTAGGTATATTAACTATTAGTTCAATGTTGGTATTAGTAGGTTGTCAGACTTCAGGTTCATCTAAAAAGCAAGAGCAAACATCTGAAAGTCATACATATGAAAATGAGCACAATCACAGTCACAGTCATAGTCATAGTCATAGTCATGCTCATGATGAAGAAACAGAAAAAATTTATGAAGGGTATTTTGAAGACAACCAAGTGAAGGATCGATCACTCTCCGATTGGAAAGGAGAGTGGAAATCTGTATATCCATATTTGCAAGATGGAACGCTGTATGCGATGAAAGTCGTACGTACAGTGTTAAGCGGGGGAAGAGATGGAGATAACTTCAAATTCTTGCTTATCGCAACGAATGGAAGAAACCTTTTTGAAAAGGTAATTTTGTGAGGGTACGTCCTTTTCAAAAAGGCTAGAAACAAAAAGGCTAGTAACAAAGTTTACGTTGAGGCTACTTATTATAATACAAGATATTACTTATTGCTTCTATATGTTTAATGTTGAAAAATTTATGTTCTTAATAAAAAGTTCATTTTGTAATAGTTAAAACATAAAACACGAGCACTTCGGAAAGTGCTCGCCTGTAAAGACTATCCATTCTAAAAAGAAAGGATACAACATATCATATAAATTTTTTACTTAAGTGTGTATCTTTTGTGAAAAAACTACATTTTGCACAACAAAGCAGCTAGCTTAATTGGTTAACTGCCTGTTGTACAAAAGAAAATTAGGCCCTACAAGTAAATGATATGTAACTTTAAGTTACGATTATAGTATGAATCGAATTTAAAATGTTATTCGAGAACAACCTAATAAAATTTTTATTTTATAAAATATTCCCATGTAAAAAAGCACTTTCATTAGTGCACTTTGTAAAAAGGGTGTAAGTGGCCAACTCATGTTATAAAAAAAGGTGCAATTTTCAAAACCTGCTGAAATGGTGAAAACAAAAAGCAGCTAGCAAAAGCTAACTGCAATGAGAAAATTACATCCACGAATCTAAGGAGTATCAATATTTCGTGAGTTATGTATAGTATGTATGGAAATTTCAAGTTTATGTAATAACACACTATTTGATTAGGCGTAAAAGATTAACTCACAATTATTTAAGAGACATACAACATTAATTGTATGGTTATCAAATTTAGTGATTGCATCTTATTTCTTACTCATTATAGGAAATCGTTTTTTAAATTCGCATTTTGATGATACTATCCATTTGGTGAAATGTTAGTTACCAAGTATCTTGCTCAGTCCTTTACACTTCCATAATGATTGGAAGAATCATAGGACGACGTCCGATTTTTGAAAATAGAAATGGCTCTAACACATCTACAAGGGTCTGTTTTATTTGAGCCCAGCTCACAATTCCTTCATTTAATAAAGAAGTTATACACTCAAAAACAACATTTTCTATTTCTTTCATTAATACTTCTGATCCACGCATATATACAAAGCCTCTTGTAACAATTGCTGGCTGAGATATTAATCGCTTTTGTTTACAATCTAAATTCAGACTTATAATAATGATTCCTTCTTCAGATAGAATTCTACGGTCACGTAAAACAATGTTGCCAATATCACCTATACCACTCCCGTCAACATACACAGCCTGAGAAGGTATGGTTTTACTACTAATACTTGCTTCTCCTTTAGAGATTTCTAATATTTGACCATTATCCATAATAAAACAGTTTTCTATAGGAACACCACATTCTACAGCTAATTCTACATGCTTTTTTAACATACGATATTCTCCGTGAATAGGCATGAAATAGTTCGGTTTTAAAAGGGAGAGCATCAATTTTTGTTCTTCTTGTGCTCCATGGCCAGATGTATGAATATCACTTATTTTATGATGAATTACATTTGCACCTACTCGATATAGTTGATTAATCGTTCTGTTAACGCTTAACACATTCCCTGGAATCGGAGAGGAAGAAAGAACAGCTGTATCCCCAGGAATAATTTGAATTTGTCGGTGATTATTATACGCAATTCTTGATAAAGCTGCCATTGGTTCCCCTTGACTTCCCGTACATATAATAGTTACTTGATGACTTGGAATATGATTGATTTCATGCACGCCAACGAATATGTCCTCTGGAGCTTGGATGTATCCTAAGTCTCTTCCGATTTGAATTGTTTTTTCCATACTTCTTCCGACAACTACAACTTTACGATTATACAAAATAGAAGCCTCTACAACCTGTTGCAATCTGTGAACGTTAGATGCAAAAGTGGCAAATAAGATACGTCCTTGTGCCCCTGAAAAGATTTCCTTTACAGACTGCCCAACCTTTTTTTCTGACATTGAAAAGCCAGGAACTTCACTATTTGTACTGTCGGATAGTAAACACAATACACCTTCTTTTCCGATTTCAGCAATTTTGTGTAGGTTCGCCTCTGTGCCAACGGGTGTAAAATCGAATTTGAAATCACCAGTATGTACTACATTTCCATTTGGAGTAGTGACTACTATACCAAATGCGTCAGGAATACTATGTGTTGTTCGGTAAAATCGTACTTTCGTGTGTTGAAATTCAACTTCTGTTTCATCCAATATATTTATTATTTGAACATGGTGGATATTATGTTCTTTAAATTTACTTTTAATTAATGCTGCAGCTAGTTTCCCAGCATATATCGGTACTTGTATGCGTTTAAATAAAAAGGGAACCCCGCCGATATGATCTTCATGTCCGTGTGTAATGAATAATCCTTTTATTTTATCTTTATTTCTTTCTAGATACGTATAATCGGGGATAACATAATCGATACCTAATAGTTCAGATTCAGGAAATTTAAATCCAGCATCTACAATGATAATTTCATCCTCATACTCAATCACATACATGTTCTTTCCAATCTCTCCAAGGCCACCTAAAGCAAAAATCTTTGTTTTTCCACTTTGTAGTGTTTTCATGTGCCAACTCCTTACATATTAAAATATTTCAAGTTTCCTTTATGATAAAAATTCCTGATTTTGAATAAGAATTTTCAAAATCAGGAATCATACAAAAAATATATTATTTTACAATCAGTACAGGACATTGAACCCTTTTAGCTACTTTATGGCTCACACTTCCTAGTACCATTTCTTGCAACGCATTGAGTCCACGACTACCAAGTACCACTAATTCAAAATGACCCTTATTCGCATGCTCTACAATGGTTGGTCCTGGTTCACCATGTAATATTTTAACTTCATAAGAAATACGATTTGCTTTTAATTTTTCCTCAATAGGTAAAAGTCTCTTACGACGGGATAACTCTAATTCTTCTTTCCCTTGTGCATGAATAACTTCATTCTTTGCTTTTGCATAATCAACTACTAATACAATTTCAACTGTACATTCATTAGCTAAGGATGCAATTTTTATCGCTTCTTGTGTAGCACGTAAGGAATGTTCAGAACCATCTACAGCTAATAGGATTTTTTTATACATATTTTCCACTCCTAATCATGAATTAATGTGAAGAAGCTTTTCTATTTGGGTTATTATATACAGCTAATTTTTCTACGAGTTTCTTACTAGAAGAGTTTAAGTTTGTAATGGTAACAATATTTTGATTTTCTTGGTACTTAATAACAACTTTGTCGATAGCTCCAACTGCCGAATCATCCCAAACATGCGTGTTTGCGAAGTCAATGACAATGCTTCTATTTTTAACATTGAAATCAAATGATTCTACGAATCCTTCTACAGATGCAAAGAACAATTGACCATCCACATCAAATCTCATATTTGAACCATCTTGTTGTTTTGTAACTTTTATCTTTGAGATTTTAGCAACAAAGAATATAGCACTTAATAACACACCAGCAATTACACCTTTTGATAAATCATGTGTTGCAACGACGATGATAACTGTTACTAACATAACTGTTGCATCACTTCTTGGAGCTTTTACTAAATATGAGAATGAAGACCAATCAAATGTACCAATAGAAACCATAATCATAATACCTACTAGAACAGGCATTGGGATTTGTACAACTAAATCTCCTAATACGATGATGAGAAACATTAAAAATAATCCTGCAATTAGCGTAGACAATCTACCACGTCCACCCGATTTTACGTTGATTACAGATTGCCCAATCATTGCACAACCTGCCATACCACCAAAGAAACCATTGATAACATTGGCAATTCCTTGTCCTCTTGATTCTTGATTTTTATTGCTATCGGTTCCAGTCATATCATCTACGATAGATGCTGTTAGTAAAGATTCTAATAATCCTACAATTGCTAACGCAATTGAATGGGGGAAAATAATTTGTAGTGTTTCAAACGTAAATGGTACGTCTGGAATAAAGAACGATGGTAATGTTCTTGTAATTGCTCCCAAGTCACCGACAGTTCGTAAGTCTAAATGCATATAAATCGCAACAGCTGTTAATAATACAATCGCTATCAATGGAGCTGGAATGGATTTAATAAATCGCGGTACGATATAGACAATTGCTAATGTAATTGCCACAAATACATATGTCAGATTGGAAATGCCAATAAAATGTGGTACTTGAGCCATAAAAATTAAAATTGCTAAAGCATTAACAAAACCAATCATGACAGCACGTGGGATAAATTTCATTAATCGTGCTACTTTACATACACCAAAAATAATTTGTATAACACCAGTTAAAATTGTTGCTGCTAATAAATAATTTAGCCCGTGCTCTTTTACTAAAGGAACCATAAGTAATGCCATTGCACCGGTTGCTGCTGAAATCATTCCAGGACGACCACCTACAAAGGCAATAATAACTGCAATACAAAAGGATGCATATAATCCCACCATCGGATCTACACCTGCAATAATGGAAAATGCGATTGCCTCTGGAATTAATGCTAGTGCAACTACAATCCCCGCAAGGATATCAGCTCTAACATTTGAGAACCATTCTGCTTTTAATTTTTCTACCACTGTTTTATACACCTCATATCATTTATTTTGTGGCTTTTAAGTCTCATAAAAGCCGCGTTCACGATTTAATAAAAACAGTCTAACACTTATCGTCCCAAAAAGGAACCTTTTTGATACTAATATTACAACTCCAAGTTATGGTATGATAAAAGAAACATCTAAATTGTTAGGAGAGCATGTATGTTAATCGGATATATGAGACCATATCAAGATGACTTGAAATGTGAAGAACAACTTAAAAGCTTAGAGAAATATAATTGTACGATGATTATCTCAGAGGAACATTCATCGGCAAAAAAAAGAGTACAACTTAAAAATATGATAGATAACCTAAAACAAGATGATAAAATTGTTGTTACAAAACTTTTCACATTAGCTGATTCAACACGTCATCTTGTTGAGTTATTACAAGTCATTGATAATAAAGGTGCTTACATTTACTTTGTTCAAGAAGATATTGATACCAGTAATGCAAATGGGTATCATTTTGGAGATATTGTAAAACATCTTGTAGATTTTCAAAGTGATGTAATTAGTGAAAAAACGAAGAAAGGATTGTATGAAGCGAAACAAAAGGGAGTTACAACAGGGCGTCCTAGAAAGCCTGATGAAAATGTGAAACGTGCGATTGTTATGTATCAAAGTGGTAACTATAGTTTAGCTGAAATACGAGAAGAAACTGGAATCAGCAAATCAACTTTATATAGATATTTAGAAAATTGAATAAGAAATTTTAATCATGAAAAAGTCACTTTCCTGTACGCTGAGGAAAGTGACTTTTTGGTTATCTTTGAACGTATTACGGATGAATGTTCAAATAATACGGAATCATTACTTTGTAAAGGCTTTGTAAATTATTTTATAACCAATTGAAAAAGTTATATGCCAATGATAAATTAATAACGAAGTTCGATATTGCTTTACGATTTTGATGCTATAGGAGGGGGAAAACTTGGAGGATAAATTATTAAGAAAGTTATTTTTAGGGTTTATCCAAATCCACATTTTACATCATGCTAAGGAACATCCCATTTTTGGTGCATGGATATTAGAAGAACTGAGGGAACATGGCTATACTATAAGTCCTGGAACTTTATACCCTATTCTTCATGCGATGGAAAGTGATGGTCTTTTGAATAAAGAGGATCGTAATGTAGCCGGGAAAATCAGAAAGTATTATACAGCTACTGAAAAAGGGAGAGATATTCTAGTGGAAGCACGAAAGAAAGCATACGAACTTTTTAAAGAAATTAAAGACTAATAAGAAAGGACGTGTAGAATGAATCATACAACACAGCAAAGCAGATTTAAGATTTTATTAGAAGTACTGCTTGTTTCTACCCGACTTGGACTTACATCTTTCGGGGGGCCAATAGCACATCTCGGTTACTTTCACGAAGAGTATGTTCGCAAAAGAAAATGGATGGATGAAAAAAGTTATGCTGATTTAGTTGCGTTATGTCAGTTTTTACCTGGCCCTGCTAGTAGTCAAGTTGGTATTGGTATTGGTGTAATGCGTGCAGGTGTATTAGGAGGAATTCTTGCTTTTATAGGTTTCACCCTTCCTTCTGTTATTGCATTAATCATATTTGCATTAGTTTTACAAGGTTTAAACATTGGAGATGTTAGTTGGATTCATGGACTAAAAATCGTAGCGGTGGTAGTAGTAGCGCATGCGATTTTAGGAATGGCTCAAAAGTTGACACCGGATTTACAACGTAAATCAATTGCATTATTTGCTTTAGTTGGAACGTTATTATGGCAAACAGCTTTCACACAAGTTGGTGTAATTGTATTATCGGGGCTAGTGGGTTATCTTATCTATAAAAATCATGCGGATAACGATGAAGCGAAACTAAGTTTCCCAATCTCCAGAAAGTTAGGAGTAATTTGTTTATCGTTATTTTTTGGATTACTTATTTTCCTTCCAATTCTAAGAGAGGTTACATCGTTAAATTGGATTGCAATGTTTGATAGTTTTTATCGCGCAGGTTCTTTAGTTTTTGGTGGAGGTCATGTTGTGTTACCGTTACTGGAACGTGAATTTGTACCTACGGGCTGGATGGATGAAGCGTCATTTTTAGCTGGTTACGGTGCTACTCAAGCTGTACCTGGCCCATTGTTTACATTTGCAGCGTATATTGGTGCTGTTATTTGTGGATGGCAAGGTGGATTATTGGCAACTATAGCTATTTTCTTACCAGCATTTCTTCTTATTTTAGGTACATTACCGTTTTGGGATCAACTAAGACGAAATCCTAAGATCAAAGGTGCTTTAATGGGAGTAAATGCGGCAGTAGTCGGCATTTTAATCTCAGCTTTCTATCATCCAATTTGGACAAGTGCAATCTTACAACCTGTTGATTTCGCTTTTGCCGCCGTATTATTTAGTATGTTAGTGTATTGGAAGTTACCACCTTGGATTATTGTAGTGGTTGGTGCTGTTGGAGGCACACTAATATCACTGTTTTAAAATATATAATTGTATTTTAAACTACCACTTTATTTAGTGGTTTTTTGTTTTACATAAAAACGAAAGAAAATATGTTTTTTGTAACAAAAACGATAATTTTCGATAAAATTAAAATGTAAATTGAGGAATTATATAGGATTCGGCTCGACACGGTTAACTACAATTGACCAAAAAGTTTTTAATAGGACTTATTGTATATCTTCTGGGTGGAAAAAGTAGAATGCTTTATAAGAATTGGGTATTAAGGTACAGTGTAAAGATACTATAAATATAAATTGTTTTCAGTTGATTATATAAGCGGTTAATTATATACTTATTTCGAGAAGGGAAGAAAATTAAAAATGAATCCATTTAATGAATATTAAGTTTAATTTTCGCTCAATATATAAGTATATACTTATGTGATTATGAATAGGAGATGTGGATATGGAAAAAACGGTTATAGAATTAACAAGAGCGTCACAGTTATTAAAGCTACTAGGAGATAAAACAAGGCTAACAATTGTATCAATTCTCAAACAACGTGAATGCTGTGTTTGTGAACTTCTCGAAGTATTTGATATGAGCCAACCTTCTATCAGTCAGCATCTTCGAAAGTTAAAAGATTTAGGTTTAGTGCAGGAAGAGCGTAGAGGTCAGTGGATTTATTATTCTTTAAATCAAGCAAGTGATTTATACACGCTTTTAGAAGATATTTTAGCGCATGTACCAGACCAAACAGAGAAAATTAAACAAATTGTGAAGAGCAATCCTACACTCCGGTGTGGTTGTTAATAAATAGTTAGAAAGGGAAGTGAGAGGGATGAGCAACACGGGGAAAAAACGTCTGTCTTTCCTAGATCGATATCTAACCCTATGGATTTTTCTTGCGATGGCAGTAGGAATTGGAGTTGGATATCTATCGCCTGGATTCGTTGATGGAATGAATAGTTTACAGGTAGGAACAACGTCTATTCCACTTGCAATTGGCCTAATTTTAATGATGTACCCACCGCTTGCAAAAGTTCGTTACGAAGAGATGGGGCGCGTTTTTAAAGATGTAAAAGTATTAGTATTGTCACTGGTGCAAAACTGGATTATTGGTCCTGTTTTGATGTTTGCTTTGGCTGTTATATTCTTACCAGATAAGCCAGAATATATGGTGGGCTTAATCATGATAGGTTTAGCTCGTTGTATTGCGATGGTTATTGTATGGAATGACTTAGCAAAAGGTGATACAGAATATGCGGCAGGATTAGTAGCATTTAACTCTGTATTCCAAATGTTATTTTTCTCAGTATATGCTTATGTGTTTGTAACAGTTATTCCAGAATGGTTAGGAATTGAAGGTGCTGTTGTAGATATAACAATGGCAGAGGTTGCAAAATCAGTGTTTATATATTTAGGAATTCCATTCATCGCAGGAATGCTAACACGCTTAATCTTTGTAAAAACGAAAGGACGAGAATGGTATGAAAAAGTATTCATTCCAAAGATTAGTCCAATTACTTTAATCGCATTACTATTTACAATCATTGTGATGTTCTCTCTAAAAGGAGAAGTGATTGTTAGCGTACCATTTGATGTTGTACGCATTGCAATTCCATTACTCATTTACTTTGTAATCATGTTCTTTGTCTCTTTCTTTATGGGCAAAAAAATCGGTGCAAGTTACGGGGTATCAACAACATTAGCGTTTACAGCTGGAAGTAATAACTTTGAATTAGCGATTGCGGTAGCTGTAGGTGTATTTGGAATTCAGTCAGGTGCAGCCTTTGCAGCGGTTATCGGACCTTTAGTTGAGGTGCCAGTTATGATAGCACTTGTTAATGTAGCACTTTGGTTCCAACGTAAATACTTTCAAACACAATAAAAATAAACAATCATAATAAAGGTGGAATTATCATGGAAAACAAGAAAACAATTTACTTTTTATGCACAGGAAACTCATGTCGTAGCCAAATGGCAGAAGCTTGGGGTAAAAAATATTTAGGTGACAAATGGAATGTACTTTCTGCTGGTATTGAGGCACACGGAGTAAATCCGAATGCAATTAAAGCAATGAAAGAAGTAGACATTGATATTACGGACCAAACATCTGATATCATTGACCGTGACATTTTAGACAAAGCAGATTTAGTTGTAACACTTTGTGGTCACGCAAATGATGTATGTCCGACAACACCACCTCATGTAAAACGAGTTCACTGGGGATTTGATGATCCAGCGGGTCAAGAATGGTCTGTATTCCAAAGAGTTCGCGATGAAATTGGCGCACGCATTAAAAAGTATGCTGAAACAGGAGAATAATTGAAAACAAAATAGGCCGAGAATTCTTTCTCGGCTTTTTTATAAAGAAGGGGAGAAATCAGAGATGAAAAAGATTGAAATTTTTGATCCTGCAATGTGTTGTTCTACTGGAGTTTGCGGTCCAAGTGTTGATCCAGAGTTAATTCGTATTTCAGTTGCTGTTAACAACTTGAAGAATAAAGGAATTGATGTGACTCGTTATAATTTGGCAAGTGAACCAGATGCATTTGCCAATAATGTTGTTATTAGTCAACTATTAACAGATAAAGGACCAGACGTATTGCCTGTAACCTTGGTAGATGGAAAAGTAGTAAAAGAAAAAAGTCACCTGACAAATGAAGAACTTACACAATTAACAGATATAACAGTAGAAGAGTTGAGTCAAAAGCCAGTCGTACGTTTAAAGTTAAACGTGAAAAAATAAAGAAAGAAGTGAAAGGCAATGACAAACTTATATAATCCAAACACAATAGCATTCACACCATTTTTGTTCTTTACTGGTAAAGGTGGAGTAGGAAAAACATCTACTGCATGTGCAACAGCTATTACGTTAGCTGATATGGGGAAACAAGTTTTATTAATAAGTACTGACCCAGCTTCTAATTTACAAGATGTGTTTGAAATAGAACTTACGAATAAACCGAAAGAAATTCCAAGTGTTCCAAATCTACAAGTAGCAAACTTAGATCCTGAAACAGCAGCACTTGAATATAAAGAACGTGTTGTTGGTCCATACCGTGGAAAGCTCCCTGATGCTGTTATTGCAACGATGGAAGAGCAATTATCTGGTGCTTGCACAGTAGAAATGGCTGCATTTGATGAATTCTCTACGGTACTTACGAATAAAGAATTAACATCAAAATTTGATCACATTATATTTGATACAGCACCAACAGGTCATACGTTACGTCTTCTTCAACTTCCTGCGGCTTGGAGTGGTTTCCTGGAAGAAAGTACTCATGGGGCTTCTTGTTTAGGACCATTAGCAGGACTTGGGGATAAAAAAGAGTTATATAATCAAACGGTTCAGGCACTATCTAATCCAAACCAAACGATGTTAATGCTTGTTACACGACCGGATAGTTCTCCATTACAAGAAGCGGAACGAGCAGCTCATGAATTAAAAGAAATTGGTGTTTGTAATCAATTTCTACTTGTAAATGGAATCTTGAAAGACTATATGCAAAATGATGATGTCTCGAATGCATTGTTTAAGAGACAATCACATGCGTTAGAAACCATGGCAGGAGAATTAAAAAATCTTCCTACTTATGAAATTCCATTAGTACCGTTTAATGTTACTGGGATAGAAAATATGAGAAAACTGGTTCAACCAATGGGAAATCTCTCAATTTCGAATGAAGAAGCAAGTACCGTCTCTATTCCTTCACTTCAGACATTGATTACTAATCTTTCAGAATCAGGAAAACGAGTGATTTTTACAATGGGAAAAGGTGGTGTCGGAAAGACTACGGTAGCTTCAGCAATTGCAGTAGGTCTGGTGGAAAAAGGACACCATGTTCACCTAACTACAACTGATCCCGCAGCACATATTGATTATGTCATGCATGGAGAACAAGGGAATATTACGATAAGTCGAATTGATCCAAAAGTAGAAGTTGAAAACTATCGTAAGGAAATCATAGAGCAAGCAAAAGATACAGTTGATGAAGAAGGTTTAGCGTATCTTGAAGAAGACTTACGTTCTCCTTGTACGGAAGAGATTGCAGTCTTTCGTGCTTTGGCCGATATTGTTGAAAGAGCTAATGATGAAATTGTAGTAATTGATACAGCACCAACAGGTCATACCTTATTATTACTAGATGCAGCACAAACGTACCATAAGGAAATTGCACGTTCTACCGGTGAAGTACCACAGTCTGTGAAAAACTTATTACCACGTTTACGTAATCCAGAAGAAACAAGCGTTGTAATTGTAACACTTGCAGAAGCAACACCAGTTCATGAAGCAAGCCGTCTGCAAGAAGATTTAAAACGTGCGGATATTACTCCTAAATGGTGGGTTATCAATCAAAGTTTTTACGCAACACATACAAGTGACTTCGTGTTAAGAGGAAGAGCACAGTCTGAAATACAGTGGATTCAAGAAGTGCAAAAGGAATCACAAAATAACTGTGTTATCATCCCTTGGCAATCGGATGATATTGTAGGATATGAGAAGCTTAAAGCTTTAGTGAAATAAAACATTTTTAATTAGTTACTATGAAGGGGAGAAATGAAAATGAATATTACAGATAAAGCAAAAGAATTTATTGAAACTGCTATGAAAGAAAATGGTATTACAACATTACGGTTTACATTTGATGGTGCTGGCTGCTGTGGTCCTAGCTATGGTATTAATTTAGGCGAAGCACAAGAAAATGATGTCACAGAAATAGTAAACGGTATTCAAGTCGCAATAGATCCAAAGGTAGCTGAAATCGTTAATACTTTAACATTAGACTATGTAGAAGACCAACAGGGTGCAGGCCTTGTTATCAGTGGCGGATCGAATTGCTGCTAAATAATAATTGAAGGAGACTTACAAACATGACTAACTATCACGAACTCGTAAAAGGAAAAGTATATATTGGTGGAGTGGAAGCAATACAAGAGGCAGTAAAAAAGCATGGGATTACAGAAGTGTTTGATTTACGTGCTGGAGGAGAGGAACCAGAAGGGTTTCCGGCTGGAACAAAACGTCATGCTTATCCAATCGTAGAAGGTGTAGAAGGGCAAGATGAATCAGTAAGAAATGCAATTGCAGCGGTCAAGGAAGCTGTTGAACAAGATAAAAAAGTATTTTTCCATTGTTCTGGTGGACGCAATCGTACAGGTACAGTTGCTACGGGCTTATTGCTAGAATTAGGTCACGCTTCCAGTGTGGAAAATGCAGAACAACAAGTAAAGGCAGTTCGTTCTATCATTGCAATTAAACCAGAGTTAAAACAAGTATTACGAAACCTATATCAATAATAAATGTAAAACGGATATTTTTATAAAATATCCGTTTTTTTATGAACGAGGATATGTATTATACGCATAAAAATGTCCAATAATGGGAATGATAAAATTTTTTTTAGAGGGGATGAAAAAATGGCAAAGCGTAAAAATGATTGGACAGAAAAGAAAATAGAGAAATATATCAAAGAAGGAAGAGGACAAGGGGAATTAAATAACTATAAACCTTGGTTAACAATCCAAAATGTTTCTTCAATCGGGAATAGCTCTCGTCTGAAAGGATGGAAAACAAATAGAAGACATGAGTTATTGTCTGATTTAGAGCGAAATTATTTTTTTATAATGGAATGGAAAGAAGAAGTCATAGATATCCGCGAACAATTTCCATTAAACAGGGAATTGACATATAAAATCGCTGAAGAGAAAGGGATTCACCATCCCATTTGTACGAGAAAGGAATCGTTAATTGTATTAACAACAGATTTTTTTCTCACGGTTCGAAAAGGAAAAGAAATAAAATATATTGCTAGGACTATAAAACCGAGTAGTGAATTAGAAGATGAAAGAATAATCGAGAAATTTGAGATAGAAAGGGAGTATTGGGAAAGAAAAGGGAGTGATTGGGGAGTTGTAACGGAAAAGGATATCCCTTTAGAGATGGCTCACAATATTTCATGGATTCACAAACACTATTATCTAGAGGGAATTGAAGATAAAAATTTTGTGAAAGTTTTCTTTAGTTATTTAAAAAAGTTTCAAAATGTTGATCAGACCCTCATAGAATTCTGCAATAAATTTGAAGGCGAGTACAATTTAGAACAAGGTTCATCAATTAATTATTTTAAGCATTTATTAGCCCGGAAGTTAATTTATGTAGATATGAGTAAACAAAAATTAAATATGAGAAGTTTAAGTATGGGCGAGTTAACTTTTAGTGAGAGAGGAGATGAGAATTTTGATTACGCTATCAGTTAATGAAACGTTTAAATCGATTGATAATTCAAAGGTCTACAGGATACTGTGGATTGATGAAAGTAATGTTATTACATATTTAATTGATGTATGTGATGAAAAAGCTATGCCATTTGTAGATACTTTGAAAAGCCTTCATGAAGGTTTTAGAAATGGACAGTATGTAAAAGTAAGTACCCATGAATTATTTCCAATTGTTAATCATGAAGAATTAACAGAAAAAGATAAGTTAATTAGAGATAAGGCATGGAGTTTTATACAAAGTTTAGTATGTAAAGAACCTAGCATTTTTAAAAGAAATGAAAGGGGAAAACTCATTATGCAAACGACAGAAAAATTTGGTTGTACTAATAAAACTATTTATAAATATTTGAAAAGATATTGGCAAAGAGGGAAAGTCAAAGACAGTTTACTTCCTGATTATAGGAATTGCGGGAATAAGGGTGAGTTAAAGAATTGGGGGGCAAATAAAACTGGTAGACCTAGAATTACAAACAGTACGGGAATTAATATTACGTCAGAAATAAAAGAAATGTTTAAGAGGGCTGTACAAAGTTATTATTTTTCAAATCAGGAAAATACACTAGCATATACCTATAAAATGATGATTAGAGATAACTTTCAATCAAATACATATTATCAAGATAGTACCAAGTATATTAGGATTGCTGATAAAGATAGCATCCCTACTTTAGGACAATTCTATTATTGGTTTAGTAAAGAATATGGTGTAGAAGAAGCTACAACTGCTAAGTATGGAAGAAAGAAATTTGAAAGAGATCATAGGGCAGTTTTGGGCTCTTCTTCTTTTGAGGTTTTTGGGCCGGGATCTAGGTATCAAATTGATGCAACTATCGCTAATGTTTATATCGTTTCTCGTTATAATGCTGATTGGGTATTGAAGAGACCGACTATTTATTATGTAACAGATGTCTTTACCCATTTAATTACCGGTTTTTATGTTGGATTAGAAGGACCCTCGTGGGTTGGAATGATGATGGCACTTTTAAATTCTACTGTCAATAAGAAGGATTTCTGTGCAAAATATAGCATTAATATTACGGATGATTGTTGGCCAGCAGCACATTTACCAGAAATCATTTTAGGAGATCGTGGAGAGCTGGAAGGATATAATGTAAATCATTTGATAGAAGGGCTTAATATTACGGTGGAAAATAATCCATCTTTTCGTCCGGATTGGAAAGGTATTGTTGAAAAATTGTTCGATACATCTCAAGAAAAAATAAGACCATTTTTACCTGGATATGTTTCGAAAGATTGGGGGAAAAGAGGAGCAAAAGACCCACGTCTAGAGGCGAAACTAGATATAGAACAATATACAAAAATCATTATCAATTTTATTTTGCATTACAATAAAAATTTCTATATAAAGAATTATATACGTGACGAAGATATGATAGTTGATAGCGTAAAACCAACACCAGTTGAATTATGGAAATGGGGCGTAAAAAATCGTGCGGGGAAATTAAGAGTCATTCATCCCGATATCATGAAATTTTATTTAATGCCTAGGGGGATTGCTACGGTAACTGCAAAAGGAATCAGATTTGAAAAAATGTTGTATAGCTGTGACACGGCAATACAGAAATCATGGTTTGCTACAGCAAGAACTAAGAAAAGCTGGAAAGTAGATGTTTCCTATGACCCTCGAAATATGAATAATATTTATATTCATACAAAGGATGGAAAGATATTTGAAAAATGTTATTTGTTAAAGCATCAAGAGCGATATCAAAATAAAACCTTAGAGGAAGTTAGACAGTTAAATACTGTAGAAAGTAAAGGCTATAAAGAGGAAGAACATAGTTTACTTCAAAGTGAAATTAATTTTTTCGATAATATTCAATCGATTGTTAAAGCAGCTGTTAAAGAAAAAAATAAAAAACAAACAAAGAATGTAACAAAGGCAATGAAAATTAAAGGCATAAAGCATCATACTCAAGTGGAAAGAAAAATACAAAGAGCTGAAGAAGTATTTAAGTTAGATATCAATGAAGAGGATATTTTAACAGAGGTTGTTCATATTGATAAACAACAAGAAGGGGAATTTAAGCGTCGTTCAGTTAAGGAATTATTTAATAAAAGGAGGGAACAGAAGTATGAGTGATTCTATAAGAGAATTTCAGTTGAATAATGGGGTGTATGCATTACTAGCTCAATATCAACAACAGGAGTTAGTTGATTATCAAGGTAACCCTTTGATTGAATCTTTACCTAGTATATTGTCATATGAAGAAGCTTTTGATCAACTTAGCTTTTTACCTGATTATCATGAAAAAGAAAGAAATTTATCAGATCATTATCGATATCATGCTTTATTACGTTTGACCCGTTTTTTTCAACCGATTGCTCAAACGTTAGACTTAGAAAGACGTTTTTCAAGATTTTTACGCTATGGATATGTAAATCGTAACCCTCTTCAAAAGCAGCATGTACAAGTCCTAAATGAATTACATCATCAATTAGGAAAAAGAGATAGATTAGGCTTACCGGCAGACATACGAGCTACCGCATCTAGTTTTACATTAATGGGTTTCTCTGGAATCGGAAAATCAACAGCTATAGAGCGGATACTTTCACTATACCCTCAACTTATTATCCATCGATACCCCCTTAATACACTTCAAATTGTATGGCTAAAATTAAATTGTCCACATGATGGTTCTTTAAAATCATTATGTCAAAATTTCTTTGAGAAGATAGATTATTTAATTGGAACGAAATATCTTGAATCTTATGGTAAATCTTCTAATTCTATAAGTTCAATGGTAACTAGAATGGGACAAATTTCAAGATTACATTGTGTTGGTGCGTTAATTATAGATGAAATTCAGCATTTGTTAGCAACAAAAGGGGATGCCTCAGAAAAAATGATGAATTTCTTTGTTACTCTTATTAATGAAATTGGTATTCCAGTAATGTTAATTGGAACTATGAGAGCTAGGAGCCTTTTACAAAAAGATTTTAGACAAGCACGTCGTGGTAGTGGGCAAGGAGATATGGTCTGGCAACAAATGGGTAGTAATGAAGATTGGGAAGTTTTAATTACAAGTATGTGGGATTATCAGTGGACAAAACAACATGTAGAACTCAATCAGGAGTTATTAGAGGTTATATATGAAGAAAGTCAGGGAATTACTGATATAGCTATAAAGTTATTTTTACTAGCTCAGGGGAGAGCAATTGAGACGGGTGTAGAAAAAATTTCACCAGAACTATTAAAAAAAGTAAGTAAAGAAGATCTAAGGCTTGTTCAACCTATGCTTAAAGCCCTTAAATCTGGTTGTGAAACTGAAATAGCACAGTATGAAGATATTGTATCGTTAGACATTCAAGATTATATACTTAATAAACTTCCAATAATTGATATGAGAGCCAAACTTCAAGATAAAAAGGAAAAAGTTGCACAAGAGCGTCAGAAAAAAGAATCAACAATGGTAGAAAAACTGATTATTTCTCTCATTAATTTAGATATTAGCGAAAAGGATGCAGAAAAGGCAGCAAAATATGTATTGAGTAAATCACCTAACCTTGTAATGGGTGAGTTAATGAAAGAAGCCCTACAGTATATTGAGGAAAAAGGGAACGCAAAGAAAAAAGCTGTAGTAGTTGATGGGAATAAATTGCAATCTATCATTCATAGGGGGAAAAAAAACAGGGAATCTGCGTATGAAATACTAAATAGCGAAGGATATATTAAAAACTCTTTAGAAAAATTTTAATTATAAAGGAACAAGGTGATGTAGAATGCTTAATTATTTTCCTGTGCCGTATGAGGATGAATTATTTTATAGTATAGTGGCTAGATATCATATGTGGGGTCCAGATTCATCAAAAAATCCTACTATGGAGAAATTATTTAATAAAAGTAGATTTGACTTTGGTATTGAATCCATCGGGGCGTTAAAAGGTTTAGTTGATAACTTACAGGTGTTCTCAGAGATATTTACCATAAGTTATTTTATAGAAAGGCATTCACTGATTCCGCTTATTAGACCATTTAAAACAAAAGAATGGTACGAAGAATTAAGCAAAGGAAGCTCTTCAAAAATTTATCATAATTTATTTAGTTCGAAAAAAGGCAATATAAAATCGAAAGAGCATTTATATTATTGTTTAGCATGTGTAAAGGAACAATATCAAAATTATGGCGAAGGATATTGGAATAGGATACACCAAGTTCCAGGAGTTTTTGTATGCATTAAACATCAAGCACCTTTAATGAAACATCTGGTTAATATTAAGAATTTTAAGTCTCATAATTTTATTTATCCTAGCTTAAATGATAGAAATAGCGATGAAATATTCTTGGAAAGTGAAATTGTGGATGAATTAATAGGAATTGCAGAAGATGTAAAGTATTTATTGGATAAAAACTTTTCATCCTTTTCACAAGATTTTTATGTTGAAAAATATGAAACACTTTTGAAAGTTAACGGGATTGGATATCCCGTGCTAAAAAGACATCAGAGACTAAGTGAGTTGCTTCAAGACCATTATTCACAAAAACTATTAAGGATGTTAGAATCATCATTTCAAATAGATGAAAGATTATCATGGATAAATTATATTTTAAGTCACAGTAGTATCCAATTTTGTCATCCAATTAGACACATCTTAATAATGCGATGTTTGTGTGGTTCAGTAAAAAACTTTTTTGAAGATGAGTATATATATGAACCTTTTGGAAAGGGGCCATGGGTGTGCATGAACCCTCTAGCTAATCATTATTTAAAAAAATGTGTAGAGAAGGTAGAAATCGGTATTTTTGGAATGCACCCAGAAATTCAAGGAGATTTTGAGTGTACCTGCGGATATATATATAGACTCAAGGAATGGGAACAAAATCCTTTAGAAGTTGCTACATTTAGTAAAAGAATTGTCCAAAGGGGACATGTATGGGAAAAGGAATTAAGTAAGCTTGTATCTAATAAAGTAACACTGAAAGAAATTGCCATGAAAACAGGACATTCACCATCGACTATAAGGTATATATTGGATAAGAAAAACAACCTTGAAGTAGAAAAAAGAAAACACAGGAAGAAGGTGGAACGGGAAAAGAAGGCAGCCCAATACAAGCGTATATGGATAAAAGCACAAAAAAAACACCCAGATTATACTAGAGGGGGATTAAAGAATTTAAACAAAGCGGTATATGCATGGTTAAGTATTTACGAAAGAGCGTGGTTAAAAGAACATTTACCGCCTAAAGATCTGGGAAAAAATTCAAAGAAAAGGAGTATAGACAGTTACCATCATCAAGATTTGATGTTTACAGAAGAAGCAAAAAGAGTAGTTAATGATTGGGCTAAATATGAAAAAATTAGAGGGAAGTTAATAAGAAAAACGTATGCTTCTGTTACAAAAATATTAGGTATACATAAAAGATGCCTAATAAAAGAGCGCCATCCAGTATTGAAAGAATACATTACTACAATAGAAGAGTCTCTACAGGATTTTCAAAAGAGAAGGATTCGGTATGTATTAGATACTAAGTTCAAGGGGAAGGCTGTTTCTGTATCTACATTAATAACTGCAACTAGTATAAGTAAATATGTAAGAAATGAAGAAGGAGATATAAAAGAATATCTATATAAAATGATGGAAGCTCATAATCAAAAATACCTATAATTAGAATGAAACGTATTTATCAACGAGTAGTGAAAAAATCTAGATAGTTGTATTAATATTGTACAACTATCTTCAAAAAAGAAAACAGTATTTACTTTGTTAATAAAAATGTTGATGTACAACTTTGTTTTAATTGTTATTAATAAGGATATTAAATGATGGGGTTTAGGGAAATGTTTAGTGTACAACTTTGTTTTAACAACACAATAGTTAAAAGCATGACAGTATACTGTCATGCTTTTTTATTAGAACTTGGCTGCAATAAAAATAATACTAAACCAATAAAAATAACGGTAATTCCTAGTCCTTGTTGTAAAGAAATGGTCTCATGTAATATAAAGTACGCTAGTATACAAGTGCCAATTGTTTCACCTAAAATACTCATTGAAATTACAGTAGCACTTATCCATTTTAATAACCAATTAAAAATGGTTTGTCCTAAAATTGTAGCAATGAAAGCTAATCCAATAAAGCACAACCAAGTTTGTGTAGAGTAATGGATGAAAGATTCTTGTTGCGTGAAAGCAAATATGCCAAGAAAGCCAGCACTACTTCCATAACTAATTACTGAATAGGGTATAAGTGACAAATCTTTACGAACGTGTTGGCTAATGAAAAAATAAGCAGTAATGATACCGGCAGCAATAAATGCTAAAATATCTCCATATAAAGCTTCTCCACTAATTTGGAAATCTTGCCAGCCAATGATGATACTACCTGAAATAGCGATGAGGCAACCAATAACTGCTCCTTTCGTAAATCTCTCCTTAAATAAAAAATAACCACCAATCATTGAGAACAAAGGTTGTAACGTTACGATAACTGTAGAGCTTGCTACAGAAGTATATTGTAATGATTCAAACCATAGTACATAATGTGCAGCTAAAAATAGCCCAGATACGAATCCAAGTGCCCATTGTTTTTTCGTTAAAGTTTTTAGCTCATTTCGACTATTTTTATTAAATAGTAATAACGGTAACAGAATTAGTGTGGCAAAGAATAATCTGTAAAAAGCAATGATTGTCGCAGGAGCATCTGCCAATTTTACAAAAATAGCTGAAGTTGATAAGGCGAATACACCAAAAAATAAGATGCAATATGAAAGAATAGGTGATTTCAAAGTTTGTCCCTCCGATAGAATGTTTATTATAATGAACTTAATACGATATAATGTACAAAGGTAAGTATATAAGTCCCGGAGATAATAGGAAAGGATTATTTGCCTTTGTTTAGTATGTCAGCACAAAGACAATGAAATATGCATTATGATGGATGAAAGGAAGTTTTACTATGATACATGATAGGCTTGGACAAACAGTATTAAGTTATCGTAAGAAAAATAATATGACAATTCGTGAATTCGCTGATTATGCAGGAATTAGTACATCACTAATTAGCCAAATTGAAAGAGGACATGCTAATCCTTCTTTAAATGTTTTGGAGTTAATTGCAAAAGCATTAAATGTACCGCTGTTTACACTTTTTATTAACGATATCGATACAGATTCGCTCATTTCTAAGAAAAAAGATCGAAAAAAAGTATATCGGGAAAACAATGATCACATTGTATATGATGTATTAACACCTGATTTTATGAAAGCACGTATTGAAATGTTAATGATGGATTTAAATAAACAAGCAAACACAACAGAAAGCCATTATTCCCATGAAGATAAGGAAGAGATTGCTGTTATTATGAAAGGGGAAGTGTATGTGGAATTGGAGGGGAAAGAATATTTTTTAGAAGAAGGCGATGTTGTACGTATTCCACCAAATGTGAAGCATCGATTTTTGAATAAAAGTGATGAATCGAATCACATTTTATTTGTACTGACACCATCTTTAGGATGAAAATATAGTGATTTTTAATAGGGGAGAAAGAAAATGGAAAAAAGTATTTTGAAAGGCGGTCTTTCAATTATTTCTCAATGTAAAAAAGAAACAAATGATATTTGGCATGCACATTTTGGAGCAGCTGCAATTGCTAGTTATTTTTTTATGAAAGATAATAATATTGATGAAGAAACAGCTCGTAATATGTATTCGCAAACAAGGATGATGCTGAACAAGAAAAAAATTGGTGAGATGATTGATGATAAAAAAGAAATAGATTTTAAAATTGCGGAAAATATGATTATAAAATCTTTAGAACAAACGATTGATGAGCTTCATTGGGTGGGGCATAACGTCATTTATGCGTCATTAAGTTTATTAGCTATGAAAGAGCTACAAAAATGGGGTGATAATCAAGCAATTGAAGGGATTACTACTCTTATTTTATCATTTCGAAAAACAATTCCAGGTAGATCGTGGATTGGTTATACGACGAAAGAAGTAAAACAATTAAGTTTTGAAGAGGAGATACAAAGTGAATTGAGTAATCCAACACAAGTATCTCAGTTCATTTTAAATGAGTTATCGAAATTTAATAGTATTTATCGAGCGGAATCACATCATGATTTAATTGGGCATTTGCTTACATACTCCCACGCAATTAATATAATGTACGATTTAGGACATATAGATATATTTCAACGAGGGATACGTCCGCTGTTAAAACTAGTATACGTACTAAGAGCTAGCCAAAAGCTCAAGCTGAATACGGAAATAACTTTACACTCACCTATAGATCGATTACCTTTAATTCAATCTAAACGTGCAAATATTTTACCAACTGAAAATATATTTTGGATAAAAGACTATAGTGAATTCGATTGGGATTTTGGTCATGTATTTAAATTCTCGTATAGTTATTTTAATCATATACAGAGAGCTCCAAATTATAAAGATATCACATTAGAAAAATTCCGTTATGTTATTCATTCTTAATGAACGTTAATGATCTGTAAAAGGATGTTTAATCTAGTTTCTTTTTTTGTTAGTAGTATATTATTTTTTCAAATATGTAAGATTTTACATGCGTATTTTACTTTTACTAATTATGTAAGTAGGCTATACTGAAATACATACATTTTATTTTTGGAGAGATGTAAAACGACATGGAACTAGCGAAATTGGAAAAAGTAATTGAAATAAAAAAAGAAGAACTTTTATATTTAGTATCGGATTATGGAATTCAACATGAAAAAGTATTGGCATTGAGTCAAGAACTAGACAAATTAATCAATTACTTTATGTTTTTAAAATAAAGAGAACTATGACGGGGTTTGTAAATGTTATAGTTCTTTTTTATTAGGTAATTTGAAAATATATTAAAATATATTGTCTAATTTCTTACAGAATGCGCAACTTGCTAGTCGAATATAAGGACTTTTGGTTATAATAAAAAGGAATTATTAATTGTATCGGTTAGGAGCGCAGCACATATGAAAACAGTTGTTGTTATCGGTGGAGGTATAACGGGACTTTCTACTATGTTTTATTTAGAAAAATTAAAAAAGGATTATAATATCGATTTAAATTTAATTCTTATTGAGAAAGAAGAGTATTTAGGTGGTAAAATCCATAGTGTGGAAGAAAAGGATTTCATTATGGAGTCAGGGGCGGATTCAATCGTTGCTCGTAATGAACACGTTATGCCACTTGTAAAAGATTTAAATTTAGAAGATGAAATGGTATATAATGAAACAGGTATTTCTTACATATATTCTGAAAATATGTTACATCCGATTCCTTCTGATACTATATTTGGGATACCGATGAGCGCCCAGTCGTTGTTTAGCAGTACGCTAGTCTCAACGAAGGGGAAAATCGTAGCTTTAAAAGATTTCATAACGAAAAATAAAGAGTTTACGAAAGATACATCACTTGCTTTATTTTTAGAAAGCTTTTTAGGGAAAGAGTTAGTGGAAAGACAAATTGCTCCTGTGCTTTCAGGTGTATATTCTGGTAAATTGAATGAGCTTACAATGGCATCTACATTACCGTATTTACTGGATTATAAAAATAAGTATGGAAGTATTATTAAAGGTTTTGAAGAGAATAAAAAACAATTTCAATCAGCAGGAAATAAAAAATTCGTATCATTTAAAGGTGGACTATCTACGATAATCAATCGCTTAGAAGAAGTGCTGACTGAAACTGTCGTAAAAAAAGGTGCTATAACGACGGCTGTAAGTAAACAAGAAGATCGATATGAGATTTCTTTTGCAAATCATGAAACAATACAAGCTGATTATGTTGTTTTAGCAGCTCCACATGATATTGCACAAACTTTATTACAGTCTAATGAGTTAAATGAGCAGTTTAATACATTTAAAAACTCATCTCTTATAAGTATTTATTTAGGATTTGACATACTAGATGAACAACTACCAGCTGATGGTACGGGGTTTATTGTAACGGAAAACAGTGATTTACATTGTGATGCTTGTACATGGACAAGTCGAAAGTGGAAACATACTTCGGGTAAACAAAAATTATTAGTTAGAATGTTTTATAAGAGTACCAATCCGGTATATGAAACAATCAAGGATTACAGTGAAGAAGAATTAGTACGAGTCGCTTTATATGATATTGAAAAGAGTCTCGGAATTAAAGGTGAACCAGAAGTAGTTGAAGTTACAAATTGGAAAGATTTAATGCCGAAATATCATTTAGAACATAATCAAGCGGTTCAAGCATTGCAAGAAAAAATGACAAATCTTTATCCAAATGTATATTTAGCTGGTGCCTCATATTACGGTGTTGGAATTGGTGCGTGTATTGGAAATGGAAAGAATATTGCCAATGAAATAATGGCTACATTAAATAAATAATACTGTAGAATAAATAAAAACTGTTCCTTCAGCAAAATGGAGGAACAGTTTTTATTTATTTTATTTGAATGGAAATTGTATTGTTTTTTACATTGTTTTCTTTTATTGTTAATATTATTTCTCCAGACTCTTTAAATGAATACGGTGATAGTTGATAAATATCTTTTATATCAAGTTTTTCTTGTAATTTATTTACCGGTATTGATACGATATTTGGCTTCCATGTTTCTTGTTTTCCTGAAGGATATTCTATAAGTATTACCGGATTTTTTAACTTTATTGTTTTCCAAGAGACGAAATATAGTTGTACTTCTGTATCTTTTTTTAATAATTCTTCGGAGAAATAACCGAATTCGCCTACATTACCGAAAACAGTATAGTTTTGATTTTTTAATTTAATATCTAAATAACTAGGTTGATATGTTACTGCATGATAAGTTCCATATGAAAGTGAGAGTATGGCAGCGATTAAAATACCGATTGAAAATGTCTTAAAGCTATTGCCTTTAAAGCTAGTCATCATGAATGAGTTTGGTGTGAATTTTTTTGCGAATAAAAAATAAGTAATATGAGTAAGAGGGATAAGCCGATGAATATATACATAGATTTTTACACCTCCATAGCGTAAAATGGATTAACTATATTTTACCATAAATGTATGGGCTAGGGTGGTTGTTTAGAAGGAAAAAATGAAGGAACAAATTCTTTACAGTTCTTGATAATTTAAAATTTGATTTATGGAAATTATAGCGTCATGTTTGAGTCGCAATCAGAAGGTATCCAATTCGTGTATATAGAATAAAGAGGGAATGCGCCATTAGAAATGTTTGACTTATGGAACAATAAGGACTTTACTAATTATACATATTTTTTCTGATATAATGAATGAGTAGAGAGAAAGGAGTGATCCTATGGCATTTCCTATATTAGAAACAGAACGCTTACGTTTAGTTGAAATAGAACAATCTTATTGTCAAAAAATATATGAAATCTTTTCATTGGATGAAGTGACGTGTTATTACGGTATGAATTCTTTTACGGAGTTTGGACAAGCTTCACGTATGATCGAATCTTTTTCAAAAAATTACTTTGAGAAAAAGGCAATACGATGGGGAATTGTGTTAAAAGAAACGAACGTTTTAATAGGAACAATTGGACTAAACAATTTACAATTATGGAGTAAACGATCTGAGATTGGATATGATCTGCATCCTCGTTATTGGGGAAATGGTTACGCTTCGGAAGCAGCTCGAGAAATTATTGATTATGGATTTAAAGATTTAGGTTTGTTTAGAATTGGAGCTATTACATATCCTGAAAATGATACTTCTTGTAGAATGTTATCTAAAATTGGCTTCCAAAAGGAAGGTCTATTGCGTGGATATATTCATCAAGGAAATAAGCAACACGATGCATTATTGTATTCTATAGTACGAACTGATATTGAGGACATAAATTTATAATAAAAAAAACCTCTTAATTAAAAGAGGTTTTTTTTATTATAAATTAACCTAATTTAGGTAATAAACGTTCTCCGCTTTTCATGCTACTTTTACATAAAGGGCATTTAGGCTCTTCTTCAAATGAAAAGTTCTTTCTCATCCATCCTAAACAATCCTCTGATTCACATTCCCAAACAGGGGTTTGTTCTGGTGGTACTTCTGCTACATCGTTCTTTCGATTGCGATACATGTAACCACTCCTTTTATGTAAAAAATTTTAGTTATATATTAAAAAGGTTGTTAACCTTGCTGGTAACAACCTTTTTATTGTTTGAATTATAGCTTTACAACGTTTTTAGCTTGAGGTCCGCGGTTACCTTCTTCAACTTCGAAGCTAACTTCTTGACCTTCGTCAAGAGACTTGAAGCCGTCGCCAGTGATAGCTGAGAAGTGAACGAATACGTCGTTACCGTCTGCAACTTCGATGAAACCGAAACCTTTTTCGCTGTTAAACCATTTTACTTTACCTGTTAATGTCATGGTAATGCCTCCTAAAAGTAGAAAAATTACAATATGATCGGCCTTATTTGAATGAAAATAAAAGTTCACATATTATCAAAAATCCATAAGGAGTACAAAATGTCCCTGATTGATACTTGATAATATGCAAAGAAAATATAGTGTTAAATTGACCTTAATTACTATCTTACAACAAATGGTTGGAAATAGCAAGTGCTGGTAATACCACTGAGTAATCTGGGTGATAATAGTAAAGGCACAAAGGCACCTCTTTTATTTATATATTATTCCTAATTTGGATTTATGCAAAATCATGTAAGAAAAACTTAGAGTAAATATTAATATTGTATTTTTTATGGTAAAATATGGTTGTTGGCTGGTAGTAGTTAAATATTATAAAAGGAGAAAAGAAAGTGAAAAATAATTCATTTATAATAATTGAAGCAGCAAAAGCAGGGAGAAAAAAGGTGCATCCAGTCTTTGCTGTAATATTAGCCATTATATTTTTGACTTTAGGTGAACTTTTTATGTTATTTATGTTATTTTTACCAAAAGCTGAAACGATATTCATGAAAGGTATTTATGACAATGTTAGAATGGTGTTAACGTTTGGCGGAGCTATATTTATTTTATTTATATGGGTTCGTTTTGTAGAAAAAAGACCTTTTTCATCCATTGGCTTTTGGAAAGAGAAATGGATGAGAAAGTATTTAAAAGGTGCGTTAATAGGGTTTGTATTTATTTCAACGCCAGTTATTCTACTATTATTAATGGGGAGTGTGAAATTGCAAGTACAACATATTACCTCAACAGTAATAGTAGGAATAGTAGGATCTCTAGTTGCATTTTTAATACAAGGGGCAACGGAAGAAATTATTGTACGAGGTTGGTTATTCCCGGTTCTTTCTGTTAGAAGTCGTATATGGGTTGGGATTGTTGTGACGTCTTTCTTATTTGGTTTTCTTCATTTACTTAATCCAGGTATTACAATTCTTTCAATATCGAATATAATATTAGTTGGTGTATTTGCAGCTTTTTACGTTTTAAAAGACAGTAGTCTGTGGGGGATTTGCGCATGGCATTCCATTTGGAATTGGGCACAATATAACGTCTACGGTTTTGCAGTTAGCGGGATGACCATATATTCAACTCCGCTATTTAAACCTGCAACAAATGGCCCTGAATTCCTTCATGGAGGCACGTTCGGAATTGAAGGTAGTATCATTACAACAATCATGCTCACTATCGCTTCAATTGTTTTATGGAGAAAGTTATGGGGAAGAAAAGCGAACCAACGAAATTTTAGTTAATGAAAGAGGGGGAAACTATGGGGATAATAGCATTTGAGGGAGCAAGCGCTGTTGGTAAAAGTACCACGTGCCGTGAATTAGAAAAGAATTATGGTGCTTATATAATAGCTGAAGTGAATTCTTTATTTGAAAGGCCAAAAAATGAACATAGAACATGGTATTTTGAAAAACAAGTTGAGCGCTGGAATATAGCTGTTCAGAAGTCAGAGCAATATGAATTAGTAATACTCGATGGGGATATATATCAACCACTTAGTTATAATTGGTGCTTTCATTTTGATATATTTAATCAGCCATTATCTTTAATAGAAAATTTTTATAAAGAAAAGATGATAAATAGGGAAATTGGTTTTCCGGATCAATATTTTTATTTATATACGAACGATGAAGAACTTAGAAAGCGGAAAGTATCTGATGAGACGAAAAGAAGAAGAAACTTTGAAAAACATTTACATATATCAAAATCGTTTCAGCGTTATTATGAAAATTTAAATACTGTTACAGATGGGTATTGTAAATTAATTGAGGCGAAAAGTGTAAGAAATAATGAATTAGAAATAGTGAGAAACTCAAAAAATTTGAACGTGTGTGAAGAAAGACGTTTTGATGTTTCGAGGTTAGATGCGATTACGAAGTGGTTAAAAGAAAATCGTGCATAAAGTAAAAACAACGAGTGTTGTAGAACGCGCTCGTTGTTTTTTTGTTTCTTTATAAATATAAAGGGAAAATTTGTAGAATATTTTCATTATTTAACAGAATAATCTTTCAATTTTAAAGGAAAAGAAATACAATATGAGCAAGTATATATAAATAATATGATAGGGGATGCGATATTTTGAATGAAGTAACAGTTTTTATATAAGAAATAATTAGGTAGTCAGAACAGAGATATTTGGGAGGAAACAAGTGAGATGAAAACATTTTTGAAAATAATAGGTGTTATAGCTGGTATGGCGGTAATCGGAGTAGGTTTAACATATGGTATGCTGCATTATTTAAATAATAGTAAACCAACTGCGAAAAAGGCATCACCAGCTGCTCCAGCAGTAGAAGTATTAGCTGATAGTAACGTAAAAGCAGAAGATGCAAAGCTTTTAGAGAATGGCAATTATTCATTGCCAAATAGTGGTTTTAATAAAAATTTTAAATGGACAGATGAGAACATACAGACAGCATTACATGAAATGGCACATCAAAAAGCGAAAGCTGATCAAAAGTGGGGCTATATTTTTATTACACAAGAGCGGATTGAAAGCTTAATTGATATTGTAAAGAGTAATGATCTTGTGCAGGGAAGTACATATGTAGAAATTTTAGAACGATGGAAACAAGGGAAATATGAAAAGGTTGATGGGGATCACAATAAGATTTGGAAATTACAAAGTGGGAATTTAGGAGAAGGAAAAGGAGTAATGTCGGAAGCTGAGCAAAAAGAATTAATTAATCAATTGTTTATGAACAAAGGTACATATTCAGGTAGTAAATTAATTGCAGGTGGCGGACAGACTAATAAATAATATACTAATTAATGTAAGAGAGTAATTGCTTATTAGGCAATTACTCTTTTTAAATGTACTTCTTAATATCTTAATCTCGTTCAAGTAAGGAAAGAAACGACTGTAACACCGGGGAAATCCATCTAGATTTATGATAGATTACATGACTTTGAATAACTGTTGGAGTTTCGATAGGCTGAAAACATAGTTGTTCTTTTTGACAACTTTCTTGTACAACGATATAAGGAAGAATTGAAATGCCTAACTCACACATAACGGATTGTTTAATGACTTCAACATTGGAAGTTTCAAATGTTTTATCTGGAATATTCCCGCTTTGACGTAAAAAACGATCTACCATTGGCCTATAGCCGCAGCTTTGTTCTGTAAAAATGAACTGGGTGTCCTGTAATAACTGGAATGGATTTGTATGCGCAGAGGAATAAGCTGGTAAAATCCATCCAAATGTTTCATTACTAAAAGTACGCGTAATAAAATCATTATGTTCTATACTTTCTCCAATTATAAAGACAACGTCTGTTTCTCCTTCACGTAATTTTTGTAATGCTTGTTCATTTGTGTTCGTTTCAAGCATGATATTTACTTTCGGATTTTTCTGTTTATAAGTACGTAATAATTGTGGTAATCGGTATACCGCTAATGATTCATTAGATGTAATACTTAATGTACCTTCTAAATAATCTGTATTTTGGGGGATTTCTTGCGCTTTTTCATATATTGAAAGTAATTCTAATGCATAAGGATGAAATTGATGACCGGCTTTTGTAAGTAGCACTTTTTTCCCTAACCGATCGAAAAGAGGAATATGTAAATCGTTCTCTAAAGCTTTCATATGTGCTGTAACAGTAGATTGCGCATAACCTAGCGCGTGCGCAGCTTTAGAAAAATTACCATACTTCACAATGGCGCAAAATGTTTTAACATGTCTCATTTCCATAAGCGATCCCTCTTTTATTATCATGATTTGTGAATGATTATATCATGTATTTTAATTTTCCAAATGATTAAATTCTGTATAAAATGAAATTGTAGAAATATTCATTCAGGTGATATTGGAGGAGAAAAGATGATCAAAAAGGGCTATCATGTAGCTGTTGTTGGGGCTACAGGTGCGGTAGGGCAAAAAATTATTGAACTTGTTAGAGAATGAAATGAAGTTTAATATAGTTGAAGTTACATTGCTTTCGTCAAAACGATCCGCTGGTAAGAAAGTAAGATTCAAAGGACGAGAGATAATTATACAAGAGGCAAAAACAACTAGCTTTGAAGGTGTAGATATTGCCTTTTTTAGCGCTGGGGGAGAAGTATCTAGACAATTTGTAACTCATGCAGTTTCTAGTGGTGCGATTGTAATTGATAACACAAGTGAGTACCGAATGGCACAAGGTGTACCGCTCGTTGTTCCGGAAGTGAATGCGCACACTTTAAAACAGCATAAAGGTATCATTGCAGTTCCAAATTGTTCAGCACTACAGATGGTAACAGCACTTCAGCCGATTCGAAAATCATTTGGTTTAGAAAGAATTATCGTTTCAACATATCAAGCTGTATCGGGTTCTGGCATTCATGCGATTCATGAATTACGAGAGCAGGCTAAGTCTATACTTGCAGGTGAAGAAGTGAAGAGTGATATATTACCGGTGAAAAAAGATAAAAAACATTATCCAATAGCATTTAATGTACTGCCTCAAGTAGATATATTTACAGACAATGATTTTACTTTTGAAGAAGTCAAAATGATTCAAGAAACGAAGAAAATATTAGAAGATGAAAACTTGAAAATGGCAGCTACTTGTGTACGTGTTCCAGTTGTATCGGGGCATTCAGAATCGGTTTATATAGAACTGGAAAAAGAAGCAAGCGTTGCGGAAATCAAGGGAATACTAATGGATGCACCAGGTGTTATTTTGCAGGATAACCCTAGTGAACAGCTGTATCCAATGCCATTATATGCAGAAGGGAAAATAGATACATTTGTCGGAAGAATACGTAAAGATCCTGATACGCCAAACGGATTCCACCTCTGGATTGTTTCCGATAACCTATTAAAAGGTGCGGCTTGGAATTCAGTTCAAATTGCAGAGACTTTAGTGGAAAAGGGGATACTTTAATATAGTTTAAAAAACTGGGGAATCGTTAATGACTCCCCAGTTTGTATTTCATAATTGTTTTCTTTATTTCGGCCGACTTTAATTAAAATTAGTCGTTATTGAATTTTTATAAATGTCTACTTTATGTGCAGTGAAGCGTAAGGTTTTGGATTCTGCATGAATTGTAAGATTAATAATAATCGATAACGGCATTTCGACCGTTTTCACAATATCTTCTATAGCAATATACTCATTTTTTGCTTCCTTATAATAAACAACAGAACGAATTACGGCCTCGTCACCTTCAATATCAATTTCACACATCATAGGGAATTTTTCACCATTATGTAAGAATAATTCGCCTAGTACGATTGAACCGTTTAATTCTTCTGTAAAATTAGTAGTTGCCGCTGGTTTTACCCATGTTTCGTCATGTTCTTCGTTTTCCTCTTCATCTATTACCCATTCCCAAATGGGGTTTTGTTTTAGGTCCTCAATAGTTAATTTATCAATTGGTTTGCAACTACTCATACATAAATTCTCCTTTTATTTTGATAAATAAGTTTTTTGATTTCATGAATTAGATGATTGCTTATAAGTGGGTTTAACAAAGTATTTTGCTCATTTGATATCCAAACTACTTTATTTTGAAATAAAGCTATTACAGCAATATTAACAAAACTTTAATTGTCTAGTAAATAATTATTAGTGGAGATATTAAAATGGGATGGTGTTAAAGAAAGATAGTAAAAAACATCAAGGATGAATGAAATCCATTTGGTACGATATGGATATATCCAATGTGAGGGGGAGTTTGATGTATCAAGTAAAGGGGAATTTTTCATCATTAAAAGGAAGTTATTATGAGATTGGAAAGCAACAAGGGGAATTCGTGAAACAAAATCCGTATCTCATCCCGCAATTTATACACGAAGAAAATGTAATATCTAATAACCATTGGACAGAATCGAGAAATATACTAAACAAACATTGTCCAGGCATAAATGAAGAAATTGAGGGGTTTTGTGAAGTGTTAAAAATTCCTTCAAAAAATATGATGTATTACTATCAAACACTATTGAAAGCAGGTTGTAGTCATTGTGCAGTATTACCTAAAAAGACCGATTTAGAGCACACATATGTATTAAGGAATTATGATTTGTCACCAGTAATAGATGATATGCGTTTTTGTTCAACTCATGTTGAAGGTGCGTATGCACATAGTGGCTTTTCTACTCAATATTTTGGCCGAACGGAAGGGGTTAACGAGCATGGATTAGCTGTTACATTTTCAGCATGTGGTCAACCAGTAGGAAATATTGCAGGTTTAAGAAAGCCAATGGTGAGTGGTTTACAATGTTTTGCGGTAATTCGATTGTTGTTGGAGAAATGTAAAAATGTGCAGGAAGCTAAGTTACTAATAGAAGAAATCCCAATTGCTAGTAATATTAATTTAATAATAGCTGATCCTTTAAATGCAGCATATATTGAAATATTGGACGGTCATAAATCCACAATAACGATTGATGATGAAAAACAAGCTTTTATTGTATCAACAAACCATGCAGTTAGTTCATCAATTCAGAAATTAAATAATAGGAAATTAGAACAATCAACAAAGAGATATTACCTTTTACATGAGCATTTAAATAGATGTGAACAAGTAAGCATAGAGTCTTTAAAAAAGTTAGTAGAAGAAGAATATCCTGCTGGACTTACTGTGCATAACTATGAAGAATGGTTTGGAACTTTACATTCTGTATTATTCGATTTACATGATCGTACAATGAAGATTTGTTTCGGATCACCACTTTTAAACGACTGGTATTCATTGAAAGTTGGAGGAAGTATGCCGTTTTCTGAGGTGAACGTGAACTTTAAAAATAAAACTTATACTGACTTTTGGAAGGAAGATAAGAATGAATTGATACCTAAAAGATAAATGGGATAAGATGGTGATGTAAAGAGTGCATTTACACTGGAGGGATTACCAATGCTGAAAGTTATGTTACCATTTGTCCTTATCTTTTTTCTTATTATTGCGATGTATATTGCTTATCAAAAGAGAAAAAAATCTGGGATAAAAGGATTGAAAAGTGCGTTAACTTCTATTTGCTTCTTTTCACTTGCAATCTTAAATATGTTTGCATATTGGTTTCATTTTGGCGGTGCTTTTACTTGGTTATTTTCAATTGTATTATTGCTAGTTGGTGCATATTTTACAAAATATATTCCAATATCTAAAAAGGTACATTAAAGTTTATAAGAGTTAAATATAATGTTTACTTTGTTTTGAAAAGAGATTATTCTACTAGATCGTTGTGAAACGGTTTCATAGGATAATCTCTTTTGTTTAGTTTTGGAAAGAACGTACTGTGATTTTTAGTTGCTCAATAAATTTTCGAGTTGCAGCACACATATATTTATCTTTTCTATAAATTAGCCCTATTTCAATTGTTGGAGTAGGGGTTTCTATTTTAATAGATTGAATGTTTTTATTTTGTAAAAAGTCTATATATGGTTTGGGTAACACTGTAATTCCCATTCCTTTGGAAACCATTTGGATTAAAGATTCCATCGTACTAATTTCTAAAATTGGCCTTGGTTTAAAGTTGAATTTTTGACAATGAGATGTAATTAGTTCGGTTAAAAAGAAATTTTTAGGTAAAAGAATTAAAGGGTAGTTCTGTAATTCAGCAATAGATACATGATTACGTTCAGCTAATCGATGACCAGTGGGCACGACTAATGTAAGATCGCTTTTGTATAGAGGGATGGAGATAATCTCTTTATCTTGCACCGGGAGAAATGTAATTCCAATATCTAGTTCGTTTTGTAATAATTTTTCACGAATATCTCCTGTACGAAGCCCTAATACAGAAAGCTCTATATTGGGATATAAATTATTAAAATTTAAAATAGCTGGTGGTAGTAAATAATTTACGACGGTTAACAAAGCCCCTATTGTTAAGGAACCTTGCTGTAATCCGTTTAGGTCTTGAATAGCTGAACGAGCTTGTTCGACTTCATGAAAAATGGTTTTACTATGTGATAATAAAATCTTCCCTGCTTCAGTTAAAGATATTTTTTTACCAATTCGATCGAAAAGTGGCATTCCTACTTCATGCTCTAATGCACGTATTTGTTGACTTAGAGAAGGCTGTGAAATATTTAATTTCTCAGCTGCTTTTGTGAAATGTAATTCTTTTGAAACAGCTAAAAAGTATTCAAGTTGTCGTAATTCGATTGGAATCACCTCAAGTATAATAATAGGTTATACCTATCATTATTATATAAATAATTGAATTGAACAATGATTTTAGAGATTTTATAATCATCTTTATATAACAGAGAGGTTTGTAAAAATTAATCGAGAGAAAATACATGTAACACCTGTAAAGGAGGAAATAGAATGGCTAATGAATATCAATTATTATCTTTAAATATAGGATTACCAAAAGAGGTTACATACGGCGGAAAGGTAATTCATACAGGCATAAATAAGAAACAAGTAAAAGAACCGGTATATTTATCCTTTGTAAAATTTAATGGGGATGGACAAGCTGACTTAGTTCATCATGGAGGAGTAGATAAAGCAGTTTGTGTTTATACTGGTGATCACTATCCATACTGGGAAAAAGAATTGAATCAAGATCTTGTATATGGGGCTTTCGGAGAAAATATAACAGTTAGTGGTATGCGCGAAGAGGATGTTTGTATTGGTGATACGTTTGAGCTAGGACAGGCAATCGTACAGGTAACACAGCCAAGGCAACCTTGTTTTAAATTAGCAAAAAAATATAATATTCCAAAGTTACCACTATATTTTCAAGAAACAGGATATACAGGATTTTATTTTCGTGTATTAAAAGAAGGATGGGTATCATCAGTCGATACCTTAAAAAAACTACAGTCTGATCCAAAAGGTGTTTCAGTAGCGTTTGCTAATCGTATCATGCATAAGGAAAAACAAAATATTGAAGGGGTAAAAAGGATATTAGAAGTAAATGCACTTTCATGTAGTTGGAGAAAGTCTTTTGAAAAGCGTATAAGTGGAGAAGAAATTAATACGAAGGAAAGACTTGAAGGGATAAAAGAATAAAAATATTTTATTATAAATAGTGTATTTCTATTAGTAAAAGCTAATTAGAAAGCGCTATTTTTATATAATAAACTAATTAATATCCAGAAATCTTAATATCGTTTTATTCGACTTATTTTCAAATAGTCAAAACATAAAATTAATTAGACTTTTTTTTTATGTTTTGTGATAGTATATTGATTGGTAAGACCTCTATTTTTAAGAGTAGGTCATATAAGTATATCTAATTTAATGGAATTTAACATTTGGAGGTACAACATGGGGAATGTTGAAAAATTGGCAAGTCTTCTAATAGAAGAACCGAAAAGAGAGCAGTTATTTCCTTTATTTGAAGAAGTGTTTGGAATTACAACTCAAACATTGAATGATTTTTCGGATAAAGGATATTGGGATGATACATATAAAGCTTTATCATTTTTACAAGAAGATAAAGTGATTGCAAATGTTGCGGCATTTTCACTCCCATTATTAATTAATGGTGAAAAAATAAATGCGGCGGGTATTCAATCAGTAATGACACACCCTAATTTCCGTAGACAAGGGCTAATGACACAATTAATGGGTAAAATGATAGAAGAAATCGATAAGAAATGTGAATGTGCATTATTGTTTACGGAAAAACCTGAACTATATACAGCATTTGGATTTAAAGTTGTGCAGGAATATTTGATGACTATACCATATGATAAAAATATTAATAATAACGATTCACTACTTAAAAAGTTAGATTACTATAATATAGAGAATAGACAGTTAATACATGAAACTATTGATAGTAGCCAAAGACTTTCAAATAGTTTTTCAACTTTAAACTTCCATCCTTCATTTTATTTGAATATGTATGATTCGGAATGGAATGAGAAATTGTATTATTCAGAGAAACTAGATGCTTTAATCGTTTATGAGGTAGACAATGAAAAGTTGAAATTATTTGGAGTATTTGCGCCAGTAATTCCGGTTTTAGATGAATTATGTGGAGAAATCAATGAAAGGTTTACTGAAATCGAATTTTATTTTTCTCCGGATCAATTAGGGGTTGAGGATGTACAGTTTACAGAATTACAGTCTAGCAAGTATTTAATGGTGCGAAGTGATAAAGAGTTAGATTTTAAAGGTTATAAATTCCCAGTATTGGCGGAGTTTTAAATGTCTATATAAATGCTTTATTATGGAGGAGCTATGAATATATCGTATATACCAGAACGTATTGAGCAACTCACTATAATGAATGTACCTGATTACTATAAAATTAATGATAATCATGCGTTTATTGTCCGTTCGAAAGCAGAAACTGATTTTTGGCTAAAAACACATTATGGTTTTGAAGTAATGAATGGTCATGTGTTTTATAATGAGATGATGACAGACTTTCAAGCTGAAGTTCAGTTACGTATGAATCCAAATTCAAAATTCGATCAAGCAGGTCTTTTTGTTATGATTTCGGAGAACTGTTGGCTAAAAACATCTTTAGAATATATCCCCGAAGGGCCATCTCACTTAGGTGCTGTCGTAACGAATAATGGATATTCTGATTGGTCAACGCAAGATTATCCAACTGAAGCAGCTAAGCAACAACTTCGTTTTCGAATTATTCGAAAACGCGGTGATTATACAATATATGTGAAAAAGAGCCATCAATGGGAACAAATAAGAATCGCTCATTTAATGGAGGATATAGGAAATGAGCCTGTTAAAATAGGTTTTTACACGTGTAGTCCTTCTAAAAATAAGGGATTTGAGACTGAGTTTTTACATTTTACAATTGAAGAAATATAGATGAAAAACCGTATTCTTTTCATTAAGAATGCGGTTTTTGTATTTATATAATATAAAGCACATTTATTGACTAGAAAGTCATTAATACTTATCATTTAATAATGTTAAATATTAATTTACATAATATAATAGAAGTAATAAAGAAATTACAAAATATATAGCTTAAATAAGGAAGGATATGAATTATTCAGTGGTAATTTCATGGGAAAAGGAGATTATGTATGAAATCATTTCGTAAGTTATTACAGTATTTAAAACCATACATGTTCTTCGCTATTATTGGGCCGCTATTTATGGTACTTGAGGTTGCGATGGACTTAATTCAACCGACTATTATGCAACATATCATTGATGTTGGGATTGCAAATCGGGATTTAAATTATGTAATAAAAATGGGGATTCTTATGATAGGAGCAGCAGCACTCGGTTTAGTTGGAGGGCTTGGGTGTATGATGTATTCTACAAAAGCAGCTGTTAATTTCGCTACAGACATACGAAAAGATGTGTTTGCGAAAATAGAAACATTTTCTAGTAATAATCGGGACTCATTTGGAACAGGTAAATTATTAACGATCGTGACAAATGATATCACTTCCATTCAATCGGCAATGACGATGACATTACGTGTTCTCGTTCGTGGTCCACTGTTATTTATCGGAAGTATAATTATTGTTTTTGTAACAGCGCGAGAGTTATTTCCAATATTACTTGTAGTTGTTCCGATTTTATTACTTGCGATTATTTTAATTGCAAGTAAAGCAAGTGGTACATTTAAAAAGGTGCAAGAGGCATTAGACAAAGTGAATACAAAGCTACAAGAAAATTTATCTGGTGTGCGTGTTATAAAAGCGTATGTAAGACAAAAATACGAAATCGCTCAATTTGGAAATGTAAATACAAATTTAACGAAGATAAATATTCGAGCTGTGCAACTTATTTCTTTAATGATGCCAATCATTATGCTAGTTGTAAGTGGCGGGATTGTCGCAACATTATGGATTGGTGGAGAAAAAGTATTCGATGGAACGCTTCAAGTAGGAGCGATTTTGGCATTTATTAATTATTTGAATATCATTTTAATGTCACTTATGTCGATTAGCATGGTATTTATTCAAATTGCGCGAGCTTTTCCATCTGCGGATCGTGTACAGCAAGTGTTAAATACCGAGGTTGATATTATAAGCGAAGCGAATGCGATCGAACCTGAGAAAATTGAAGGAAATATCGAATTTAAAAATGTTAGTTATAGCTATACGAAAAATAATGAATACGTTTTAAAAGATATTTCGTTTAGCATACAAAAAGGTGAAAAAGTAGGGATTATTGGATCAACTGGAAGTGGTAAATCTACCTTAGCGAAACTGTTACCACGTCTATATGATGTGGATCATGGTGAAATATGTATAGATGGAATAGATGTTAAAAAATATGATTTGCAAAAACTCCGTGCTTCAATAGGGTTTGTACCTCAGAAGGCGTTGTTGTTCTCAGGCAGTATAGAAGAAAATTTACGTTATGGTAAAGAAGATGCAACACATGACGAGCTGGAAGTAGCAGCTGCATCAGCTTGTGCGACTGAGTTTATCAATAAGCTGGAAGAATCTTATCAATATAATTTAACACAAGGCGCGACAAATCTATCAGGTGGACAAAAACAACGTGTATCAATTGCAAGGGCACTTGTGAGAAAACCACCGATTCTCATATTAGATGATTCTACATCAGCAGTTGATGCAAAATCAGAGGCTACTATTCAAATAGCTTTAAAAACAAAATATAAAGGCACAACAACTTTATTAATTGCGTCTAAAATTTCTTCCATAATGGATGCGGATAAAATACTTGTATTAGATAATGGTGAATTAGTTGGCAATGGTACACATGAACAATTGTTAGAACAAAGTGAGGTTTATCAGGAAATTTATCTTTCCCAAGGTGGTAATTTGGATAAAGAAGGTGGGGAAGAACATGCGTAATTTTCAAGGGCAATTTGCTAATAAAGGTGGACGAAACACCCCAAAGATGGGAAAAGCTAAAAATGCTCAAGGAACTGTAATGCGGGTATGGAACTATATGGGCTATCAAAAAGCTGCTCTTATGTTTGTTATATTTCTAGTCGTTGTTACTACATTACTTGGATTATTAGGTCCCTATTTTATGGGAGTCATTATAGATCAATATATTGTACCGAAAGATTTAAGTGGTACAGCAAGAATGTGTATGTTACTTATCGCGATTTATGGTGTAACTGTACTTTTAACATGGTTACAAACGTTTGTCATGATTAACGTTGCATTAAAAACAATTCAAAAAATACGACAAGATATTTTTGAGAAAATCCAAACGCTTTCTTTACGGTTCTTTGATGTGCGTTCTCAAGGTGATTTAATGAGCCGTGTGACAAATGATATAGATAATTTGAATCAAGCCTTGACACAAAGCGTTGTACAAATTATTTCATCAGCATTAACTTTTATAGGTGTAACGATTGCAATGTTCGCCTTAAATTGGATTTTAGCAATTGTAACTTTAATTACAGTACCTATTATGTTTTACGTTACAAAAAAACTAGTTGCATATAGTGGTAAAAACTTTGCGAAGCGTCAAAAAGATTTAGGTGAATTAAATGGATTTATTGAGGAAGCAATTACAGGTGCGGATGTTACAACGTTGTACGGAAAAGAAAAAGAAACTGTACAAAATTTCAATAAAATTAATGAACAGCTAAGAGTTTCAGCTACGAAGGCTGATACATTTTCAGCTTTTATTTTTCCAAGTATGAACTTTATTAATAATTTAGGTATGGGCCTTGTCATTGGGACTGGATCAGTTATGGTCTTAAACGGAATGACAACAGTAGGAGTTATTGCGGCTTTTATTAATTATTCTCGTCAATTCTCAAGACCGCTAAGTCAATTTGCGACTTTAATGAATACAATTCAAGCGGCAGTTGCTGGTGGAGAACGTGTTTTTGAAATTATGGATGAGGTACCAGAAATTCAAAATAAAAAAGACGCATTCGTTGTACAAAATTTACAAGGGCATGTTGCACTTGAGAATGTTTCATTTGGCTACGCAGAAAATAAAACGATTTTAAAAGAAGTGAGTCTTAAAGCGCAGCCAGGAGAGACAATTGCTTTAGTTGGTCCGACTGGATCAGGGAAAACAACAATCATTAATTTGTTAACTCGCTTTTACGATATACAGCAAGGACAAATTCATATTGATGGAAAAGATATAAAAGATTATGATATTAATTCTTTACGAAGTAAAATAGGAGTAGTTTTACAGGATACGTATTTATTTGCTGGTTCGATTATGGATAATATCCGTTATGGACGCTTAGATGCTACTGATGAAGAAGTTATCACTGCAGCTAAGGCAGCATCTGCACATTCTTTTATTAAGCATTTGCCAAATCAATATGAAACAGAAATTACTTCAGAAGGATCGAATTTAAGTCAAGGACAAAAACAACTTCTAGCGATTGCACGAGCAATTTTAGCAGATGCAGATATATTAATTCTCGATGAAGCGACATCAAATATTGATACAAGAACAGAATTACAAATACAAGCAGGACTAAATAATTTAATGAGAGGTCGCACAAGTTTTGTGATCGCTCATCGACTTAAAACAATTGAAAAAGCAGATCAAATTCTTGTTATAAAAGATGGAAATATTTTAGAAAGAGGGAATCATGAATCTCTCATGGAAGATAGAGGGTTTTATTTTGATTTGTATACGAGTCAGTTTAAAATATAGTAAAAGCATTGATATGTTGCGGTTTCTCTTGAGAGGAGAAACCGCATTTTTTATATTTGCAAATATTACTATCCAAATGGTCTTTCACTACATATTTTAACAGCATCCACCTGCATTCCAGGCAAAACATGTGAATAGCGATTTAATGTTATGAACATATCTTTATAACTGAAGTGTTCACTTACAGTCTTTGGATGTATACCTTGTTTCAAAAGTAGCGTAGCATGTGTATAATAACGTAAATCATAAAATCGAACTTTAAAAATCGGAGTTTAAATAAAAAGAGCGCTGTTAAAAGCGCTCTGAGACAAACCATACATTTAGAGAGGAATCAAGATAATATATGGATATTGTGTGAGGATGTTGTAGGTTTTAATGAAAAATAAAGCACACATATAAGTGTGCTTTTATGAACGCTTTAGATTTGTATGACTATATAGTCAACATACAATAAAATATGCTTGTTTGATATAAATGTGTGTCAAATCTATAAAAATATTTTTTAGTGTGTATAAGGAACATTAAATGTTAGTTAGCCAAGTCTTTTGTTTTTATCCCGCATTAACGGGCAACCCAATTGGTGAGGGCTAATAATTATGGGGGGATGAACTAAAACCCAATGATTAAAGTTTCACTTTATTAACGAATTTGTGCAACTGTTAACGCTGCAGAACGAATATCTACTGTACCTATTACTTCAACGGGGACAATTTGAATTAAATCACCTGGGTTTAAGTTAATTAGAATGACGCCACTTGATACATCGACTTCACCAGTTCCAATAATATTAGAACGGACTGCGGTTCCGGATCCTGCAATAACATTAGTCGATGAATTTAATGTCAAGAAAAAGCGTGCTGCTTCTGGGGCTACTGGAACGTTATCAAGACTAATCGTTAATGTATAGCTAATTTGATAAATACCAGCTACCTGAATTTTAATACCAGTTCCAGTACTAATTGTATCATTGATTACAGGGACAGTAATGTTAGGATTTGGGCCTGTACTAGGTAATAGTAGTGGTGTAAATAATGTTGCAAATTGAGGTGAAGTAGCATTGAATGCAAAACCTAGGGCAGGTAGTGTACTAGGTGCTTGTGCTTCACAATTAAAATTAGCAAATTTACGAATGGATGAGCGCATATTTTCACTCCTTTCTTGTATTTAGATTTTGTGAGTATTAACTTCACATTTTGGACAAGCATAATACAATATATGAAAATTTATAGTAGATAGTGCATAAGCGTTACTATTACGAATAAGGCAATGAATAATAATAAATACTATATGGAAAAAGCAGTTAGGTAACTGCTTAGTAGGTTCTCCAAGAGCAAATAGGCGCAAAATTATTGCACTCTCAAAAAGATCACTATAGATAAGTGCTCTTTTTGAGAGTGAGTATAAATTTCTATCATTCTATCTAGTATTTGCACTGTATTATGTAGTTGCTACTAAAATTGATGTGAATTTTTAAAATTAGAGGTTTCTTTTAATGAAACCTCTAAAAAGACAACTAAATTTACGTTATAGTAAATTCAATTGCGATAGGAGTGCCTCCATCTAGGACTGCTCCTCCTACAATAGTAGCAGCTGTAGTAGTCACACCAGTAATAGTATCACCTGTTTGAATAACACCATTAATATAAAGTGTTAAAAAGGCATAAGAAGCAGGGAATGTTGTTACAGCACCAGTGTCATCAGTGAAGTCTGTGTTAGCAAAAGTTAAATCTGCACCAGCAGCAGTTCCTGTTGCTGCTGTACTTACAAATCGTCTTCCTGCTATAAAAGGTTTAACGATAGGCATTTATATTCACCCCTTTTTGAGAATTAACTTAGACAAGTTTTTTGAAAGTTTTGTCCTGTATCGTATATTATGCTGTGCTTCTACTAAGAGATACGGCTTGTATACTAGGAAAAAAGTATAATTCTTATGTGTTTATTAGATGTCGTATAAATTTAAACAAAATAATCCTTTTAAAGTAAAGCAAACAGAATATAATCCGGCTAGAAAACTAGAGGGCACTGATTCATTAAAGCAGTTTTAGGAATAAGTGTCCTTTTTATTTTGAAAAGGGAGATGGGAGAATGAAGGCGTTAAAGGATCAGTTACGTGGATGGAAAAAGCAATCCAAGCAAGGAAAGAAGAAAAACAAGAAAAAACAAAAGAGAAGTTAGGCACTCGTGAAATTGAGGATTTAATGGGGATACATAGACCTTGTTACGAGCGTAGACGTGGAGCATTAAGACAAAAGTAATTAAAAAATAAAAAGGAGTGGTCTTGCATGACTAAACAATTATCTTTCTTACCAAAAATCGATAGAGTAGCAACGCAGAAAAAATTAGAAGGTGTTCTCGAAAATGTACGTTTATATAGACAGTTTGGAATGATGCGTGAAGAAATGAAAGTCACTCCTTCTTATGAAATTAGATATCACGGACCTACAAATGATGTAGGAAAGCCATTAGAAGATGTAGCGATGGCTAATATCCAACAAAGTAAAAGAGAAGAGTGGATTAAGCAAACATCATTTTGTATTGACCAGTTTCTTAGTCGTTTGGGTAATGGACGTGTAGGAAAGGATCAAAGAGACATCATCATTAAGCGTTATTTAGAAGATGAAGATGTATGTGATTATATGATATATAACGAAATCGGCATGAGCGAGCGTACTTATCGACGTGTTAAGGCAAGAGTATTTTATAAACTTGCTTTTGCTCTTAGATTAGAAGTTTATGAGACTGAAGAAACTGGAGGTAATGAATAATGAATTTTGTTCAGCCAATACGTGATCTAGAGCAGATACAGCAACTAAAAGATTATTTTAAAGAAAAGAGCTTACGTAATTACATTCTCTTCATTATGGGGATTAATACAGGTCTTAGAATCTCGGATATTTTGAAACTAAAGGTAGGAGATGTCAAAGGTAGTCATATATCTATGAGAGAAAAGAAAACAGGAAAACAGAAACGAATACAAATTACTGCAGCACTGAAAAGAGAACTTAAATAGTTTATTGAAGAAAGAGAAGATAATGAGTACCTATTACAAAGTAGACAAGGTAGGAATCGTCCGATTGGTCGTAGCATGGCATATAAGATATTAAGCGGAGCAGCGGCAGAGTTTGGATTAGATGAAATCGGAACGCATACCCTAAGAAAGACGTACGGGTACCATATGTACATGCAAACAAAAAACATAGCATTACTCATGGAGATATTCAATCACTCGTCAGAGAAGGTCACGTTACGTTATATAGGTGTAAATCAAGATGCAATGGATAAAGCAATGACTAGGTTTAAAATCTAATCATTGCTTATTTCTTTTTTTATTTAGGGGTATCGCACATACCTATCAACTTAAGAATTTTATAACACCCCAAAACAAAAAATGTACATTTTTACATGAAGATGTCAATTTTCTTGTTTTTGGGGAAATCTGTACTGTTAAGTTAATGGACATGGGGTATACAGCCAATGTACTAACATAAAACCCACGCTAAGGAAAAGAAAACTTAATATAAAAGGATTCCTTGTGTAATAAAAAGGATTACGATTAATAATGTTACAGTGATTACATAACAAATTCTACTTTATAAAAAAGCAGGAAAGTTAAAAGCTCCAGTTACTCTATGCTACAATCGATCCATCTTGAGTAAGAGAAGTAATTTTTAGATAATTAGCTATATTATTTGTTAATTAAAAATACATAATATTGTATATTTATAACTTAAAAGGAGGGATATTCTTGGAGATAAAATTTGCTAAGGTATCAGATGCACAGACTATACACAACTTAATGATTAAGGCGTTTATGGAATATAAAGACGAAGTACCACCTTCAAGTGCTTTGGAGGAAACTGCACAGTCCCTTTTAAGTGCTTTAAAAAACGATGAGCAGGCTTTAATAAGTTATGTTGATAATCAGCCAGTTGGAATGGTTCGTTTTCAATTAAAAGAAGAGGGTTTATATTTTTATAGACTTTCAGTAGTTCCAGAAAAACAGGGTTTTGGTATTGCGAAAAAAATATTAAGATTTTTAGAAGAATTCGCAATAAAAAAAGGAGTGGCTATGATATTTTGCAAAGTTCGTATGACTGTGCCTAAAAATATAAAGTTATATAGTTCAATTGGTTATGAAATCTATAATGAGGAAGTTGTAAATAAACCAAACGGCATAAATATAAAAGTTGTTTCTATGATAAAAAATCTCAAATAGGGGTCACTATATATGCCCATCAACTTAAGAGATTTTAATACTCCTAATTACAAAAAAACGTTATTCTTTCTAAACAAGCTAGATTAGAAAGAATGACGTTTTCATATAAATCTTTCGATTAAAGATGAACTACAACCATTTGTGGAAGAATTACAGCGATATGTTACACCTGTATTTTTAGAAGAACTAGCAAGAGAAATATTTGCGTTTTTTGATGTAGAAGACGGTGTTGATGAAGCTGTACTTGTTCCAATTTCATTAAGAGAAGCTGAGCGTTTAATCTGTAGAGGAGCAAGACGATGTACAGTTATTAATAGATAAGAGTAAGCCTTTTGGGAGCTAAAGAGGTTTCATTTTGTGTAGCTTCTTTTAAGAATAATGATGTAAATATGAATATCCTCTAGAGTACTTAACTGGAGGATATTTTTGTAGACTTCTAGATGTATTAACTACCAATAATCAATAATTATGTAAATCAGCTTTCCATATGGGAAGCTGATTTTATTTTTCCGCATAGCGTAGGTTATTTTGCAAAATGCTGGAGGTATCCCTATACAGTTACTCATAATTTTTGTACTGTGTAACTCAAAAGGGAAAATTAAATGAAATCAATGATACCAAGGGATTCAGTGAAGGGGTCAGTTACACACAATATAAGATATGGGTAATTCATAGAGAACTTGAAATAATATATTAATTACTTAATGAAAATAGTATGGATTAAGACAATAATGATTTTGAATTGCTAAATTAGAGTAAGAAGATATAAAAGATTGAGTTTAAATAGAAAACTTTAAAACTATTAATCTGTATGTAACGATTAACAAATTGGATAACGGCATTTTTATCAAAAATGGAAAAGTTGATATAAAAGCACATAACCGTTTACGGCCCAATACATATAGTGTCAGTGTAGTGATAAGCAAGTACAAAGTGATTGCAATGAAAAAAGTCATTTTTATATTAACTTGTTTTCATTACAAGCAGCATTAATAGAACTTCTGTTAGAATTATGAAATTTACCTTTATATAGGATAGGGGGGAGTATCTTGGCTACAGGAAAAGGGTATGGCTATGGTTATGGTTGTGGCGGTGGATTTGCATTACTAGTCGTGTTGTTTATTTTGCTTATTATCGTTGGTGCTGCTTGTTTTTGTTAGTTTATAAAGTTTATTTTTTCTAGAAGGGAGAAGTGTATCTTGGCTGCAGAAAAAGGGTATGGTTATGGTTGTGGCGGCGGATTTGCATTACTAGTCGTGTTGTTTATTTTGCTTATTATCGTTGGTGCTGCTTGTTTTTGTTAGTTTATAAAGTTTATTTTTTCTAGAAAGGAGGAGAGTATCTTGGCTGCAGAAAAAGGATATGGACATGGTTGTGGTTTTGGCGGCGGATTTGCATTACTAGTCGTGTTGTTTATTTTGCTTATTATTGTTGGTGCAAGCTGTTGGGGTGGGGGATATGGTGCTTAAGTAAATCCTATTCTAAGATTAAACTGTGGATTACTTCACATCATGTGAAGTAATCCCTTATTAATATAATATAATATATGTTTAGAACTATCAATATGTTCGTTGTGAAAGGAGAAAAAAATGGAATCTAATCCATATTTTCACAAAGATGTTTCGTACCAAACTATAGCTATTCCAACAAACGAGGTAATTCAGAAAAAAATTCGTATTATAACGGTCGAAACCATTACACTTCCTCAACAGACTAACGAATTAACTAATGAAACTCCAGATAAAACTCCAGATGAAACCCCAGATAAAACCCCAGATGAAACCCCAGATGAAACTCCAGATGAAACTCCAGATGAAACTCCAGATAAAACCCCAGATGAAACCCCAGATGAAACTCCAGATAAAACCCCAGATGAAACCCCAGATAAAATTACAGATGAAACCATTAATAAACAGAAAAATAACCCATCAGATTCTTCGCCATTTCAAATTAACATTCCGTATTTTAATATAAAAATAACTTCAACAGAGATATTAAGTGTTGCTAAATCTGTATTTATGCAAACGCTACTTAAAAAAATTCAAGATCCGGTATTTTTAATGAATCTAATGAATAGTGAAGGCGGAAAAAAACTACTTAATTTAGCAGGTAATTTTTTTAAAGATAATGGTACGAAATCAGAAAACGATAATGATGAAAAATGAACTCATTCTATATTAATTCGAATCTTTCGACATCTCTGTTTTTATGGATACTATATTAAAAAGAAGATGGAAATTTTAAAAAAACTTCTTTTATTAAGGTAATATTGTTTATTTCCTTTGTTATTATAAAGGTATCTTATACTATGAATCTAATAAAAAAAAGTGACAGGATAATGGCCGTTTTTTGGCAGAAAATGTGTCGGTTGTTTTGGAGGTAACGTGTTATATTTGTATTGTGAGTAATGTGAAACATTGCTCGAGATCCTTTTGATAATTGAAATTGGATAGTTATAACTAACAAGGGTGATTGCATATTGGACGGACAGTATTTCTTGCTTTTACATTCAATTGTAAATTACGTTACGTAGGTGAAGGACAGTGGAAGAGAAGATTAAAGAATATGTAGATGGGATTTATGAATCTGTTAAAGAGTGGGTAATTACAAGGGAGATAATATCAACGACAATGTTACAACGTAGATTTAGAATCGGGTATACGAGGGCTGCTCGAATTATTAATAAATTAGAAAAAAATAATATTATCGAGCCAAGAGAAGATAGAGGACCGAGAAAAGTTTTAGCAAATAAATAGCATCCAGTGGGTGCTTTTTATTTTGTATAGGAATGAGGGATGGGAAGTGAAATAATAACATTTAAACTTTTAAAGCAATATAAAATTGATCCAAATAAAATCCAATCGTTAGATGATGTAATTACTACTTTAAGAAATGTAACGATAAATGTTAATGATGAAGAAGTATTTTAAGGTATTGACTATCTAATTGAAAAGGATGATGAGTAAATGGGATTAACTAAACAAGAACAAGCAATTATAATTGACATGTTTATTTCGATGTTGGGACCAGGCGTTGTAAATAAACGCATCAATAAACAGAAGTTAGAAAGTGTCGTTCCGATCTTTAATGAAATAGATGGAAGATAACACAACGCCAAAGCAAAGAAGAGAAGCAATGGTTAGTTAGATAAAACTATGGATGAGTGCCTGAAGAGCAAGGAGTGAGACAAATGGATGAAAAACAACCTTTGTTAAACATTATATTATCAGATATAGATGCTAAACCAATAGTTCATTACAAAGGTAAACAGATAGATAGAAAGTTACGGGTTGCATTTGATTGGGAATCACAATCGATTGATAAGATTACTAGGACATACATTCATATTGAACATGTACCATCTAATAATAAACGCTGCAATACTAAGATCATTCAACATAATCATCCTATTGTGGAAGAACAGGTAGAGCTTTATCGGTTATGAAAGAGTTTAAATCCAAACAACAGAAGCGTAAGTTCTATGACAGTGTCGAGTGGAAGAAGCTACGTGAACAAGTAAAGAAGCGTGACAACTATGAGTGTCAGGAATGCAAAAGAAATGGGCGAGTGCAAACAGATACCAATGAATACAGTGAGAGTGCAAAACGTAAGAAAATCCAACTCGTTGTCCATCATATAAAAGAACTAGAACATCATCCAGAACTTGCACTTGAAATAGATAACCTTGAAACCGTCTGTGTTAATTGCCACAATAAAGAACACGGTAGAACATTCAAAAAGAATCAGAATAAATGGGAACATGATGAAAAGTGGTAAAAATGATTCATTAATAATCCCCCCCTTAAAATATTTCATAAAAAATTGCTCTAAGGGGCACCGGAGGAGGGGGTCGTTTTTCCGGATTTTTAAGTTGTATCGTATAGGACCCCTACCCAGTATGAAAATATGATTGAATCGAGGTGATATTATGGCGGATATTGATGAGCGTGAGGTGCTAGTTAACAAAGAAAAAAATCGTTTGAAAAGATTATTTAAAGACATCCCACCTAGTAAGTTAAAAGTGGTTGAAGGATTAATTATTCAGGCAGCAAGATTACGAGTTTTATTAAATGAGATGTGGATGGATATATCTGAGAATGGTGACTATGAAATGTTCTCACAATCTGATAAAACAGAGCCGTATGAAAGAGAACGACCTGTTGCCCGGTTATATAATACCCGTGATCAATCATATCAAAGGGTTATTAAACAACTAACGGATTTGTTGCCAGAAGGAAATAATAAAAAAGAAATTAAGAAATATTCGGCAAGTGATTTAATATGATTGTTCATAAGTATGTAAGTGAATATATAGAACTATATGAAATAGGAACAGTGGTATTAAATAAAGAACGTATCATGCTTATAAATTATTTAAAGCAAGATATATTAACCCGAAATGATTTACATTTTGATGTGGAATTAATTCATAAATGTGTAACTTTCATAGAAAAGTGGCATTTCAAATTAAACTCCTTTCAGAAATTTTTAATAGCATTTGTGTTTTTGTTTGATGAATATGAGGATGTTTATTTTGATCAACACTTCTGGATGATGGCAAGGGGTGCTGGTAAAAACGGATTGATTAGTACATTGACACACTTCTTTATTAGCGAATTGCACGGTATTGAGCATTACAACGTATCAGTAGTTACTAATACAGAAAGGCAGGCTAAAACTTCTTTTATTGATGTTTATGAAAAGAATAAAAAACATGAAATATTAGACGAGTTATTTGTATCAACAAAACAATTGATAACAAATAAAGCTACTCGTTCGACTTTTGAATTTCATACGTCTAATGCAGGGAGTAAAGACTCGTTAAGGGATGAGTGTGTTATTTACGATGAGATACATAGATATGAAAATAGCGATGTTGTAGAAGTGTTCTCTAGTGGTTTAGGTAAAGTTCCTAACTCTAGGGGATTTTTTATTACCACAGATGGATTTGTTCGTGAGGGTTATCTTGACAAAATGAAAGAGCGAGCTATGAATATCCTGAAAGGGAAAAAAAGAAGATAGATTGTTTCCTTTTATTTGTAAGCTTGATAACGCTGAAGAAGTTGATAATCCTGATATGTGGGAAAAAGTAAATCCGATGTTTAGTAAGCCAATGAGTCAATACGCTAGAGGATTGTTTAAGAAAGTTATGCGTCAGTATAAAAATCTAGAAAACGATTCGTCTAATAGAGAAAATTTCATGACTAAGAGAATGAATATACCAGAAGTAGATTTAACAAAGTCTGTAGCTTCATGGGAAGAAATCATGCGTACTGGTTTTGAAGAAGATGGAGAAACGCTCAGAGAAGTTCCTGATTTAAAACATAAAGTAGCTGTAGGGGGACTCGACTTTGCCAGTATCAAAGACTTTGCTGCGGTTGGTTTACTATTTAAACAGGGTGAAGATTATATATGGAAAGGTCATTCATTTGTACGTAAAGGATTCTTGGACAAGGTGAAATTAAAAGCACCTATATATGAATGGGCTGAAAATGGTTTACGTGGTATGGTAATAAATTCAAGCGCAATTTGCTTTGGATAAAAAAGTATTTGAGTTAAATCTAGAGCATGTATTAATAGTATCATGAAGCTTGTAAGAATGATAAAACTACCCCAAAAGAAACTTTTTGAAGTGTTGCGGAAATCTTTTATTAAAGAAAAGAATGAAAAAAATGCGGTAACAATGAGAATAAAAAATTTATACTTATCAGCCATTGTGATCCTCTTAAAGAGCAGTAATTTATAGTATATCGTATTTTTCAATATTATTATAAAAAGATTTTAAAGTGAATAATAAGAAAAAAATAAAGCCATAACTTAAAATCTTAGTTTAGGTTCTATTGTTTGAATTCTTTGTTTTATAAGGTATAAAATCTGAAATTGAAAATTTTCCAAATGAACTACCATTTTTTATTTCTGATCCAACATCAAGTGCTTAATGAAATGGTATCAAAGATTATAGGTTAGTGATACGAGATTAAATAAGAGGAATTTCCGTGCAGCAAGAGTTCTAGCTCAGATTTCTACTAGAGAAAAGTATTTAGTTGGAGTTGGTATGTTAATAAAAAACGGATGGATGTCGAAACTAAATATTCATGACATTAAGGACAAAGATCAGGAAATATAATTTGGTATTCTGGGAATAACCGGAGATCCGTAGTTAAGGTTGCATAGTATTTGTATTTTTTTTTCTAATTTTTCAATTGTTGTTAAGTGATGAGAACCTAATCCGCGTCGTACACTATGTTGAGAAAGAGTCGGCCCGATTTGTAATTTTCGTTTTTTCATTGCATCGTTCCATGGACTATAAAAAAATTTAAAAATAAAAGTAGGTTCCATGTAAATGCTATAAGGATAATGCGAACCATGTCTCCCGACTCTATAGTTCCCGTGCGAATTATTGTAAATTAATCTACCGTTAAGATATAGTTGGTTTGGATTAGGTTGAATTATTATGCCGTGATAACGTTGTTTAACAAGCGGAGAGCTATATCTTGGATTAGTGTAGCCATGAGTCGGTTCATCAATCATCATAATCATTCTTATTGAAAACATATTGCCGCCCATAGTGTTAAGTGATTTGAAAAATTGTTCTTTATTATAACAGCACAGGAATTCTGTCGTATTCAATACCATTTTCCATCCTGTAATCTCTCTTTCAATTTCCATAACTTCTTGATCAACTAAATAAGCATCAAATTCGAGTGATTTTGAGTTTCGTATTTCCCAATTAGGAGCGAATGTTTTACAGATTTCAACTGAACGATCAGTGGATCCACGGTTAATAAGAATGCCATGATCAAATAGCTTTGTATGGTGCATTAACCACCATGGAAGTAGATATTCTTCATTGTAAAAATGAGAAATTAAAGTAGTCTTAATCAAAATCACCTCCGTATTTAACCTGCTTCTTATTTAATATGATATGGAAGGAAACCTATTGTTAGAAGGTTTCCTCTTAAAAGTTTTAAACCACATAGGGTATGTGGATGGATTAGTATGTAAAGTAGTCTGATTGATAAAGAGTGGTATTAAAAAGTACAAAATCTAAAATGAGCATCGAATTAGTGTATAACGATTGAAACGGCACTGAAAACTAATAAAACAGCCATGATGATGTTAAATAATTGATTATGTTTTAATAAAAGTTTTTGGAACATGGCACCAAAAAGGCTCCAACTAAATGTACTCAGTAAACCGACTATACCTAGAAATAATGAGAAAAGCAGAAAACTTGAATATGAATTGTAGTAGGGGAGTATAAAAGTAGAGACTACTGTGAGTCCGAATAATATTCCTTTTGGATTAACAAATTGAATGAAAATACCCACTGTAAATAAGTTTTTATTATTTTTTTCATTGTGATCTGCACCGCCTTTACTAGTGATTATTTTAAAGGCTAAATATAGCATATACGCGACACCTAAAATTTTTAAAGGAAATTCAATTATAGGGATAATATTAATTAATACAATATTAAAGAAACTGCATAAAGAAATAAGGATGAAAAAACCGAATGCTACTCCAAAGCAAAAGTTTATGCTTCTCTTTAATCCATGTTGATTTGCGTATGTCATAGCTAAGAAATTGTTGGGGCCAGGTGTGAAGCTACTTATAAATACAAATAACAAAAAAGAAAATATAGGCATTTCAAAACCCCCATTTTTTGTATGTTATAATGACCAAAAAGAACAATATGACGTGTGCTTTTTATTATACATAACGGTCGTTATATTGTATACAGTGTAGGAGTGTTTTTTATGGAAGAAATTCAACTTATTCTGGCAAAAAATTTAAAATCAATACGTGAAAAAGAAAAATTAAGTTTAGAAAAGGTCTCTCAATTAACAGGTGTAAGTAAAACAATGATTGGACAAATAGAAAGAGGAGATTCAAGCCCGACACTAACAACAATATGGAAAATTGCTAATGGTTTGAAAGTATCATTTACCTCTTTAATCAATAATCCACAGCCTGATACGAAAGTAGTTTTACGAAATGATGTTCAAGTATTGTCTGAAGACAATGGGAGATATAAGGTGTATCCCTCATTTCCTTTCCAAGATGATAGGAACTTTGAAATCTATATGGTTGAAATTGATACAGAAGGGAAATTAAGTTCAGAAGCGCATAGAGAAGGAACAGAAGAGTTTATAACGGTATTTGAAGGGAAATTGACAATTGACATAAATGATTGTCAATATACGTTAAATAATGGAGACTCAATTCGCTTTAAGGCGGATAGACCGCATACTTATACTAATTCAGGAAGAACATTAACTCGGTTAAGTATGACTATTTATTATCCAGCTTTATAAGCTGGCAATAATATAAAGAGTAAAAGTAAATGTGTATTGTTAAAACCATCTATAAGAGATGGTTTTATTTTTTTGAATATAAAAAAAGACACTCAATTGAGTGTCAATGTAGTATTGCTCTCGCGTATAGGATTGGAGATGTTCCTCAAATACATATTGAGATGGTCTGTAAAAAAGAAACGATCTTCATCTTTAATGTAACATCGACATGGGGGAAGTGTAAATTGATAATATATATACGGAAAATTTAGTATAGATGTTTTCTACTATGGATATAGTACAATTTACTTTTATTACGTAATCACTATCGTAATATTTACCAATTGAGTATTTAAGTTGTTTATTATAAAAAGAATGAATCATTTTTTAATCGATTCGTATAATTGTAAGAGAGGCACCTGTTGATCCACCTCCAACTAAATTCACGACAGATAATATACCAAATAATTGTAGTGAAATTGTATTACCAGCATTTAAATTAGTAATTAAATTATTACTATAATTTGAAGTTGATAAAGCGGGAGAAAAAATAGAGCCAGAAATTGGCGTAGAAGCGTTTAGTAGTAGTCTAGTTCCAGCAAGTAGAGCGGTTGTCGTATTAACTTGGTAGGTTAAATGATATCTTCCAGTTACAGGAATTGTAAATACGTCATTTGAAGCGTTAACTGTAAAATTACCAAGACTGTGGTTATTTGAAAGTGGAATGTTTGTTCCTCCTAATATGACTGAAACAGGACCACCTGATGTATTATTAGCGAACATAGAGTTTGTTGTAACGATTGACCCAGTACTTCCGGTAGGTCCAGTACTTCCGGTAGGCCCAGTACTCCCGGTAGATCCAGTACTTCCGATAGGTCCAGTACTCCCGGTAGGTCCAGTACTTCCGGTAGGGCCAGTACTTCCGGTAGATCCAGTATTCCCGGTAGGCCCCGTAAGCCTGTAAGGGAAAATAATGTCAAGAGCCATTGACATTAATTCCTTTTTTCTAATTTCATTATTATCTTGAATATAAATCACCTCAACTTTTTAAATAAGAATGTTATAGATTTAGTACTTTTTAAATAGAATGATTAATTTATTATATTAATTAAAGCGGTTATAGCAACGGTAAAATGTTTAATATATGTAATAATTCTTTGGGAAGAAAAAAGAGAATAGTTATAAAGTTATTCTTTAATGATAGGGTCATAATGATGTGTATAAATTAAAAAACATGTGGAATGAGGTATTAAATTGAAACGCAATGACAATTTATCATTGAATAAGGGGATGATAGGACCAGAAAATATTGGACCTACATTTCCGATTCTTCCACCAATTTATATTCCAACCGGAGCAACAGGACCAACTGGAATAACAGGACCGACGGGAGCAACCGGACCGACTGGAATAACAGGAGCAACAGGGATAACAGGACCAACTGGAGAAACGGGAGCAACCGGAATAACGGGACCGACTGGAATAACAGGAGCAACCGGAATAACAGGACCAACTGGACCGACTGGAATAACAGGAGCAACAGGGATAACAGGAGCAACAGGGATAACAGGACCAACTGGAGAAACGGGAGCAACCGGAATAACGGGACCGACCGGAATAACAGGAGCAACCGGAATAACGGGACCGACCGGAATAACAGGAGCAACCGGAGAAACGGGGCCGACCGGAGAAACGGGGTCGACCGGAGAAACGGGGCCGACCGGAGAAACGGGGTCGACCGGAGAAACGGGGCCGACCGGAGCAACAGGAGCAACCGGAGAAACGGGACCGACCGGAGCAACAGGACCAACCGGAGCAACAGGTCCAACTGGGGGTAATGGCCCTATAACAACAACCAATTTGTTATATTACACTTTTGCGGATGGAGAGAAGCTTATATATACAGATGCTGACGGGATACCTCAATATGGTACAACGAATATTTTGTCTCCTATTGAAGTTTCTTACATTAATTTGTTTGTTAACGGAATACTGCAACCACAACCATTATATGAAGTGAGTGCTGGTAAATTAACTTTATTGGATACGCAACCACCATCGCAAGGATCTTCAATTATATTACAATTTATCATTATTAATTAAAAGGACAGATCCTTAATGAAAAGGAATCTGTCCTTTTTGTTTTATATTTAAATAGTTAAAATTAAGTGAAGGTACATTCAATTTCTAGTTGTCATAAATGGTTGACTGATAGGAATTTTAACTTCAATCCTTTTTATAGTGTATGGGAATAAAATATAGAATGAATTTTTCAATATATTTTATATGAGAGTTCTCTATAATACAAACGGCTTCATGTTTAAAAAGAGAACACAATCTTAGTAAAGAAATAATGTATATTTATATAAAAAAATGGCACTGTTAATTGTTTAGTATATTCAAATTAATATGTGTATTTAAACCTAAGAGATAAACGTGGAAAAATAAAATAAACCCGTAAGTTTAGGTATTTAATCTAAGCAGTCAATTATTAAAAACATATAATTAATATGTGAGTCATGAACATAATTAAATAACGTTTTTAAGTTTAATTATATTTCATGTTTCCTATTTTAAGTCAATATATAACATATTTTTTTACAACTTTATGATCCTTATAATAGGAAAAACTCAAATATAAAACAAGTAAGGAGGACATAAATGACAAACAATAATTGTTTTGGTCATAACCACTGCAATAATCCGATTGTTTTCACTCCAGATTGTTGTAATAATCCACAAACAGTTCCAATTACTAGTGAGCAATTAGGTAGATTAATTACTTTACTAAACTCTTTAATAGCGGCTATTGCAGCGTTTTTTGCAAATCCAAGTGATGCAAACAGATTAGCTTTACTCAATTTGTTTACTCAACTATTGAACTTACTAAATGAATTAGCACCTTCTCCAGAAGGGAATTTCTTAAAACAATTAATTCAAAGTATTATTAATTTACTACAATCTCCTAACCCAGATTTAGGTCAATTGCTTTCTTTATTACAACAATTCTATAGTGCTCTTGCACCATTCTTCTTCTCTTTAATTATTGACCCTGCAAGTTTACAACTTTTATTAAACTTATTAACTCAATTAATTGGTGCTACTCCAGGAGGAGGAGCAACAGGCCCAACAGGTCCAACAGGTCCAGGAGGAGGAGCAACAGGTCCAACAGGTCCAACAGGTCCAGGAGGAGGAGCAACAGGTCCAACGGGAGACACAGGTCTAGCAGGAGCAACTGGAGCAACAGGTCCAACAGGAGATACTGGAGCAGCAGGCCCAACAGGTCCAACGGGAGACACAGGTCTAGCAGGAGCAACGGGCCCAACAGGTCCAACGGGAGACACAGGTCTAGCAGGAGCAACAGGCCCGACAGGAGCAACAGGTCTAGCAGGAGCAACAGGCCCGACAGGAGCAACAGGTCTAACGGGAGCAACTGGAGCAACAGGTGCAACTGGTGGCGGAGCTATTATTCCGTTTGCTTCAGGTACAACACCAGCGCTGTTAGCTAACGCGGTATTAGCTAATACAGGAACTCTACTTGGATTTGGATTTAGTCAGCCAGGTATAGCTCCAGGGGTTGGAGGAACTCTCACAATACTACCAGGTGTTGTAGGTGATTATGCATTTGTAGCACCACGTGATGGAATTATCACGTCATTAGCAGGTTTCTTTAGTGCAACAGCTGCATTAGCTCCATTAGCACCTGTTCAAATTCAGATGCAAATATTTATCGCACCTGCTGCAAGTAATACGTTTACACCAGTAGCGCCACCTCTATTATTAACACCAGCATTACCAGCAATAGCAATTGGTACTACAGCAACAGGAATCCAAGCATATAATGTTCCAGTAGTTGCTGGGGATAAAATATTAGTATATGTTTCATTAACAGCAGCAAGTCCAATAGCAGCAGTTGCCGGATTTGTAAGTGCAGGTCTTAATATCGTTTAATTTGTTACAATGTTTAGTAGGAAATTAAACAGGGGTTTGTATATAGTCCTTCCTAATAAATTTAGGAAGGACTATATTTTTGGGGGAAATAAGTAATAAATCAATTGAACAATTACTCTTTGTTAAGTTCGTATAAAAAAGTATAATTTACCCTTTCTTATTTAATGAATAAGTTATGTAACTTAAAAAATTTTCACTCAGCAAAAAAGATGAATTCTTTTAAAAGAATTCATCCATAAAATAAACTATTTATTTTTATTACAGTTACATCCTTTTTTCTTTACATAGCCTTGCTCGGCTAAGTCTCTTTGCGATTGGGAATTGGAAGATTGAGAATTGGAAGATTGAGAGGATGCTGAAGAGCTACTATTTTTATTATAAGAGTAGTTTTTTCGATAGTTATAATTACTCATAGTACTATCACCTCCAATTTAATATATAAATATTATATGTATGTACACTATCAATTGTTACTATTTTTAATAGGAAGAGAAGATACAATAAAAAAATCTCCTTGGTATTTTCCTAGGAGATAAATGATGATTCTTTTGAAAATTCACAAATTAATAGCCCCAGTAAAGAGGAAAGTAATAAGAATCTTGGTGATGCGGATTCTGTTGTTGAGCGAGGGGCTGGGTTGGATAATTTTTCGTTTCACGGTTTTGATTGCAGTTTGCCGGAGGACCAATTACAGTAGTTGATTGAATAGGGGAAAGCGCTTGTTTCCATTGTTGTTCATTGAGGCAGTAAGTATGGGCCATCATATGAGCTGGAGTTAATCTTAAAATGTCAGAACCGAAAATAACTTCTGGAGTTGGAGCGTTGAAAATAGCTAATAAATGAGTATTATCTGCTGTAGCAATTTCATAATGCCACCACGCTTGTGGAATGTTGGCAACTTGCCCGGGTTTTATCGGTAAGTTTAATATTTGATTCGTAAATGGATTAAGTAAAGAAACAACAGCAGACCCTGAAATACAATAAACAAGTTCAGCTGCATTTTGATGAATATGTGGTTCTACAACATTTCCTGTACTTAAATAAATATCTAATAAAGAAGTATTTTCTAAAGTGTTTAATTGTTTAATACCAAGTACATTTATATAATTTTGGGCATCTTTCCGAAAAAAATTACTTTTATTTACATCATAAGTAAAATTGGTTGAAGGGGAGGTATAGTCGATGTTGGCAGTCAATTGTATTACCCGCCTTTCTATAGGTAAGTTAGGTTACAAAATTAGGATATGTGTCTAGTCTTTGTTTTGTGCTGTTGTCAGTAGCTTAATAAATTCACTTATTCCATAAAGAATAAAGTATAAAGATTAAACTATATTCGTATTCCCATTCATACTTTGGATTGATGGAAAAAAGTAATGAAAATGTTAATTTAAAAGTACATCAATCATTTATAAGGAGTGAATGTTCATGTCATTTAGTGAAATGATTAGAAATGAAGTACTCAGCTGGGCGGGTGTTTCTGAAAAACCGCATCGATTTGGTGGTATTGAAATAAATTATGGTAAGAAAGAACTTGGCCATCTTCATGGTGATAAATTAGCTGATTTACCATTTCCGAAGTTAAAGCGAGATGAATTAGTGAAGCAAGGATTGGTAAAACCACATCACGTATTACCTGAATCAGGATGGATCAGTTATTATATAAAGAGTGAAGAGGATATTCCATTTGCAATTGAGTTATTTCGTATGCAATATGACCGAATTAAAAAGTAATGAAATATAGTAGGGTAATAAAAATTTATTTTCATGTCACATCCCTCCTTAATCGTTCGTCTTGTATGTAGAACGATAAGGAGGGATTTTATTATGAATACATTTGATGTAGCAATTGTTGGCGGTGGGCTTGCTGGATTAACAGCATCTATATATTTAGCGAAAGCTGGAAAGAAAGTGATTGTATTAGAAAAATCCAGTCAATTCGGTGGCCGAGGGATGACTATAAATAAAAATGGAATCTGCATGAATCTTGGTGCACATGCTTTATATAGAGGCGGGGCAGCGTTTATAACTTTTAATGAGCTCGGTTTGAATCTTCCAGGTGGAATACCATCTACAAAAGCACATGGAATATGGAAAGGGGATATATTCACCATCCCAACAGATTTTCGCTCAATTTTATCAACACCACTACTTTCTTGGTCTGCAAAAGTACAATTCTCACGTCTTATGATTCGTTTAGGAAATTTAGATGTAGGAGAAGTTCCGAAAATGAGTCTAACTACATGGGCAGAAAATGAAATAAAAGATCCAATGGTTCGCAATATATTTTATGCGCTATGCCGGACAACAACATATACGTTTGCTCCTACAATACAATTAGCATCATCTGTACTAAAGCAAATACAGCTTTCTATAAAAGAAGGAGTGCTTTATGTAGATGGTGGTTGGGAGACGATAATAACAAAATTAAGAGATTTAGCGAATGATGTCGGGGTAAAATTTTTGGCTAAAAAGCATGTTTTGGAAATAGAGCATTATGAAGATAAACAAAGAATACATTGTGTTGATGATGAGGTTTTTGAAGTAGGTACAGTCATCGTGACGACTCCGCCGAAAGAGGCTTGTAAAATAATAAAAGGTGCAGAAGGAACAAGTTTGCATAAATGGAGTGAACAATCGGTACCGGTTACTGTTGGTGCATTAGATATTGGCTTGAGACAATTACCTAATCCTACACATCAATTTGTATTAGGATTAGATCAACCTATATTTTTCACAAATCAATCGAGAGCAGCTAAATTAAGTGAAGACGGATCAATTGCAGTGAGTCTAATTAAGTACCATAATCCTGTGCTAGAGATGAATCATATTCATGAAGATAAAGAACAGTTGGAAAGTACGATGGAGTTGTTACACCCAAATTGGAAAAGGGAAGTTGTTGCACAGCAATATTTACCGAAAATAACAGTAGTACATGATTTTCCTCATATTGACCGTGTTGAAAAGCCGGGTCCTAATATACCTGAAATGCCAGGTGTTTATGTTGCAGGAGATTGGGCAGGGCATGATGAAATATTAGCTGATGCTGCCGTAGCAAGCGGGAAACGTGCAGCGTTACACATTTTAAAGCAATATGAAAGTGAGGCAGTTCATCATGGAAACGGAGCAGTTATATGAAGCGTATCAACCATTATTATTTTCGTTATCATACAGAATCCTTGGGAGTGTTATGGATGCTGAGGATATCGTTCAGGATGTATTTATCTCGCTAAATAATATAGAAGATCCACAATCTATAGAAAATATGAAAGCATATTTATGTAAGATGGCGACAAATCGTTCAATTGATAAATTACGATCGGCAGCGCATAAACGTAACGTGTATGTAGGGATGTGGTTACCAGAGCCACTTGTAGAAGATAGTGATGAGCCATCAAAGTCATTTATAATGAAAGAATCCCTTTCCACCGCATATTTATTACTTTTACAACAACTATCTGAGGTAGAAAGGATTGTTTTCATATTAAGAGAGGTTTTCAGTTATGAATACGAAGAAATAGCTTCAATTGTTGATAAGAGTAGTGTGAACTGCAGGAAGATCTTTCAACGTGCACGAAAAAGCATGTTGGAGAAACCGAAGCAATCAAAATTAAGCACGGAGAAAATGGCTTCTTATGTTGAAAAGTTTGTAGCATCATTACAGTGTGGGGATACGGAAGGTATGTTGGAAGTATTAAAAACAGATGCTATACTCAAAGCTGATGGTGGCGGTAAAGTTACGACTGCGATCAATCCAATTTATTCTGCAGATCGAATTATACGTTTGTTCTTTGGGATTGCACAACGATTGACAGAAGAGTACACTGTTGATTTCAAAATGGTAAATGGTATACCAGGAGTTATAGTTACAATAAATAATAAAGTAACATATGTTCTTTCGTTTGCATTTGAGGATGAGAAGATTTCAAATATTTATATGATGGTTAATCCTGAAAAACTTATGCATTTGAATGTAAAAATATAAAAAAGCGCATTTCTTCAGAAATGCGTTTTTTATTATTTTTCTAACATTTCAAGAGGTACATCTTTTTCGCCAGCTACCTCAAATTTAATTTCCCCGTCTTCTTCATAAATACGTGTAATAATCGGTATAGTAATCATTAATTTTTTATGCTGCTTTCGTTTTCGAGCAGCATCTAAGCTAATCACGTTCATTTGTAAGCATCCTTTCTTCTGGAAATATATAAACAAAGAAAATGCGTCCGAAAAGGGCGCTTAATTGAATTTGAAATACCGATTCATTTAAATGGGGTTTATATAATTTAATAACTGCAATTTTTATATGAAATAATATGAATGGAATAATTGCACGTAGAAATTAACTTTACCAAAAAACGAAACAATATGCTATAAAAAATTATAAATCTTTGTCATATAACGGGAAAAAGGATTTCGTTTCGCATATAATAAAAGTAGACGGGCAGCAAGAGCTTTTTCATCATATTGCTTGGAAAGGCGATGAAAAGAATGGATACGTTAGATTCATTATTACTTCAACTTGAACAATATGGAGAAGAGCATGATCGGAATAAAAAAATACGGGAAGAAAAATTACGGAATATTTCTCGTGAGATGGGGCAATTTTTATCAATTTTAGTAAAAGGGTGTAATGCAAAAAACATTTTAGAAATCGGAACTTCTAATGGTTATTCTACATTGTGGTTAGCTAATGCGGTAGAAGAAACAAATGGAAATGTAACAACTGTAGAGCTTTCTTCAGAACGAGTTGGAGAGGCACTTGTCAATTTTGAAAAGGCAAACCTTTTACAAAGGATTGATGTTCACAATCAAGAAGCAGGGGCATTTTTAGATTCCCAATTAGATCATTCATTTGATTTTATTTTCCTAGATTCAGAGCGCACGCAATACATGTGGTGGTTTGAGCATATAAAACGTATGTTACAGCCAAAAGGTTTTCTTGTTGTTGATAATGCAACTTCTCATGCAAGTGAATTAGATGAGTTTATAAAAATGATTGAAGAAGATGATACGTTTGAAACAGTGTTATTAGCGTTTCAAAAGGGAGCATTTGTAGCTCGCAAAAATAAATAGAAGTGAGTGTAATAGAATTATCACATTGAAAACGGGTGAATGTCAAAAGATTGAGTGTAGCACGATTAAAAGAACGTAAATTATTTAGGAAATATATGAAGAATCCGCCTTCAGCATGTAGTTCTCTAGGTCTTAAGTCTGAGGAAAATTATGTTGATTACAGGTATACTTATAGTAAGAAACAGGGAATGACTGCATAAACAGACATTTCTAAAAAAATCGATTTCAAGCAATCAGAATGTGTATGAAATACGATATAATTGATGAAATATAGTGCATATAAATTCGCACATATAAATAAAGGAGCGATTTTGTTGACTGAACTCGAGAAAAAAGAACCTGTATCCATTGTGAAAGATAATAATGTAGAAGTAGTGGTTGATACAGTTATAAAAGATGAAGAACTTGATGAATTAAATAAAGAAGCCGATCTTTATGTACAAAAGTTAAATAGCGAGCAAAATACAGATTTATCGAAAGTATTGTCGCAGCTAGGAGATTTAGGAGATAAAGAGCAACAAGCAGCAGGACAAACGTTATCAGCTTTAAAACGCCCTGTAACAGCGATGATGAATGGAAAGAATGAAGAAATTCCAAATACATTGTTAGAATTACGCAAAGTAGTATCAGAGCTTGATCCGAATTCATTAAAAGCAAGTGGTATGAAGAAAATTATGTTTAAAGTATTTAAGAAAAATCCACTTGAAACATATGTGCATAAATACCAATCTATAGATAAACAAATCGAGGAAATTATTAGATCCCTTCTAATTGGCCGTGATAACTTACAAGAGGATACAGTTGGTCTTGAAATGTTAAAAGAACAATCGCACGATAAAATTCATGCGCTTGATAAACAAGTATACTTAGGGAAAAAGCTTGCTGGCATGCTTGAAGCTGAGAAACAAAACCCAGATCGTCAAAGGGATATTCCGTTAATTAACGATGCGTTAGAAAAGATACTTGTACGTACACGTAATATGCAGCAAGCGAAAAGTGTATTATTACAATCTATAGCTTCTGTAGACATCATTAAGAAAAATAATGAAAAATTAACAGAGGCAATACGTAATGCAATTACGATGACGCAAAACGTTGTAACAGTTTCAGCTGCTATTCAGCTTGCATTAACGAATCAACGTAAAACAATTGATGCGGTAAATGCAACGAATGAAGCAATTGAATCGATGGTATTAAGTAATTCTCAAGCGTTAAAACAAAATACAGAAGAAACGACGAAATTGCTTGAAAACCCTGCTATTAGCATGGATAAATTACGTGAATCATTCCAAAATGTGTTCGCTGCAATTGAAGCATCTGAAAAATCGTCAGAACGTATTATCGAGTCAAGTAAGAAGTTCGTTATTGAACTAGACACATTTAATGATGAGATGAAGCAGAAACTCATTCAGCGTCCAAGGAAATAACGGATTATTAGAGGAGGTGAACAAATGAGTTTCATTCAAACAGTACTATTACTACTCGGTACATTGCTTTTAATAGCATTTACTGTTGTTGTTTTAGTCGTATATTTCGGACGGAAGCTGTATTTTTCATGGACGAAGCCATATAAAAGAGCGCAAGATTCTTTAGATAAGTTATCAAACAAATCAATACCGTTTCTACAAGAATTTACACAACATCCACTGTTTTATCGCTGGATTCGCACCGAAGGGAAGAAAGAACAAAATACATTAAATACTCTATTTTGTGCATCAGGTCAACGTACGAGAGAACAAGTCTTCTCGATGTTACCGAAAGAAAAGCAGAAAAAAGTGCATGTAATGGCAAAAACTACGAAAAAGCTTACGAATGAAGATATTGATGTGGCTGCGATGAAAGTGAAAGATTTCTTAAGACAAGAAACGCAGCAAACTGTAAAACCGACAGACTTATCATTTTACAAATTGTATTTTTATGACCGTTATCCAGACGCATTAAATACAATTCAAGCGTATAAACGCTCAATAAATCCTTCATTACAAAGAACGGTTGATGATATTACAATTTCGGTATTAAATGCACTTCCGTACTATCAAGAGCAACGCATGTTTGAACAACAACATAAACTTGAAACATTCTTAATGAAAGATTTAACGGCCATGTTATCGTTGGTAGTACAATTACCACCTTCACAAAGACCAGAGAAGGAAGAAGAACTGAAGATCTACTTGGAAAATTTCAAAAAAGAAATGGAAGTAGTAGAGCGAGATATTCGCGACTCGATTGATCACGATTTAAATGTGAAGATGAGGGCAGCGACTGAGAAGTTTAAGAATAAATAACAAAAAGCGCCTTAAAAGCTAAGTATCACGGCTTTAAGGCGCTTTTTTTATGAGGTTTTATTTTGCTCTAACGGTAGTATGACTAGAAGCCACACTTTCATTATGCAATCGATCAACTGCAGTTACGACATACGTATACGTTTCTCCGGAAATAGCGGTTTTATCTACATAAATTTCTCCAAGTTTTGTTTTTCTTACAGTAGTAAGTAAATTTTTTGGGTTTTGTATATCCACTTCATTTTTCCCATTCACGCGGTAAATAGCGTAATAAGCAGAATCATTATCTCTATTGTCAATGATACCGATTGCAATACCTTCATTTCTTGGAATGGCACCTTTTAAAGTCGGTTGTTTTGGTGGATCATGATCAATCCAAGGCATAGGCGGGATTATTGCAGGATGTTTATATATGTTTTTTGAAAGTCTATCTTTAACTCCGAGTGGATTGTTATTAATATCTTTTAAGCTAAAATGCATACTACCTTTTATATCAGGATATAGCCGGTTTAATGCAATTTGTTTTGGATATTCTTCTGGATCAGACCAAGCAGGGACGGAGTTATTATTAATTTTATAGGCCGCTTGACCGATGTATAGGTGAAGCGGTTTGTTATTTGTTTCTTTAACCCACCAATCTACTAATATGTCATATGCAGCTGGGGTGAAACCTATATTCCAATATATTTGCGGTGTAATGTAGTCAATATATCCTTTTTGTATCCACTCACGTGTGTCAGCATAAAGGTCATCATAGTTTCTTTGGCCTGCGGTTGTGTTAGAGCCAGTGGGATCGTCAGCTATATTTCGCCATACGCCGAACGGACTAATGCCAAACTTTACATATGATTTTTCTTGTTTTATAGCAGTATTTAAATCTTTTACAAGTTCATTTACATTGTTACGTCGCCAATCTTCTATATTTGTAAATCTACCATTATTATATGTTTCGTACGTTTTCTGATCTGGAAATTCTTCACCGGCTACTTTATATGGGTAAAAATAATCATCCATATGCAGCGCATCAATATCGTAATTTTGTACGATTTCTAAAGCGCCTTCTGTTATAAATTTTTTCACTTCCGGAATACCGGGATTGTAATATAACTTTCCGCCATAAGGGACAACCCAATCGGGATGTTGCCTTGCAGGGTGATTATTTGATAATCGACTTATATCGGTGTGATTCATCGTTATTCGGTATGGGTTAATCCAAGCGTGGAATTCTATATTTCTTTTATGAGTTTCTTCAATCATAAATGCGAGCGGGTCATAACCAGGATCTTTTCCTTGTGTTCCTGTAATGTATTCAGACCAAGGACCGTAATTTGAAGGATAGAAAGCATCAGCGGTTGGTTTAATTTGTACAACAACTGCATTCATACCAGTGCTTTTTACATCGTCTAATAATCTTATAAATTCTTGCTTCTGTTTTTCAATAGGTAAGCCAGTTTTTGAGGGCCAATCAATATTCAGAACTGATGCGATCCATACAGCACGTAATTCATGTTTTTTGTACGTAGTATTTACTTCAGCATAAGTAAAGTGAGGGGGAATGAAAGAGAAAGGGATGAACAAGATAACAATACAACATATCATTAATAAACGTTTAACGATCATTTATACGCCTCCCTATCATATGATTATTTAAAATAATATATGAGGCGAGGTTGACTTTGCAATAGAGAAAATTGCATATTGAAACATTAATTTAATAGGAAAAATATTTATAATGAAATTTACTTTCATTATAACTAAATTCATTTACTACTTCATATGCTTGTTAGTAAAGTGAAACTTCCTTTCATTTGAAGGGTAATAAATTATAAGTATAGGAGGATTAATAAATGAAAGTTTTGTTCGTCTGTTCTGGAGGAATGTCCAGTGCAATTGTTGTAAACGCTTTAAAAAAAGAAGCGGAGAAAAATGGTGTGAACATGGAAGTGCATGCAATTGGAACGAATGAGGTAGAGGAAGAAGTAAAGAATGGCTGGGATGTCGTAATGGTGGCACCTCAAATAAGACACCGATTTGCCTCTGTAAAAAAATTTGCAGAGGAGGAATCTATTCCGTGTGGCATCATACCGCCGCAAGCATACACACCGCTTGGCGGCCCGACTTTATTAAAAACTGTAAATGAATTAATCAGTTAGGGGGAAACGTTATGAATAAGTTTGTCACGTTTCTTGATAAAAACTTATCTGGACCGATGGCAAGGCTTTCTGAGCAGAGACATTTACAAGCAATCCGTGATGGAGTTATTTCGGCGTTACCATTTATTATAGTAGGAAGCTTCTTTTTAATAGTAGCATTTCCACCACTGCCGAAAGATAGTTTTATATCAGTTTGGGCATTAAAGAATCAAACAAGTATATTGATACCATATCGTTTAACCATGTTTATTATGTCCTTATATATCGCATTTGGAATAGGATATAATTTAGCGAAAAGTTATAAATTAGATGCTTTATCAGGAGCACAGCTCGCGGTATGTTCACTACTTTTAACATTAACGCCTGAGTTAATTGATAAAAAAGGATTCATGCTTCCGATGACAAATCTCGGAGGTCATGGATTATTTGTGACGATGATTGTTTCTATTTTATCCGTAGAGATTTTAAGGTTTTGTAAGAAGAAAAATGTAATGATTAAAATGCCAGAACAAGTACCGCCATCTGTATCGCGTTCATTTGAAGCACTTATACCTGCAGCATTCGTTATTATTATAATGAGTCTAGTAACTGTCGTTTTTAGCATTGATTTACACCATGTTGTTGATAAATTAGCAGCACCATTAGTAAAAGCTGGGGATAGTTACTTCGGTGTAATGATTCCAGTGTTTTTAATTACGTTTTTTTGGTCATTCGGAATCCATGGTGTGTCGGTTGTTGGAACTGTTGCTCGGCCATTATGGGAAGTATACCTAGGGAAAAATGGTGAAGCAGTTGCTAGTGGAGCAGATCAGTTGCCATTTATTTCACCAGAGCCGTTATATCAATGGTTTATATGGATTGGCGGTTCTGGTGCGACGTTAGGGCTTGTATTAGCTATGATTGTATTTGGTCGATCGAAATATTCGAAAGCATTGTCAAGAACTTGTATTGTTCCGGGTATTTTTAATATTAATGAACCAGTCATATTCGGATTACCGATTGTACTAAATCCAATTTTAATTATCCCATTTATCATTACACCACTTGTAACAGCAACTGTTGCATATTCAGCAACTGCGATGGGATTTGTAACACCAACGCATATTATGCCGCCATGGACACTACCTGCTCCAATTGGTGCATATTTAGCAACAGGAGGAGATTGGCGTGCGATTGTATTAGTTTTTGTAAATATAGCAATATCGTTCCTTATTTATTTACCATTCTTTAAAATGTACGACAAAAATATGCTTGAAATTGAAAAAAATGGTGACGGGGAATCTGTTAATCCTTAATCTGCACGCTGTTATTTTGAGTGATAGACTTTTTGTCTATCACTTCTTTCACATTAAAACTAGAAAGGGGGAAATAGAATGAATATAAAATTTAGTTATAAAGGCGTATTTTTATTATTATTTGGAGTGATTTGTGCAAATTTACTTTTTGTCCCTTTATTAGGCATGCTAAATCTATCACAAATGCATAGTATCTGGCTTGTTACAAGTATTGCGGCAAGCGTTTTGCTTACGGTAGTTGTTTCTTTCATTGATGGATCGTTTGCATCGAAAGCTCAGTTGTTTTTTAGATTTATATTGTTTTCGATTGGTTGTACGTTCGTTACTTACATGATTGTTTTTTAGTAAATAGGAGGTCATGCACGTTATGTATATTGCAGGGGTAATGTCTGGTACTTCGTTAGATGGAATAGATGTAGCGCTCGTTCATATAGAAGGAAGTGGTGTAGATTCTAAAATCCAACTCATCCATTTTACTACTGTTCCATTTTGTAATGATATGAAAAATGAGATTCAACAAGCGTTATCAATTGAAACTTCGAATGTCCAAATTATATGTAGTTTAAATTTTAAACTTGGTTTATGCTTCGCCAATGCTGTAAAGGAAGTTTGTAAAGAGGCCAATTTTCCTTTGAGACAATTAGATTTAATAGGCTCTCACGGACAAACGATTTATCATCAGCCAAAGCAAGAAGGGAATATTATTTCTTCAACATTGCAAATTGGGGAACCAGCAGTAATAGCATATGAAACGAACACGACGGTTATCTCGAATTTCCGAACGATGGACATAGCGGCAGGGGGACAAGGTGCACCACTTGTACCATATTCAGAGATTATTTTATATCGGCATCAAACTAAAAATAGACTACTACAAAATATTGGTGGGATTAGTAATGTTACAGTGGTTCCAAGTAAACGAAGTAAAGAGAGTGTTATTGCTTTCGATACTGGACCAGGCAACATGGTAATCGATGAAGTATGTCAAAGATTATTTCATGTACCATATGATCAAAATGGTTGGATTGCAAAGCAGGGGGTAGTTGTAGATGAAATTTTAACATACTGTATGAACCATCCATTTTTGAACATGAAACCACCAAAATCAACAGGTAGAGAACAGTTTGGAGAAGCGTTTGTGACTGAATTATTGAATCGATTTAAAAAGCATAGTAAAGAAAATATATTGGCAACTGTCACGATGTTTACAGCATGTTCAATTGTTCATCATTATAAGGCGTTTATTTTGCCGTATTATGAAATTGATGAGGTGATTTTAGGTGGTGGTGGAAGTTATAATAATACACTTGTTGAAATGTTACGGAATGGATTAAGAGAAGAGAAATGTAGCATATGTATACAAGAAGATATTGGTCATTCTTCAGCAGCGAAAGAAGCAATTGCATTTGCTATTTTAGCAAACGAAACGTATCATCGTAATCCGAGTAATGTGCCGAGCGCAACAGGTGCTAAGAATTCCGTAATTTTAGGGAATATAACATTCCCTCCATACGCAGATGAAAATGAGGCGAACATATGAAGTATATGATTGGAGTAGATGGCGGGGGAACAAAGACCGAGGCAATTGCATTTGATAAAGACGGAAATGAACTTGTAAGAGCTACCAGTGGTTTTGGAAACATATTAATAGATTTTGAAGAAGCTCTTGTGCATATTATGGAAGCAATTAATCAATGCCAGAAGAGTTTAATAAATGGGCATTGTGTTTGTGTTTGTTTAGGATTAGCTGGTATAAGCGGAGCGAATACAAATGAATTAACATTACGTTTAAAAAAGAAATACGGAACAAAAATTGAAATTTTTAATGATGCAATGATCGCACATGCAGCTGCTTTAAAAGGTAAGGATGGAATATTAACTATAGGTGGTACAGGTGCAATTTGTATAGGAAAAAAAGGAGAAGTATATCAGTATAGCGGTGGATGGGGACATATTTTAGGAGATGAGGGGAGCGGATATTGGATTGCATTACAAGCTTTAAAGAAAATGGCAATTCAGCTCGATCAAGGAATCAGTCTTTGTCCATTGAGTTTGAATATTCAAAGGCAGTTTCAACTTTTGACACCGTCTCATATAAAAAGCTTAGTATATACTTGTTCTAAAGATAAAATTGCAGCAATCGCCCCATTAGTTATTCAGGAAGCGAGAGATGGCAATGATGATGCGCATGAAATTATGATGCAAGCTGGAAAGGAATTAGCAAGGATTACAGTAAATGTTTATAACAAGTTGAACTTTAAGCACTCAACGCCAATTGCAGTAAGTGGCAGTATATTGCGTTTAGTTCCTGAAATATTTGCTGTATTTAAGAAATGGTGTGAAGAAAGTATGAAAGAAATTACATTCGTATCACAAGCAGAAATGGCAGTGAAAGGAACATATTATTTAATGAGGGATATATATTTTTAAAAATAGGTATGAGAATTTTTGTATGATTTGTAAAAATATGATGTTAAAATGTATAAAGGGATGTATGTTAAAAACGTACAATATACGTAGTAATTGAATATTGTATATGTATTCCCATGTAGAAAGTGAATGATTACATGATTAATAGTATGCAGTTTTTATATTTGGTGGCTTCTTATTTAATTGGAAACATATTGACCGCTTATATAGTAACAAAATTGAGACATAACGTTGATATTAGGGATGAAGGAAGCGGAAATCCTGGCGCAAGAAATATGGGGCGCGTATATGGAAAAGGGTATTTCATCGCTACATTTTTAGGTGATGCAATTAAAGGGGCAATCGTTGTTGCTGTAGCAAAATACCTTTTTGAAGATCCTACATTCGTAATGTTAACATTATTGGCCGTTATTATTGGACATATTTATCCAGTTTTATTTAAAGGCAAGGGCGGTAAAGGTATTTCAACATTTATAGGAGGACTAATCGCATTTGATTATTTGATAGCGCTTACCCTCTTAGGCATTTTTATTGTATTTTATTTAATATTTAAAGGGTTTACGAAGCCAGGACTAATTACGATTGCTTGTTTACCAATTTGTATGATTCTTTATTCTTATTCTATTGTTACCACTATATTAAGTGGAATAATTATTGTACTCATTCTATATGTAAATCGAGAATAAAATGAATGTTTAATAAGTGGGGATAATCTCCACTTATCATTTTTTATTAAATAGATAAAGGAGATAAGGCATGGGGTTAATTTATAAAGTTGCTGATCAAGATTGGGAATTTGAAAGTATACATAAATTGAATTATAAAACTTTTGTAGAAGAGATACCACAACATGAAGAAACGAAAGAACGGTTTCGTATAGATCGGTTTCATAAAGAAAATACATATTTAATTTGTTTAGATGAGGATAGATTAGTAGGTATGGTCGCAGTGCGGGGAAAACGACCATTCTCGTTAGATTATAAAATTTCAAATTTAGATATTTATTTGCAAGAGCATGGAGAAAAAGTGTATGAAATTCGTTTACTTTCAGTAGAACGTGAATATAGAAATGGAAGAGCGTTGTTAGGATTAATTCGTTTTCTACATCGTTATTTGCTTCTAAATGGATATGAATTAGCACTCATTTCTGCAACAACACGTGAACTAGCTTTATATGAGCAAATGGGATTCAAATCTTTCCATACGTTAGTTGGTACAGAAGAAGCAGCCTTCCAGCCAATGTATGTTACCCCTGCTATGTTTGAAGAGTCGAGTGTTGGGGGGATTATGACGAAAGAATATACGTTTTTACCTGGTCCAGTAGATATTGAAGAGAACGTTCGAAAGGCATTTTCTACGCGACCTATTTCCCATCGCTCTAAGTCATTTCAAGTGATGATGGACAATGTGAAAAAACGGTTACTTCACATGACAAAAGCAAAACATGTACAGCTTATGTTAGGAACAGGAACGTTAGCAAATGATGCGATTGCTTTACAGTTACGTTCTTTAAAAGGGAAAGGACTAGTATTAACAAATGGGGAATTTGGTAATAGATTAGTTGGACATGCAAAACGAGCACGGTTACATTTTGATACGTATAAAAAGGAAATGGGAGATCCATTTATTTATACCGAATTAGAAGAAATTATGACAACTGGAAATTATGAATGGATTTGGTTTGTTCATCATGAAACATCTACTGGAATGTTAAACGATTTAAACGAGCTAAATACTCTTTGTAACGAGAATCAAATGAAACTGTGTGTAGATTGCATAAGCTCAATTGGAGCAATACCATTAGACTTGAAGGATGTGTATTTTGCAAGTGGTGTTAGCGGTAAAGCGATTAAATCATATACAGGAATTTCTTTCGTTTTTCATAACCACATTGTAAAAATAAACGAGGCTGTGCCGGCCTATATGGACATTGGCATGTATGAAGAAAATGAAAGTATTCCATACTCACAATCATGGAATTTAATTTATGCATTGCAAGAAGCGTTGAAGAGATTTGAAGATGAAAAGGCATTTGTAAAAATTAAAGAGACATATGATTATGTTGAAGAAGTTATTACTGATATGGGTTTAAAGCTTGTTTCACCTAAAGAACATGCCGCGCCAATTATACTTACTATTGTATTGAGCGAAGATTATTCTTCTAAAGTAGTAGGCGATACATTAGCATTACAAGGATACATCGTTCATTATGAGTCATCTTATTTACAAAAGAATAATTGGATCCAAATTGCATGTTTAAATCATTATAAAGAACGCGATATGAAGAGGATGTTAAATTGTTTGCAAATGTGTTTATTTCAGAGTGGGGTACATATATAAAGACTTTTTCTTTTCGTATAAAGGAGCTACGACTTACGAAAACTTAGGAATAGAACATTGGAAGAGGTGTCAGTATGATAACTAGAAAACTACCATTACATATAGACGATATTAAAAAAGCTCACAAAATTCTAGATAGAAATGCTCGTAAAACGCCATTAGTAAAATCTTTTTACTTGACTAGTAAAACGGGTGGAGAAATTCATTTGAAATTAGAAAATATGCAATTAACGGGTTCTTTTAAATTTCGTGGCGCATTTAATAAAATGTCGCGGCTCACGGATCAAGAAAAAGAAAGAGGTGTAATTGCATGTTCAGCAGGTAATCATGCACAAGGAGTTGCATTATCTGCTCATTTACTCGGTATTAAGAGTAAAATTGTTATGCCAATTTCTGCACCTCAGGCAAAAGTTGAAGCAACAAAAGGATATGGATCTGAAGTGATTTTACATGGTGAAACCTTTGATGATGCAAAGGTAAAATGTGAAGAAATTATAAGGGAAACAGGTGAAACATACTTACATCCATATGATGATGTAGAGGTAATGGCTGGTCAAGGTACAATTGGATTAGACATTCTTGATGATATGTGGGATGTAGATACTGTCATTGTACCAATAGGTGGAGGCGGAATTATTTCTGGTATTTCTGTAGCATTGAAATCTTTTAATCCATCCATTAATATAATTGGTGTCCAAGCAGATAATGTTCATGGAATGAAGGCATCTTACGATAAAGGAGCAATCGTAGAACACTATGAGGCGCCTACTATTGCAGATGGTTGCGCAGTTAAAATACCAGGTGAATTAACATTTGAAATTGTAAAAGAATTAGTAGATGATATTGTAACTGTATCAGAAAAAGAGCTGGAAGTAGCGATGAAAGATTTATTACAACGTGGGAAAGCTGTTGTAGAAGGTGCAGGTGCATTAGCAACTGCTGCACTTCTTGCAGGAAAAGTTGATAGTTATATAAAAGGGAAAAAAGTAGTGGCTGTTATATCTGGTGGGAACGTGGACTTACAGCGCATATCAAGTGTATGTGAGCACTTTTTTGTCGCTAATGAAGTGAAATAGTTTTATGAAAGAAGAGCTAAGAGAAATGATCTTAGCTCTTACTTTTTGTCTACCGTTTACTGTAAGTAGAAATAAACTTGCAAAATTTGCTGTTTAAAAATTATTTTATTTAAGCGCCTATTTTTACACATATCTTTAATGTTATAATAATTATTTCAATATTGTCGAAACGTAAGCAGAAATTTAATATAATAGTTTTAATGTGCTAATGAGCGGTGAGGAGGGCAGGGCATGAATAAAGAAGAACAGGTCATGAACGGTTTCAGGGAATTATATAATAAGCTGGTTTGGCTTAATAAAGATAAGATGGAAGAGGGTCTTAAAGGTTTTAAGTCTTCTGAAGTCCACTGCATTGAATATATTGAAAACAATGCAGATTCTAACGTGACACAACTCGCAGAGGCTTTTTATGTGACTCGCGGTGCTATAAGTAGAATGACTAAGAAGCTCATACAAAAAGGCCTTGTTGAAAGCTACCAAAAGTCAGAAAATAAGAAAGAAATTTATTTTAGGCTTACCGAACAAGGGAAAGAAATTTATAAAATCCATGAAAATCTGCACAAAGAGTTTCAAGAGCGAGATAAAGCTGTATTTGAACAAGTAACTGAAGAAGAATTCAACAGTATAATTAGCTTTGTGGAAAAGTATAGTAGACATTTGGATGCAGAAATAAAGAAACAAGGTATACATATTAAATCGTAATATATTTTAATAATAAAGTGAAACTTTAATCAGTGGGGGGTCTTCATCTCCACTGATTATCAGCCCTCACCAATCGGGCTTTTACGGGCAGCCTTACTCTAATGAGAATAGGCTGCTTTTTTATTATTTTATTTTTGTTGACTAATCAACAAAATAGAGTTATTATTTTGTTGACAAAGCAACATTTTTTTAGGAGAGAAGTTAAATGTCTATATTTAGATCACAAAATGAAAGGAAAACTGAAAAAAACATAGATAAACATGCTTTACTATTCGGACTTATTTCTGTATTTCTTTGTGGTATAGGTTTCAGTATCATCATGCCTGTAGTGCCATTCTTAGTACAGCCATATATAAGTAATCCGGAAGAACAAGCATTAGTTGTTACACTACTAACTTCCGTATATGCGGCTTGCGTGTTTTTAGCTGCCCCAGTACTCGGGGCTTTAAGCGATAAGCATGGCCGTCGTCCATTACTTTTAATATGCTTATTTGGTTCTGCAATTGGGTACTTAGTTTTTGGAATAGGAGGAGCTTTATGGGTACTATTTGCTGGACGCATAATAGAAGGAATAACAGGCGGGAGCATAAGTACTATCTTCGCATATTTTGCAGACATCATTCCAAAAGAACAGAGAACGAAATGTTTTGGATGGGTGAGTGCAGTTGTAGGTGCGGGAACTATCATTGGCCCAACCATTGGGGGAATACTTGCCAAGTTTGGTGATACTGTACCTATATATTTTGGTGCAATCATAACGTTAATAAATGTTGTATATGGGATCAAATATATGCCTGAGAGCCTTGAAAAAAATAATAGGTTGAAAGAGATTACTTTTGTAAGGTTAAATCCTTTTGTACAGCTAGCAAACATACTTTCCATGAAAAATTTAAAGTGGTTACTTGTCTCAGCGTTTTTACTTTGGATACCTAACGGATCTTTACAAGCAATTTTCACGCAATTTACAATGGATACTTTCAGTTGGAAACCTGCATTAATCGGACTTATGTTTTCAATTTTGGGCTTTCAAGACATTGTTTCACAAAGTTTTATCATGCCAAAGCTTTTGATCAAGCTTAGTGATAAACAAATAGCAATTCTTGGGATGGTTTCGGAGATTATAGGATACAGTTTTATTGCGGCATCAGCTTTGTTTTCACTCTATCCACTACTTATCGCTGGGATGCTGATGTATGGTTTTGGGGATTCAATTTTCGGACCTTCATTCAACGGGATGCTTTCAAAGTCTGTCAGTTCTAGTGAACAAGGAAGGATTCAAGGTGGAAGCCAATCTATTCAAGCTTTAGCAAGAATGATTGGTCCTATTCTTGGAGGACAAATCTATGTATCACTTGGTCATGCCGCACCTGCTTTTATGGGTATGATTCTTATAGTAGCGGCAATAGCAGTTTTATATAAGGGAACGCATGAAACTGTATAACAGATAGATATAAGAATAAATAAAAGGGAGTCGGAACTTAGGAATAAGTGCTGATTCCCTATTTGTTTACGGTTTGAGAGCTAAGAGAAAAGCTTTTGTTTAGGAATTTATTCTGCTATGCTCTCATGGTGAAGGGTAATATTCAGTGAGGTGGAACTATCATTAATTACAGTTAGCTTTATTTGAAAGTAAAAAGGTAGGTAAATGACTAGATAGTTTCATTATGCTTGTGCTGAAGTAAATAATGACTCCATCTTTATTTTGCTCTTTTCTCGAATTTCAGCATCTGCGTGTCTCATCACGTATTTATGCGCTACAGCGATTGCTAAAACATCATCTAATAAGCCGATCCCAATAATAGCAGCTATATCTGGAATGAAATCGATTGCTAATACGTAATAAGATAAAGCGGCTAATATTATGAATTTCGCTTTAGTAGGTAATTCTTTCTTTTTCATTGTGTAGAATAAAATAATACTTTCATATACGCTGGATTTACCGAGGTTTACAGAGCTTTTTTTGAACTTTTTCCAAAGTGTCTGTTTCTCCATATAAACACTCCTTTTACAAAAACATAGATTTTTTAAAAGGATGGACAAAGAAGTGAGAGATTAATCAATTTTATTGTTTTTCTTAATTATATATTTCCATAAAAATAGGGGAATACCTGTTCAAAATAATATAATGTGGATTATGCAACGATTCACAGTGTTCCGCTAAATAGTATATATATTGTAAGATGTATGTGGATCATTTAGTTATTATTATGCATTTTATAAGCGGTATGGGGGAAGAAAAATGAAAATAATAGAACTACCAATTGAATTCGAATTTAACGGGCAAAAACAATGTGTTTATCCAAGTTTAATTATAGTACATAATGAATTAACGTTAGTCGATACAGGATATCCAAGTTTTTTACCTTTAATTGCAAATGCAATATTAAAACATGGATATGAGATGAAAAACTTAAAAAATATAATTATTACTCATTATGATGATGACCATATAGGGGCTTTATATGATTTCAAAGTGAAATATCCTCACATTAATGTTATTGCTAGTGAAATTGAATCTAACTATATTAGTGGTGATATAAAATCAGAGAGGTTAGTTCAAGCTGAAGAAATGTTAGAACGTATGCCAAATGAAGAAAAAGAATTTGGTAAATGGTTTATACAACAGTTAAAAAATATAAAACATATTTCCGTCGATGAAAAAGTGCATGATGGTCAAATGATTTTGAATAATGAATGTCAAATAGTAGCGACGCCAGGACATACTTCGGGGCATATTTCATTATATTTTCCGAATTTAGACTGTGTAATTACGGGAGATGCGGCTGTTCAAGAGAATCGTGAGTTAGTAATAGCTAATCCGAATTTTTGTTTAGATATAGAAAAAGCGAAACAGTCTTTAAATAGGATTAAAAGTTTTAAAGCAGCACAGTATTATTGCTATCATGGAGGAAAGCTTACTGTATAAAATAATAAAAAAACGATCTTTCCTATATCGAAAAGATCGTTTTTTTAATTCATAGATTCTGCAATTTTAATTAAATCCTTTACGTTATATTTTCCTTGTATATAGCGTTCGTTACCAATTGCAATTGTATATTGAAAACCATTCTTCTGAAAGATAAGTTCATATGCTGAATCAAAATGAGGATTATATAATGCGTTCATATTATTTTTAAAACTGTAGAACTTAGCTCCCCTATGTACATAGAAGCCTAATTTATTTTGAACTGGTGAAACAGTGATTTTTAAAATCCCATTAATATCTTCATTGTAGTATTGGAGGTTTAAGTAATCGTTATAGATGTACCCTTGAAATTCGTGAATTTCGAATGGGAATTTTGTAGGAGTAAGTATATGTTCCTTACAATTCATTTCATATTCTTTTACAATGGAAACATTAATAAAATCCGAGAAAAAGCAAAAAGAATTTGTTCATCTAGTACACGATGAATATAAAAAAAGAAGATAAGAATTTTTTTATTTTTCATATTTGGCGAAACAAATGGTACAATGAAAGCTAATGTGAAAAATAAGGAAAAGAAGTGGTCTATTTGAAAAACTTTTTAGAATTAGGAATTAGTGAAACTTTTAATCATACATTACGTGAAAATGGAATTACAGAAGCAACACCAATTCAAGAGAAGGCAATTCCAGTTATTCTGTCAGGTAAAGATATTATTGGGCAGGCGAAAACAGGAACGGGTAAAACGTTAGCATTCGTGTTACCGATTTTAGAAAAAATCGATCCAGAATCTAGTGATGTTCAGGCCTTAATTGTTGCACCAACAAGGGAACTAGCTCTGCAAATTACAACTGAAATTAAAAAAATGCTTGTTCAAAGAGAAGATATTAATGTACTAGCGATTTATGGTGGGCAAGATGTAGCACAACAATTGAGAAAATTAAAAGGTAATACACATATTGTTGTTGCAACACCAGGACGATTATTAGATCATATACGACGTGAAACAATTGATTTAAGTAATCTTTCAACGATTGTACTAGATGAAGCGGATCAAATGCTTTATTTTGGTTTCTTATATGATATTGAAGATATTTTAGATGAGACACCAGGTAGTAAACAAACGATGTTATTCTCAGCAACGATGCCAAAAGATATTAAAAAATTGGCGAAGCGTTATATGGATGAACCGCAAATGATTCAAGTACAAAGTGAAGAAGTAACGGTTGATACAATTGAGCAGCGTGTCATTGAGACGACAGATCGTGCAAAGCCAGATGCACTTCGTTTTGTTATGGATCGTGATCAGCCATTTTTAGCTGTTATTTTCTGTCGTACAAAGGTTAGAGCAAGTAAGCTTTATGATAATTTAAAAGGACTAGGTTATAATTGTGCTGAACTTCATGGTGATATACCTCAAGCGAAACGTGAAAGAGTTATGAAGAGTTTCCGCGAAGCTAAAATTCAGTACTTAATCGCAACGGATGTAGCAGCTCGTGGACTTGATGTAGATGGTGTAACGCACGTATTTAACTATGATATCCCTGAAGATGTAGAAAGTTACATTCATCGCATTGGCCGAACAGGACGTGCAGGTGGATCAGGTCTTGCAATTACGTTCGTTGCAGCGAAAGATGAAAAACATTTAGAAGAAATTGAAAAAACGCTTGGTGCACCAATACAAAGAGAAATAATCGAACAACCGAAGATAAAACGTGTAGATGAAAATGGAAAACCGGTACCAAAGCCGGCTCCGAAGAAATCAGGTCAAAATCGTCAAAGAGATAGCCGCGAAGGTTCAAGAAGTGAATCAAGACGTGATTCGAGAAATAGCTCGAGAAGTGATTCAAGAAATAGTTCGAGAAATAGTTCGAGAAATGAAAATAACCGATCATTTAATAAGCCAAGTAATAAAAAAGGTAGTACAAAGCAAGGTCAGCAAAGACGTGGTCGTTAAATAGTTATAATTGTAAAAGAGTCCCGAAATATTGTGGCTCTTTTTTTGTTTGTATACAACAAGGATGATGGCAAGAAAAAATTTCATTCACCGTATTTGAAATTTATAAAGGGAATTTTATAGTTCAAAACCAGTAGAGAAAGGGTATTACTGTCATTCAGCAGAACACTTTGGTTAAAAGAAAAGGTATTGAAGCGAGCGAGTATTTTCATTATACATTCCGCAATTATCGAAATAGAACAAGAGAAGTTTATGAAGGATTAAACTCGTATTGGTGTACGATCGTTGGAAACTGGAAAATTAATTTGTTAGTTTTGATCGATGAGGAACTCGAGAAGCACCACTGCCATCCTTATGGGGAAATTGCTTACGACGATGAAGGTAATGTAGTGATAATATGCGAAATAAGAAAAAAGGACTAGCAGTCGTACCTGCCGTCCTTTAATAGGAGAAAAAGTAATCTTGTTTAGAACTACGCATAAACAGAAAATCTGCTTGTAATTAGTTTTAACCTAAATATACGTGTCTATACAAAAAAGGGATAAGTAAAAAATACTTATCCCCGGAAGGGAAATCCCAAGTACCAAAATGGCTCGTATTGGTCTGCAGGTTCAAAAGTAGTATATGTAAAACGAAAAATCTCATACAAAAAGCAGACAACGATTTTGGTTGTCTGCCAGTGAGTTCAATGAGTTAGCTAATTGTGATAATTTGCATCCCCATTGCGAGAAGAGTGAAGCTGCTAGTTCAAACAGTTTGTTGGTATTATTTTCAATTTCTTAAAAAATATACATCAAAAGAAAGAGGTATTAGCCATGGACACGGCAGCTTGAAAGTAGTATGTATTTTTATTTGAAAAATATTCAAGGGGTGAAGAAATATGGAATGTTTAATAAAGGTGTTTGTTTTATTAATCAGTTAATTAATAAAACAAAATAGTTATTTGGGAGAAAGGGAAAATGAATATGAGATGAATTGAAGCTGTTGAAAAATTACTTGAAGTGATGAAAGAATGCTTTTGGAACGGAACATCTTTAAAGGGTGAAGCTAATGATTTTAATATTGTATCTTGGCTGATTGAAGAAGCGACGCGTAAAACAAAATAAAGATTTCATTTTGTAGTAATGGGGAATAGATAAGATATGTGTACTTATTAGGGGGAAAGTAGATAAAGAGTTCTTTAAGAGGCAAGAACCGGAACAAAATAAAAGAGCGGCTAGCAAAAGCTAACTGCTCAATACAAGGAGATACAGAGAAGACTACTTTAAATGAATGTTGGCATACAGCCTACATACAGTATTGACCGAATATTTATTTTAAATTCAATTTATTTAAAGTAAATATTCCAACAGATAAAATGGTTGCGCCTGCTACAGAACCTAGCCAGTCTCTCCAGCCTAATGTATTTAAAGATACATATGTTAAATCCGTAATTAAGAAGATAGCAAACATTAATACACCAAATGCTAAGCATCCCCAAAATGTTTGCAAATATTTAATCATCTTCTTTCGGAACTTGCTCATATAAATCACCCTTATTAATAATTTATATTTTTATAAATAAATTATTATATATAAAAAAATAAAAGTACGAAATATGCAATATTACATATTGGAACTCAACAAAATACTCCATTGATAAGTACCTAGATCGAACGGAGGCATCGTTCTTTTCCTAAAATGAAAGGTGACGATAAGAAACATGAGATACGTTTTAAACAAATTGAGCGGACGTTAAAAAATAAAAATTTATAAAGGAAATAGAAAGTATGGTGTTGTATATGTACGATAATAGGAAACTTTTTGCAAACTAAACATATAATTTTAATAGACCGACAGTCGGTCTGGTGGGAAGGAGAACTTGAATGCGAATTGTAAAGGAGTATGAGGAGCGTAGAAAGGAAATTTTAGAAACAGCTGAGCGTTTGTTTCTTACGAAAGGTTATACGAAAACAACCGTGAATGATATTTTAAAAGAAATTGGTATAGCAAAGGGGACGTTTTATCATTATTTTAAGTCGAAGGAGGAAGTAATGGATGAAATCATTATGAGGATTATTAAAGAGGATGTCACTAAGGCGAAAAGGATTGTCTCCAATCCCGATATCCACGTTTTAGATAAGTTATTTAAAATTTTAATGGAACAATCACCAAAATCAGGAGATGTCAAAGAAAAAATGATTGAACAATTCCATCAACCAAATAATGCAGAAATGCATCAGAAAAGTTTAGTGCAATCCATTATACATTTATCTCCTGTATTAACGGAAGTTTTAGAGCAAGGAATAGAAGAAGGCATATTTTCTACTCCATACCCACAAGAAACAATTGAATTATTACTCTCTTCAGCACAAGTCATATTTGATGATGGTTTATTCCAGTGGAAACCGGAAGAAATGATAAACAGAGCTAAAGCTTATATCAAAATGATGGAAGCATCTGTCGGAGCGAAAGAGGGATCTTTTGATTATATGATGGAAGTTTTAATTAAACAGAAATAGTGATTTTCTGTTTGAGTATTATCGACCGGCAGTCGGTCTAACTAAATGAAGGATGTGATGAGGATGCCAGCAAGTATTCAATCTTCCTTGAAAGATTTTCACTTAATGGTAAGTGGTCAAATTATTACTATTTTAGGTTCAACACTATTACGTTTTGCACTGTCTTTATATGTGCTAGATATAACAGGACGTGCCGATATATTTGCAGGGTTATATGCTGTAACGAGTATCCCGTTTTTGTTAGCTCCTCTTGGCGGAGCGATAGCAGATCGTTTCAACCGCCGTAATGTAATGGTCATTTTGGATTTTATAAACGCTGCTATTGTATTAAGTTTTATAGTTTTGTTATTAACTGAATCGATATCTATTTTATTGATTGGAACAATTATGTTTTTACTAGCAGTCGTTAGTGCAATGTACGCACCAGTTGTTATGGCAAGTATTCCGCAATTAGTCCCAGAGAAAAAGTTAGAACAAGCGAACGGTATCGTAAATGGTGTGCAAGCATTATCTAATATAGTTGCACCTGTACTAGGAGGACTATTATACGGCATAATTGGTTTGAAAATACTCGTAATAACAAGTTGTTTTGCTTTCTTTTTATCTGCGATTTTACAAATGTTTATTACAATACCTTTTATAAAAAGAGCGCAAGAAAGCCATATCATACCGACAATTATAAAAGATATGAAAGAAGGTTTTCTTTATGTTTTAAAGCAACCTTTTATTTTGAAGGCTATGTTACTTGCAGTTTTACTAAATTTAATTTTGACACCGTTATTTGTTGTCGGAGGACCTATTATATTACGAGTAACTATGCAGAGTAGCGATATGATGTATGGAATTGGAATGGGATTAATTGATTTTGCAACCATATTAGGGGCATTGTCAATCGGTTTCTTTGCTAAAAAGTTACAGATGAAAACATTATATAATTGGATGCTTATCATAGCTTTATTAGTTATACCAGTGGCACTATCAATTACACCGTTTACTCTTAATTTAGGATACTATCCACCATTTATCCTCTTTATACTTTCTTCTCTTCTAATCGCAATGATTATGATAATTTTATCCATCTATGTGATTACTGTAGTCCAAAAGAAAACACCAAATGAAAATCTAGGAAAAGTAATGGCAATTATAACAGCGGTATCTCAATGTATGGCACCAATTGGGCAAGTCGTATATGGTTTTATGTTTGAAGGATTCAGTACGAAAATTTATTTACCTATATTAGCTATAAGTTTCATAATGATAATAATAGCGGTGGTGACGAAGAAAATATTAAGAAATGAAGGGAACTAGCTTCATATGCTTAGAGTATTAGCGAAACCCAATCCTAATCAATTCTTTATCATTTATTTCAATTACGAATCTATATTCTTTGTCTAATAGCCAGTAATAAAAACTGACTGCATCAACGTCAACTAGTGATTGGAATACTTTATCAAGATTTGTACTTACTACAGGGATTTCATAGTTATCCCATATTATAAAAATCTGTTCGTCAAAATCTAGTTGGTTTGCTCTAATAAGGGAAATTAGTTGTTCTTTGTTCGAAGCTATGAATTGGTTATCTATCTGTTCCCAATCTATTCTTCCCGAGACAGTTATAGGAAATGAATTCATTAAAATAATAGCAATCTGCTGGCTTTTTTCTTGGGAGAAAATGAGAGTTTCGTTTCCTAGGGATTCAAGGCATTCACTAAACAAAGGGTTTGTGTCATTGTTGTTTTTGGTTTTCAGTGCTCTTAACTTTTGTCGCAATTTCCATTGTCTTGACGATCTATCATCCATTTTTAACATTCCTTATACAATTATTTAAGAATGAGTATAGCATATAAGGGAAGTCTTTATGAAAAGGAACTTTTTAAATATAAATTAAATAAAAGCGTTATTTGAAAAAAAGCCTTTTAAGGAAAGATAAGAGGCCATCAAAAAATATAACAACATGAAAATTTTATATTATGTATATACAATTTAAAGAGTTAGTAGAAATAATAAAATGTATAAAATTCTTATAAAAAAGCCCTAGGATTAGGGGATCTAGGGCTTCCTCTGTTGGTATATCTCACACGACATTATAAAGAGAAAAGAACTTAATAAAGGTAACACATGAATGTTTCGTAAATGTATCAAAAAAGTGAACAAAAGCGTTATTTTATTAGAAAAGTATGATTGTATGAAATAACATGTATGAAAGAAGAGGCGTTAGCAAAAATATCCCTTAACGAAATCGGCTTTATTTTTCAGCAAAGTAACCTTCTTAAGTGACTCATGTTGTATAGGTAGTAGAGAAAACAGAAAGAGTTCTTTTTATGGAGGACGGAGAAGTTGTTAGTGAAATACAACTAGGCAAGTTTAGGAATGATGATTTAAAAGCGCGAGAAGAGAAATTGTTAAAATGGTTAGCTGTACTCGGAGTTTAAAGACAAAAACTCCTATTGAATATAGGAGTTTTTTCTTTGTTTGAAAGTTCGAAAAGATATATAATAATTTTCTGACTATTAATTTATGGAGGGGTATTAATGAAAACTGAAACGTTACACACACAAGAAGACATTTTAAAAATGCTTGATTCATTATTAAGACCTGCAGAACCATTTTGGAATGAGTTTTATGAGAATAGAGAAAAGGATGTTCCGTTTTTTGAAAATGTTCCAGATGAGAATCTAGTTTCGTATATACAAAAAGAGAGAGTTTCAAAAGGGAAGGTATTAGAACTTGGATGTGGTCCAGGTAGAAATGCCATTTATTTAGCGACTCAAGGATTTGATGTAACAGCAGTGGATTTATCTGTAGAAGGCATTAATTGGGCTAAAGAAAGGGCATTGGCAAAAGGGGTAGCAATTCATTTTATTTGTGATTCAATTTTTAATTTAGAGGTTCAAAACGAATTTGATTTTGTATACGATTCGGGCTGTTTGCATCACATTCCACCGCATAGAAGAATAAATTATGTGGATTTAATTAAAAACTCATTAAAATCGGGTGGTTATTTCGGATTAACATGTTTTGCGGCAGGCGATTTAGATGAGCGAAATGGATCGGAAATAACAGATTGGGATGTATATAGAGGATGGAGTCTACAAGGTGGTCTTGCATACTCGGAAGAAAAGTTAAGAGAGATATTTAAAGAATTTGAGGTAATTGAGATTAGAAGGATGAAACAAATGAAACAACCGAAAGAAATGTTTGGAGAATCATTTCTTTGGACAGCATTATTTAAGAAGAAATAATAAAGTAGATAATTGACAAACTCATCGTTTTTATAGACAATACATTTACAGGAATGTACGTTCGGTTTTTTGGCCGACTTATGTTTTACATAAATATATAACAAGGGGCTGTCTCCATATGAGTAACACAAATCAAAAAATTACTACGTTTTTAATGTTTGAAGGCAAAGCTGAGGAAGCAATGAATTTTTATACGTCGCTATTTGATCAATCGGAAATTGTAAGTATTTCTCGCTACGATGAAAATGGACCTGGTAAAGAGGGAACTGTAATTCATGCAACTTTTACGTTAAATGGCCAAGAGTTTATGTGTATTGATAGTTATGTAAATCATAATTTTACATTCACTCCAGCTATGTCTCTTTATGTAACTTGTGAGACAGAAGAAGAAATTGATACGGTCTTTCATAAACTAGCGCAGGATGGAGCAATTCTTATGCCTTTAGGTTCTTATCCGTTTAGTAAAAAGTTTGGCTGGTTAAATGATAAGTATGGTGTATCTTGGCAGTTAACTCTTGCTGAATAAAAAAGAAAAAGCGTAGCTTATTTTTGTTTGTAAAAGATGTTCATCTTGTATGGAATGAAGTTTCTAGGGTTTTAAAGAATAAAGGTATTCTTATTGCTGGATTTACAAATCCGTTACTATGGATTTTTGATGATAACTAAGAGCAAAAAGGTATTCTTGATGTTAAACATTCAATTCCTTCATCAACATTGGATTATTTACCGGAGGATGAAGTTCAAGATTACATCGATTCAAATCAAACAATAGAATATGCGCATACTTTAGAAGACCAAATCCAAGGCCAAATTGAAGCTGGTTTTGCTATAACAGGTTTTTATGAGGATGATTTTGGTGGAACAAGGATATTAGATAAGCATATTAAAACATTTATTGCGACAAAAGCTATAAAGTTAAAGATGGATTAAGAATTTTTGCTTGTCGCACGGGGCGTTAGTCGAAGAACGCTCTTAAAATAGAAAAGGATGGTGCTTTCCATCCTTTTCCTTATGTATTTTGAGTGTCGAAACTATTCTCAAAACAAGTTTTACACTACCAATTGTATAATTAGGTTATGCTTTTATATTAAGAATTTTGCTGACCAAATCTTTTCCCGAGTTTAGCTAACAATTCAGGTTGATCGCTTTGGCTCATTATAACTTCAATAAAGATAAGTTGATTCTTATTAAAAGTTATATTTGTTAAGACTTCTGCTAATTCTGCTTCATTTTCTACTTTAAATGTTAGACTTTTTTCTTCTGACCCAAATACCATTGATAGTTTATTGTAATCCCACATTTGTATATCATTATAAGGTTGGTTTTGGCCGTGAATGGCACGTTCAACGGTGTATCCGTTGTTTTTGATTAAAAATATAATCGGTTTTAAATTTTGACGTAGTATAGTTGATAACTCTTGGGCAGTTACTTGGAAAGAACCATCACCAATAATTAAAATGTTGCGCCGTGATAAATTGGCGAGCTGTGTACCAAGTAGAGCGGGCAGTGTATATCCGATAGATCCCCATAACGGTTGTCCTACATATGCAGTGTTATTAGGTAGAGGGATATCAGCACTACCAAAGAAAGGTGTTCCTTGTTCTACAATTAAGATGTCGTTTTCTTGTAAGAAATGGTACATTTGCTGCCAAAAGCGTTTTTGTGTGACCATTTGTGCTTTTGGAATGAACTCTTCAGTAAAAGGTGAGGATTCTAAAATAAATGGCTTAACGTCAAGGGTATCTTTATTACGATGCTCAATTGAATCACTTAAATGTTGTAAAACATCCTGCATTACAACTGGACCGTATTTTTTATCTATAATTTTCACAGTGTAGGGATGGATTTCTATAACTTGTTCTTTTGTAAAACCTTGTGTGAAGCCGCCTGTAATAGTATCAGTTAACTTCACACCAATACTAATAATACAATCCACTTTAACTTTTCATGTGCTACTACATCATCTAAAAAGGCAAGATTATAATCACCAGGAACGCCAAATATATGTTCAATTCCTAATTCGTGTAGTCTATCCAATAAATATGCACTTATAGTATATTGTTTTTTCAAATGAATCATCTCCTAATTATGCAATGAATGTTTCAATAGACTAAATAAGTTCTAATGGGTTGATTAAAATATTCATTACTAGATTGTGGTATAATTTACATACAGGGGGAAAGTAGATGACACAACATAAAGAAGAACAGATGAATGAGGCATTAGCATTATTTTATTTTGCATATAAAACATTTACTGAAAAGCCAGATGAAATTATAAAAGAATATGGCATTCAACGAGTACATCATCGAATTTTATTTTTTATCGCACGTTTTCCAGGGATAAGTGTAAATGAGTTATTATCACTATTAGAAATAAGTAAACAAGCTCTCCACGGACCGCTACGTCAACTTGTGGAAAAGGGCTTAATTGAGAGTAATGAAGCTATGCATGATCGACGTGTGAAACAGTTGTCTTTAACAGAAAAAGGTACAGATTTAGAGAAAAAACTGAGTGATGTACAAAGACAACAAATGGGTGCTATTTTTTCAAAATTTGGTGAATCATGTGAGGACAATTGGCACCAAGTTATGAATGAAATGGCAAATAGCCGATCAGGTTTTGATGCTTGGATAACGAAACGTGAACTACCAGTCGATCAAAAATAATGAAAAAACTTCTGTTTTTATCGTTTGAAAAAGAACAAATTTTATCCATACATTTGGCAACTATGATTTGGTCATAGAGTGAATGGATAAAAAGATACATTACTAGATACTTTATACGTGTACGCAATGGAACAATAAAATTCACATTTCCGAAAGGGGAATTATAATGATAAAACTTGTACTTATTCGTCACGGACAAAGTTTATGGAATCTTGAAAATCGCTTTACTGGATGGACAGATGTTGATCTATCAGAGAATGGATTAAGTGAAGCGAGAGAAGCAGGAGCAATATTAAAGAAAAACGGATATACTTTTGATGTGGCTTATACATCAGTATTAAAACGCGCAATTCGGACGTTATGGATTGTACTTCATGAGATGGATCTTACTTGGGTTCCAATACATAAATCTTGGAAGCTAAATGAAAGACATTATGGTGCATTGCAAGGGCTGAATAAAGATGAAACTGCACAAAAATATGGTGAGGAGCAAGTTCATATTTGGAGAAGAAGTGTTGATGTAAGACCACCGGCTCTTACTGAAGACGATCCTCGATATGAAGCGACCGATCCAAGATATAAAACACTCAAAAAAGGTGAATTTCCATTAACTGAATGTTTAGAGGATACGGAGAAGAGAGTACTTGCTTATTGGCATTCAGAAATTGCGCCGACATTAAAAAGTGGTAATAAAGTAATTATTTCATCACACGGTAACACAATTCGCTCGCTAGTAAAATATTTAGACAACCTTTCAAGTGATGGTGTAGTTTCATTAAATATTCCCACTAGCATTCCGCTTGTTTATGAATTAGACGAAAACTTACGTCCGATTCGTCATTATTATTTAAGTATGGATGGAGAAGTACCTGAAGGGGAAATTCCGAAACATATTTCTTTTTAATACGAAAATTTGAAATGAATGCTTGTCTACATATACAATATAGACTCATGGTAAAGTGAAATTTTAATCAGTGGGGGTCTTATTTCCCACAAATAACAGGATAAAAGACGTGGTACTTTCTAATATATATGCGATGTAGCTAATTTTAGAAGCTTGTCCACGTCTTTTGTCATAAAGAGAGTAGCTTGCGCATGTAATGATATCGTGAGTAGTTTTTGAATGGAGGGTGATGTGATTAATGATCTCTAACATTCGAATTGGCTTATTTGTTTTAGCGATTGTCTTTGTAGTCCTTGTTTTCTTTTATTGGAAAAATGAGGAGTTGTACGAGGAGAAAAAGCAACGTATTAGAAAGACTTGGTATGGTTTGTTTATCATATCTGTCACCGTGTATTTCATGATAAAAGGAATTGATTTAACCCTCTGGAAAAATCTTTTAATGTTTACTGCAATGGTTATTTTTGTTGATATTGCGTTCATTTTAACGCCTAATATTTCAGAAATATGGGGTGCGAAATTTAGCGATATTGGCAAGACAGTTCAATCAATAAAACGATCATTAATTGCATCTAAAGCGAGAGGGGAAATATACACGACAATTATTCAAAATGTTAATCCAGCAGTATTCGGTACGATGGAATGGCATACGGAAGAGGAATATACAAAGAGCTTAAATGCATTTTTAGATTCATATGGGGAAAAGATTGGCGCGAAAATTGTTGTTTTTGAAGCCGCGAAGGAATTAAATACACACTTTCGTGGTATTCGCTCGCAATTTAGTATTATCGTTCCGTTAGAACATATCGAGCAATTGAATGAGCAGAAAGCGGTGCAAGTAGAAAATGTCGGGATTATACCAGCAAAAATAGTAAGTGACGTTTTCATTGTTATTGATGGAAAGAAAAATAACCTGCAAGATCGGGATTTTGAAAATGTATATAATTTAACAATACATCATAGTTATTTTAGTAAATAAGGACAGAATCTTTTTCTGTCCTTTTCTTCTATACATAAATTAAAAACAAAATCCGACAAAGTTGAATAAAATTGGACAATCATTCCTACACTAGCAGGTAGAGGTGATTGTAGTGGTAAAAGATTATGACAATGATTTTTTTAAAGAAGATAATGAAGATACAACAGATTTCTCTTTAATAAAAGGGGATACGTTGCAGCAAGTAGAAGAATTAGAAGAAGAATTAAAAAGAAAATCATAAGTGTACACTCTTTCTACATTTGCTATATAATATAAATAAAAGGTTGTATCTTTTTGAAAAGGGGGAGAAGAGATGGCTGAAGTCAATGTACAAAAGTCTTCGTTTTTTAAAGAAAAAAAAGAAGAATCAAATACAGATTTCTCTCTTGTGAAAGGTGCATTAACGGAGAATATAAATCGGTTAGAGAAACTGATGAATAATAGTAGTTCAAAATATATACAGGTGAAAAGAACAAAAGAAAATGCATAGAGCATTTTCTTTTTTTTTATTTAATAGTAAACTTTTCTCTTATTTTTTCAGGCAAATCTGCTTTCTGAATCTCTTCATAGGACTTTACTTCAATTGATGATATTTCATTTTTATTATTATCATCTTGATCTACATAAAGGCGTAAAAACGCGTCTTCATTTAATTTATGATTGTTTTCTTTTTTTGTACTTCTAAATGTAATTTGTTTTTTGACGCCATCTTCATCATATGCGGGCAGCGTATAGTTTCGTAAGTTTCTACCATCTACCTTTTCGATAGTTCCTTCGCCTTTTATCTGCATGTAATATACATCTTTACCAATTCTATTTAGTGACGCTCTCTCACAGCCAATAGTAAAACTAAAAAATAATAAACATAGTGTAATAATTGCTAAAAACTTTTTCATTTTCTTTATCTCCTTTAATGTGTTTCTTTAAAAAGTATACGATTATTATTAAATGAGAAAAATCGATATAGATTACAATGCCCTTACAATATTGTAAGATTGTTGTACATAAAATGAACAATAAAAGTTAAAAGAAAGGTAAAATAATGAATCATGGTATAATGATATGAGACTTACATATTATTTTGTCATTTGGAGAGGAGCTTGAAAAATGTATTCTACTTTAGAACAATTAACAAAGCACCCTGTATTTTATCATTTTGCAGAAATTTCAAAGATTCCTAGAGGATCAGGTAATGAAAAGGAAATTAGTGATTATTTAGTGGGCTTTGCAAAAGAGCGTAACTTAGAAGTTATTCAAGATGAAGCATTAAATGTCATTATTAAAAAAGAAGCAACAACTGGTTATGAAAATGTACCAGCTATTATTATTCAAGGTCATATGGATATGGTTTGCGAAAAAAATCAAGCAACAGTACATGATTTTGAAAAAGATCCAATTGAATTACGAATCATTGGGGACATGTTATATGCAAATCAAACAACTTTAGGTGCTGATAATGGTATTGCAGTTGCGTATGCATTAGCTTTATTAGATTCGAAAGAAATTCCGCATCCAGCACTTGAAGTCGTTATCACTACTGAAGAAGAAACGACAATGGGCGGGGCTTTTGCTATTGATCCAAATCATTTTGAAGGAAAGATATTTATAAATATTGATTCTGAAGAAGATCATAAATTACTTGTAAGTAGTGCAGGTGGTGCGAAAGCTGTTGAAACAATTCCCGTAATTTGGGATGAAACACCAGCGAATATGGATGCATACCGTCTATATGTTGGTGGTCTAAAAGGCGGACATTCTGGTATGGAAATTGATAAACAACGCGGTAATGCGAACAAAGTATTAGGACGAGTATTACGTGATTTATCAGCACATATGGAGTTTAACATAAGTGAAGTTCACGGCGGTTTAAAAACGAATGCAATTCCGCGTGAAAGTGTAGCTACAATTTTAATTCGTACAGAAGATGTAGGAAAAGTAGAAGAAAAATTAGAATCATGGACACGTGTATTACAAGAAGAAATGCGTGCTGTTGATCCAGATGTTCATGTTACACTGACAAAATTGGATGAAACAGTTGAAAAAGTATTTGCTAAAGAGACACAAAAGCAGCTTATTTCATCATTATTCTTAATTCCAAATGGCATTCAAAGCATGAGCATGGATATTAAAGGTCTTGTAGAAAGCTCAACGAATTTAGGCGTTATTGAAACATTGCGAGATGAAATTAAATTACGTAACGAAGTGCGAAGTTCTGTAAGTAGTTTAAAACAACATGTTGCAGAAGAAATAAAATATATTGCTGAATTAGTTGGTGCTACATTTGAAATAGAGTCAGAGTATCCAGAATGGCCATACAATCCAAACTCACAAATTCGTAATTTATTTGAAAAAGTGCATCAAGAAAAATACAATAAAGAAATTGAAATCTTCGCTGTGCATGCGGGGATTGAGTGTAGCGCATTCGTTCAAAAAATGCCTGAATTAGATGCAATTTCATTCGGACCAGACATTTTTAACGTCCACACTCCAGATGAACATATCAGTATCTCTTCTGTAGTGAATAACTGGGGATTCTTCATTGATGTAATGAAGGGTACAAAAGAATTAGCTAAGTAATAACGACGAAATAAAAAGGAGCCTATAAAAATTTATAGGCTCCTTTTTTGTATTGGAATTTATCCCGCTATTTGCAGAGCAGCCCGATTGGTTTAACTAACAATCAGTGGGGGATGAATAAAACCACTACTGATCAAAGTTTCACTTTATGAGAAGTCATTTTTCGTTAGTATGTAATATTAAGCTTGAACAATTAATAAGGATGAATTGTTGATGTTTTTTAGTACTGATGAAGGGGTGGAGAAATGAAGGGAAGAAAGCATTTTATTGTTTGTATGTTTTTATTGTTCTTCACATTTAGTTTTATTGGTGTTCAGAAAATAATAGCAGAAGAAGTTGAATTTACAGGAACAACAGCTCCATTGAATGTAAATGTTAGAGAGGCAAAAAGTTTGAATGCAAATATTGTAGATGTGATTCCCGGAAATACAACAGTATCTTTTAAAGGATGGGAGTATGGTGAAGCGGTTAAAGATTACTGGACAGGAAATTTAGATAATCGTTGGTTTTATTATTTTAAAGATGGAAAAAAAGTATATGTAACGTCAGCGTATATTAATGGAAATCCTCCAAATACATCAATAGATCGTAAATTATCTGTACCTAACATATTACAAGAAAGATCAAATTGGTGTTGGGCAGGCACTTCGGTTTCAGTTTTAAATTATTTTGGGAAAACTCCTTCACAAGATCAGTACGTTAGGTATGTTAAGGGTGGATCATATAATAATCCTGCAACTTCACGTGAAATACAATATGGATTATCAGGATATGGTGTTAGCTCAGCTATAAGTTCTGGAGCAAAATCTTATGATTGGTTCAAAAGTCAAATTAATAGTAATCAGCCGATGATTGCACTCATTATGTGGCAAAATGGAGCTAACATCGGACACTTTCTAGTACTTGATGGGTTTTATAAAGGGACAACTGGAACAGATTATATAACGTACATGGACCCTTGGTATGGTGATCATTATAATCATAATTTCAGTACGTTCCATAACAATAATAATTTTTGGTGGAGTGAAACTGTTTATAATATCCATGCAAACTAATAATATTAAAAGCGGGGGTTCATAAATGGGAAAACTACTTAAGCTTGTGATACCGTGCATGTGCTTAATGACCGTTATTATTTTCGCTAGTAAAATTAGTTATGCATCAAAAAATAAAAGTGAATCAGTACAATCGATCGCATTAAAAGATTATCAATATAGTAAGGGAAGTTCTTCTGAAAATTTAAGCTTTGAAAAAATAACAACATCTCCATTTTCGTTACCAATCTATGCAACAATTCCAGCACAGCAAATTTTAAATAGCTCTGAATTTAAGCATTTACTATTACCAACAAATGAAAAGCTGTGGTTTATTATGAAGGGTGAGCAGCCAGAAGGACTAATTGTTGCGAATGATATTGAACCGATTCGAACGGGCGGAGAAAATAGAAGTAAAGATTTATATGGATTATATACAGCAATAAAGAATAATACAAATGAAACAAAAGATATTAGTTATTTCGAATTTGAAGGGCAAGGAATATTGGTAGTAAATCAAAATAATGATCAAGAAATATACCTTAGTAAAGGTGCCGCTGCCATATTAAAACTTCCTGCTGGTCAAAAAGTATTGAGCAGTGAAGTATTACAGAAAATGAAAGAGAGAATTGTAACTGGTTTTGAATAGTGGTAATGTCTGATTCTTTTTTGTGTTTATACAAGGTTGAATAGGGAACAGGATCAATGGTAGCATTAGGGCATCTTTACTGTTTGAAACCTAATAGTGTATATAAAAAGGTTAGAGAAGTTAATTCTCTAACCTTTTTATATTAATGTATGAAATTTAAAAAGTGATGGAGTAAACCAAATAATAAAAGTTTGTCTGCTCTTCTATTTTTATTTGCAATTTAAACTCGTTATATTCCGCTATCTATTGTACAACCTTTTTACATAGCTGAATTTTTTTATTTGAAAATAAGGGTGCATCTATAAAACCATAATGATAAACTAAAATACCTAATTCCACTCTAGAATTAATATGCCATTTTTCTTTAATATGATTAATTATCGTTGAAATTCTTCGAGGGGTAACATATATTTTTTTGGAAATTTCTGCATCTGTATATCCTTTTGCTACATAAATAGCTACTTCTAACTCTCTTTCGGTCAACATTCTTTTCATAAAATACGCTCCTTCGAAATTATTTATATAAAAATCAAAAGAAACTATTAAAAGAAATAAAGGTGAAAAATCATATTTATTTTAATCAGGCTATTTGCGGATAGTAAGACTCCCACCTCAAAATTTAGATGTGGCAAAGAAGTCGAACTCCCTGTAAAAGCCTGCCTGGAGTGGACTAATAATCAGTGGGGGGATAAAACTCCCATTAATTATTAGTGAACCATATTTTAATAATTTCTCGTATTGTAATACAAGTTTGTAAAAGAAACTATAAATCCATATAATTAGTAATTGTAACTATATTAATTTTACATTACATTAAAAGTTGGGAAATATTCTTATACTCATAAAGTGTTACATTTGAGGGAGGAAAGATGGAATTCTACAATCTTGGTATTATTATTAAAGAACTTAGAAAGAAAAAAAACATGTCACAATCTGAATTATGTCATGGAATATGTTCACAAAGTCAAATTAGTAAGATAGAAAAAGGTATTATTTATCCATCTAGCATATTGTTGTATCAATTATCTGAAAGACTTGGTATTGATCCAAATTATATATTCGCACTAACCAAAAATAAAAAAATAAAATATATTGAAAATGTAAAATGTGTAATGAGAGATTGTGTGAAACAAAAACAATATAATGAGCTTTACGAAATAGTAAAAAAAGAGAAAGATGAGAATAATTTTCAATCAAAAGAAGATAAACAATTTCTATTATGGCATGAAGCGATTGCTATATATTATGTAAATGGAGCAACAAGTAATGCCTTTGACATTTTAAATAGAGCACTAAAACAAACCTTAAGTAGTAGTAACTTTTTATCAGAAAAAGAAATAAGCATAATGAATTCAATTGCTATAATACATGCAGAAAATGAAGAGTATGAGAAAAGTATAAATATATTAAAACAAAGTTTAATTAATTTTAATAAGATAGAATTTCCTAGAGAAAAAGAAATCAAATTAAGACTCATTCATACGTTAACAAAATGTTTACACCTTGCAAATCAATATGAAGAAGCAATAAAGTATAGTGAAATAGGTATAAAATTAGCGATAAATATGAATACTTTATACTTATTAGGTGAATTATTTTTTGAAAAAGGTGCAATTTTATTGAAAGTTCAGCACTCAAATGAAGTTGGTTTAACAGACATAAAAAAAGCATTATTTATATTTGAACTAACTGAAAGAAAACAATATATAAAAATGATCAAGGAAAAATATATTAAAAATCAAGAATAAACAAGAAAGAATTCTAACATAAACTATTCCTAATTGTTATTTTTTTCTAAAAAAAGTACTGTAATACGAACTATTCCTAATTGTTGTTTATTGCTAAAATAAATACCGTAATATTAGATAAATATAAAGGGTGGCATTTTATGAAATCAAGAGGAATTACTCGTAAAGCAGATAGCATGGGGCGTATTGTTATTCCAATGGAAATAAGACGGAGTTTAGGAATTGTAGAAAAAGATTCTCTTGAAATGTTTATAGAAGAGGACCAGATTATTTTACGAAAATATCAATCTCCAAGAGCTTGTGCACTTACAGGGGATATTTCAGACAGCAATATTTCTTTAGCGAATGGGAAGATTATTGTAAGTCCAAACGGGATGGAACTGTTAATAAAGAAGTTACAGCAATATCTTTTAAAATAAAGTGAAACTTTAATCAGGGGGAGTTTTGTTCATCCCCACTGATTATCAGCCCTCACCAATCTTGCTTTTATGGGCAGCCCGAACCCCCACCTAACTTCTTTGCTTCCGCTGTATTTTAAGGTAGGGGTCTTACTGCCCGGCAAATAGCGGGGTAAAAGGTAAGTAAGAACTTTAAAATAGAATATACTTGAAAAAAATTCCTCTATCAATTTAGGGGTTTTTTTATTGTTATCAATAAAATTGAGGGGCCGTAGTTCGTTCAATGGAATACGAATTACTTCATAAATAGTCTGACTATTTTTTATAAAAAAACTATTCATTTACATTTTTTGGTTTCGTGTTATATTTTTAATGTTAACATAGTTGTATTGAAAATTCTGATTTTAAAATTAGGAAAACTTTAGAAAATGAAAGAGATTTTTAAATTAAATTTACCAATTCAATAGAGGTTCGTCGGGGAAATGTACCTAAGAAGAAATCTCTTATAATCCACGTTTTTTATTTGTAAATCGGTAGTTCTAATAGCTCTGACGAAAAGCGAAGGAGCAAAAAAGAAATGGATAGTTTGTTTAATAGAAGATAGGGTATAAAAAATAAAACAACGGAGGTTTTATAATGAATAAAGGAATACTGCAGATTACAGAAATTGAAGAAATTAGCATTCCTAATGTATTGAAGGATAAAATGAAGAATCTGATAGAAAATGAATTGAAAACTCATAATCCTTATACTTGTGATCAAGAAATAGCAGCATATTTTTCAAAAGAGTGGCTTAATTGTTTGATTGACTATTCAAAGAAAAATCCGAATTCAGATATGAAAAACCTACTACATATAATAAAAATAGCGAATTGTAGCGGAAACGTACCACCTACTCTTATTAAAAATACTCCATGTGATCCTATGGAAACACTATTACCTGGGGAAAATCGCAGAGGTTTTAATTATGGCGAAGACGAACACGATAGAATGAAAAAATATTTTTATGCAGAATGGGTCACATGGCTTTTTGCCACACTTTTTAATTATGATGCTTTAATTCACCCATCCGAACATGCAGGGAAAAATAGATTTCATCTTATTTCACCTTTAAACAACGATGAAGTTTTGCGAAATGTCGGTGCAAGCACCGGTGGCGGGAACTTTTATCAACATAACGATGCCACAGTGTATACAGATATGAAAGACCAATCAGATATTGAAGCAAGATTGAAAACATTCAATACGAATTTAGAAATTGTATCAAATAGACTTAATAAATCCGTGGAACGAATAGTGTCTGAAATTACTTGTGGAAAATTTACTAGAGTTGATGCTCTTTTATTAAAAGGAGTGTTAAATTTAAAAACTCAAACTCATATTGGAACGCCAAAATTACTGCAAAAGCATCTTGAAGAAAATCACTTCAGTAAAGATGACATATTGGCGGTAAGTAAAATGCCTATTGCTCATATCGCAGGAATGGCTGATGGTGAAATATCGGGATTTGTAGGAGAAATAAACCAAATTATATTTTTAGATGATAATGGTGATATTATTGCAACTTGTTTGAATGGAGCGGAAAATAGATTAATTTATGTGGGAGAAAGTGAAGAAGAAAAATTGAAATTTGACATGTTTTTAGAACTCTTACGAACAACGCCTACTTATAAGGTTCCACTTACATCTGAAGATTTATTACTTATACCAAATTCATACTATGGTAAACAAACAAATGTAACTCATGGTAGGGAAAGGTTATCTGAGGAAGAATATAAAATCCCGATTGGAAACAATAAATATGGAAGAAGAATTGTTTGCAGACAATACGTTTCCAGTCGATTACGTGATCAAAAAGAAAGTTACTTTACAGATTTAATTAACTAGTTTAAAGAGAGGAGGGACGATGGGGAGGTTTGGGTTATAATAGCTCAAGCCTCCCCATATTCTTTGTATGGATTTTACTATTGAATTACTTATACTACTATTTTTAGTAGCTGTATTAGCAGGATGGATAGATACGATTGCTGGGGGCGGTGGTATGATAACTATCCCGATAATGTTATTAGTAGGTATGTCTCCTTCTGTAGCGATAGCGACTAATAAACTACAAGGGAGTAGCGGAACTCTCATGGCAACAGTGTTTTTTATTAAGAAGAAAGAAATTAATCTTAAAGAAATGCGTTTGTCCATCTTAATGACCTTTTTGGGATCAGTTTTGGGTGGATGGCTTGTTTTACAGATACGAGCAGAATATTTAATCATGATATTACCTTTTTTACTTATTATTATTGGTCTTTATTTTCTATTATCTCCAAATATAGCAAACGAAGATCGACCGAGAAAAATAAGTATGTTGTTGTTTGCGTTAACAGTGGCTCCATTCCTTGGATTTTATGATGGTTTCTTCGGCCCAGGAACAGGTAGTTTAATTGCTTTAGCATTCATTCTTTTATGTGGATATAGTGCTACGAGAGCAACTGCAAATGCTAAAATCTTGAATTTTACAAGTAATTTCGCTGCTTTGTTATATTTTATTATTTTTGGCCAAATCGATTGGACAATTGGGTTGATTATGATGCTTGGTCAAATTATAGGATCGTATATTGGAGCGAAGATGGTGCTTACAAAAGGGACGTCATTAATACGACCAATAGTGGTTATTGTTTGCTTTGTCATGGCAATTAAAATTTTTTTACAAAATATAAACTGAATGTAATCAATATATTATTTGGATCAAAGTTAGAGTGTTTTCATGTTCTTATTGCAGTATTACGCTGTTTAAGATGTGTTCAAAATTACACAATTTGACTAGTGTAATGTATTGCGTTATGCTTTTTTTAGTATAAAAGAAAGGCTTGAAGATAATGATTCGTCGTTTGAGAAAGCTAAAAAATGTAGCTGTCGTAGTAAGCTTCTAAGTAAATAGCAAAATATATAATACTTAGAAGCGAGGAATAAAGTTATGAAGTATCCATTATTTAATCATTGGTCAGAAACAAAGTATATAAAAGATATAGTAACAAATCCACTCATTGAAGTGGGAGAGTACTCCTATTATTCAGGCTATTATAGTCATCAAAATTTTGAAGATGGCTGTGTAAGGTATTTGTGGGGGGATGCTAAGTCTCAAGCACTTTTCAATCCAATTGAACAGATGGGATGGCATCTTGATAAACTCATTATTGGGAATTATGTTTGCATTGCAAGTGGGGTAGTCATTTTAATGGGTGGTAATCATAATCATCACTCAGAATGGATTACAGTATATCCATTCGCTGAGCAAATCAAACAATCATATGAACCAAAGGGCGATACAGTCATTCAAAGTGATGCTTGGATTGGAATGAATGCTATAATAATGCCTGGCGTTACTATTGGTGAAGGGGCAATTGTTGCTGCAGGATCTGTCGTAAGTAAAGATGTTCCGCCGTATACAATAGTTGGTGGAAATCCTGCTAAGGAAATAAAGAAACGATTCACTGATATAGAGATAAATATGTTAATGGAAATGCGTTGGTTTGATTGGGATAGGAAATTGATTGAGAAGGCAATTCCGCTGTTATCTAGTCCATCCATCGAACCATTATTTGCTTTTTATAAAAATGAAGTGAAAAATAAATAAATTAGTTAGAAAAACTACATCCAGTATAGGTTGTAGTTTTTTTATTACAAAAAACTAATAGTTTAGACTAAATAAAATTCATCTCTAATATAGGTCTAGCAAATAGCTGAATTGAATAATTAAAATCCTTGATAGCTAATAAAAGAATGTTTTGTTACCAGTGTGTCTTGATATTTAATGGGGACACATTGGTTTTATCCCGTAAAAGTATTTTTAAATAAGAGTGTATTTGTATATTTAGGAGAAATTTCATACAGTATCTATTTGTGTCATTTTCCAATCATGATGGTACTATTTAAACTATTGTATACAAAGATACCTATCTTTTTCCTTCTTACTTTGTGCATTGCAATGACACTACTTTTTTCTATAGTTTCATATCATTTAATCGAAAAGAAATGTATCAACTGGGCAAAACAAAGAACAATAAATTTTTTGAAAAAAGTATAATTTCTAGATAGATTTTATTTCTTTAGTAAATATATGAATATGACCGATTCCTAAGTATACTTAGGAATCGGTCAATTTTAGATTCTAAATGTAAATATAGTAAAGTGGAATATAATTGAAATCGAAAACCACTTAGAAATAACAATTACGGTGTGAGCTATTGTATAGTATAGATATGGTTAATAATAAAGGGGGAATACATATGTGGAAGCGATTTGTAGCAATTGGCGATAGTTTTACAGAGGGGATAGGGGATGAAGTTGAGGGAATTGCATTAAAAAGCTGGGTAGATCATTTTGTTCAACTGTGTGAAAATGATATAGAATATGCCAATTTTGCAAAGCGTGGGTTAGTAACTAAAGAAATTCAATCGCAGCAATTGGAAAAGGCGCTAACTTTTAATCCAGATTTGGTTAGTCTCATTGCAGGGGCAAACGATGTTTTAAAAGGACGTTGGAATCATGATGCATATAAGAACGATATGGAATTTATGATAGATACATTAAGTAAAGCAGGGGCTGATATTATTATAGCAAACCTTCCAGATTTTACAGTTAGGCTTCCTTTTGCTTCTGAAAAAAAACAAGTAATAAAAGAACAATTATTAGAGGCAAATGAAGTTATACATTCACTGAGCAGAGAGTATAAGCTTCATCATGTTGATTTTTGGAATCATCATTTAGTTAATGACAATACGCTTTGGTCTAAGGATTTAATTCATCCAAACTCAAAAGGATATGTAAAAGTTGCTGAATTAATTTTTAGTAGTTTGCCTGTACAGAAGACAAAATAATAGTTTGCAATGTAACGAATATGATATTAAGTGTATGAAGCTATGTTTTTTAGTAAATGGAAAGAACTAAACATTTAGCAAACAAAGCGTTTCTACGATATATTTACTACAGTAGTGCACAAATACAGAATCACAAAGAAAGATCACTTATGGAAATAGGTGGTCTTTAAATGTTTTTATAACTAAATTAGTATATACTGTATTACTAACAGTTTCGTACTACATAAAAATTAAGTTCTCTTATAGAAAAACTGATTTTATATTATCTTAAAATATAATAAAACGTTCAAAACATATTTTGGGTATGTATCCTAATTGTGAATGATGTGTAATTTTTTGAAGTATAAATATCCAATAAATAAAATAGGTAGTAGGTGCAGAAGTATTAATACTATATTATTCAATTCTTGTTATGAGTACATTAGTGATTGGTAATATTATATTTTTATTATCAACTTTAGTTATTGGGATTAATTTGCATAGAAAATATGTAGGATAAGAAAAAAATATACTTTATTGTATATTTTTTTGTTTAGTAGGATTTACGGTCTCTTTAAACTATTATGTTAATAAAATTAAAAAACTTAATTCTTGATACCCTTATGGTTAAAGCTATCTATAAAATGAAAATATAAATAAATAATAGTTTGTTATGATTTGTGGATTTGGTTTTTTATCCGAATTTTCTGATTCAAATATTTCAACTTTATGAATATAGTAGGTGAAATATTTGTGTGATAGTATTTGAGATAGAAAAAAGCCAACTTTAAAAAGGATGTGAATTGAATGTGTAAACGACTGTAAAGGGTTATATTAAGGCAACGTTTAGCTGTTATTAGTGTAAGGTAAAGATATATTTTGTAACAGTTGATATAAAAATGAAGAAATAGGTACGCTTTCGTTTGTCTGACTATTTTAAATATATGAAAAATAAGGTCGGTTTGAGTTTTGGCGAAGTTAAATTCTAGGTGAGATGTCAATAATGATTAATTAGGTTTAATAAAGAGGTACCTTATACGCAAAAGCGTTTATATTAGTAACCTAAGGAGCTTGCTTTTATGAAAACTACTGATTCAAAAGGCCTATTAGGAAATAGGGTTTATTTACAAGTTTTCTCTGCCTATTCATTGCTTATGCTTGGTGTTTTTATTGATATGTTAGCGATTATGACTATAGTTGGGTTTGAATGGGAAGTAGATCCTACTATGATTGGATTGATTCCTGTTGCATATGCACTTCCTGGAATTATTTTTGGCTCATGGGCAGGTGTTATTGCAGATCGTTTTAGAAAAATTCCAATTATGATGTTCTGTAATCTAATGGTTGGTCTAATAACAATTGCTCTTTTATTTGTACAAGATATCCACTGGCTCTTAGTGGCATTAATGATTCGTTCCATTTTTATTGTTTTCTATTATCCTGCACAGCAAACACTAACAAGACAGATTGTATCCCCGGACTTGCTTACTAAAGCAGTAAGTATCAACGGAATAGTAGAGCAGGGTACCAAGATAGTAGGCCCCCTTATAGGGGGCATGTTGTTGAGCTGGTTTCAACCAGAGTTCTGCCTCATTATAAGAGCTATAAGTTGTTTATTAGCTACCTTAGTTCTCATACCCACAATAAAATTTAAAGAAACTATATCGAAAGAATTTGTTGAACAGCAAAAACAAAGTACTTGGACCGCTTGGGTACAAGGGTGGGGTTATGTGTTATCTAATCGGATAATATTATCAACCATAATTTTCGTTACAATAGCCATGGCGGTATTACAATTAGTAGACTCACAATTCCCAACTTTATTTAAGAGCTTATTCCCACATGATAAAAGTAAAATGGGATATATTATTTCTATTATTGGTCTTGGCGGAATACTTGGTGCATTACTAACTCAGAAATTAAAACAATTTCAATATGGCTGGGTAGTATGTGGAGGTATGGTTTTAATGGGAATTGGTTTTGGGGGGATTGGTTTGATAACGCCCGGTACGGTCTTCGTTTTAGCTTATTTAATTAGTTTTATCGCTGGTATCGGAAGTGGGCTGATGCTTGTATCTAATCAAGTCATTTTACAAATAGAATCCGATCAAGATCAAGTAGGAAGAGTATTTGGTATACAAAGCAGTTTAACAAACGCAGTTCTAATTATTTCTCCTGCTATGAGTGGTCCATTAGTGCATTTGTTTGGAGTAACTCAACTCTATGTTTATGGAGGGATTGGGCTTGTTATTATTGGAGTAATTGGAGTTTCACTGCAGAAATATTTATGGGCTAAACATAAACACGAACCTATAAGAGCAAATAATTTTTGAAGGGAAGATTTTTATGACCAATGAGGAATGCTATCCATTAAGCCATCCGCAGCGAAGAATATGGTATACAGAAGTCGTTCATTCTGATAAAGGAATATGTAATTTAAGATTTTTATTTAAACTTCATCGAAAAATGAATTATTCAAAATTAAACCAAGTTGTGAATCGCGTTATCAGTGAAAATGACGGTCTGTGCATTAGGTTAAAAGAAAATGGGCATCAGGAACCGAAACAATATTTTACTAAACATGAAGAACAAGAATTTGAGTTTTTTGATTTCAGTAATGTGGAGAATACAAATTTGCTTGAGGAATGGATTGAGCAGAAAACAAAAGAAACGTTTACATTATTTAATTCAAATTTATACTATTTCGCTTTAATAAAATTAAACGATAATGAATGTGCAGTCTTTGGAAATGTTCATCATATTATTATGGATGGTTTATCAATTCAAATATTTACTGAGCAGATTGCAAAATATTATTATGACATGCATAACGAGAATGAGGAAGGCGAAATTAAAAATTCATATGTTCAATTTCTGACCAACGAACAAACATACTTGAATAGTAGTCGCTTTCAAAAAGATCAAAAATTTTGGTTAGAGGAATTTAAAACACTGCCATCTGTGACTGGATTGAAGCCTTATAATACGTACCAAGTTAGTACAAAAGCATCACGTGAGACGTTTATATTAACGGAACATTTGAAGAGAAAGATAGATAAATTTTCTGAAGATTACAAAAATAGTTTATATACTCTTTTTGTTGCTGCTTTTTCGTTGTCCATGTATCGGTGGACCTCATCGCTTGATATTGGTTTAGGAATGGCTTACGGCAACCGTATGACTAAAATGGAACGAAAATTGATTGGAATGATGGTGAGTACAGTTCCTTTAAGAATGGATATTGATCCAGAAGAAGAAGTACTTTCATTTATTAGTAGAGTGTCCAGAAAACAAAGTAAATCATTAAGACACCAGAAATATCCATTTGATTTGTTATTAAAGCAGATTAATAAAGAGAATAACAGTAATGTGAGACTTTTCGGAACTACGATTGATTATAGGGATCGTGATGAAAGTGGTGACTCACTATGGATTCCAAACCGTGAAGAAGTACAAGATTTTGCAGTTCATATTGAAAATCTAATTGATATAGACTCTTTACATGTACATATTGATTATCGTGAGGAGCTATTTTCTAAGGAAGAGATAGAACGATTCTTTAACGTTATGCTAGTGATACTGGAAAATATTTTTGAAAACCCAAAGCAGAAGGTGGCTGAAATAGAAATCATTTCTGAGGAAGATAAAAGAAAAAGTTTAGTTGAGTTCAACAATCCTAAACTGGATGTCCCACCTCAAGTAACTATTCATGAAATGTTCGAACGGCAAGCGATGATTTATCCAAATGCTATTGCAGTTACGTATGAAAAAGAAAAAATTACTTATAAGGAGCTTAATGAACGTGCAAACCAGTTAGCTCATTATTTGCAGAAAAAGGGAGTAGGACCTGATACTTTAGTTGGACTGTGCGTTGAACGTTCCCTCGAAATGATTGTAGGTATTTTAGGGATTTTGAAGGCTGGTGGGGCTTATGTTCCGCTTGATCCAACATATCCAGAGCAGCGACTTCAATATATTTTAGAAGATGCTAGCATTCAGTTATTCGTAACGCAAGAAAGTTTAAAAGAATTGAACTGGTTACCAGAAAATGTTGAGTCGATTTGCCTGGATCGTGATCAAGATGAGATTGGGAAAGAAAGTAAGACTTTGCCGGTTTCTAGTGTCGGTCCCAAAAATCTGGCATATGTAATCTATACTTCGGGATCAACGGGAAATCCAAAAGGCGTTATGATAGAGCATCACAATGTTATACGGTTATTTAAATCGACGGATTGTTTGTATCAGTTTAATGAAAAAGATACTTGGACGCTTTTTCATTCGTATGCATTTGATTTCTCAGTATGGGAAATTTGGGGAGCGTTATTATATGGTGGGAAATTAGTTGTTGTTCCGTACTGGATTAGTCGATCACCTAAGGATTTTTATCAAGTATTGGTGGAGGAAGAAGTCACAGTTCTAAATCAGACACCTTCCGCATTCCGCCAATTAATACGAGTGTGTGAACAAGAAGATAAGAATAAAAATTTGCAGCTGCGTTACGTGATATTTGGCGGAGAAGCGTTAGAACCTATTGGCTTGTTACCGTGGTTTCAAAGGTATGGGGAGAAAAAACCACAGTTAATTAATATGTATGGAATTACAGAAACTACAGTTCATGTTACATATTATCCAATTACTCAAGATGATGTGCAGCATGCTTCAAGAAGTAATATTGGAAAGCGGATTCCCGATTTAGAAGTGTATATACTAGACGCTTATCAACAACCTGTTCCTATAGGTGTTGATGGTGAACTTTATATTGGTGGAGCAGGATTGGCACGTGGATATTTAAATAGACCTGAATTAACAGCAGAGCGTTTTATATCTCATCCATTTAGTAGTAATCCGAAAGAAAGATTATACCGGACAGGAGACTTAGCTAGGTATTTGCCAGATGGGAATCTAGATTATCGTGGAAGAATTGATCATCAGGTTAAAATACGTGGTTTTAGAATTGAGATTGGGGAAATTGAGTCTACTTTAAATACATATGCATCTGTAACAGAGGCAGTTGTAATTGTAAGAGAAGATCAGCCGGGCGATAAAAGATTAGTAGCATATGTTGTAGGAGATGGAAATGTAGATGCGTGGAGAGAGTATCTTAAAGCGAAACTACCAAGTTATATGGTTCCTTCGGGATTTGTGGCGATGGAAGCTATTCCACTTACAGCTAACGGTAAAGTTGATCGTGAGGCCTTACCTATGCCAGAGGAAAAGCAGATTAATAGTGAATGTGTTGGCCCTCGGAATAGTAACGAACAGATACTGACTACTATTTGGAAGCGAGTATTAGGTGTTAAAAAGGTGGGAATCTATGATAATTTCTTTGAAATTGGTGGCGACTCGATTCTCAGTATTCAAATCATATCTCAAGCAAGTCAAGTGGGGTTAAAACTTACTCCAAAGCAAATGTTTGAATGCCCAACTATCGCTGAGCTGGCACAAGTGGCTATAGAAACGCAGGGAGTACAAGCGGAGCAGGGAATTGTGATAGGTGATGTGCCTCTTACTCCAATTCAGTGCTGGTTCTTCGAGCAAGAACATCCACATACAGAGCATTGGAATCAATCAATGCTTTTAAGAGTAAAAGAAAGATTGAATGTGAAATTACTAGAGGGAGCGATATTAAATTTACTGAAGCATCATGATGCTTTACGTTTCCGGTACGAACAGTTACCAAACGGAACGTGGAGGCAGAGAAATGAAGGGACTGATGAGCTGTCAGTACTCCATGTTGTAAAACGTAATCAAGTTAATGAAAAAGAGTGGAATAAAATAATACAAGAAGAGATGAACATTAATCAAGCTAGTTTCAATTTAGTTACTGGTCCGTTAATGAGAGTAGTGTACTTTGAAGATAACTTGACTGGAAATGATCGAATATTCTGGGTGATTCATCATTTAGTAGTAGATGGAGTGTCATGGAGGATTCTATTGGAAGATTTACAGGTGGTATATAACCAGATGAAACAAGGTCAAGAAGTTCGCTTACCTGCGAAAAGTACATCTTTTAAAGAGTGGTCTGAACGACTCCAGACATACAGTGATTCGGGGATTTCAAAAGAAGTACAAAATTATTGGAATGAACAAGTAGAAAAAGAAACGATGAAAATTCCAATGGACTATCCAATACAAGAAACGACAGAAGAATCGATTGATCAAGTGACGAGGACTTTAGGAATAGAAGAAACACAAACATTGTTACACGAAGTTCTAGTCACTCATAAGACAAGGATTGATGAGGTACTATTAACGGCATTAGGACAAGCTATCGTTGATTGTATAAATCAGCAAACCGTTTCTATTCATCTAGAAGGACACGGAAGAGAAGAGATGATTGAAGGTATTGATTTATCACGGACAGTGGGCTGGTTCACGAGTATTTATCCCGTTCATCTCAATTTTCAAGGAACTCAGACACCTATTGAAGGGTTAAAGGCTGTCAAAGAACAATTACGTCGAATTCCAAATCGCGGAGTTGACTATGGTATTTTACGTTACTTGAATAAAGGATTACTTCCGTTTTATCAGCAAAAGCCTTCAATAAGCTTTAACTATTTGGGCCAATTTGATCAGGTGTTTTCAAGGGACTCTTTGTTTATGCAAGAGACAGGATTTACATTTTTAGATCATGCTCCAGATTCCAAACCATCTCATCTAATTGAAGTTATCGGAATGGTGAAAGATGAAAAGTTACATTTTATTTGGATGTATAGTAGGGAACAGTTTTCTAAATTAAAAATTCAAGTGATAGCAGATGGTATGTTAAGGCATCTCCGTCAACTTATAAATAAACCAACAACAGAGTCTGCTTTTACGGTATCAGATTTTGCTGATGCAGAGGATCTTACGGAAGAAAGCTTGAGCAAAGTATTACTTAAATTAACAAAGAAGAGGGTGTAAAAATGGGAGACGTTATTGATATATATGGTTTATCACCTTTGCAAAAAGGAATACTGTTTCATACTTTATACGATCAAGATGATGAATATTCTTTTTCCTATATTGTACAAGTAGGTTTCTTGCTCGGGGGGCAATTGGATGTTGCTACTTTTGAAAAAGCTTGGGAATATGTTATTCAACGACATGAGGTTCTGCGCTCAGTATTTGTTTGGGAGGAAGTAGAAAAACCTCTACAAGCAGTTTACGAACGTCTTCCTTTTACTATTCATCAAGAGGATTGGAGTACCCATTCGCATGAGGAGAAGGAGAAGAAATTACACCAGTTTTTGACTGCAGATCGTAGCAAAGGATTTTTATTGGATGAAGCACCATTGATGAGAGTCACTGCGATTAAAGAAGCAGAAGGGGAAACGAGAATTATTTGGACACATCATCATATTTTGCTAGATGGATGGAGTGTGTCATTGGTCTTTAGTGAAGTGATGGAAGTTTATCTCAAGATGATAAAGGGAGAATTGTTGAATCTTCCTAAATCTCTTCCTTATAAAAAATATATCCAATGGATAAATAAACAAGATCAAAGTCAAGCAGAGGAATTTTGGAAAGAAGAATTAAAAGGGTTCTATGCACCTACTCCATTAGCAATGGAAAGAAAGGATCAAGGACAAGAGAAGGGTTATGGGGAGTTTGCTTATCAAGTATCTGAGGAACTTACTGAGAATTTACAAGAGTGGGTACGAAATAGTCGATTAACGTTGAATACGTTAGTACAAGGTGCATGGGCTTATTTGATGAGTAGGTATAGCGGTGACAGTGACGTCGTATTTGGCGTAACTAGCGCTGGACGTCCTACTGATTTAATAGGAGCAGAGAATATGGTGGGGCTATTTATTAACACATTACCTACCAGAATTCGATTAACGGATAATACATCAGTAGTAGATTGGCTTCGTAAAATACAAATGAAAGAAATGGAACGAAGACAGTATGAGTATAATTCGTTGATAGATATTCAAGGCTGGAGTGAGGTTCCGCGAAATAGCTCCTTATTTCATACCTTGTATGTGTTTGAAAATTATCCAATTCAAGGTGAGAGAAATGATGATTTAAGATTACTAGATGTTAAAAGCACGGAACAAACAAATTATCCTTTAACACTCATTGTAATGCCCGGTAAGAAAATTACTTTAAAGTTGATGTATGATCGAAGCTATTTTAATGAAGAAACAATAAATCGGATTCAGAATCACTTATTGCAAATATTAATTCAGATGACGAAGAGCCTAGATTCAAAACTATTTGAAATTACTCATTTAACAGAAGAAGAACAAATACAGTTACTAGAGGAATGGAATCATACTCAAGTTAATTATTCGGCTGAAGGCATGATTCATACGATGTTTGAGGAGCAAGTTAAAAAAACACCGGAAGCAATCGCGGCTAGTTACGAAAATGAACAAATTACCTATAAAGAGTTGGAGAAGCGTGCAAATCAGCTAGCTCATTATTTACAAAAGCATGGTGTAGGCCCAGAGTCTCTAGTTGGGGTATATATGGAACGTTCATTACAAATGATGATAGCGTTATTAGGTATTCTAAAATCAGGAGCAGCGTATGTTCCACTTGACCCTACTTATCCAGAGAGTCGACTTCGATATATATTAGAGGATGCTGGAATCGAAGTACTAGTGATGGAAGAGAATTCTAAAAATTTGTTTGTATCTGAAAATATCGAAACGATTTGTATGAATAAAGATTATACTGCAATTGAAAAAGAAGAAACAACCCCATGTATAAGTGGTGTAACAGGAGAAAATTTAGCGTATGTTATGTATACTTCAGGATCTACAGGGAATCCAAAGGGAGTAATGATTGAGCATCATTCAGTAATTAATTATCTAGAATGGATGCAACATAAATATCCGCTTTCTGAAAAAGATGTGATCTTGCAGAAAACGCCATTCTCATTTGATGTCTCTGTTTGGGAATTGTTTTGGGGCATTCATGTTGGTGCAAGTGTATCTTTCCTACCTCCAGGTGGAGAAAAAGATCCTTCTATTATAGCTGAAGTGATTAAACAACATCAGGTTACTATAGTTCAATTTGTACCTTCGATGTTATCTGTTTTCTTAGATCACTTCAATCATATTGAAATGAACATGAATTGTTCGTCCGTACGCCATGTATTTTCTGGTGGAGAAGAACTAAGTTCAGGGTTAGTTAGACGATTTCAACAGAAATGGAATTATAGTGGACAAGTGAAATTAACCAACTTTTATGGACCAACTGAAGCCACTATTTATGTGAATGCATTTGATATTCAGCCTAATCAAGAATTTGTTTCTATTGGGCAGCCAATACAGAACACGCAATTATATGTATTAGACCAAAATCAACGCTTGCAATCAATAGGAACTGAGGGTGAGTTATATATTGGTGGTGCTGGTTTAGCACGTGGATACTTAAATCGTCCGAATCTTACTGCTGAAAAATTCGTTTCGCATCCATATCGATTTGGGGAACGACTATATCGAACAGGAGATTCAGTAAGATATCTAACTGATGGAAATTTAGAATTTATAGGTAGAATGGACCACCAAGTCAAAATGCGTGGTTTTAGGATTGAATTAGGAGAAATTGAAGCGACTTTAGAAAAATGTTCGTTTATTAAAGAGGCTGTCGTATTAGTTAGAGAAGATCGTCCAGGTGATCAACGATTGGTTGCATATGTAATAAGCGATGGAAATACCGAGGAGTGGAGAGAGTATTTACAAAAACAATTACCGACTCATATGATTCCAGCGCACTTTATAGAGTTAGAACACTTCCCGCTTACTCCAAATGGGAAAATTGACCGAAAGGCCTTGCCAGCACCTGATGAGCAAGCTATTGAAGATTTAAATGTGCTACCTCGGACGCCATCGGAAGAGCTTATTGCCTCGGTTTGGGGTCAAGTGTTAGGGATAGAAAATATTAGTATTCAGGATTCCTTCTTTGAACGTGGTGGGCACTCACTACTTGCTACTCAAATCGTCTCTAGATTGCAAGAACTGTTCCAAATTAAAATTCCATTACGTGAACTTTTCAAGCACGATACAGTGGAAGCATTGGCGAAACGAGTGGATCAGTTACGAAAAGAAGATAAAAAACGAGAGGTTGCTCCTCTTGTACCTATGAAACGAGAAGAAATTATCCCACTTTCCTATGCGCAGAAACGTCTATGGTTTATTGATCAATTAATGCCAAATAGTGCTATGTACAATATTCATGCAGCGTGTCGCTTAACAGGTAAATGGTCAATTGAAGCATTGGAGGTCGGATGGAATCAATTGTTGGAGCGTCATGAATCATTAAGGACGACAATTCTAGAACAAGAGGGTGAACCTTTTCAACAGGTTCAATCTCATGTGTTCAGACATATTCCTCAAACGAATCTAACAGATCTTTCTTTGGAAGATAGGGAAAAAGAAATGCAACGCCTTATTCAAAACGAGGCGGAGGAACCATTTCATTTTGGACAAGATCCTCTGATTCGAACACGAATATTGAAAGTGGACAGGGAAGAATGGGTTCTCATTTGTACGATGCATCATATTATTTCAGATGGATGGTCAATGGGAATCTTACTTGAAGAATGGATGGCTTTTTATGAAGGAGCACTAACCGGAAAACCAGTGGAATTGAAGGAGTTATCTATCCAATATGCAGATTTTGTTATGTGGCTGAAGGAATGGCAAAAAGAGGAGAATTTGAATCAGCATCTTCAATATTGGAAGGAAGAATTATCTGGGGAACTACCGGTTTTACAATTACCGATGGATCGTCCTCGACCTGCAGTTCAAACCCATCGTGGTGCAAGTCAGTCCTTAATAGTGGCGAATTCCCTACAGGAAAAGCTCAAAGATTTAAGTCTGCAAGAAGGATGCACTTTATTTATGACATTGATGGCAGCGTATCAAAGCTTCCTTTCTCGTTATACAGGACAGGACGACATTATAGTTGGAAGCCCAATCGCTAATCGAAATGTGAAAGAGATTGAGGGATTAATTGGATTCTTTGCAAATACGTTGGTTTATCGAGCTGATTTCAGTGAAAATCCGACGTTCCAAGAACTTTTGTCGCAGGTAAGAAAAAAAGCGCTAAAAGCATACGAGTATCAGGACATCCCATTTGAGAAAGTGGTAGAATCCGTAAAACCTGAACGGAATACAAGTTATTCACCAATATTCCAAACTATGTTTACTTTACAGAATACGAAACAAGAGTTTCTTCAGCTATCTGAAAGACAAATGGAACTCATGGAAAGCCATGCTTCTGTTGCCAAATTTGATTTGAGTTTATTTGCTTCTGAGACGGAAGAAGGATTATCACTAACCTTTGAATATAATACTGATTTGTTTAATGATACAACCATTGAGCGTATGGCAAGTCATTTTAAACATTGGTTAAATCAAATTGTCTCTCATCCAAAATGTGTACTATCAGAACTGAATATGTTATCGAAAGTAGAATATAAGCAACTACTAGAGGAATGGAATAAATCGCGTGTTATAGATATGGAAGAAAGTACGATTCATACAATGTTTGAAGAACAGGTGAAAAAAACACCGGAAGCAATTGCAGTGGTGTGCGAAGATGAAGAACTAACATATCGAGAGTTGGACGAACGCTCGAATCAGTTGGCACATTATTTACAGAAAAATGGTGTAGGTTGCGAATCATTGGTTGGGATTTGTGTTACACGTTCATCTGAGATGATTGTCGGTCTCTTAGGAATTATGAAGGCAGGAGGAGCATATGTCCCAATTGATCCAGCGTATCCGGAAAGTCGACTGCAATACATTTTAGAGGATACTCAAATAAAGGTACTGGTGACACAGGAAAAGTTACAACAAAAAATGGTTATACCTAAATTCGTTGACGTGATTTGTATTGATCGTAATCGAGCAGAAATAGAACAAGAAGTAACTACGGTATGTATGAGTGAAGTGACGGCTGATAACTTAGCCTATATTATCTATACTTCAGGTTCCACTGGAAATCCAAAGGGAGTAATGATTGAGCACAGGAATACAGTAACAATGATTCATTGGGCGCATCACACGTATTCCCGAAAGGAATTAGCGGGAGTGTTAGCTTCAACTTCGCTATCTTTTGATTTATCCGTTTTTGAAGTATTTGTTCCCTTAACGATGGGTGGTAAGGTGATTGTCACTGAAAATGCTTTACATCTAGAGAAGTTGTCTTCCAAAGGTGTAACTTTGGTTAATACTGTGCCATCGGCAGCGAAGGAACTGGTTCGAGCAAAAACAATCCCTTCTTCGGTAAAGGTGATGAATTTGGCTGGAGAACCATTGCCATATTCGCTTGTTCAAGATTTATACGAGAGAAGTACGATTGAAAAGGTGTACAACCTATATGGCCCGTCCGAAGATACTACATATTCCACGTATATGGAATTAGAAAAGGGGGTCATGCATAGGGTACCACCAATTGGTAAACCAATATTCAATACAGAAGTATATGTACTGAGTGCCGAACAAAAAATGGTTCCAATTGGTGTAGTTGGTGAGCTATACATTGGTGGATCAGGATTAGCACGTGGATATTTAAACCGCCCTGACTTAACGCAAAATCGTTTTATATCGCATCCGTTTAAAGAAGGAGAGCGAGTATACCGGACTGGAGATCTAGTAAGGTATTTACCAGATGGAAATTTGGAGTATGTTGGACGAATCGATCATCAAGTAAAAATTCGTGGGTTCCGGATTGAATTAGGAGAAATTGAAGCGGCATTACAAAGGCATACACTAGTTAACGAAGCTATTGTGATGGTGCGGGAAGATTATCCTGGCGATCCGCGTTTGATCGCCTATGTTGTAGGAGGCGGGGATGCTCAAAAGTGGCGTGATTATCTCAAGGATCAACTACCAAATTATATGATTCCAGCCTATTTTGTTGGATTAAATGCATTTCCACTCACTCCTAATGGGAAAATTGATAGGAAGGCCTTACCAGCACCAGAGAGACAGGAGATAGCAAGTGGTTATATTGCTCCTCGTACGTCTACGGAAAAAACAATTGTTTCGATATGGCATGAAGTTTTAGGTATGGAAAACATCGGAATTCAAGATTCATTTTTTGAAATTGGTGGCCATTCACTACTCGCTACGCAAGCTGTTTCCAATCTTAAAGAGGCTTTTGGAATCGAGATACCATTGCATGATTTATTTATGTTTCATACGGTGCAGCAATTGGCAGAACAGATTGATCAATTGCTCGATAACAAAAATCAAGAAATGCAGAATGATAGTAAGGAGAATGTAAGTCTTCAAGACTATGTTCAAAAAGAAGCAGAAGTGAGTAATGATGAAGAATTATTGGAACTACTTAAGCAATTAGAGGAGCTATCAGAGGAAGAAGCACAAGGGATATTCGAGAGTAATTTGATTGAGGAAGGGGTAAAAAAATGAGAAGTGATTTACTTGCAAAGCTGAGTTCACTTTCTCCTGAGAAGAGAGCATGGCTTCAGAAGCAAATGCAAAAAAAGGAGAATAAAGAAGCACTCCCGTTGTCTTATGCACAACAACGCTTGTGGTTTATGGACAGATTTAATCCAAACAGTTCTTTATATAATATTCCAACGGTATGGCATCTAAAAGGAAATTGGATACCTGAAGCATTAGAAAAGGGATTCAATCGACTCATTGAACGCCATGAATCATTACGAACTGTTTTTAAAGAAGTAGGAGAACAACCTGTGCAACAAATTGTCGAATTCCTTCCTAGAGCATTACCTGTAAGAGATTACTCTCAACTTCCTCTAGAAGTAAAAGAAAAAGAGGTAGATAGTTTAATTGCGAGAGAAGCGCAAGAACCATTTGATTTAATGAATGGTCCTTTAATTCGTAATCAGCTTGTTCAATTAGAGAAGGATGAATGGTTATTACTGTGTACGATGCATCATATTATTTCTGATGCTTGGTCCATTGGTATATTCATGAATGAATGCCTTGCTTTCTATGAAGAAGAAACGGGCGGAAATCATGCTAAATTAAGTTCACTATCCATTCAATATGCAGACTTTGCGAAGTGGCAAAAGGAGTGGTTGCAAGGTGATGTGCTAAATCGTCAGCTTACGTATTGGCAGGAAGAATTGTCTGGTGAACTTCCTATCTTACAACTGCCAGTGGATCGACCTCGACCGGTTAAACAGACTTACTCTGGGGCTACGCATCATGTAATTTTTCCATATAAATTGCTCAGTCAATTGAAGGATATAAGTCGACAAGAAGGATCTACTTTATTTATGACTTTAATGGCCGCATACCAGAGCTTTCTTGCTCGTTATACGGGACAAAAAGATATTCTAGTTGGTAGTCCGATTGCAAATCGAAACCATAAGGGAGTAGAAGGATTAATTGGTTTCTTTGTTAATACGTTGGTTTATCGATCAGATTTGAGTGGCACCCCTACTTTTCGAGAGATTTTGAACCAAACAAAGAAAAAGGCGTTAAAAGCTTACGAATATCAAGATATACCATTTGAAAAAGTAGTAGAAGCTGTGCAACCTGAACGAAGCATGAGTCATTCCCCTATATTTCAGACCATGTTTACGCTACAGAATATAAAACAAGAACGACTAGATTTGCCTGATAGAAGTATTGAAATGGTAGAAAGTAATATGTCTATTGCTAAATTTGATTTGAGCTTAACTGCCTATGAAGTGGAAGAAGGTCTATTCGTCTCATTTGAATACAACACGGATTTATTTGATAGTAGTACCATTGCACGTATGGCAGGACATTTTGAGAACTGGCTAAATGAAATCACGTATCATCCAGATGAATCATTTACAAAGCTGTCAATGTTATCGGATAATGAGCAAAAACAACTCCTAGAAGAATGGAATGATACGGACGTAGTTTATGGTCATGATTGTATGATTCATGAGCTATTTGAGCAGCAAGTTGCACGGACACCTGATACAGTGGCGGTAGTTTATGAGGGTGGAAAGCTAACGTATCAAGAACTTAATGAAAAATCGAATCAATTGGCACATTTTCTACAAAAACGAGGTATCGGACCTGAATCATTGGTCGGTATATGTATTGAACGTTCTCCTGATATGATTATCGGTCTCTTTGGGATTTTGAAGGCAGGTGGGGCTTATGTCCCACTGGACCCAAGTTATCCCGAAAACCGCCTGAGATATATTTTGGAGAATTCACAAATTCAAGTGCTGTTAACAAAAGAAACACTACAGGACTGGTTACCTAAAGATATTCAAGCAATTTGTTTAGACCGGGATCAAGTGATGATTTCTAAAGAGAGTAATTTAGCTCCGGTAAGTGGAGTAACAGCAAATAACTTAGCCTATATCATATACACTTCGGGTTCGACGGGAAATCCAAAGGGGGTAATGATTGAACATCATTCCGTTATCAACCGTCTACAGTGGATGCAGAAAAAATACCCATTGTCCGAGGAGGATACAATCCTACAAAAGACACCGTTCTCATTTGATGTTTCTGTCTGGGAATTATTTTGGTGGTCATTTGTAGGAGCACGTGTTTGTTTACTTCCACCAGGAGGAGAGAAAGATCCTGCGGTGATTGAGGAGTATATTGAACGATATCGTGTGTCCACCATGCACTTTGTTCCGTCGATGTTATCTACTTTCTTAGATTATATGGAACTATATAATTCGAAAAGGGATGTATCGTCTTTAATTCAAGTTTTTACTAGTGGAGAAGCGTTAAACACTGAGCAGGTTCGCCGGTTTAAGGGGATCTTTTACAATGTTCAGCAAACAAAGTTAATTAACTTGTATGGTCCTACTGAAGCAACTGTGGATGTGACTTATTATGATTGTGATTTAGAAAAAGAAGCAATGCTTATTCCGATTGGTCGTCCGATTGATAATACAGAGTTGTATGTGCTAGATCAATATCAACAAGTGGTCCCGATTGGTGTGGCAGGGGAACTTTACCTTGGAGGAGTAGGATTGGCACGTGGCTACTTCAATCGACCGGATTTAACTACTGAACGTTTTATTCCGCATCCTTTTAAGGACGGGGAACGATTATATCGAACGGGTGACTTGGTGAGATATATGAATGATCGTAACTTAGAATATATTGGAAGAATAGATAACCAAGTTAAAATTAGAGGATTCCGAATTGAATTGGGAGAAATTGAAGCAGCTTTACATGATCACTCATCTGTAAAAGAGGCAGTCGTGTTGGTGAAGGAAGATCGACCAGGAGATAAGCAGTTAGTAGCTTATGTAGTGGGTGAAGGGGATATTGGAGAGTGGCGTGAATATCTCAAGAAGCAACTGCCACATTATATGGTTCCGGCATACTTTTTCAAAATTGAAGGTATGCCACTCACTCCAAATGGTAAGGTGAATCGGAAAGCCTTACTGGAATTAGAAGAACAGTTCATAAGTGAAGATATTACTTCATCACGAACACCAGTGGAGGAGCTTATCGTTTCCGTTTGGAGTCAAGTGTTAGGAATAAAAAATATTAGTGTTCAGGATTCCTTTTTTGAAATCGGTGGTCATTCACTACTAGCTACTCAAGTAGTGTCACGTTTACAGGGAATTTTTCAAATTGAATTACCAGTACGTGAACTATTTGAATATACAACGGTGGAGTCACTGGCAAAGCGATTAGATCAGTTACGTAAAGGAGATAAAAAACGAGAGATTCCGCCGCTAATACCAATGAAACGAGGAGAAGCTATCCCACTATCTTATGCCCAACAACGCTTATGGTTCATTGATCAATTTACACCTAATAGTGCCCTTTATAATATGCCAATGGTATGTCGCCTTACAGGGAATTGGCTACTTGAAGCATTGGAAACGGGATGGAATCAACTAATAGAACGTCATGAATCACTGCGGACGGTCTTTCACGAAGTGAACGGTCAACCCGTACAGCAAATTGAACCGTATGCTTTTCAATCAATTCCGAAAACGGATTTAACTATGCTTTCTTCTGAAGATCAAGAAGAAGAAGTTAAACGTTTAATTCAACAAGAAACAGAAGTGCCATTTGATTTAACAGAGGGTCCATTAATCAGGACAAGTATTTTGCATGTGGGAGAGGAAGAATGGATACTCCTTTGTACTCTACATCATATCATTTCAGATGGATGGTCAATGGGAATCCTACTTGAAGAATGGATGGCATTTTATGAGAAAGCAACGGATGGAAAGGTAGCGGAACTTGAACCATTACCGGTTCAATATGCAGACTTTGCTCAGTGGCAAAAAGGATGGCTAAAGGAGGAGGTGCTTAATCAACAACTCCAATATTGGAGGGAAGAATTGTCTGGGGAGCTTCCTGTACTCCAACTTCCTATGGATCGCCCGCGTCCCGCAATACAAACTCATCACGGGTCGACATACACTCTGGTTCTGCCAAGCAGGCTACATGATAAATTGAATGAACTTAGTCGAAAAGAAGGGGCTACACTCTTCATGACGCTTTTAGCTGCATATCAAAGTTTTCTATCTCGTTATACGGGACAAGAAGATATTCTGGTCGGAAGCCCAATTGCGAATCGGAATTATAGAGAAATTGAAGGACTAATTGGTTTCTTCGTTAACACGCTGGTTTATCGAGCTAATTTGAGTGGTAGGCCGACATTTCAAGATGTACTATATCAGGTTCGTCAAAAGGCATTGAAGGCGTATGAATATCAAGATATTCCATTTGAAAAAATTGTAGAAGTTGTACAACCGGAACGAAGTACAAGTCATTCGCCAATCTTCCAGACTATGTTCATCTTGCAAAATATGAAACAAGAGTTTCCGATGTTATCTAGTAGAAGTATTGAAATGATAGAAAGCCATAGTCCAATTGCAAAGTTTGATTTAAGTGTAATGGCAGCTGAGACGGAAGAGGGATTACTTTTTACTTTTGAGTACAATAAGGATTTATTCAATGCTACTACTATTGAACGGATGGCAGGACACTTTGAGAAATGGCTACATGAAGTTTCTCATCGCCCACAAAATCCGTTGCATGACCTGAGCATGCTATCAGAATCCGAGCGTACTTTGTTATTAGAAACATGGAATGACACTGTAATGGAAATGTCTCATCAGGGTCTTATTTGCGACAGATTTGAGGAGCAAGTAGCAAGGCGTCCGGATGCGATTGCGGTAGTTGATCAAACAAAACAGTGGACTTATGGTGAACTGGATGCACAAGCAAATCAGTTGGCAAATGTTTTACAGCGAAAGGGAGTAGCCCCAGAGTCAGTGGTAGGAGTTTATCTTCCGAGGTCAGCTGAGCTGATGGCAAGTTTACTAGGCATTTTAAAAGCTGGTGGAGCTTATGTCGTTTTAGATCCGTTGTATCCAAAATCAAGGTTAGAATACATGATTGAAGATGCAGGAATTCAATTTGTAGTGACGGCGGAAGGACAAGAAGGACATTTCGCACACGTCGAAATGGTGAGGTTAGAAGAATTAACGGTGGAAAGCGTAATCCCACCTACACGTCAAATAAATCCAGAGAACTTAGCCTATATTGTTTATACCTCTGGTTCTACAGGAAAACCGAAGGGTGTTATGGTTGAATATCGCTCATTAATGAATATGGTTTCTTGGCATCAAGAAGTTTATCGTATTTCAGCAGAGGATCGTGCGACTCAGATTGCAGGGGTTGCTTTTGATTCGGCTGTCCAGGAGATTTGGCCGTATCTAACTGCTGGTGCAGCACTCTACTTGTCAACAGAGGAACTGAGAATTAATCCAGAAGCACTAAGGGACTGGCTCATTGATTCACGAATAACAGCTAGCTTTGCACCTACGCCTATTCTGGAAAGACTCTTGAAATTATCTTGGCCAGATAAAACGGATCTTCGTTTTATCATTACTGGTGGGGATCAATTAACACAGTATCCATCTAACGATATTCCTTTTGCGGTAATTAATCAGTATGGTCCATCGGAAAATACAGTCGTTACCACAGATAGTTATGTACCTATAGGAGTGACAACAGGTACGCCATCGATTGGTCGACCGATTGCGAATACAGAAGTTTATGTATTAGATTCTCATCTTCAGCTAGTACCAATTGGTGTAATTGGAGATCTCTATATTGGAGGGAAGAGTCTTGCACGTGGATATGCTAATCGTCCGGATCTTACAAAGGAAAAATTTATTCCACATCCTTTCAAGTCAGGAGAACGTCTCTATTATACAGGGGACAAAGCAAGTTATCTTTCTGATGGTAATCTCCAGTTCCATGGACGTATAGATGACCAAGTGAAAATTCGTGGTTTCCGGATTGAATTGGGAGAAATAGAAGCTGTTTTGCAGGCGCATTCTTCTGTGAAAGAAGCTGTTGTATTGGCGCGAGAGGATAATCAAGGTGATAAGAGATTAGTAGCTTATGTAGTTGGTGAAGGAAGTGTCCATGAATGGCGAGAACATCTACAAACACATTTACCTAATTACATGGTTCCAACAAATTTTATTGAGATGGAATTTTTACCACTTACACCGAATGGAAAGCTTGATTTGAAGGCATTGCCTATACTTAGTGAACAATCCGCTGAAAATACTGTATACCCAAGAACTCCGCTGGAAGAACTTATTGCTTCAGTGTGGAGTCAAGTGCTAGGAATAAGAGACATTGATGTTCAGGATTCTTTCTTTGAGCTCGGTGGTCACTCTCTACTTGCTACACAAGTGGTCTCACGCTTACAGGAAGTCTTTCAAATCAAATTGCCAGTACGTGAACTGTTCGAATATTCAACGGTCGAGGCATTATCGAAACGAATAGATCAGTTACGTAAGGGGAGCGAAAAACGAGAAATTCCACCATTGATGCCGATGGAACGAGGGGGAAATATTCCACTGTCTTATGCCCAACAGCGCTTATGGTTTATTGATCAATTTGCACCTAATAGTGCACTTTATAATATGCCAATGGCATGCCGTCTTACAGGGAATTGGTTACCTGAGGCATTGGAGTTGGGATGGAATCAGTTGATAGAGCGTCATGAATCTTTGCGGACTGTATTTTATGAAGAGGATGGCCATCCTATGCAGCGGATTCAACCGTACGTTTTCCGTCCGCTTCTGCAAATGGACTTAACTAAGCTTTCATTAGAGGAGCGAGAAAGAAAGTTGGAGCAATGGATTCAAACTGAAGTCGAATCTCCATTTGATTTAGAAAAAGGGCCATTGTTCCGTGGGAAACTCATAAGAATTTCAGAAGAAGAATGGGTTCTTCTATGTAATATGCATCATATTATCTCAGATGGATGGTCGATGGAAATCTTGCTTCAAGAATGGATGGCATTTTATGAGAATGCGATTGGTGAAAAACAAGCAGAGCTGGAACCACTACCAGTTCAATATGCCGATTTTGCTCAGTGGCAAAGAGAATGGTTGAAAGATGAAGTACTATATCAACAACTTGCGTATTGGAAGGAAGAATTATCCGGTGAGTTACCAGTCTTAATGTTGCCAATGGATCGTCCGCGTCCGCCAGTGCAAACCCACCATGGATTAACTCATAATGTTTTGTTATCGCGCTCATTACTGGATAAATTAAACGAACTAAGTCGTCAAGAAGGGGCCACACTTTTCATGACCTTATTGGCATCGTATCAAAGTTTCCTTGCTCGTTATACGGGACAAACGGATATTATTGTTGGCAGCCCAATTGCAAATCGAAATTATCGAGAAATTGAGGGGCTGATTGGTTTCTTTGTCAACACCTTGGTTTATCGAGCTGATTTAAGTAATGCACCGGCATTTCAAGAGTTGTTGTCTCAAGTGCGGATAAAAGCATTGAAGGCGTATGAGTATCAAGATGTTCCGTTTGAGAAAATTGTAGAGGTTATCCAACCTGAACGAAATACAAGCCATTCTCCGATTTTCCAAACCATGTTTACATTGCAAAATGCGGGACAGAAGCTACCAGAACTACATGGAAGAAATATAGAAGTAATGGAAAGTAATGCTCCAATCGCTAAGTTTGATTTAAGTTTAACTGCTGCAGAAGTGGAAGAGGGTTTATTACTTACTTTTGTTTATAGAACTGATTTATTTGACAGCTTAACTATTGAATCCATGGCTGAACATTTTGGGAACTGGTTGAATGTAATCGTGGAGAATCCTGATAAATCATTAGCTAAGTTGCCTATATTATCAGGATTACAGCAAAAACAGTTGGAAGAGTGGAATAATAATACTGTAGCATATCCACAGGAAAGTACGATTCATCAGCTGTTTGAAGAGCAAGTAAATCGTACACCTGATGCGGTAGCAGTGGTAGATGAAAAACAGCAGTTAACATATCGAGAGCTGAATGAAAAAGCTAATCAATTGGCCCACTATCTTCAGCAATGTGGGATTGGGACTGAATCATTAGTTGGAATTTGCTTTGAGCGTTCAGTTGAGATGATTGTTAGTATTATGGGGATCTGGAAGGCTGGAGCAGCCTATGTTCCATTAGACCCATCATATCCAGAAAGTCGCCTACGATATATTTTGGAGGACACTGGAATTCAAGTATTAGTTACGAACGAGTCATTAGAAGATTGGATACCTAAAGAAATCAAGATAGTTTGTCTAGATAGGGATCAAGCAATGATTTCAAAAGAAAGCATTCTTTCACCAAAATGTGAAGTAACAGGAGAAGACTTAGCGTATGTTATCTATACTTCGGGATCGACGGGAAATCCAAAGGGTGTCTTGATACAGCATCATTCTGTACTAAACTTGTCGCATGGTTTACAAAAAGAGGTTTTCGAACATGAGATACCATCTAACATGCATGTCGGTTTAAATGCGTCAATTGCCTTTGATGCATCTATTCAGCAATTACAAATGCTGCTTTATGGTTCAAGTTTGTATATTATTCCAAGCGAAGTACGAAGTGATCCGGAACAGTTTGTAGCTTATATTAGGGAGAACAAGTTAGCAATCTTTGATATAACGCCTTCAATGCTTCAATTACTTATAGATGCCGGATTGTTAGAAACGTACGATGGTGTTCATGTTCCAAGTAAGGTACTGGTTGGTGGTGAAGCGATTATGCCGTCATTATGGGAACAGCTAGTAGAGACTGATAAAATACAGTTTTATAATGTATATGGTCCTACAGAATGTACGGTTGATGCAACATGCTATCATATCAAAAAAGATAGTAAGAGAGTAACAATTGGGCGTCCATTGCCTAACATCCAAACTTATGTATTAGATGGAAATAGGTTGCCAGTTCCAGTTGGTGTGATGGGCGAACTTTATATCGGAGGAGCGGGTCTAGCGAGGGGATACTTAAATCGTCCAGAGTTAACATCCGAACGATTTATTTCTCATCCATTCAAAGAAGGCGAGAGGTTATATAGAACAGGCGATCTTGTGAGATATCTTCCTGACGGTAATATAGACTATCTAGGAAGAATGGATAATCAAGTGAAGATTAGAGGATTTCGAATCGAACTTGGGGAGATTGAGTCGACCTTACAGGAGCATGACTTGGTAAAAGAGGCAGTTGTAATGGTTAGGGAAAATCAGTTGGGAGATAAGAGGCTGGTAGCTTATGTAGTGGGCGAAGGCAATTTAGAAGAATGGCGAGAGTATCTTAAAACAAAGCTGCCAATCCATATGATACCTTCCTACTTTGTCGAAATGAAAGAATTACCGCTAACCATAAATGGAAAGATTGATCGGAAATCGTTACCTATACCAGATTATCAAGGAACACAAGAAGGATACGTGGCCCCAAGAAATGAACGTGAACATAAGCTTTCTATCATTTGGGAACGTGTGCTAGGTTCAAAACGTATTGGTATGAATGATAACTTCTTTGAAATTGGTGGAGATTCAATTCTTAGCATTCAGATTGTCGCGCGCGCGAAGCAAGCTGGTTTACAATTGACACCAAAACAAATATTTGAACACCAAACGATTGCTGAGTTGGCGCAAGTAGTCAAAGAAGAACAAGGTGTACAAGCTGAACAGGGAATTATAACTGGAGAGACGATACTTACACCTATTCAGCAAAGGTTTTTTGCACAAAATCATCCTAACCCACATCATTGGAATCAATCCATGTTCTTCAGAACGAAAGAGAAATTGGACATAGGATCACTGGAAAAGGCAGCGCGTAACCTTCTACTTCATCATGATGCCCTGCGTTTAAGATATGAACGTTTACCTAATGGGACTTGGGAACAGTGGAATGAAGGAATTGAAGAACAATTGATGCTGACTGTCATTTCATTAGACGAAGTGCCGGAAGCGGATTGGCATGAAGTTATTCAAAAAGAGATTAATGTTGCACAAGAAAGATTGAATTTACATGATGGTCCTTTAATGAGAATGGTGTATTTTGATGAAGGTGAGGAGACTGGTCGATTATTTTGGACAATTCATCACTTAGCCGTGGATGGTGTTTCTTGGCGGATTTTATTGGAAGATTTGCAAACAGCATATACGCAAGCGGTCCAAGGGCAAAAAATTCAATTACCTATGAAGAGTACATCTTTTAAAGAATGGTCGGAGAAATTACAACATTACGCTCAAACTGGAATATCAAAAGAAGTGCTACATTACTGGGAGCAGCAGGTTGAACAAGACATAGTTATACTGCCAGTAGATGGTACTATAAGTAATCCAGTAAGCGCAGTAACTGAGGAAATTACTGTGGTGTTAAACGAGAATGAGACCCGTATGTTATTGCAAGAGACTTTAAGCACTCACCGTGTCCAAATCAATGAAGTATTATTAGCAGCATTGGTACAAGCTACAGCAGCATGTACGGGGCAGCCGATATTAAGCGTAGATTTAGAGGGACATGGTCGAGAAGAGATTATTGAAGATGTTGATTTATCGAGAACCGTGGGATGGTTTACAAGTATTTACCCAGTTCATTTAAATATTACTAATGCTAATACGCCAATTGCAGCATTAAAAGCAGTTAAAGAACAAGTTCGCAAAATTCCTAATAAGGGTGTTGATTATGGGGTGTTGCGTTACATGAACACAACAATGTGTGAGCCATTAAGCTCCCAATATACACCGTCTATTAGTTTTAACTATCTTGGACAATTTGACCAAATGTTTTCTAGCGATGCAATGTTTATTCCAGAGAACGAATTTAAGCGTTTAGATCATGCTGCCGGTTCCAAGCGATCGCATGTAATTGATGTAATTGGGGTTGTAACGGATGGAAAACTTCAGTTCACTTGGGTATACAATGTTGGACAATTTGCCAAATCAACGATTCAAAGTATTGCACAGAATATGCTATATCAACTGAGTACATTGATTCAATCTTCAGATAGAGAATCTGCACTGACCATTTCGGATTTTGCAATGGCTAATCTTAGCCAAGAAGGTTTGACAAATGTACTAAATAAAATGCATCGTGGAAAGAAAAATCAGATTACTGATTTATATCCACTATCACCTTTGCAAGAAGGTATGATCTTCCACACATTGCATGATCAAGGGGATGAACATGTTGCACCGTATATAGTGCAATTGAGTTTTATGATTCAAGGGGAAATGGATATTCCTACTTTTGAGCAGGCGTGGAAATCTGTAATTCAGCGGCATGAAATTTTTCGTACAGCATTTGTATGGGACGAAATTGAAGAACCTGTACAAGTGGTGTATGAAAATATCCCATTTAAAGTGAACAAAGAAGATTGGCGTACAATGACAAGTGAAGAGATAGAGGAAAAAAGAAAAGTCTTTTTGGCATTAGATCGAAAACAAGCCTTCCAATTTGATGAAGCACCATTGATGCGGGTAACAGTCATTCAAGAAGGTGAGGAAGAATATCGGATTGTTTGGACCCATCACCATATTTTACTGGATGGATGGAGTTTACCATTAGTATTTAATGAATTACTTACAGTCTATCAGAAGAGAATGAATGGAGAAGCTGTGAAGTTACCTAAGTCCTCACCATATAAGAAATATATCCAATGGTTAAGAGAGCAAGATAAGGAGCAGGCGGAACAATTTTGGAGAGGGAAGCTAAAAGGTTTTACTGCGCCAACTTTGCTGGGCTTAGAAAGTAAAGAGGAAGAAAAAGGTTACACAGAGAAGGTTACGTATTTATCAGAAGAGCAGACTCAAGCGTTACAAGGATGGGCGAAACGCAATAAACTTACTTTGAGTACAGTAATTCAAGGTGCATGGGCATATCTCATGAGCCGATATAGTGGAGAAAATGACATTGTTTTTGGTGTAACAAGCTCAGGGCGTTCTACGGAGATTATTGATGTTGAAAACATCGTAGGTCCTTTCATTACAACGTCACCGACGCGAATTCAATTGATGGATGATATAAAATTAATAGATTGGTTGCAGAAGATACAAGAGGAAGAGATAGAAAGAAGACAATATGAGTATGCTTCTTTGACAGAGATTCAGGGGTGGAGTGAAGTTCCTAGAGGAATACCGCTGTTCAATAGTTTATATGTGTTTGAAAATTATCCAGTGAAAGAGGAGTCTTCAGAAAATCTGGAAATTGGTGAATTGGAAGGGGTAGAACAAACCCACTACCCATTAGGGTTAGCTGTAGTTCCAGGAATCCAGTTATCGTTAAAGTTAATGTATGACCGTAGTAAGTTTAATAGGGTAACCATTGAACGAATGCTGGGTCATTTACACCAAGTGTTAATGCAAATGCTCAAAAACATTGATCAAAATCTATCGGAGCTAGTATATATTACGGAAGCTGAACAAAGAAAGCTATTGGAAGAATGGAATAATAATAATATATCCTATCCACGTGAGAATGCAATCCATCAACTATTCGAAGAGCAAGTAAATCGTACGCCTGACGCGTTGGCAGTGGTAGATGAAAAACAGCAACTAACATATCGAGAGCTGAATGAAAGAGCTAATCAATTAGCCCATCATTTACAGAAATGTGGAATTGGGACAGAGTCATTAGTTGGCCTTTGCTTTGAGCGTTCAGTTGAGATGGTTGTTGGTCTCATGGGAATTTGGAAGGCTGGAGCAGCCTATGTTCCATTAGATCCATCGAATCCGGAAAGCCGCCTGCAATATATTTTAGAAGACACGGGAATTAGAGTGTTAGTTACAAATGAGGTATTACTAGGATGGATACCTAAAGACATCAAGACAGTTTGCCTAGATAGGGACCAAGCAATGCTTTCTCAAGAAAGCAAACTTTCACCAATATGTGAGGTAACAGGGGAAAACTTAGCGTATGTTATCTATACTTCTGGTTCGACAGGGAATCCAAAGGGGGCTTTAGTACAGCACCATTCTGTAATAAACCTATCCTATGGTTTACAAAAAGAAGTTTTCTCACATGAGATACCTAGTAATATGCGCGTCGGTTTGAATGCGTCAATTGCCTTTGATGTATCTATTCAGCAATTACAAATGCTGCTGTATGGTTCAAGTTTATATATTATCCCAAGTGAAGTTCGCACTAATCCGGAACGATTTGTGTCTTATATTAGGGAGAATAAATTGGAAATGTTTGATATGACACCTTCATTACTTCAATTACTTATAGATGGAGGATTACTAGAAACAAGTGCTGATGTTCATGTGCCAAGCAAGATATTGGTCGGTGGTGAAGCAATCATGCCGTCATTATGGAAACAGCTAGTAGAGACTGAAAAAATTGATTTTTATAACGTATACGGTCCTACAGAATGTACGGTTGATGCAACGTGTTATCATATCGAAACAGATAGTAAGAGAGTTACAATTGGACGTCCGTTGCCGAACGTTCAAACTTATGTATTAGATAAAAATTTGTTACCTGTTCCAGTTGGTGTAACAGGTGAGCTATATATTGGTGGTGCAGGTATAGCGCGAGGATACTTGAATCGTCCAGAATTAACAACAGAGCGATTCATCCGTCATCCATTTAATGAAGAAGAGCATTTATATCGTACGGGAGATTTGGTTCGTTATTTACCTGATGGTAATTTAGATTACTTGAGAAGAATTGATAATCAAGTGAAAATTAGGGGCTTTCGTATTGAACTTGAAGAGATTGAAGCGAGTATAGAGAGGCATCCATTGGTAAAAGAAGCAGTAGTTTTGGTGACAGAAGATAAGCTAGGAGAGCAGAGATTGGTTGCTTATGTAGTTGGAGATGGAAGTATGCATGACTGGCGTGAATATCTCAAGACACAAGTACCGAATTATATGGTTCCCGCACACTTTATAAAGGTAGACAAGATTCCTCTTACACCGAATGGAAAAGTTGATCGAAAGGCATTGAACAGTTTAACAATTCAAAGAGAAAATAATTTGTCTACACCAATCATTCCAAGGGATGAAATTGAATATCAGTTGATTAAAATCTGGCAGGATGTGTTACAGATAGAAGATGTCTATGTAAATGATGATTTCTTTAATAGAGGGGGACATTCTCTCCTTGTAATTAAATTGATTTCAAAAATTAAGGAGAAGTTTGGAAAAGAGATTAAGGTGTCTACATTGATTAAGAATCCAACATTGGAAGGAATCGCATGCCTTATTCGTGATAAGCATGATATGACAAAATCTGTATCAGCGCTGGTTCCACTACAAGAATCAGAGAAAAGACCTTTCTTCTGTGTTCATCCGTTTATGGGGAATGTATTCTGTTACATTCAACTAGCAAGATTACTTAAGAACCATTGTTCATTTTATGGTTTACAGAATCCTCTTATAGAAAAGGGAGAAATTGATGAATTGACCTTGCCGGAAGTAATTCAACTTTACATTGAAGAAATCAAACGTGTTCAGCCAGAAGGTCCATATCGTCTTGGAGGATGGTCTTTAGGCGGTGCGATTGCTTATGAAATCGCAACTGTACTAAAGAATCAAGGTGAGGAAGTTGAGTTGTTGATACTAATGGATACTAAAGTACCTTCAGAGCAGGACTATAAAACAACGGAGGATATGCTCTCATATATATATGAGCATTTCATTTCTAGAGATTTTACTGAGCGGGGGGAAGGCCTCTTCCATGAACAAGATATGCTTGTAGAGCGATTACTTATGGAAGGAGTACTCCCGCCTGATGCAGATCTTATGAATTTGAAGCAAGTTATCAATGCTCATAGGAAATGCCTGAACATAATGGCAGATCATGATTTAATACCATACTCTGGAGAAGTTCTCTATTTTAGTGCTGAGGAAGGAAAAGAGTTGTTTACAGATTGGGGACCTTTATTAAAAGGAAGAGTAAATAAGTATTCTGTCCCTGGATCACATGAGGAAATAGTAGACTTCCCCGCAGTTGAAAAGATAGCTAAGTACCTATTAAATGAATTTGAAGAGATAAAAGGAACATCCCTTTCATTAACTGAAAAGTAGAGAGTGCAAAAGATGCAACGCTATGAACGAAAAGGGCAGCCCAATAACTGCAAATAAAGTGTAGGCAATAATGAATATATCAAGAGTATTACTTTTTAAGAGGATAATGTAAAAAGTAATTGGTAGAGACATAGAAATCTTTGTAATAGAAGCGAATGCCTGATGATATTACTGAGGAAAGGTGCATATTTTCATTGATATGTAAATATGCACCTTTTCTATTGTATTTGCAATTTAATAAAGTTAATTTGAATTTATGTAACGCACATATATGAAGCCATCTTTTAAAAAAGGAAGTGATTTATCATACACATTCAAGCTGTGAAAATACCAAAGAATATTGAAAGCCATTTGTTTAAGCAACTTAGTAACTTGGTTTCAAATGAGAAGAAAGAACGAATAAAGCGTTTATTAAACTCATGCGACGTTAATAGGACCCTGATAGGGGATTTACTAATCCGATCTCTAATCTGCCAAAAGTATAAAATTAATAATGAAGAAATTAGATTTAAATATAATGAGTATGGAAAACCTTTTGTTGAAAATTTTTCTGACTTTCATTTTAATCTGTCACATTCAGGAGAATGGGTGGTTTGTACTACTGCTAATTTTAATGTGGGTATTGATATAGAAAAGATTTCAGAGATAGAGGCTCTTAAATTAGCAAAAGAATTTTTTTCAGCGGATGAATTTTATGATATATCTAATATGAATTCTGATGAACAAATTAATTGTTTTTTTGATTTATGGACATTAAAAGAAAGCTATATAAAAACGATTGGAAAAGGGCTTTATACCCCATTAAATTCATTCTCTATAAAAAAAGAATCACGAACTTTAATTTCATACAAGAATATACCTAAAAACTTTTACTTTAAACAATATAACATTGATCCAAATTATAAGTTATCTGCTTGTGCAACAAGGGATGAATTTCCGCAAGAGATAATAATTAAAGACATTTATGCAATTTTCCAAAATATATACAAATTTGAAAGTAAGGAGAAAATCAATGCAGAAGACTAAACTTTTTTGCTTTCCACATGCTGGGGGATCTGCGTTTAGTTACGCAAAATGGAAAAATCACTTTAATCCATATATTGAGGTAGTCCCGGTAGAGTTAGCTGGTAGAGGATATAGAATTGAAGAAAACTTGTACCAAAGTATGGAAGAGGCAGTAAATGATGTCTACAATAAAATAGTTATGCAGATAGATGATTCGCCCTACATTCTATTCGGGCATAGCATGGGAAGTTTGATCGCCTATGAAGTAGCCAGAAAAATAAAAGATTCTAAAAACGTATCGCCTGAATTTCTTGTTTTGTCCGGTAGAAATCATCCAAATAGTAAAATAAAAAATATCCGACATAATCTTTCTAATGAGCAATTTAAAAGAGAAGTTATTGCAATGGGAGGTACACCATCTGGGGTACTGCAATCAGAAGAATTAATGGAGATCTTTCTCCCTATTCTAAGAGCAGATTTTAAAATCGTTGAGACGTATATTCATGACAAAAATACACAACCATGTAATATTGATTTTCTTATATTTAATGGGGAAAATGATGAATTTACTACATATGATCAAGTAATAAAATGGGAACGATACACAAGTAAAACGTGTACTTTTCATTCTTTTGAAGGTAATCATTTCTTTCTAAATGAAAATATTGAAGAAATAGCAAATAGTATTAAAAGAAAGTTAGATTCTAAAAGATTATCAAATAGTTTTTAGAGTTTTATAAGTATGCTCATAGCTAAAAATATTAAAGGGTTTGAAGTATACACTTCTTGTGCAGATATGCATGGCAAAAAGACAATCGAGTACATTCGGTGGTCTTTTTCTATTTTTATGGAGTTTGTGGCGAAATGCTAGACTTGCTAGATTGTGGATCTAGTAGCCGTTGAATGTGCGGGTTCAAGTCCTGTCATTCCGACCACGAGGGGGGATAATTTAAGGGTAAAACAGGGGCCTCCAGAACCTCTGATGTGGGTTCAATTCCCGCCATCCACTTATACTTGTTCATTAAAAGGTTTCACAAACAATATGTAATACGTTATGGGTACTTACATAAATTTATTGATTTTCAGTTAAAAAGTATTGTGCGATTATAAACGTTATGTTACAGTTATGTTACTAAGTTGTTACAAGATATCATAAATGTTTCGGTATTATTTCTTGTTATTTCCGTAATGTTACAAAAAAAACTATAAATATTGTTATGTGTATAGGAGTGTGTGTAGTAAAAAGTCTGAGTTGAAAGTACGTGCACACTTTAAATTTCCTTTTTGTCTGAATGAAGAAGACTACCAACTAATTAAGGGCTTTAAAGTAACCACTTTAAATAAAATGTGCTTCCTTTCCCACACACAATTGAGTACATATTTAAAGTACAGTCTAATTGCTACACAGACTCTTGTACATATAAACATTAAGGTGAAATAGAGATAAGAATTCATTACATAAAAAGCATTACCAAGCTAAACGTACAAAATATCATCTGTGCATTTTGATGAAATGTTAAAATGCCTAGATGATATTTTTTTGAAGAATTCTTGGATATGTTTATGAATAACAATTCCTAATACTTAATGATTCTCTGCTACTAAAACATCCGATAATTTATGTAATTAGATTTATAGGGTGTATGTACATTCACTTATATAGGGAAAATGAGGTTTTTCATATGAAGTATAGTTATAAAGTGTTTATATTTATTTGGACAATTATTTTATTGTTTTTTCTACTTTATTTTGGTTACAGTGAAATTTCCGAAAACGAGCAAATGCCAGTCATAACAATCAAACAATAAAAATAAGAAATACTACAAAAGCAAAACATAATAAAAATAGATACCCGAAAATGTTTAAGAACAGGAACAATTACATGCATAAACAACCTTACGATTTCCATGCATACCCCACGTCATTTGGGCAATAGGGGAAAAGTATTATTATTTGGCGTGCGCAATCTTCCATCACTAGTAGAAACGGAAAGTTCCGTATACCTGCTGAAGGAAGAAGATGTTTACCTGCCAGGGGGCGGATCTATTCAGCATCTAGAAATATTGGAATTAAAAGTGTAGAAAACAAATAGTGAAAAGGGAACATATCTTGTGATTCCTTTTTTATTCTTGTAGATAAGTCTGGGGAGAAAACGGGGATTTCTGCACGTAACATAGATCTCATCGGTATACTAATTGTGTTTTACGTATAGCTGGGAGTTGGTGTGATGGTATTTGCAATGGATGTGAGATTCCGTCATTCTTTTCATGAAATTGAATCATTAGACATTCCAAATATATTGTTTCCGAGTCAGTGCAGGAAATTGTATCAAGTGATTGGAATCGGCATTCAAGAAGAATTCCGCAATCCCTATGTCATTATAAAAGAGCAACATGGTTCCGTTACATTCCGATTACCAGGAGAATTATCAACATGGGTGCAGAACAAATTATTACTTGTTAAAGGGGGCCAGTTTGTTTCCATACTGCATTTCAGTTAGCCATGCGAAGTTTTGTGCCATTTTTTGATCTCGGATATAAAAAGAATAGTCTGTCAGGTTAGGTGAGGAGATGCCACCTCTGACTTTCACATCATACGTAGGATGTGGTGTAACTTGAATCAATTCAGATTTATGATTCTGAATAAACATTCTAACCTTTTCAAACTTGTTAATTACGGGCTGTATCTCCATTTTAAACCGATCATAGGGATATGTTTTATTTTTATTGTAATACCTATCCAGTTCAATCAACTCTGACACTGCTGTATCAAATTCACTCTTTACTTCAGGATTTACTTTTTGCAACCATTCTTTTGCATAAGAGCGGAATGAAGATTTATAAAACAAATTCATATCAAAACCAGCTAATGTGAGTGGCTTTCCTTTTTCTTTTTGTTCTTTCATATAGGTAAATAATTGTTCAAGTTCCTCAGTTTTCCATACAGAGTATAAGGATTGTTTCATCGCTTCTGTAGCGGTTGAGTTATCAAAATTTTGCTGAACAGCTGCTGCTTCCCAAAGCCCTGTTTCAAATGCAATCACATCATATTCCAGGTGTAACAGCTTGAGAGGAAGTGCTGGAAGACGGGATCCCTAAGAAAGCAAAAAAACTAGGTGTGAAATAATCAATTATTTGTGATGGTGGATTCTCCTAGGTGGAGGGTTCGCCGTTTTTTATTATATGTTATGTTGTGGTTTTTATATAAAGCATATTGAAAAGATGGATTAAATCTTCTGGAATGATGTCTCCATAATTAATAACTTGTACAATAACCTTTCAATTATCACTAAATCCATTCATATCAACAAGTTGTCCCATATATCCCTTTGTAGCAATATCTTTTAAAGTACGCTAAAAAATACCCTTTATTTTATCTTTATCTTATCTTTACCTTATCTTTAAATTTTTATATTAAACTTAAAACCTTAAAGTATTGATGTTTGAGTCTAAAAAGGGCGGGAGATAGATGCTCATTACATAGTTTGTAAATAACCAATTACCTTTGAAAAATTAAATTTTTTATACGAGGAGGAATATATGAAGGATACAAGTAAAAAACAAATTATAAAAGTGTTCCTTATTAGTATTTTAGGCTTAGTAATAATACTTGGAATGCTATATTTTAATCATAAAACCAATATTCAACAAAATAAAGCGCAAGCCACCGAAAAACGTGTATTGCAATATGAGTCTACCTTAAAAAAAGAATTAGAAAAATATAATTTAGGAGAGAAAACACCAATTTTATTAGGAATTATGTATCAAGAGAGTAGAGGTGAGGGAAACGATCCTATGCAGTCATCTGAATCACTTGGATTAAAGCCAAATGAAATTCAAGAGACAAGCTTGAGCATTGAACAAGGGGTAAAACACTTTGCTAAAATGTACAAATATGGAACGGACAAGGATGTTAGCATGGATACAATTATTCAAAGCTATAATATGGGGCCAGGTTATATTGATTTTGTTGCTAGTCAAGAAGTTAAACAACACTCGGAGGATTCAGCCAAAAAGTTTTCTAAGATGAAAGTTGATCAAAATCCAGCGATGTATACTTGTGGTGGAAATAAAAATAATTTTAGGTATCCATATTGTTATGGTGATTTCGTGCGCCCATAAGGGGGCAAGGAAAAACGGTGATTGCAAGCTGTTAGGTCAACCCTAAAAGACCTAGTATCACTTGGCTAACCTTGGAGGGAAACTGAAAGGGGACAACAG
>NZ_JBQAEF010000006.1:0-302301 GCF_051915185.1 Bacillus cereus group sp. MYBKT14-1 | reverse complement strand
TGATGGCAGAGAGGTCACACCCGTTCCCATACCGAACACGGAAGTTAAGCTCTCTAGCGCCGATGGTAGTTGGGACCTTGTCCCTGTGAGAGTAGGACGTTGCCAGGCAAAATGGAGGATTAGCTCAGCTGGGAGAGCACCTGCCTTACAAGCAGGGGGTCGGCGGTTCGATCCCGTCATCCTCCACCATATATGTCGGAGGGGTAGCGAAGTGGCTAAACGCGGCGGACTGTAAATCCGCTCCTTCGGGTTCGGCAGTTCGAATCTGCCCCCCTCCACCATTCTTAATTAATGGGCTATAGCCAAGCGGTAAGGCAACGGACTTTGACTCCGTCATGCGCTGGTTCGAATCCAGCTAGCCCAGCCATTAAGAGCCATTAGCTCAGTTGGTAGAGCATCTGACTTTTAATCAGAGGGTCGAAGGTTCGAGTCCTTCATGGCTCACCATTTTAATGAAATATGCGGGTGTGGCGGAATTGGCAGACGCACTAGACTTAGGATCTAGCGCCTTTGGCGTGGGGGTTCGACTCCCTTCACCCGCACTTTTAATAAAATAACTCATACATGTCTTGCGGAAGTAGTTCAGTGGTAGAATACAACCTTGCCAAGGTTGGGGTCGCGGGTTCGAATCCCGTCTTCCGCTCCAATTTTCAATATGACATGCCGGGGTGGCGGAACAGGCAGACGCACAGGACTTAAAATCCTGCGGTGGGTGACCACCGTGCGGGTTCGACCCCCGCCCTCGGCACCATATGCGCCCGTAGCTCAATTGGATAGAGCGTTTGACTACGGATCAAGAGGTTAGGGGTTCGACTCCTCTCGGGCGCGCTTTTATTAACGGGAAGTGGCTCAGCTTGGTAGAGCACCTGGTTTGGGACCAGGGGGTCGCAGGTTCAAATCCTGTCTTCCCGATATTCCCAAAAAACATGGGGCCTTAGCTCAGCTGGGAGAGCGCCTGCCTTGCACGCAGGAGGTCAGCGGTTCGATCCCGCTAGGCTCCACTTTATTTAATATATGTCTCGGAGGTATACCCAAGTTCGGCTGAAGGGATCGGTCTTGAAAACCGACAGGCGGTGAGAATCGCGCGGGGGTTCGAATCCCTCTACCTCCTCCATTTTTTCTTTAATGGCTTAGACATATAATAATAAAATATTTATTTTTTCCTTCATGGAGGTATACCCAAGTTCGGCTGAAGGGATCGGTCTTGAAAACCGACAGGCGGCGAGAGTCGCGCGGGGGTTCGAATCCCTCTACCTCCTCCATTTTTAAAACTTTATATTGTCGCGGGGTGGAGCAGCACGGTAGCTCGTCGGGCTCATAACCCGAAGGTCGCAGGTTCAAATCCTGTCCCCGCAACCAAATGGTCCCGTGGTGTAGTGGTTAACATGCCTGCCTGTCACGCAGGAGATCGCCGGTTCGACCCCGGTCGGGACCGCCATTTATGTTGGCTCGGTAGCTCAGTCGGTAGAGCAGAGGACTGAAAATCCTCGTGTCGGCGGTTCGATTCCGTCCCGAGCCACCATTTTTTTATGCCGGCTTAGCTCAATTGGTAGAGCAACTGACTTGTAATCAGTAGGTTGGGGGTTCAAGTCCTCTAGCCGGCATCATTTAGGGGCATAGTTTAAAGGTAGAACTGAGGTCTCCAAAACCTCCAGTGTGGGTTCGATTCCTACTGCCCCTGTAAAGTATATGGGCCTATAGCTCAGCTGGTTAGAGCGCACGCCTGATAAGCGTGAGGTCGATGGTTCGAGTCCATTTAGGCCCACCATATATTATTCCGCAGTAGCTCAGTGGTAGAGCTATCGGCTGTTAACCGATCGGTCGTAGGTTCGAGTCCTACCTGCGGAGCCATGGCCCGTTGGTCAAGTGGTTAAGACACCGCCCTTTCACGGCGGTAACACGGGTTCGAATCCCGTACGGGTCATACAAAAAAGAGTCAGCATTATGCTGGCTCTTTTTTATTTTGTTAATCCTTTTTATTACGTTACTTTCCAGAAATAAATAAAGGAATTTTGGAAAAGCTATGGTATGTATAAAAAGGAGGAAATCATAATGACACGAGTGAGAGACTTAATGAGTACCCATATTGTACATTGTACACCGCTAGACAATGTATATGAGGCAGCTGTAAAAATGAAGGAAGAATCGATTGGATTAATTCCTGTTGTTGAAAATGAGCAAGTTGTTGGGCTTGTTACTGATCGTGATTTAGTCGTTCGAGGGATTGCTGAAAAACATCCTGGATCTAATAAGATTACAAATGTAATGACAACAAATATTATCTCAGTTTCTCCAAATGATTCTATTGAAAAAGCTACAGAGCTAATGGCACAGCATCAAATTAGACGATTACCAGTAGTTGATAGTGGTCAACTTATTGGCATGTTAGCACTAGGAGATTTAGCTATAAGGGAATCAGCAGATGATCAAGCTGGATTTGCCTTGAGCGAAATCTCAGAGCGTACAGAGTAAATTGAAACTTTCATTAACCGAGAGTTTAATGGTCACTCATAAAGAGCTAAATTATATATAAATTTCAGATACATTATTCTAGTATATATGGATTAAACTAATATGTTAGCGTGATGTATCTGAGACATTATATAATAAGTATGTGGTTAATAATTTCGACATTTTTTTAAAATTTGTTATTCTTAATTTTTAATAAGAGAAAAGATGATATACTGATAGATATAAGTATTATGAGAGATTTTGAATATAACAATATTAATTTTTAGTGGTGCGATAATAAATTAATATTTCCTACATAGATGAAAAGGGAAGGGGAATTATATGAAGGCTGTACAGGGCGATCCAAATTGGAATTTGGTTACAGATACATATATAGAACCAAATAATTTCGCTGAATTATTTTCTTTGCTTGTACCTTGTCACCCAAAAGGTGAGGGGAAAGAACGAACTATATTAGTATGGAAAGAGAAAGAATTTTATAAAGAAGAAAATTTAGCGGCATTTATCGTATATGGCATGAATAAAGCAAAGAAATTACCGCAGTTTCATAAAGATGAAATTCCAACTTTAGTGCGTATTCTTCGCTTATGCCAAGAGATTGGTTGGTATGAAGAGGCAAATGATTTTATGATAGCGCAAGGATTAGCTGAGTTTGTTCATACTTCATTGGAATATGAAACATGGGATCTTTTGACGCAATCAGTTGCTTTAAATTATTTAATTATTAAATATCGTATAGGTGAATTGACAGATAGGGATATTGAAATTTGGGATAGAGTTAAATTTAATGAGAAGTGTATAACCGATTGTAAACATTTATTATCTCATAAAGAAGTATTGGAATTTACATTCTTTTATATGTGCAAGAGAGCGAAATCATTATCAAAAGAGCAATTAAATAGTGATATGATGAGTTTAGCAATGTATTGTAATACTTTTGTATATGATTTGTATACACATGATTTATTACGGAAATATCGTAAGTGTACAGATTTCCTATCATATTATGGACCTAGTCAGGCAGTTTTAGCATGTCAAAGAGCTGTATTATCTCAAATTTCCGATCGCTTAGACCCATTAAAGACAACGCATGTAGATGATTATTTATATGTGATGAAAGAAATGATGGAGCATATGACGATAGGAGTAATGGATCGATATGGTCATTTTATTGGAAAGCTACTATCTTATGTGCCATTTTTCGAAATGATACAAGTTCCACAGCATGCATATTATTGTGAAGAATTACTGTATATTTGTAAGGGCATTGAATATAAAGAAGAAACACTACGCAATTATATATTTATACAATTACATGATTGTTTACCATCATTTTTTAGGCTATTTCTTAAAAATAAGCGTTACGCAACGATTCATGATATTCTTTTCTATTGGTGCGATGACGAACAACGAATGAGCTTAGAGAAAAAATATAATCTGAGCTTTATTTATGAAAAATATGCTTGTGGATAAACAATATTTTCGATATGAAAAATTAATATAAATTAAAAAGGATCTCCAGTTTATGTGAGATCCTTTTTTGTTAGTAAAACAAGGAGAAAGTGATTAAGACAAGAAACAACATTCCATATAGGAGAAGTTGTGCAGTATAACTTCCTTGTATACCAAAAAAAGTATTGGCTTTCTTATACAAATTCAATATGTATTTTATTGGAGTATCTTTGAAAGATTGGTACACAGTGTCTCCTCTTTCTAAGCTTCTTGTTTTTGTTTTTGGTTATAAGGGACATTAATATATCTAGCTACAAATAATAAAACAGCCATAAAGAATACTGGAAATACAGTAGATAAATAAAAGCCATTACTAATTATATTTGTTATGAGAGCACTCAAAAGAAAAATAGCATTATAAATATGGGCAATTTTTTGTTTTAGTTGCACTTGAAATGATTCCATCATAATTTCTAATGCAACAAAAGCAATAATAATAGATAAAAATACAATGTTTGTATTGTAAATGATTAAACAACAGATTAAACCTAAAAAGGCTACGTATTCAATTATAAGAGGTATATTGCGTGGCATACAATTTACCTAACTAAATATGGCAGTGGATTTACTGCATTTGTTTTTTCAAAATTCCATTCTCCATTATGTAATTCAAAATGAAGATGTTGCCCGTATGAATGACCTGTGTTTCCCATATGACCTATTAATTGTCCAGTTTGTACTTGATCACCAGCTTGTACAGTGCGATCCTTCATATGAGCATAAACAGTTGTATATAATTTCCCATTGATTTGATGCGCAATGAAAACAACATTGCCATAGCTAGCTGAATAATAAGATTTCACAACTTTACCTGCAGCAGCAGCTTGGATAGAGACGTTTCCTGGAGCGGCAATATCTATACCATAATGCATTTGTTCCCAGCGTATATCAAAGGTTGAGCTAATTCTTCCTTGAGCGGGGAATTTGAAAGCAGCTGGAATTGATGAAGGCTGATCTGTTTTAGCTTGTGGTTGATTTTGTACTACATAGTGTTTTGCTACATATCCGTATCCTGTGCCAAAACGAATTTTATACCAAGTACCTACAGTTTCTACTACTTGTACTTGAGTACCGTTTTGTAATGAACCGAGTAGAGCGCTACTTGTACTAGCGGTGCTACGTACATTTAGATTAGGTGTTGCAACAGTATATTTTGTATTATTTTGAACGGTGATTCCTTTTACTAAGGGTTGTGAACCATTAGAGATGAATGCTTTTTGTACGTAACCTGTTTGGCCATTATGTGATATTTTATACCATTCGCCTTGATCTTCTTGAACGGTAATAAACTTACCATTTGGTAATACATCTAAAATGGAAGATTCTAAATTAGGTTCAGAGCGAACGTTTAATGCATTAGCATTAACGATGTATTGATCATTAGATTGAAGTTTGTTTTTTAGTAAAATAGCATCTTTTTGTACATAACCTACTTTATTATGAACAGATACTTTATACCAACCATTAGTTGTTTCAATGATGTTCACTTTTGTATTAAAGCGAATTGTATCAATTGATGTGCTTTTTACGTTATCTTCTGTATGTAATGCTACTTGATCGACTTTGACATACCCAGTTTTAATATTAGATAATTGTTCAGCGTTTGCTTTTTGTACATTTGTTTCACCCATAGAAGGAAGTAAAGAAGCAATCGCTACAGTAGTTGCTGTTAAAGCAGTAGCTTTCATATTCATGGAATAGAGACCTCCTCTAGTTGTATAGTTGTAATTTTATTATAGTATAAAGATATAATATAGTGGGGGTATTCACATAAATGTAATATGAAATCAATATAAAAATAAATTTTTTGAGGATAATGATTCCTTTTTATACAATTAATTGGGGTTTTATTTTCTAAAATAGAATGTATGTATTGTATAATTTCGATATTATGTTGATAATTAAGAAAATTAAAAAAGTTGATGATGTCTTATTAGGGTGTTATACTGACAGTGATAATTTTATAGTTTGCTAGGAGAGCTGGTGTTGTCAGCTGAGAGTAGGCCGTAAGCCTTTGATCCTTTTTATTACCTGATCTAGATTATGCTAGCGTAGGGAAGCAATTCGGACACTAACAATGAGTCCCCGTTTCTTTGCGTATAGAAACGGGGCTTTTTTATTTGAAAATTTCATATTGAAACCACTAGGGGTGCTTGACTTGCTGAGAGAGGAATAATCCTTAACCCTTACAACACCTGATCTAGGTAATACTAGCGAAGGGAAGTGGAACATCGAATAAATGTATAACTTTATTTGCTGTAACCACTTCTTATATATAGAAGTGGTTTTTTATTTAGATACATATATTGAAAGGGGATAGAGAAATGAAATTTTGCGATAGATTATTAGAAACTGTGCAACCGGTATGGGAGATGAGTCATAATCATCCGTTTGTAGTGGGTATGGGAGATGGCACGTTAGAAAAAGATAAATTCCAGTATTATATTATTCAAGATTATTTATATCTGCTAGATTATGCAAAGTTATATGCGATTGGTGTTGTAAAAGCAACGAATCCACAAGTAATGGGAAAGTTCGCTGAACAAATTGATGGAATATTAAATGGCGAAATGACAATCCATAAACAATATGCAAAAAGACTTGGAATTTCTATAGAGGAGATAGAGTCTGCGAAACCATCTGCTAAAAATTTAGCTTATACAAATTACATGATGTCTGTATCTCAAAATGGCACACTTGCGGAATTAATAGCAGCGCTTCTTCCATGTATGTGGAGCTATTGGGAAATTGGAAAGCGTTTAAATGATATTCCTGGAGCGAGAGATCATGAGTTTTTTGGTGAGTGGATTCAAGGATATAGTTCGGAAGAATACGGTAATCTTTGTATTTGGTTAATAGATTTATTAAATGAAATGGCAGTTGGAAAGCCTGAGAAAGAACTAGAAAGATTAGAGGAGATCTTCTTATATTCCAGTCGATTTGAATATTTATTCTGGGATATGTCCTATCGTAAGGAGATGTGGGGATTTGAGGAGCAAGAACATACTACAGTTTCATAATGTTTCTTTTCATTACGATGAGAAACCAATCATCCATGAATTAAATGCTTCTATACATGAGAAAGAGTTTGTCAGTATTATCGGACCGAGTGGATGTGGAAAAAGTACTTTATTTCGCCTTATTACAGGTCTAGAAAAGGTAAGTACTGGACAGATAGAACTGACAGAAACAAAGAACCATCCTGTAGGATATATGCCGCAAAAAGATATGCTTTTGCCGTGGAGAACAATTATTGAGAATGCTGCCCTGCCGCTAGAGTGCCAAGGTGTACAGAAGAAAGAAGCAGAAGTAAAGGCAAAGGAACTGTTACATAAATTTGGTTTGCAAGGGTATGAGAAAAAATATCCGAAAGATTTATCTGGTGGTATGAGACAACGTGTATCTTTTATTCGAACTTTATTAACAGGCGGGGAGATATTGCTGTTAGATGAACCGTTTAGTGCGTTGGATGCTTTAACGAAGGCCTCTTTGCAAGAATGGTTGTTTGAACAATGGCAAGAGTGGGAAAAAACAATTTTATTCATTACTCATGATGTTGAAGAAGCGTTATTTCTTTCAAACAGAGTTTTAGTAGTGGAACAGCAGCCGATAACGACTTTGACTGAGCGGACTGTACCGCTTGATCATAACAGAACACGAAAAGATTTATATAAACCGGAAGTATTAGCGCTGAAAGGTGAGCTTCTTAGTATGTTACAAAGGCAGGTACTTGTGTGATGAACCGATTGAAAGAATTAGTTCCTGCTATTACACTTTCTAGTATTTTACTAGCTGTGTGGGAAATAGGAGCAAGAATTGTAGATGAGATGTACATTTTACCGTCACCGTCTGCGATTGTAATGAAGATATGGAAACTAAAAGACATATTATTTACAGTTCATTTACCTGCAACGTTATACGTCGTTTTAATAGGTGTTGTTATCTCTATCGTATTAGGTGTAGGGCTAGCGATGTTAATGAATGCGAGTACATGGATGGAAAGAGCATTTTATCCATTATTAGTTGCTTCACAAACGATTCCGATTACTGCGCTTGCTCCGCTATTTGTTTTATGGTTTGGATATACAATTTGGAGTAAGGTTGTTGTCACAGTTTTAATTACGTTTTTCCCAATTGCGGTCAATACGTATGATGGACTTCGTAGTACGAAAAAAGAATGGGAGGAGCTCTTAGTTACATATGGAGCAACAAAAAGAGATATTTTTCTTAAATTAAAGTTGCCGTCTGCTCTTCCTTATTTTTTCTCAGCTTTAAAAATTGCAGTTCCGCTTAGTGTTATCGGAGCAGCAATTGGAGAATGGCTCGGTGCACAAGCTGGGCTTGGATATTTCAGTAAGAGAATGATGACGCAGTTAGATGGATCTGGCGTATTTGCACCTATTGTATTGTTATCATTATTAGCTATTTTCTTCGTCGTAATTATTTCCATATTAGAAAAGAAATTCATTAGTTGGAGGAAGCATTCATGAAATTTTTAAAGCGCATCTTTGTGTTTACATTATTAATTGCAATAATTGCAGGATGTTCGAGTAATTCAGCATCAGACAAAAGTAAAAAAGAGAAAGAAATAACAGTTATGTTAGATTGGTATCCAAATGCGGTACATAGCTTTATCTATGCAGCAATTGAAAAAGGATACTTTAAAGAAGAAGGTGTAAAGGTAAATATTAAATTCCCTTCTAATCCGACTGATCCATTAACGCTAGCAGCAGCAGGGAAGGTGACAGTTGGCTTGTATTATCAGCCAGATGTTGTTATGGCGAGAGCGAATGAGCAAATTCCAGTGAAATCAATTGGGGCTGTCGTACGTTCACCATTAAATCATGTTGTATCACTGAAATCAGCGGGCATTCAATCACCGAAAGATTTAGAAGGAAAAACAGTAGGATACTCTGGAACACCATTAAGTGAGATGTATTTAAAAACGATGGTAAAAGAAGCTGGTGGTAATCCTGATACAGTGAAAGTAGTAGATGTTGGCTTTGATTTAGTACCAGCATTAATTACGAAGAAAGTAGATGCGGTAACAGGGGCATACATTAACCATGAAGTACCTGTTATGCGTCATGAAGGCCATGAACCAGCGTACTTTAATCCAGCTGATTACGGAGTACCAAACTATCATGAGCTTGTGTTTGTAACAGGTGATAAAACGTTGAAAAAAGATAAAGAGGCGTTGCAAGCTTTCTTACGTGGTACGAAAAAAGGCTATGATTTCATGAAGAAAAACCCAGATGAAGCATTGAATATTTTATTAAATCATCAAGAAAAAGAAAACTTCCCACTTGTGCCAGAAGTTGAAAAGGAAAGTATGAAAATTTTATTAGAGAAGATGGAAACGAAAGATGAGCCATTCTTATCAGATTCAAAAGAATCTTGGGAGAAACAAAATAAGTGGCTGAAGGACAAAGGAATGACGAATGAAACCGTCCCAGCCGATGAATTATTCGAAAATATTTTAAAGTAGGCGAATGAATATGAAAAATGAGCTCCACGTAATCTCAAATGGCCATATGCCATTCGAAGAGTTAGTGAATGTAGCGATGCAAATTGAGAGTGAGATTGATTATTTGCATATTCGTGAGCGTGAGAAGAGTACGAAGGAATTATATGAAGGTGTGGAAAGTCTATTAATGGAGGGCTTTCCAGCTTCTAAAATTGTCATAAACGATCGAATTGATATTGCAATTTTATTAAATATTCCTCGTGTTCAACTAGGATATCGAAGTACAGATGTAAAGTCAGTGAAAGAAAAGTTTTCGTATTTGCATGTCGGTTATTCTGTGCATTCGCTAGATGAAGCAATAGTAGCTTTTAAAAATGGAGCGGATTCACTCGTTTATGGCCATGTATTTCCGACAGATTGTAAAAAAGGTGTGCCAGCGAGAGGGCTTGAAGAAATTTCAGACATTGCAAGGTGTTTATCTATACCGATTACAGCAATTGGAGGAATTACCCCAGAAAACACAGTGGATGTTCTTACTAACGGTGTAAGCGGTATAGCAGTTATGTCTGGAATTGTAAGTAGTAGTAACCCGTATAGCAAAGCGAAATCTTATAAGGAATCAATAAGAAAGTGGGCGGAAAAACATGTGTGAGAAGTATGATGTAGCGATTATTGGTGGTGGTGTAATTGGTAGTTCAGTTGCACATTTTCTAGCAGAAAGAGGACATAAAGTAGCGATTGTGGAGAAGCAAAGTATTGCATCGGAAGCTTCAAAAGCAGCTGCTGGTTTACTTGGTGTTCAGGCAGAATGGGATGCGTATGATCCGCTATTTGAACTTGCTAGAGAAAGCCGAGCTATATTTCCACAACTTGCAGCAGTTTTACGTGAAAAGACGGGTGTTGATATTGGATATGAAGAAAAAGGAATTTATCGTATTGCTCAAAATGAAGATGAGAAGGAAAGAATTCTTCACATTATGGATTGGCAGCAGAAAACAGGTGAAGATTCTTATTTTCTAACGGGAGACCATGTGCGGGAAAAAGAGCCATATCTATCCGAATCTATTATAGGAGCAGTATATTATCCGAAAGACGGTCATGTTATTGCACCAGAGCTTACGAAAGCATTCGCACATTCTGCAGCGATTTCCGGTGCTGATATATATGAACAGACAGAAGTATTTGATATCCGTATTGAAAATAATAAAGTGACTGGAGTTATTACAAGTGAAGGTATTGTCACATGTGAGAAAGTCGTTATTGCAGGAGGTTCATGGAGCACGAAGTTACTCAGTTATTTTCACCGCGATTGGGGTACATATCCAGTTAAAGGAGAAGTGGTTGCGGTAAGAAGTAGAAAACAACTTTTAAAAGCACCTATTTTTCAAGAAAGATTTTACATTACTCCAAAGCGCGGTGGACGTTACGTAATTGGGGCAACAATGAAGCCACATACGTTCAATAAAACTGTGCAGCCAGAAAGTATAACTTCTATATTAGAGCGTGCTTATACAATATTGCCAGCTTTAAAAGAAGCAGAATGGGAAAGCACGTGGGCAGGATTAAGACCACAATCGAATCATGAAGCTCCTTATATGGGAGAGCATGAAGAAATAAAAGGTTTATATGCTTGCACGGGCCATTATCGAAACGGTATTTTATTAAGTCCTATTTCTGGCCAATATATGGCTGATTTAATAGAAGGAAAGCAAGAGAATCATTTGCTAGATTCATTGCTTTCTAGAAGAGTTTAGAAAGGGGATGGAAGTTTGAATTTAAAAATTAATGGTAACCAAATTGAAGTGCCAGCGAGTGTAAAAACAGTAGCTGAGCTACTTACACATTTAGAGCTAGATAACAGAATTGTTGTAGTAGAGCGTAATAAAGATATTTTACAAAAAGATGATCATACAGATACATCTGTTTTTGATGGAGACCAAATTGAGATTGTAACTTTCGTAGGAGGCGGTTGATTATGTTAAACATTGGACCATTTTCATTTCATTCTAGACTTTTATTAGGAACAGGTAAATTCCCTGATTTTGACGTACAGCAAAAGGCAATTGACGTTTCTGAAGCTGAAATTTTAACGTTTGCAGTACGTCGTATGGATATCTTTGATGCAAAGCAACCTAATTTATTAGAGAAACTTGATGTGAAAAAATATACGTTATTACCAAATACAGCAGGAGCAAAAAACGCTGAAGAGGCTGTTCGTATTGCAAAATTAGCAAAAGCTTCTGGGCTTTGTGACATGATAAAGGTAGAAGTTATTGGTGATGATAGAACGTTATTACCTGATCCGGTAGAAACATTAAAGGCATCTGAAATGTTACTGGAGGAAGGATTTATCGTACTTCCGTATACATCTGATGATGTTGTATTAGCACGTAAATTACAAGAGCTTGGCGTGCATGCGATTATGCCAGGAGCATCTCCAATCGGATCAGGACTTGGTATTGTAAATCCATTAAATTTGAGCTTCATTATTGAACAAGCGACAGTACCAGTTATCGTTGATGCCGGTATTGGTAGCCCAGCTGATGCGGCATTTGCAATGGAATTAGGAGCAGATGGCGTGTTATTAAATACAGCTGTATCAGGAGCAAAAGATCCTATTAAAATGGCACAAGCAATGAAATTAAGTATTGAAGCAGGCCGTTTAGGATTTGAAGCAGGTCGCATTGCACGTAAGCGTTGTGCAACTGCAAGTAGTCCTTTAGAAGGAATGAGCGTAGTTGAATAATCGATATTCTCGCCAAGAACTATTTTCTCCAATTGGAGAAGAAGGACAGCAAAAGATAAGAGAAAAGCATGTGCTTATTATCGGTGCAGGTGCATTAGGTAGTGCAAATGCAGAGATGTTTGTAAGAGCAGGTGTTGGCAAGATAACAATTGTTGACCGTGATTATGTAGATTGGAGTAATTTACAAAGACAACAATTGTATGCAGAGAGCGACGTAAAGAATAATCTTCCAAAAGCTATAGCGGCTAAAAAACGTTTAGAAGAGATTAATAGTGATGTAACAATAGAAGCTCTCGTTCAAGATGTAACAGCTGAAGAGCTAGAAGAACTTGTTATAAATGTTGATGTAATTATTGATGCGACTGATAATTTCGAAACGCGCTTTATTGTAAATGATATATCACAAAAATATTCTATTCCATGGATTTACGGTGCATGTGTAGGTAGTTACGGTCTTTCTTACACAATCCTTCCTAGTAAAACACCATGTTTATCATGTTTATTACAGTCGATTCCGCTTGGCGGGGTAACATGTGATACAGCGGGTATTATATCACCTGCTGTATCTCTTGTCGTTTCTCATCAAGTAACAGAAGCTCTTAAACTGTTAGTAGAAGATTACGAATCACTTCGAGATGGGCTTGTATCGTTTGATATGTGGAAGAATGAGTATTCATGTATGAATGTGCAAAAACTTCGCGAGCATAATTGTCCTTCATGCGGAGAGAATGCATTATATCCGTATTTAAATAAAGAAAACACATCAAAAACAGCAGTCTTATGCGGGCGAAATACAGTTCAAATTAGACCACCTCATAAAGATGAAATGAATTTTGAACAATATAAAAAGTTGTTGGAAGGTCGTGTAAATGATTTAAATATAAATCCATATTTACTATCATTTTCTGTTGAAGACAAGAGGTTAGTAGCCTTTAAAGATGGCCGTGTGCTCGTACATGGAACGAAAGATATAAGCGAAGCAAAAACGATTTATCATCGCTATTTTGGATAGAAAAGGATGAGTGGGATGAAAGTGAATAAAGCTTTAACAATTGCAGGGTCTGATAGCGGCGGCGGTGCTGGAATTCAGGCAGATTTAAAAACATTCCAAGAGCTTGGTGTATACGGAATGACGGCTATTACGGCAATTACTGCTCAAAACACGCTTGGCGTTCAAGGGGTATATCCTGTTCCGTTAGAAGGTATTACAGAACAGCTGAATTCAATTGGTACGGATGTAACACCAGATGCAGTGAAACTAGGAATGTTATTTAGTAGTGAAATAATTCAAATTGTTGCAGAACAAATTAAAAAATTTGGCTGGAATAATATTGTGCTAGATCCCGTTATGATCGCAAAAGGCGGTGCATCATTATTACAGCAAGAAGCAGTTCATGCATTAAAAGAATATTTATTACCAGTAGCAACCGTTATAACACCGAATGTTCCAGAAGCAGAAGTGTTAACTGGGGTGGAGATTCATAATGTTGAAGATAGTAAGGAAGCTGCAAAAGTATTGCACGAATTAGGTGCTAAATATGTGCTTATGAAGGGCGGACATGCAGAATATCAAGGTAATGAAGTAATTGATTTCCTCTTTGATGGAGAAGAATTTATTGAGTTTAGAAGCGAGCGAATTCCTTCAAAGCAAACGCACGGAAGTGGGTGCACATTTGCTTCAGCGGTTACAGCAGGACTTGCGAAAGGATACTCAATTGAAGATGCTGTTCAAGAAGCAAAACGATTTATTAGTATAGCAATTGAAGAGCCATTGAATATTGGTAGTGGTCATGGACCAACGAATCATTTTGCGTATAAAGTGAATAGAACGCGTGTATAGATAAGTGAAAAGCCAGTTTTATAACTGGATTTTTTTCTGTTTACTTTTTCAAAATACAGGAGTAATATATCAGCCAGAATATATTTTTTTGTAAACGCTGAGTCCAATTATATGGAGCGGAGGAACCAATTTGTGCAGTGTCACTAGGGGTGAATCTTTCAAATTTGAAAGTAGGGCTACTCTCAAAGCCCGAATCCGACAGCTAACTTCGTAAGCGTCTTGAGAGAGGACGGTGCCATGATGGATACATCACTTCATCGATCTGATTAGTATAGGGGAATATCAATCTATGTTTGATTTCTTTTATACTAAGGAGGATGAGGTACATGGAACTAACACTTATTTGTGTTGGAGAAGAAAGTAAGGTAAATAGTTTAAGAGATCTAGTTGCATTTCAACATGAGTTAGTTATTTTTACAGCAAATGAAGAGGTAGCGGCTGAAGTTAGGAATTGTGGGTTTGATTGGACTTATAGTTGTAGTAAGGAGCAGGATTTTACTAGTATTTGTGAGTGTATTAAGAAGGTCATTTTACTAGGGGATGAGCTTCCAATCGTTAGTTTCTTCACAGAACACATTCGTTTTTCTTTTCAAGCACCTATTACTGTTGTTACAAGGAATAAACGATATCCAGCGAGGCTCTATGAAACCATTGGAGCTAAGTTTGTCGTGTTTACAAATTGTGATAATATTTCTTTTTTATTTTTTGAATAGGGCGGGGGAAGAAATGATGAAGGTACTATTACTTGGAGATATAGCAAATCGTTGGGCAGTATCGGTAGAGCGAGTTCAAGAATTGGTCCAGATTGATCCCCTTTTTCCAGGGCCATATATTATATTACCATCAAAAGATGCTTTGTATTTAGAGATGGATATTACCGAGTATGAGCAGCTACATGCAGAATTGACACAAGTTTATATTCGTGGGAGAAATTTACGTGCATTTTTACGAGGAGAATAAAGGTTGAATAAAAAAGAGCGAATGCTGAGTGCAACAAGCTATGCACTTCATGTCATTCGCTCTTTTTATTTCATATTTAAAAGGTCATTTTTAAGAAAAGAAAAGAGAAATAAAGAAAATAGATGAAATAACAGTAATAATCTTCAATGTAAGCGTTTAAATGAATGTAAATATTATTATTTTCAGTAATTTACCCCTTTACAAGTGAAATATAGAGGAGTATATTTACTCTCATAAATCATTCATAAAATTTCCAAAAAAACCTAAAATCGCTGAGTTCCAGAAATGGAGCGGGGGAACCAATTTTGTGCATCGTCACTTGGGGTGAATCTTTCAGTTTTGAAAGTAGGGCTACTCTTTAGGCCCGAATCCGACAGCTAACCTCGTAAGCGTTTAGAGAGGAGGTTTACTTTTTGTTGTTCATTTTTTGAACACTGAGTAGAGCTCAGTGTTCTTTTTTAATATTTAAATGGTAAATTTTAACAAAAAGAGAGGGATAGTTATGTTAGATGTTGTAATGGTCGGGATTTTTATTTTATTAGTTGCATCGATGGCAAGTCTTGCAAGTTGGTCAGATAAAGTTGTGAAAGAAGGAAAGCAATCATGATGATTGTCTTATCGGTTATTGTCGCAGCAATTACAGTGTATTTAGTGTATGCATTATTAAATCCAGAGAAGTTTTAATTAGGGGGAATCATTCATTATGATTTGGGTTGCAGTCATTATTACAATGCTCTTGTTTATTTTAGTAGCAAAGCCAACGGGGATTTATTTAGAAAAAGCTTTTCAAGGTAGCAAAACGTTAGATAAAGTATTCGGGCCTTTTGAAAAACTTATTTTTAAAATTACGGGTGTAAAAGCATACAATCAAACGTGGAAACAGTACGCATTATCATTAGTTTTATTAAATGGATTTATGATCGTTGTCGTATACTTCATTTTCAGATTACAAGGTGTGCTGCCGCTAAATCCAGCACATATTGAAGGGATGGAGCCTACGCTCGCTTTTAATACAGCGATTAGTTTTATGGCTGATACAAATTTACAGCATTATAGCGGTGAAAATGGTTTATCCTATTTATCACAATTAATCGGGATTACATTTTTAATGTTTGCGGCACCAGCAACGACATTAGCGCTCGTTATGGCTTTTATAAGAGGACTTGCTGGAAAAGAACTTGGTAACTTTTTCGTTGATTTTACGAGAGCGTTAACGAGAGTGTTTCTTCCTATTGCATTTATTGCGGCACTAGTTTTTGTCGCACTTGGCGTACCACAAACGTTAGATGGGGCGGTTACAGCACAAACGATTGAAGGTGCAAAGCAAAGTATTTTACGTGGACCTGTTGCATCATTCGTTTCCATTAAGGAACTTGGAAATAACGGCGGTGGATTTTTCGGAGCAAACTCTACGCATCCTTTCGAAAATCCAGGACAAATGAGTAATATTTTGCAAATGATGCTTATGATGTTATTACCAACAGCACTTCCATTTACGTACGGACGAATGGTCGGAAATAAAAAACAAGGCCGCATCCTTTTCGTGTCACTATTTATGGTATTTTTACTAGGGTTTATAACGATTACGACATCTGAACTAAACGGGAACCCGGCATTAAATGGAATGGGTATCGAACATGTACAAGGAAGTACAGAAGGGAAAGAAGTACGATTTGGAACAGTATTTTCTTCACTATACGCAACGGTAACGACAGCTGCTGAAACAGGCGCTGTTAATACGATGCATGATACGTTAACACCAATTGGCGGTTTAGTTCCGCTTGTAAATATGATGTTAAATACTGTGTATGGCGGCGTTGGAGCAGGTTTTGTAAACATTATTATGTATGCAATTATCGCGGTGTTTATATCTGGGTTAATGGTTGGACGGACACCAGAGTTTTTAGGTAAAAAGATTGAAGGTAAGGAAATGAAATTAATCGCGGTCACGATTTTATTTCATCCATTGCTCATTTTAGGATTTTCGGCATTAGCTCTTTCAACAAATTTAGGGACGGATGCTATTTCTCATTCCGGTTTCCACGGTTTGACGCAAGTGGTATATGAATATACATCGTCAGCTGCGAATAACGGATCTGGATTTGAAGGATTAGGAGATAATACACCGTTTTGGAATATTACGACTGGTTTAGTTATGTTTTTAGGACGTTACTTCAGTTTAATTACGATGCTAGCTGTGGCAGCTTCATTGAAAGAAAAAACGGTAGTGCCAGAAACAGTCGGAACGTTCCGTACAGATAATAGTTTATTTGGTGGCATCTTCATCGGAACAATTGTAATTGTCGGTGCATTAACATTCTTCCCGATGTTAGTACTCGGTCCAATTGCAGAATTTCTTACATTGAAGTAATGGAGGGTAAATGATGAGACCGGTAGTAGTAAAAGAAAAACAATTAAATGAGTCACAAATACATGCTGTAGAAGATGAAGTTAGACAAGCGAAAACGATGGATCGTGATATCGTAACACATGCGATGAAGCAATCCGTTGCGAAATTGAATCCGAAAGTCATGATAAAGAATCCGATTATGTTCGTTGTGGAAATTGGATTTATCATTACGTTCATTTTATCTTTTCTTCCAAGCAGTTCTAGTAGTATACCAGGATGGTTTAATATAACAGTTTCTCTCATTCTATTATTTACAGTTTTATTTGCGAATTTTGCAGAAGCATTAGCAGAAGGTCGTGGTAAAGCGCAAGCCGATTCTTTAAAGCAGTCGAAGAAAGATGTGTTTGCAAATGTAGTAAAAGAAAATGGAGACATTGTCCAAGTTTCAGCAACTGATCTTAGAAAAGGTGACGTTGTTATCGTAAAACAAGGAGAAATGATTCCAAGTGATGGCGAAGTAATCAAAGGATTAGCATCTGTAGATGAATCTGCAATTACAGGTGAATCAGCTCCTGTTATAAAAGAAGCAGGCGGTGATTTTTGTTCCGTAACAGGTGGAACGATGGTCGTAAGTGATGAAATTACAATTGTCATTACGAGTAATCCTGGTGAATCATTTATCGATAAAATGATTTCTTTAGTAGAAGGAGCTGCTCGTCAAAAAACGCCGAATGAGATTGCTTTAAATACAGTATTAACGAGCTTAACTCTTATTTTCTTAATCGTCGTTGTGACGTTGCCGATTTTTACAAATTATTTAGGTTTTCAAATTGATACTGCTGTACTTGTAGCGTTGTTAGTATGTTTAATTCCAACGACAATTGGTGGTTTGCTATCAGCGATTGGTATTGCGGGGATGGATCGGGTGACAAAATTTAACGTGCTAGCGATGTCAGGGAAAGCAGTAGAAGCTGCGGGCGATATTAATACAATTATTTTAGATAAAACAGGTACAATTACTTTTGGGAACCGAATGGCTCATACATTATTGCCTGTAGGAAATGAAACGATTGAGCAAGTTGGGAAGTGGGCCGCTATTAGTTCTGTTTTAGATGAAACACCAGAAGGTCGATCTGTTATCGAGTATGTGCAGGGAAAATCTATATCATATAATAGAGAACTTGCAGAACAAGGTGAGTTTGTTCCGTTTAAAGCAGAAACGAGAATGAGTGGTGTTGATTTACAAGACGGAACGAAAGTGAGAAAAGGTGCTGTAGGTGCCGTTATTGAATGGGTTGAGTCACAAGGCGGAACAATTCCGAAAGATGTAAATCAAAAAGCAGACTTAATTTCAAAAGAGGGCGGAACACCACTTGTAGTTGCAGTAGATAATCGTATTTACGGTTTAATTTATTTAAAGGATACAGTAAAACCGGGTATGCGTGAGCGTTTTGAACAGTTACGCCAAATGGGGATTAAAACGGTTATGTGTACAGGTGATAATCCGTTAACAGCAGCAACCATTGCAAAAGAAGCTGGAGTAGATGAATTCGTTGCCGAGTGTAAACCGGAAGATAAAATTGCTGTCATTAAAGCAGAGCAAGATAAAGGGAAACTTGTAGCGATGACAGGTGATGGTACAAATGATGCTCCAGCATTAGCACAGGCGGACGTTGGATTAGCGATGAACAGTGGTACGACAGCAGCGAAAGAAGCGGCAAACATGATTGATCTAGACTCGAATCCAACGAAAATTATTGAGGTTGTAGGAATCGGTAAGCAATTGTTAATGACGCGAGGTGCTTTAACGACGTTTAGTATTGCGAATGATATAGCAAAATATTTTGCAATCATTCCAGCAATGTTTACACTTGCGATTCCGCAAATGGAGGCATTGAACATTATGAAATTAACATCACCACTGTCAGCGATTTTATCAGCATTAATATTTAACGCTGTTATTATTCCATTACTCATTCCGTTAGCGATGAAAGGTATTGCATATAAACCGATGAGTTCTAATGCATTGCTTAGCCGAAACTTACTTATTTATGGGCTTGGCGGAGTTATCGTTCCGTTCATTGGAATTAAAGTAATTGATATAATTGTCGGCTTGTTCATATAAGGAAGAGGGGAAAAAGATGGAGAAGAAACAAAGTATACTATCACCAATTATCCGTATTACTTTTACATTTCTAGTGTTGTGCGGACTTGTATACCCGCTTATTGTTACTGGTATTGCACAAGCCGTGATGAAGGATAATGCGGATGGAAGTCTAATATATAATGATAAAAATGAAGTGATTGGTTCTAAATTAATCGGGCAAAACTTCACGGATCCACGTTATTTTCAAGGGCGTGTTTCTAGTATTGAATATAAGGCTGAAGCATCTGGTTCAAATAACTATGCACCATCTAATCCAGATTTAGAGAAACGAGTAGAGAAAAGTATTGAAGAGTGGAAGAAACAAAATCCGAGCGTTCCAGTAACAGAAGTACCGATAGATTTAGTGACAAATTCAGGTTCAGGGCTTGATCCGGATATTAGTCCGAAGGCAGCTTCTGTGCAGGTGGATCGCATATCGAAATTAACGAATATTCCGAAAGAAAAACTTAATCAATTGATTAAAGATCAAACAGAAGGTGCTGCGCTTGGTTTATTTGGAGAAGATCGAGTGAATGTCTTAAAGCTAAATTTAGCATTACAGAAATTAATGAAATAGTAACAGTGCTACCTCAATCTAACGGATTGAGGTAGCGTTGTTTCGAATGAAAGGTAGTGTTTATTTTGTATGCAGATGATTATGAACCGAAGTTTCAAAGGCGAACGCCAGAGGAATATTTAGAATATATTCGTCAGCAAAATCGGGGAAAGTTAAAGTTATATGTAGGAGCAGCTCCAGGCGTAGGAAAAAGTTATAAAATGCTCTTTGATGCAAGGGAAATGAAAAAAGATGGAATTGATATTGTAATTGGTTTAATTGAAACGCATGGAAGAAAAGAGACGGAAGAAGCAATTGCTGATTTAGAAAAAGTTCCTTTGAAAGAAATACAGTATAAAGGAAAGGTATTTTATGAGCTTGATGTGGAAGGAATAAAAAAACGCGCGCCTCAAGTAGTCGTAGTGGATGAACTTGCGCATAGTAATGTTCCTGGTTCTAAACATAAGAAACGTTATATGGATGTGCAGGAATTGTTAGAGGCTGGTATATCGGTATTATCAGCTTTTAATATTCAACATTTAGAAAGTGTTCATGATATTGTAGCTCAAATTACGAATGTAAAAGTAAGAGAACGAATTCCAGATTTTATTTTACAAAAAGCAAATGAAATTCAGCTCGTTGATGCAACACCGGAAGTACTTCGGAAGAGGTTAATAGACGGAAAGATATATAAAGAAGAAAAAATTCAGCAAAGCTTACAAAATTTCTTTACGCTTAATAATTTAGGAGCACTTAGGGAATTATCACTTCGCGAGGTTGCCGATGATATGGACGAGAAAATTAGCCAAACAGTAATAGAACCAATTGGCGTAAAAGAAAAAATTCTTGTTTGTGTACAATACAGTTCAACAGCGGAGAAATTAATAAGACGGGGATGGCGCATGGCTGATCGGTTAAATGCTGAATTGTATGTATTAAATGTTGAAAGAGAAAATATAGACTCTCTTTCAGCTGGTAAAAAACAAACAATTGAAGAGTGGAAGACGCTCACGAATCAATTTGATGCGAGTTTTGTATTAGAAGAAGCAAAGGGAAGAAAGCCAGCGGATGTTATTATTGAAGTCGCGAAAAGATTGCAAGTAACACAAATTTTACTTGGGCAATCAGCGAGAACGCGGTGGGAAGAAATTCGAAAAGGTTCTATTGTAAATGAAATTATGAGACAAACAAAGTATATTGATATTCATATTGTTGCGGATCAAAGAGGGTAAAATAGAGCCAACATTTTTGGGGCTCTATTTTAATTTTTGTACAGCATGAAGGCTTAGCATTTTCATTGTATATAAGATTACAAGTAAAAACATAATTGCGCCTAGGAAGAAAATCCAAAAGTAATTTTGGTTAAATAAAAGAAATCCACCTATAAGTGGCCCTGTGCCCATACCAAGATAGCGGATGAAGTTATACATACCGATAGCTGTTGCGCGTTCTTGTACGAATTCTTCTGTTAATAAAGTAGTGTGAGTTGGCATAGAAAGTCCCATACTAAAACCGTACAAAGATGTAACGATAATAATGAATGGGATATTGATGCTATATGTGAAAGAGAATAAAACGACACATATAATATTGAAGAAACTCGTAATAAATAAAGCTTGCTTTGTTGTGAGTCGTTTTTGCAAAAACTTGTAGCAAAAACTTCCTAGCATGATAGAAAGAGACATTGGTACAAACATAAGACCAATTTTATTTACAGTTAAATGAAATGAATTTGTTAAAATACTCGGTAAAAAAACGAGAAAGCAAAAGTAAATACAAAATTGAATGAAGCCAATAAGAGTAATAGAAAATCCAGTTTTATTTTTTAAGATAAGAGAGTAATTCTTTTGTGCTTTAGATTGTTTAATTATATTTGGCTTTGTTTCTGGGAGTAGTGAAATGTTTATAATTAATAAGATAATGCCAAGTGTAGATAAAAAGAGAAATACAGATAAGTGACCATTTATACTGCCAAGATAACCACCTATGAGAGGAGCCATTGCAGGTGCGAGGGCAAGTAACATTTGGTATAGGCTCATCGCTTCTCCGCGTTCTTTTCCTTCAAATAAATCGCCGATAATCGTTGCTGAAACTACAGGTATAGCCGCTATTCCTATAGCTTGAACAGCTCTAAAAAAGAGAAATAAATAAATGTTTGCCGAAAAAGCACATCCGATTGAACCAATTGTACTAATGACTAAACTAGGGATAAGGACAGATTTTCTCCCTTTTGTATCAATTAAAGGTCCATATACGAGCTGCATAATTGCAAGAACGAATGTGAAAAGTGAAACTGTTACATTTACAAGATAAAGAGAAGTGTGAAAAGAATTTTGAATCATCGGTAAGATAGGTGTGTAAATATTTTGAGCGAAGGAACCGAGTAAGGCACTAATACAGACAACATATAAAATGAAAGTTAGTTTAGATTTTTTCATCTTGTTAACCTCCTTGTGATTTAGTTTCCTTGGAAACTAAATTTATTTTAACATGATTTTCTTACTTGTAAAGATGAAAAAATGGTTTTAAAATGGTATATAGTTAAATTGTTTCTTTGGAAACTTAGGAGGCGAACGGATTGAAGCATGCAACGAAGCAAATGGAAATACTGTCGGACATTCGTACACTTTTGCATAAAAAAGAAGAACATTTAAAACGACAAAATGAGAAGTTTCTTCGTGAGACAGGCGTAAGTAGTATGTCTTTATCTGAGTTACATGTAATCGAATGTATCGGAAAAAATGGTTTGATGAATGTAACGGCAATTACGACAGAAATGGGCATGACGAAGGGAGCAATCTCTAAAATTTGTACAAAGTTGTTTCAAAAGCAATTCGTTGAGAAGATGCAAATGTTAGATAATCAAAAAGAAATCTTCTTCAGCTTAACGGAGAGTGGGAATGAAATATATAAAGCTCATGAAAAATTGCATAAGCAAGCTGAAGAAAAGTGGTTGTTACTTTTAGATGGATATACGAAAGAAGAGCAAGACTTTATTCAAAGGTTTATAAAGGATGTCTCCGGTCATTTGGAAATATAATTGGAAGAAAAAACTCCTTTTTCTCAAGTCTTTTAAATATAATTTCTGAAAGAACTCATATATAATAGAAAAAGATACTTAACATGGTGAATAATTAAAGAGTCAATATATATAGAGGAGAGAGTAACATGCTTGAAAATACGGGGTTAGTATTAGAAGGCGGCGGTATGCGTGGTGTATACACGGGCGGGATATTAGAATACTTTATGGAACAAGATTTATATTTTCCATATGTAATCGGTGTATCAGCTGGTGCTTGTCATGCAGCGTCGTATCTTTCCAGACAAAGAAATAGAAATAAAACGGTCAATATTGATTATGCATCACATCCGAAATATTTATCGTATAAAAACTTATGGAGAAAACGTCAGCTATTTGATATGGATTTCATTTTCCACGAAATCCCAGAAAAGCATGTGCCGTTTGATTTTGAAACATACTTTAATAGCCCGGAACGTTTCCTTGTAGGAACGACGGATTGTGAAACAGGGCAATCAGTTTATTTTGAAAAAGAAGGCACGAATGATGATGCGCTAAATTTATTACAAGCGTCTAGTTCATTGCCTTTCATTGCACCAGTAGTAAATTATCGTGGTAAGCAACTGTTAGATGGCGGGATTTCTGATCCAATTCCAGTTCGTAAAGCACAGGAAGATGGATTTAAAAAATCAGTCGTAATTTTAACGAGAAATCATGGTTACGCAAAGAAAAAATCAAGATTTGGGTGGATTGCTGCGAAAGCTTATAAAAAATATCCGAACCTTGTGAACACGATGCTAAATCGTTATGAAGTGTATAATGAAACACTTCACTATATTGAAAAAGAAGAACAAGCTGGGAATTTATTTGTTATTCGTCCAGAAGTACCGCTTCAAGTAGATCGTATGGAAAAAGATACAGCAAAACTACAAAATTTATACGAGCAAGGCTATGAAGATGCAAAGAGGCAATTTGCAGATTTGCAGGCGTTCTTGCAAAAATAAATATTAGGCTGTGGAGATGGAGTTCTCTGCAGTCTTTTTATATTGCTTTTAAAAAAGGAAAATAGAGCATCGAATTTCGATGCTCTACTTTTTATGTATAAAAAAATCCCTCTTTATGAGAGATTTTAATGTGGTAAGAATATCAATTGATAAGCAAACAAAATTCCAAATACATATACAAGTGGGTGAACAGCACGGAATTTACCTTTTGCCACTTTCATAAGTGGGTATGAAATAAATCCAAGTGCGATACCTGTTGCGATACTTGATGTAAGTGGCATGCTTAAGATTACTAAGAATGCTGGGAATGCTTCATCAAATGCGTCCCAATCGATGTGGCGAACTGAACCCATCATAAGACTACCAACGATAATTAATGATGGTGCAGTAATAGCTGATACACCAGAAACAGCACTTACTAATGGGCCGAAGAATGCTGCTAGTGCGAATAGAACCGCTACTGTAACAGTTGTTAAACCAGTACGACCACCAGCTGCAACACCAGCAGATGATTCAATGTAAGCTGTTGATGGTGTCGTTCCGAACATAGAACCAATAGTTGCTGAGAATGAGTCAGATAGAAGAGCTCGTCCTGCTTTTGGAAGCTTTCCGTCTTTCATAAATCCACCTTGTTGTGCAACACCAAGTAATGTACCTGTTGTATCGAATAGTGTAACAAGGAAGAATGAGAATACAACGCCGTATAATCCGTAGTTAATTACGTCAGATACAGCAGTAATTGGATTTGAAACGATAATTCCTTCTGGTAAACCAGGCATTGATGTAACACCGTTTGAGAATGATAATTGTCCCGTGAAGAAAGCGATAATACCAGTTAATAGCATCCCGATAAATAGTGCGCCATTTACATTTAAAGACATAAGGACAATTGTAATTCCAAGTCCAGCTAATGCTAGTAGTACTGGAGCAGAGTGAAGATCACCAAGTCCAACTAAGTTTGCATCATTTTTTGTAACGATACCTGTTAAACGTAAACCGATAAAGGCGATAAATAGCCCGATACCAGCAGTAATTGCATGTTTTAAGTTTTCAGGAATTGCTTCCATTAATTTTGTACGGAAAGATGTAAATGATAGCAAAATTAAAATCATACCTGCTACGAATACAGCAGAGAATGCAATTGCGAAAGTCATGCCTTCATGCGCTTTTACAACAGAGTAAGAGAAGTAAGCATTTAATCCCATACCTGGCGCGATTGCGATTGGTAAGTTTGTAAAGATTGCCATAAATAATGTTCCGACAACAGCAGCGATAATTGTTGCTGTAAATGCTTGTTCAAATGGAACACCTGCATCTCCAAGGATAACAGGGTTTACGACAATGATATATGCCATTGTTAAGAAGGTAATAATACCTGCCATAATTTCAGTTTTAATAGAAGTTTTATGTTTTGAAAGGTTAAACATATAAACATCCTTTCTGTTTACGAATAATTTTCACAACAGTTATATATAATATTCGTTTTTTATCTATTTTGCAATAGTTTTGCATAAAAAGTTTATAACAATTCATATTTTGTGTCTTAAATTCGAATATTAATCGTAAAACGATGTGTGAATTTCAGCTTTTTATTGTGCACATGCTAAGGAAAAGGAGTTGAAAGCAGCTATGCCACAGCAAAAAAACTTTATAACAATGCCTGCGCAACATCAAAATAAGCAGCCAGGTATTGAATCATTAATGAGCCCCCTTCCGCAGTTTGAAGATGCAAACTATAAAGGAAGTGAAAAGTTAAAAGGGAAGAATGTGTTAATTACGGGAGGAGATAGCGGAATTGGACGAGCAGTTTCCATCGCTTTTGCAAAAGAGGGAGCAAATGTTGCGATTGCTTATTTAGATGAGGAAGAAGATGCAAATGAGACGAAACAACGTGTTGAAAAAGAAGGTGTAAAGTGTGTATTGTTGCCGGGGGATTTGAGTAATGAACAGCATTGTAAAGATATTGTGGAAGAAACCGCCCGGCAGTTAGGTAGTTTAAATATTTTAGTGAATAACGTTGCACAGCAATATCCGCAGCAAGGGCTAGAGTATATTACAGCAGAACAGCTAGAAAAAACATTTCGTATTAATATTTTTTCTTATTTTCACGTTACGAAAGCAGCCCTTTCTCATTTGAAGAAAGGGGATGTCATTATAAATACGGCATCTATCGTTGCATATGAAGGAAATGAAACGTTAATTGATTATTCCGCAACGAAAGGAGCAATCGTAGCTTTTACAAGATCACTTTCTCAATCGTTAGTGCAAAAAGGGATTCGGGTAAATGGTGTTGCACCAGGCCCGATTTGGACACCGCTTATTCCATCGAGCTTTGATGAGAAGAAAGTCTCTCAGTTTGGGAGCAATGTCCCGATGCAACGGCCTGGTCAACCATATGAATTAGCGCCGGCATACGTATACTTGGCATCTGGTGATTCATCCTATGTTACTGGGCAAATGATACATGTAAATGGGGGCGTTATTGTAAATGGATAGTTTTCATTTATAAGAGCAAAGTAATGTTAATTCCACTTATTATAGGGAGCGCTAGGGGGGATATAGCTGAAAAAGTTATGTTTCATCATACTATTATTTTTCATCCTACCGGTTAGTGCTTTTGCTAATACAGATCATTTAATATTAGTAAATCTTACGACGAACCAGTTGTCTTTTTTTGAAAATGGAAATTACACAAAAACATTTCCAGTAACGACTGGAAGAGATCGTACACCTACGCCTGAAGGTAATTTTTGTATTATAACTAAATTTAAAAATAAAGAATACCATCGAAAAAAAATACCTGGGGGTGCACCGAATAACCCTCTTGGTACGAGGTGGCTTGGACTAGATAAGAATGAATATGCAATTCACGGTACGAACCGGGAATGGACGATTGGAAGTAGGGAATCAAATGGCTGTATTCGTATGCATGACAGGGATATACAATGGTTATATGACCGAGTACAATTACAAACAAAAGTAATCATTTCTCGTTTTCATACGAGCCCCGAATATGAAGCGAATAAACTTGGTTATCGCGTTGTGAGCTGGAATGGTCGAAAAATAGAAAAAGAACAAATTGGAGTACTTACGTTAGTAGACCGCGCGGATATATATTGGCAAGAACCAAATGGACAGTTAACGAAAGTGAAAACGGTATTGCCAAATGAAAGATATCCAGTGTACTCAAAACGAAAAGATGGAATATATTATATAGGAAACAATTCGTATATTATAGATGAAACAGGAGAGAAAGTTCGTTACGAACAAATTCCTTCTTCGATTTTAAGTAATATATATAAACGGAAATACAATGTTCCGTAATGGCTACCGTATTATAGACGGTAGCTTATTTATACTTGGAGTTTAACTGCAACTATTGTATTTTGCTGAATATAATACAGTACAGATAGGGGGCGGTTATATTATGAAAAGTGAATTTGCGTTTAAAGTTTTCTTAGTAACGACCTGTTTATTTATCGTGTATTTATATGCGTTTCTCGTCTTTTCTTTTTATGTTCCATATATTGATTTAATATTATTCTTCGGATTTATTTGGGCGTTTGTGAAAGCGAGGGAAGGAGAGAAGAGTATATATCGGCGCATTACCCTATGCGGGACGGCCGTTCTCGTTATTTTGTACTTTTTTATTATGCATGATTTTTGGAGAGGAATGTAAAAAAAGCATACGATTAATCGTATGCTTTTATATCTGTTAATGATGGAAGAGAGGCAATTGCACCGTAATTTGTACATGTGATAGCGCCTACTTTATTTGCAAAGGAGATAAATGCTGTTAAGTCTTTGAAATGATACGAAAGTGTATGTTCACTTTGGGCAATCTGATATAACATTGCTCCAACGAAAGCGTCACCAGCACCAGTTGTATCGACTTGTTGAATGGAAATAGAAGAGACAATAGTTTGACCTTCATTTGTCGCAAGAAGGGTACCGTCTTTTCCAAGTGTAATAGCTACTACTTTTGCGCCATAATTTAATAATTTGAGTGCAGCTTGTTGTAAATCACTCTCTTTAGAGAGCATAGTAGCTTCCTCTTGACTTACTTTTACGAAGTGTGCATGTTTTATAAAGGTTAGACAATCTTGAGAGAATTGTTCTGTATTTGTAATGAGTGCACTTCGATAATTTGGATCAAAAGAAATGAAATGGCCTTTATCTTTCGCATATTGTAACAACTGAAAGTACGTTTCTTTTAATGGGCTTGATAGTAAAGCTGTCGCTGAACCGAAATGTATTAAATCATTCGTTTGTATTTTTGATAAATCAATGCTATTGAATTGATATTCACCATCTGCACCACGCATAAAAGTAAAATCACGTTCGCCATCTTGATCGATGGATACGAATGCAAGTGTTGTTTGTTTATCTTTTATGAGCATGGATGTATCGACTTGCGCACGCTGTAAAGTTTGTTCAAGAAACTCACCAAATGGGTCGTTTCCTACTTGCCCCATAAATGTAGCGTGTCCACCTAATTTTGTAATCGCAGCAGCAACGTTAGCGGGTGCTCCACCAGCTTTTTTTTCGAAATCTGAACCGTTTACTAAAGAAACATTAGTATTTCGGCACACAAAATCAATTAATAGTTCACCTATACAAAAGACATTTCTCATACAATCCCTCTTTTCAGCTTATATTGTGTGATGGTAAAGTTTAGTTTTGCATCTGAAAAGATTGCGATATGATGTTTCATGTCTTTTCGAGGAAAAACTCGGGACGTAAAGACTGTTGAACCATCGTATAAGAAAATTTCCACGATGCTTTTATCTACAAATATTTGTAGTTCTATCGTATCTTGAATATCGATTTTTTTACAGCGTTCAAATCCATATTCTCCGCCAAATTGATGGTAGAAGTTGCCCCTGTCTATAGAAATAGTACCTTGTTCCCGATTAAATGTAATGGGGAAACATTCCTCCTCATTGTGGAAGAGAGAAAGACCAAAACGTTTTGCATCTTCTGTTTTAAGTGTAACAATTAATTCATAGGAGTCTTCATCATCAAGCGTTGATAATACATTTAATCCAGCTGTTATATCTCCTGAAATGTCTTTTTTTGTTGTTCGTAGTTTTGTTAATTCTGAAACTGGTTTTTGTTTTAAGATGTTATCTTCTAATGTTAATTCACGTGGAAGTGTTAGGCAATGAGCCCACATATAATCATCAGAAGGATATGTGATTTCACTTGATCCTGCCCAAGCAAACAATAGGCGACGACTAGTAGAGTCTTCTAAAGTTTGAGGGGCATAAAAATCGAACCCTTTATCAGCTTCGTAATAGGAATCAACATGGAAATATAAATTTTTAATATCGAAATGGCCTATAGCATAAACGACATTGTATACATTGTGAAAGTTTTCTCCGTCTTTTTCAATTCCTTGCGGTGAAAAGAGAAGTACATCTTTCCCTGATAATTGGAAGTAATCGGGGCATTCCCACATAAATCCGAATTCTTTTAAGTTTGTTGTAATTTCGCCTTGGAAATGCCAATTGTATAGGTCTTGTGATTTGTATAGTAATAGAGTTCCTGTTTTATTTTCACGTTGGGCACCGAGTAACATATAGTACATATCATTATGTTTCCAGACTTTTGGATCACGTACATGTTTTGTATATCCGTCAGGAATTATATCAATAACAGGATTATTACTATATTTCGTCATCGTATATTGTGAATCCATTGTTGCCATACATTGTTTTGCATCACGGGAATCATCAGGCTTTTTTATATTCCCTGTATAAAGTAGATGAAGAAGGCCATCTTTTACGATAGCACTACCAGAATATGCACCGTGTGATTCATAGCTTTCAGTAGGGATGATGGCTACAGGCATACGCTCCCAGTTAATAAGGTCTTTTGACCTCACATGCCCCCAATGCTTCATTCCATGAATGGGACCAAATGGATACCACTGATAAAAAACGTGATATTCATCATTGTAGTATGATACACCGTTAGGATCATTCATTAATCCAAATGGTGGGTGGATATGATAAATTGGTTTCCATGAATCTTGGTTTGCAATTTCATATAAAGAATGTAATTCGTCTTTATTAGATTGCAGTATTGTTTTATATTTTGACATAGGTTTTCACCCCGTTATTATTTACTTTCTTTATATAAAATGAATGTGGCAACAAAAGCAGTGATAACTGCAATAGCGAAACCAATTATATAGTGAATCATGTTCATCATGCCAAGAGGTGCAACAATTGTAAGCATCGGAATACCTGTTAAACCGTATGCATTAGCCGCTACTTGCATCCAAACAACGTAAGCGCCTCCAATTGCGCCGCCAATAGCTGCTGCAATAAATGGTTTACCAAGTTTTAAATTGACACCAAAAATAGCTGGTTCTGTAATTCCTAAAAATGCTGAAGCTGCTGCTGGAATTGCAATTTCTTTCGTTTTTTTGTTTTTTGTTTTGAAATAGACAGCTAAAGTAGCACCGCCCTGTGCAACGTTTGCCATTGACCAAATAGGGAGTAAGAAATTGACACCGATATCTTTATTTGCGAGTAAGCCCGCTTCAATAGCGTGGAAGCTATGATGTAAGCCAGTAAGAACAATTGTTGAATACAACCCACCGAATATAAGTCCAGCTACTGGTCCTGCAAATTGATAAATTGTATTTAAAAGGTACGTAATGCCGTCACCGATTTTATATCCAATTGGTCCGATAATAATAAGTGATAAAAAGCCAGTTATAATAATTGTTAAGAATGGTGTAACTAATAAATCTAAAGAGTTCGGAACACGTTTTCGAAGTTCTTTTTCAATTGTACTCATAACATATACACATAATAAAATAGGTAAAACAGTACCTTGATAGCCAATCATATCAATATCCATACCAAGGAAATGTAAAACTGTGGGTTTTGCATTTGAAAGAGTCCAAGGATTTGTTAAGCTTGGGTGAGTTAATATACCACCAACAACTGCACCTAAGAAAATGTTTCCACCAAATTCTTTAGCGGCACTAACTCCAATTAAAATGGGTAAAATGATGAAAGCTGCACTTGAGAACATATCAAGTAATTGGATAAGTGAGTGATCTCCAGGAACTAATTTAAACGCTTTCAACATTCCGAGTAGACCCATAAGTAAACCGCTTGCAACGATAGCTGGAATAATTGGAACAAAAATATTAGATAGTGTCTTGGCTAGGCGGGCGACAGGATTCATTTTTTTCTTAGGTATATCGTTTGATGTTGTAGAATCTAGTTCAGCTATTCCAATTAATTTTGAGAATTCATCATATACTTTGTTTACTATGCCAGTTCCAAAAATAATTTGATATTGCTCGGTCGTTGCAAAAGCACCTTTTACTCCATCGATGTTTTCGATTTCTGCAGCGTTTATTTTCGTATCATCCTTTAATGTAAGACGAAGGCGAGTCGCGCAATGTGTGGCACGAACAATGTTTTCCTTTCCACCAATATTCTGTATTACTTGAGTTGCAATGTGTTTCATATCCATAAAAATTCCCCCTTACTATATTTTTTGTGGAACCGGTTCCGCAAAAAGTTAAAATAAAAAACAGGGAAATGATGTTGAAAATCCTGTTTTTAAAATGTGGAACCGGTTTTAATTTTATTATAGAGCGCCTTTATATTTTGTCAACGCTTTCTTGGATTTTTAATGTATAACGGGAGTGTAATATTTTTGGTATAGTTTTGTTTTCAACAAGCTGTGAAAGAGAAGTGGCAGCAAGCTTTCCAGCATACTCATAGTCAAACGCAATTGTCGTTAAACTAGGGTGTACCATTTCTGAAATATCATATCCACCGAATCCTGTTACAGAAATATCACCTGGTACAGAAAGAGAGTGGGAGTGAATGACTTTCATTGCGCCAAGAGCGATGTTATCTGTAGCACATACGATAAGAGTTGGGCGATTATTATCTAAAATATGTTGTACTTGTTTCATGGCATCTTCTATGCGGAAAGTTGTTTCGTAATATGAAACGTTGCAAGTCGGTTCTAAATTTTCAATTGCTTTTTGAAAACCATTTTTTCGATTTATTCCAACAGAAATATCATCTTTTTCTATCCCTAAATAGGCAATATGTCGATGGCCTTGCGATAAAACGTATGCCCCTAACTCATAAGCTGCATCATAATCATCGTGAACGAGGCAATATTGATCTTTATATTCTTGCCCGACGAATAAAATAGGGATGTTTGAATTAGCCATAATTTTTTGATGTTCATTCGTCAATGTTTTTGTTAATAAAATAATGCCAGCTACCTTTTGTTTTATAAAGTTTTCAATTGCTTGTATTTCAGTTCCGGTTGTTTGATTTGCATTTGCTACAAGCATTTGATAGTTATTTTCCTGTAATGTTTTATCGATCCCGATAAGTGTTTTCATTGTAGCGAAGGAGTCTAATCGGGGGATGATGACACCAATTAAATTTGTTGTTTTTGCTTTTAAACTTTGAGCAAATGTATTGGGAGAGAAATTTGTTTCTTGAATAATACCTTCGATTTTAAGTTTTGTTTTATCACTTACATATCCGCCGTTTAAGTAACGAGAGACTGTGCTTTTTGCAACTCCAGCCAATTTGGCGATATCTGCAATTGTTTTAGCCATAGTATTTCACCTTCGTATTCATAAAAATGTTAACTTTATTATAGGGAGAATTAGAGATGACGTAAACAAGAAGAGGGAAAGAAAAAACCACCTCACGTATATGAGGTGGAATAATTGTTAATATCTAGGCTTAAATGTATGACAACAAGTCTCTACACTCGTTGCTACAGAACTTTCTAGCGTCTCGTTTGTTAAAACAGCAGCTGTATATGAATCATTTTCAGTTTGACCAGTTTCATCTGCATCAGGCTGAACGATGATCGCACTTGCTTGACAAAAGTTACCTTGTCCCCAAAAAGAACAGTTGGAAACAGAACATCTTACTTCTGGCATAAAACCCCCTCCTTATACATTAGTGTGGGATTTTACGCCCATTTCATGTGTAGAAGGAGTTTCCTTTTCTAATTACTTTTTCGTTTGTTCAAGCCATTCTTTTAATTTGTCTTTCGGCTGTTCACCGCTAATACGGCTCACTTCTTTGCCATCTTTAAAATGAATGATTGTTGGTGTACCTTGAATTTTATATTCATCCCAAGGAGCATCTAATTTTTCAATATCCATAACTTTCATATCAACGTTCAAGTCTTTAGCCATTGGCACTACGACAGGAGATAATTTTTGGCAATGAAAGCAAGATGTTTGATAAAAGTATACTGTTTCTTCTTTTTTCTCTTTTAAGTTCTTTTGAAGATCTGAAAGAGAAATTTTATTTGTGTAGTAGTCAGGACCATCTGTTTGACTACCAGTAGCATTATCAATTTTTTGGCTAGTTGAAGCGTTTTTTTCTTCCATTTGTGTTACAGCGAAAATTGCCGCAAACAAGGCGATAATAATACCACCAAATATAAGCATTTTTTTCATTCTTTCATCTCCTTATTTGTTTTTGATGACAATAAAGCTACAAACAGCGATTGTAATAAAGCCGATAAGTGCTAAAAACGGGATTGTCACAAAACCGAACCAGTTTATGTATTCTCCCGTACATGGTACACGTCCACAAGCTGCCCCAGCAGCTGAAAATGCTGCGACTTTTTGAATTGCATAGTGATATAAAGAAATACAAGCACCAATAGTTGCGATTGGTAAAGAATAACTTGCAATGCGATAATCTTTCTTTGCTACAGCGATACCAAGCCATAAAACGAATGGATACATAAAAATACGTTGATACCAACAAAGAACACAAGGCTCAAATTTCATGATTTCGGAAAAGTACAGACTTCCTAGTGTAGCGATAAAAGAAGCTCCCCATGCGGTAAGTAAAGCATATTCTTGCTTTTTTTCTCGTCCCATATTTTATACCTCTCTTATAATAGTTACATACTAAATTATAGTATGAAGTAGTATGGAAAAGAAAGAAAAAATATGTTTATCAATAAAAGTTTTATAAGGAGAAACTTTTATTGATATAAACATTTTAAAAAAGCGCCATTCTCCGGAAGAGAATAGCGCTATATTTTACATTTGAATTTGTTCTACTTCTTCTACATGCGACTTTTGGGATGCGTGGTCAATATATTGAAATAGGAGCTGCAATTGTTTATCAACTTCTGGAAGTTCTTTACTGTATTGATAAGCGTGTAAAAAATGCTCAATACGTTTAGAAAATAATTGATCGTTCGTTTGAACCATGAGAACGAGTAATTTATCCCAATTACAGCAATACGTGTAATAGAGAGCTTTATCATAGTCGTTATATGTTTGCACTGTGTACCCTCCTTACCGAGAGTTATATATAGTGTGTGATAAGTAAGGGGAAATACACTTGAAAGAATTTGTTAAGAAAAAAAGTGAATGAAAAGAAAAAACGAGGAGTTTCCTCGTTTTTTAAGCTTTTGGCATTGGCGTAGGTGTTGGTTTGCCATAGCCTTCTTTGTATTTATTATCGATATAGTTACGAATTTCAAGCGTTGATTTTCCTTTTTGTTTCATGGAAGCAGATTCAACTGCGATTTCTAGGCAATTGACGCAAGTCGTTGCATGGGAGTCCCAAACAACTTCACCATTCTTTTTAATTTCACGAATAAAGCAGTTTTTATTATTTTTATGTCCTACACTTTCACCGCAACCACAATAGCATGGAATCCAATCTAATAGTTCTGCATTTTGTCCAGCGACAGTGTAGATATCTTTCATTTGTGGATCAAGCTTGTCTAGGAAGGTAGGAAGTGTGTCGACTCCTTTTGTTTTCTCTTGAATGTCAGCTTGCTGAGTGTGCGATGCGTGGTCATGTTCTTCTTTTTTTGATTCAGAAGATTTTTGGTCATTTGTACTAGTACTTCCGCATCCAGCAAGAATTAAGCTTAGTACTGCAAGTAAAGAAAATACATACTTTTTCATTCGCTTGTCCCCTTTACAAATGTATTAATCAAATTGTATCAGACTAAGGGACACCTAGGGAGAAGTTTTTTTTGAACGATTTTTGAAGTACCATCTTAGTGAATGAAACAAAAATAAAATTGGGATATAAGCGTATACAATATATAAACCCGCTTGAGATAGTACGGTATTTAATGTGTTGATACTTTCACGGTTTGTGAAAAGTAGAGAAGCTGAAAATATGATGAAAATAAAAAACGGTAATGTAAATTTAAATGAAATATGAAAGGAACGCTTCATCGTTTGACATGATGACCAAATGGTTAAGCAGAGGTTTGGTAAAATAATTAAAAACCAAACGAAAATAATAATATATTCAAAGCGCTGGATGAAAGGAACTTTAATTATTTTTAACATCGTTAAAGTAGGCCAAATAGTACGGTTTAATTGTCCCTCGCTGTAATACATAAAAGATACGATAGCTAAAACTACATAAATTAAGGTGCTAAAAGCAATTCCAGCATGGGCCCATCGCTTTAAAGATTTTCCTTTTTCAATAAAGGGATAAAAGATAAGAATTGTTTCAAACCCCAGAAATTCCAATGCGGATTGTTTTGCAGATATAAGCATGTCAAAAGGTGAATGTGTAAAAATAGGTAAAATATTACGAAAATGAGCATATTTCATTGGATAGATTAAAAAGAATACAACGAAAATAGGAAGAACAATACCCCAAAAACATATCCCTGTCACAGAACGGAAGCCACCTTTTATAATGTAGTAAGTGACTAATAAAAACATAAGCGTAAGTTTCCATAACTTAATGGTAGGGAAAATCCAAACTTGTATCACTTCCATATACGTACGAAGAACCGTAAGGCAAAATAATAAGCAATAAAGAGTGAAAATTACAGAAAATATAGAGCCAACCCATTTTCCAAAGGTTGTTGTATGAATGCTAATTAAATCTCCGTCTTTTTCAAGCATTTTTAACATACAAAACAGCACAATATGAGTTGCAATTCCCGCAATAATAAGAGAAATCCAGGCATCATAACCAGCGTTTTTTAAAATTACACGTTGATATCCGAGAATTCCTATACCAATCTGGAGAGAATGCAATAAAATAAATGCAAAATATGGAGAGACTGTCTTTGTTTTATTCATTGTATTCATTGCTTATTTCACCTCACTATTCTCCGATTCCAGATTGTACAATATTAAGATCTAAATTTACATCCACCGCTACATTTTTATACATATTTCGAATTTGTGTTATATTCCATTTTCTCGTATGGCTTCTAATTTCATCTCGTATTCCTAAAGGATCAATTTCCTTTTCTTGAAATTGTTTTATTAGATCTTCACAGTCTTTTTCAACATTTCGTTCAATTTGTTTTTTTATATAGTTGATATTTGTTTCTTTTCTTAAATCAATCCAATTAGGAGAGTTTTTAATTAATCCATTTAATTTTAAATGGATTTTTACTTTTGGTATGTCGCCAGTTTGATCTATATTATACTTATTTTCCCCAGCTAAGTTTTGTATAACAACCATACCTTTATGTTTATCCTTTTTTATCGCTGCTTCGTAACGTCCATTTTTCGTAGGATTAATAAGTAATTTTGCTAAAACAGAATGTCTTTTATCCGTATACATAACGACTTTATCGCCTTTTAAAAAGGCAAGCCCTTTGACAGCGACAGAATGATTATCGTCCATTTTAATATAAGGAACATAGGCATCACATACGGAAGAGTAATAATTATATAAAAAAATGTTTAATTCGGTTTGTGGAATGTTTTCATTTCTTATATTTTGTTCGAGTAAATCAGCAATATATAAAGACCCATTTTTTTTTCCGTAATTTAAAAGCTCTTCAGCTGATCCATCTACAATTGCTAGTTGTACATCACGCCCGATATTTGGGTCACGTTGTAAGTTAGTAATAATCTCTCCCATTCCGCGTTCTCCTAGAGCTTTTCCAAATAGGACGACACGCATTTGACCTACAACGACATTGTGAGGAGATTTTGCATTTAATCGTGAAGCGATTGTCTCAAGTGAACGGGCAGATGTTGATTGCGTTTCTGGTTTAGACTTTACACCATGTGTGTACTCTGGGAATAGAATAGTTCCTTGGAATCTTTTGTTTTTTGTGATGTCAAATCCAGCGATATGAATAATACGCTGCGTATCCACTATATAGGTTTGTGTACAGCCAGTTTGTAAAATGAAGAAGATAATTATAATAAGGTGCAATAAAAATTTTTTCATTCATTCTCACCATCACGTTTTTGCTTCGCTTTGTTTGGATTATAGCGCCATTTTGATTTTGGTCTAAGAAAAGAAGGTCTTTGAGCTGTTTGACTAAATGGTAATCGAAGAAAACCTTCTGCTGTACCTAAACCACGAAATGGATATAAAGGTAACAAATAAGGTGATCCAAGTGATTTTAATTTAATTAAATGAGCTAAAATAAATACAAATCCGACAATAAGGCCTAATCCTCCGAATGCACCGGCTAAAAGAATAAGGGGAAAGCGTAACAACCGGATAGTAGAAGACATCTTTACTGTTGGTGTTGTGAAAGATGCAAGAGCGGATAAAGCAACTGCAATTAATAAAATTGTACTTGTCAAAGCTGCCTCCACGGATGCTTGGCCAATTACAATCCCCCCAACAATCCCAATTGTTTGTCCGACTTTTGTCGGTAAACGCGCTCCCGCTTCACGAAGCAATTCGATTGTAATTTCTAAAAAGAGTGCTTCTAGAATAGGAGGAAAAGGTACGTTAGCTCTCGAGAAAATAATAGGACCTAGTAAATCGGCAGGAATCATTTGATAATGATATGTTAAAGCCGCTGTATAAATAGCGGAGGAAAAAAGAGAAAATATAGCTCCGAAAAAACGAATAATACGAAAGAACGATCCAATCATCCACGGTAAATAATAATCTTCTGGTGAAATGAAAAAATCCAGTAACGTGGTTGGTCCTGATAAAGCATATGGAGAGCCATCTGTTAAAATTAAAACTTCCCCGTTAATTAATGCAAATACAGCTCGATCTAATCGTTCTGTAGGTAATAGAACAGGAAAAGGTGAATTGCTATTATCACTAATAAATTGCTCAATCATAGTTGAATCAAATGGGACATCAAAGTCAATGTCTTCTAGCCGTTGAATTGCGGTGTTGATGAATTGTTCATTTGTAACTCCTTCTATATAAGCAACTGCTACTTTCGTTTTTGACATAGATCCGACGGTAACTTCTTTAAAAATGAGTTGCTCCGTTACGATATTTCGGCGTAATAAGTGTATATTTGTATCAAGGTTTTCAACGAAACCGATTTTAGGCCCGATTACGCTATACTCATTTTCTGTATCGTTATATAATCGTGTTCCTAAAACAGTACTTTCGGCACGAATTAAAGCATATTGATCAGGATTCGAATTGTTTTTTAAGCGTATTAAAATATATCCACCTAATAATTTCTCACGAATATCATCAATAGAAGGGGAGGTAATAATGTCTTCAATAGAGACGATATTACATAAATCAGAGATGTTTTGGATTTGTTCCGATTCCTTTTTTAGAGGAGTTAAAATGAATTGTTTAATAATAAGTGCTTCCACGACAGATTTATAATAAAACAAGCACAATGTTTCATTTTCAAGTACGTTATGAGAAACAAAGTCGCTTGATTCTTTCATGGTTTGTATAAATTCTGGAATAGAACAAAGTGTTTTTGTATTAGTCTTTTTTGATTTTTTAGATGATAAACCGAACATTTTCTCACCCCTAACTTACATCATTTACTTGTGTTAGTTTTTGGGAAAGACGGGAATTTATACTTAAAAATTGAAAGTTCATAAAGAAAAGGAAGAGTGGTGAATGCCTCTTCCTTTTTAGCATTTTAATTTGTTTTTTGTTCTTTAATAGACTTCACTAATTTCATCATTTCCGCTCGTATATCTTCTCTTTTTACATTTAATTTTTCGGCAATTTGTTTAATGTCCATTCCATCTTTTTTCATCTTTAATACATCATCAAGAGGAGTATTGCTTTTTTGAGAGATGATTGTTAACACAGTAAGATGACGCAATTTGATGTTATATTCTTTCATTTTTTGCTTTAGCTGATCCGGTGTGGATTTTTGCATAGTTGCTAACTGTTGTAGCAGTGCTTGCTTTGTTTCTTTATTCATATGATGCTTTTTCAGCTTACTTGGATCTATACCGAAATGCTCGGCTGTTTTCTCCCAAGATTTATTTTGCTTATAGTAAGCTAAAACATCTTTTATTTCTTTATTACTAATTCTTGCAATATGAGCAGCTTTCCAAATTTCATGTTTGTTATAGCCGAGTTTTTCTAGCGATTGTATTTCTTCATCTGAAATTGGTTTATGGTGATGCATTGTTACTTCTTTTGGGGTGGCAGCGGAAGCGGGGAAGATAATTGCTCCGCATAATAATGCTGCCATAGTCATACTTACCGCGATTTTTTTGTACATGTAAACTCCTCCTAGATGGATAATGTAGAAAACTGTACACATATCATTTCCATAAAATGTGAAATACTTGTGAACAAGTTAAGTTTTTTTATTCACAGCATGGAATGACGTTTTTAGAAGTTTTCCAACATAAAACATTGATTAATAGTAAAAAACTAAGGTATAATCGAAATTGAAAATCAATATCAATACTAATGATAAACTTATACATATAGATAAAAATAAGGGAGAGATAAATATGACTACATATACTTCCATCGCTAATGTGATTAAAGAAAGACGCTCTGTTCGTACATTTACAGACAAAGCAGTAGAAAAAGATTTATTAATTGAACTATTAAACGACGCAACATGGGCACCAAATCATAAGCACCGTGAACCATGGAATTGTAAACTATACATCGGAGAAGGCCGCAAGAAATTAGTAGATGCGGTATTAAACTCTTTCACGGAAGAAGAAAGGGCGAAACGCGGTAAAATTTTATCAGATCGTTTCTTAAGCACGCCTGCACAAATCGTTGTATATATAAATGAAGATCCACGTCAAATTCAACGTGATGAAGATTACGCTGCAACATGTGCATTTATGCAAAACTTCCAACTTCTTGCTTGGGAACGTGGATTAGGTTGCGTTTGGAAATCAGGCGGATTAAACTACAATCCATTATTTATAGAAGGAATCGGTTTAACAAGAGGCCAACGTATCGTTGGAATTCTTCATATCGGCTATTTCGATAAAGCACCAGAAGGAAAAGCTCGTGCTCCGATTACGGAGAAGATGGAGATTATTGAAGGTTAATAGATAAGACATTCTCGTTTTTGCGGGGGTGTCTTTTTATTATGCAATCAATCCTCATGAAAGCTTGTTTTTCATCATACACTTTCTTAAGGGAAAGTGTAAGGAGGGAAAATAATGAGAGCAAGTGACGATAAAGCACTGCAATATGCGATTGCGGAAATTACGGAAATTGCGACTGGATTTGGGCTTGATTTTTATCCGATGCGTTATGAAATATGTCCAGCGGAAATTATTTATACATTTGGTGCATATGGGATGCCGACAAGGTTTTCACATTGGAGTTTTGGAAAACAATTTTTCAGAATGAAATTACAATACGATTTAGGACTTAGTAAAATATACGAACTCGTTATTAACTCTGATCCATGTTACGCCTTTTTATTAGATACGAACTCTTTAATTCAAAACAAATTAATTGTAGCGCACGTTTTAGCACACTGTGATTTCTTCAAAAATAATATTCGTTTTTCAAATACGAAGCGAGACATGGTGGAGAGTATGGCGGCAACAGCGGACCGTGTGAAAGCGTATGAGCATAAGTACGGAAAGGCAGAGGTAGAAACATTTTTAGATGCCGTACTTGCCATTCAAGAGCATATTGATCCGTCGCTTATGCGTCCGAAGCTCGCATGGAGTATTGATGATTTAGAAGAGGAAGAAGTAGAAAAGAAAAAGGTGTCGCAATACGATGATTTATGGAATTTAGATAATCGCAATAAAAAGCAGGAACGTTCCAATGTGCGTAAAAAGAAGAAAATTCCACCAAAACCAGAGAAAGATTTACTTCTCTTTATTGAAGAATATAGCCGTGAGTTAGAAGATTGGCAGCGTGATATATTAACGATGATGCGCGAAGAAATGTTATATTTTTGGCCACAGCTTGAAACAAAAATTATGAACGAAGGCTGGGCGTCCTACTGGCATCAACGTATACTTCGTGAAATGGACTTAACATCTGATGAAGCAATTGAATTTGCGAAATTAAATGCAGGTGTTGTACAGCCGTCAAAAACAAGTATTAATCCATACTACCTAGGTATTAAAATCTTTGAAGATATTGAAGAACGGTACAACAATCCAACAGAAGAAATGAAACGACGAGGCGTAAAACCAGGATCTGGCCGTGATAAAATGTTTGAAGTACGCGAAATTGAATGGGACGTATCGTTCCTAAGAAACTACTTAAATAAAGATCTTGTTATGCGAGAAGATATGTACTTATTCCAGCGCCAAGGAAAAGAATATAAAGTCATAGATAAAGAATGGGAAAATGTGCGTGATCAACTCGTAAATATGCGGACAAATGGTGGGTTCCCGTACTTAGTAGTAGAAGATGGAGACTACTTAAAGAATGGAGAATTATACATTAAACATAGTTATGAAGGAATCGAGCTCGATTTGAAATACTTAGAAAAGGTATTACCATATCTTCATCAACTATGGGGAAGAACGGTGCATATGGAGTCCATTGTGGAGAGTAAGGGCGTTGTGTTTTCTTATGATGGGAAGATGGTGCATCGGAAGTATGTGTGAGGGGAAGAACGGACATAGGATACTGTGTCCGTTCTTTTTTATTTAAAATAGGAAAAATATGCTATTCTTGAAAAAAGGGAGTTACATAGAGAAATGGAGAGGTTCAAATGAGCAAAGTAGGGGTATGTAAGGTGGATATTACGCCGCCTATAGGTATTGATTTTGTCGGATATCATAGAGAGACAGGCATAAATAATGTTGAAGAACGTATTTATGGAACGGTTTTTGTATTTGAAAAAGATGAAATGAAAACTGTGTTTATAAGTATTGATAATATTGGAATGTTAGTAGAAGATACGAATATAATCCGTGAGCGAGTAGCAAGTAGGCTTCATGTACCATTTGAGCGAATAACGGTTGTTTATACACATACACACTCTGGTCCAGAAACGGTCGGTGATGATCCGCTAGTGCAGTCGTATAAAACGATTTTAGTAAATAATGTAGTACACGGTGCTGTTACTGCGAATAACAATTTGAAGCTATGTGAAGTTGGCTGGGGTGTTACGACAGGCGATATTGGGGTAAATCGAAGAGAGAGAACATGTGATGGAAGAGCGAAGATGGGAACAAATATAGAAGGTGTTGTAGATAACCGAATTGGCATGTTAGCAATAAGAGATGCTGAAACGAAGGAGTTATCTGGGATTTTAGTATTTTGTACTGCGCATCCGAATGTTTTAAAAGGAAATAGTGATGAATTATCAGCGGATTATCCTGGAATGACGAGAGAAATTCTAGAGCAGATAGTGAACTGCCCTGTTATTATCGTTCAAGGTGCTGCTGGAAATGTGAATGCGAAGTATCGCGGTTCAAGCGAAGCGTTAAAACAAATGGCTTACATACTTAGTGGACATGTATTAACGATGTTACCAACAGTTACATATAGCCCAATTGTAAATTTAAGGACAGTTTCAAGTATGATGCAAATGAAGTTGAAAGATATTCCTGAAATTGATGAGATACGAAGTATGGCTCAATTAGCCGAGAAGCAGTGGGGCGTGAATACGGATGAATGGCTTACTATCGTTTTAGAGAAATATGAGCAAGGTATTCGGCGGTTAAGTATTGATTTAGAAGTGCAATTGTTTCAAGTTAATGATGGTATGTTTTCAGGTTTACCGATGGAACCTTTTTCGGAAACGGCATTAGAAGTGAAAGAGAATTTTCAAAATGAATTAGCTTTCTTTGGTGGATATACGAATGGATATATTGGTTATTTACCAACAAAGGAAGAATTCTCATATGGTGGGTATGAAGTGGAATTAAGCCATGTTGTGTATGGACCGGTTACGAATTTATTGTTGCCACCGGAGGAAACTACTGCGGAGCTGATTGTGAAGAAGGTTACGAGTTTATGTAATAAAGTGAACCTTTAATGAGACAGATTTTTGAACGCGGAGTAAAGAATATGACTAATTGTGTGATTTTGTTAAGTCAATGTAATTAATAATGATTATTATTATTAATTACATTGACTTCTAAAAAAAGAAAAACTAGAATTTATAAAGGGATCTTCAATTGTTCGCTATCATTTGTATAGGAGGTAAGTTATGTTGGATAGCTTTATTTCTATAAGATGTAGGTTGGCTCTTTATAGTTTTGGTGTTCTTTTTATCTTTTTTTGTATAGTATTTTTGGTGAATCAAAAGGTGTATGCAGAAGATGTACCGTGGACATCAGTTTCAAATGAGGGAGAGCGTGTACTTTTTCAAGAACAATCTTTGTATAGTAATGATCGAAGGGGAGAAGATCTTGTTTCGCCTTCATTTGAAGGGCGAAAACATGATGGGGAAGAGTCGGATCCTTTTTGGAAATCGAATAACAGACAATGTATGTAATAAACTTAAAAAATGGTCTGAATAAATATAGTAAGTTTATATGGATTTTATGTTGTGCATTGGTCATAATCATAATGTCTAGTTCTATAGCAAATAATGAAAAGAAGTTTAGTAAGGTTGTTAATTCTGTAACTTTTTACGTGAAAAATAAAGAAAAACAGCCAATAAAAGATTTTGAAATTATACTTATGAAAGACGAATCACCTGAACCCAGTAAAGAAATTGGGATCTCAATAGGAAAAACAGACGAAGAAGGAAAAGTTATTTGGAGGAATGTGAGAACGGGAAAATATATCGTATTTTTACCAAATAACGAGACGCAGATGGTTATGATTAATGATAGAGGTGCAACGAAAAAAATAAATATATCATTGTAGAAAAAGAGTCCATTGGGATTCGTTTTCTCAGGTTGTGGCATTAAAGAATTTTACGTGGAATGGATCTAACCTTATGTGAAGAAGCTATTGATTTTGAAAATTTAAATACAGGTGTATTTCAGTTATTAAAAACACGTATTTATACATTGGTTTAATCGTACAGAAAGTTATAGAACTATACGTAAAAGAACTTGGAGATATTTAAGTTCTTTTTTATTTGTTTCAAATTTGTGAAAGAAAGACATATTGATTGAAATTAAAATTTTTACACTCTATTATATACTCATACGGGTATAGGTTTTGTGATGCATAAGAAAATTAATAATAAATAATATGGAGGTTCGAAATATGTCTAGAAAAATTATAGTAGTAGGCGGAGTTGCTGGCGGGGCATCAGTAGCTGCAAGGCTTCGTCGTTTAAGTGAGGAAGATGAAATTATTATGTTTGAACGCGGTGAATACATTTCGTTCGCAAACTGTGGATTGCCATATTATATTGGCGGTGTCATTACAGAAAGACAAAAGTTATTAGTACAAACTGTTGAAAGGATGTCAAAACGTTTTAATTTAGATATACGTGTATTGAGTGAAGTGGTAAAGGTTAATAAAGAAGAGAAAACAATTACGATAAAGAATGTAACTACAAATGAAACATATAACGAGGAATATGATGTTTTGATTCTTTCACCAGGGGCGAAACCAATTGTTCCACCTATTCCGGGCATTGAAGAAGCGAAGGCGTTGTTTACGTTACGAAATGTACCTGATACAGATCGTATAAAAGCGTATATTGATGAGAAGAAACCACGTCATGTGACGGTTATTGGTGGAGGATTTATTGGAGTGGAAATGGTTGAGAATTTAAGAGAACGCGGGATTGAGGTTACTCTTGTAGAGATGGCAAATCAAGTGATGCCACCAATTGATTACGAAATGGCGGCATATGTACATGAGCATATGAAGGTGCACAATGTTGAGCTTGTTTTTGAAGATGGTGTAGATGCGTTAGAAGAGAATGGGACTGTTGTACGTTTAAAAAGTGGCTCAGTTATAAAAACAGATATGATTATTTTAGCAATTGGTGTACAACCAGAGAGTAGTTTAGCGAAAGATGCAGGATTAGCATTAGGAGTTAAAGGAACGATAAAGGTAAATAAGAAATTTCAAACATCTGACCCATATGTATATGCAATTGGTGATGCGATTGAAGTGAAAGATTTTGTTACAGAAACAGAAACGATGATTCCTTTAGCGTGGCCAGCTAATCGTCAAGGTCGCATGTTAGCAGATATTATTCATGGGCATACGGAGTCTTTATATAAAGGTACGATGGGAACTTCTGTGGCTAAAGTTTTTGATTTAACAGTTGCTTCGACTGGAGTAAATGAGAAAATATTAAAACGATTAAATATACCCTATGAGGTAGTACATGTACAGGCAAATTCTCATGCAGGATACTATCCGAATGCTACGCCAGTGCTAATAAAATTAATTTTTAATAAAGAAAGCGGAAAAATTTACGGAGCACAGGCTTTAGGGCGTGATGGAGTAGATAAGCGTATCGATGTTATCGCGACGGCAATGAAGGCAAACTTAACTGTAATCGATTTACCGGATTTAGAATTATCATATGCCCCGCCGTATTCTTCTGCAAAAGATCCAGTAAACATGGTGGGGTATGCCGCAAGTAATATAGTAGATGGTTTTGTGGAAACGGTACAATGGCATGAAATAGATCGTATTGTTGACAATGGTGGATATATTATAGATGTTCGGGAGCCCAATGAACTAAAACAAGGAATGATTAAAGGCTCTATTAATATTCCGTTAGATGAATTACGTGATAGATTGGATGAAGTGCCAATGGACAAAGAAATATATATCACTTGTCAACTTGGTATGAGAGGGTATGTTGCAGCGCGTATGTTAATGGAAAAAGGATATAAGGTAAAGAATGTAGATGGTGGTTTTAAATTGTATGGGACAGTATTGCCAGAACGTGTTGTATATTGATATTTTTCATTTTCTATTTCAAGATTTAGTGGAAGGTGAAAACCTATAGATTAAGGTTTTACTTTTTGTTTTGCGAACATATAAGGCGAAAAATAAAAGTAGGGGTTTACAAAATACCTTATAGGGTATAATATATTGTCATAGGTTATAAATAGTGACATAATGGTAATGAGGTGATTATAGGATGGAATATAATCAAGATATGAAAAATAGATTGAAACGTATTGAAGGTCAAGTTCGTGGTGTGCTTCGTATGATGGAAGAAGGAAAAGATTGCCGAGAGGTTATTACACAGTTAACGGCATCTCGTTCTGCACTTGATCGTACAATTGGACTCGTTGTTGGAACGAATTTAGAGCAATGTTTGCGTGAACAGTTTGAAAGTGGTAATGGTTCAAATGAAGAGTTAATTAAAGAAGCTGTTCAATTACTTGTAAAAAGCCGATAATCTGTCAAACGTAAGTGTTGACAGATTTTCAAAAACATTTTAATATACCCCTACAGGTATATGTATATAAATTGTGGAGGAATCGATTATGAGTATAAAAGTGGATATGAGTTTAGATTGTAAAGGGTTGGCTTGTCCGATGCCGATTGTGAAAACGAAGAAGGCGATAGAAGGATTAGCACCAGGGCAAGTGATTGAAGTTAAGGCAACAGATAAAGGTTCTACGGTAGATATAAAAAGTTGGGCGAGTAAAGTAGGACATCAATATATCGGGACAAAACAAGAGGGTGATGTATTGGTGCATTATGTTAGGAAAGCAAACGAGCATGAAGTGAATGAAGTTGTGAAATATCCTCATACAATTACGAATTCGGAATTGGAAGAGATACTATTAAATGGTGAAGAGTGTATTGTATTAGATGTTCGCGAAGCAGCGGAATTTGCTTTTGGCCATATTCCATCCGCCATTTCGATGCCATTAGGTGAATTATACAGCGCAGTGTTAGATGAGACGAAGCAAATTTATGTTGTTTGTCGAACTGGTAATCGCAGTGATATAGCTTGCCACATGTTGAAAGAGAAAGGTTATGCAAATGTGAAAAATGTCATTCCAGGCATGTTAGAGTGGCAAGGGAATATAGAGAAATAAATTTTTTTGAATAAAAATATACCTATGGGGGTAATAAGATGAATGTTAAACCGTTACAAGCAAAAGATGTTGCAGAGAAAGTTTTATTCGGAGAGTTATTCATTTTAGATGTTCGTAATGAGGCGGATTATGAAGATTGGAAAATTGAAGGGAAACAAGTTTCTTCTATTAATAGACCTTACTTTGACTTGTTAGATGGTGTAGATCATATTGTAAGTGAATTACCTAAAGATAAAGATGTTTTAGTAGTATGTGCAAAAGAAGGGTCTTCTATATTTGTGGCAGAGCAATTAACAGAGGCTGGATTAGAAAATATTTATTATTTAGCTGGTGGCATGAAGGCTTGGAGTGAATATGTAAAGCCTATAAAAGTTGGAGATTTAAAAAATGGTGGAAGTATGTATCAGTTTAACCGCCTTGGAAAAGGCTGTTTATCTTATATGGTCGTTTCAAATGGTGAAGCAGCAGTTATTGATGCAGTAAGAACAGCCGAGGCATATGAAGAATTTGCGAAAGAGCATGGCGTTACGATTACGAATGTAATGGATACACATTTACATGCAGACCATATTTCCGGAGGACGTAAGTTAGCGGAAAAGGTAGGTGGTACGTATTGGTTACCACCAAAAGATGCAGAGGAAGTTGTTTTCTCATACGAACCGCTTGTTGAAGGATCTGTTATTACGGTGGGGGGTACTAAAATTGAAATTGACGCGTTATACTCACCAGGGCATACGATTGGAAGTACGTCATTTATTGTAGATGATTCTTATTTATTATCAGGCGATATTTTATTTGTAGATTCAATCGGGCGTCCAGATCTTGCTGGTAAGGCTGAAGATTGGGTAAGTGATTTACGTAATACTTTGTATAGCCGATATAAAGAGCTATCTCAAAATTTAGTTGTGTTACCAGCTCATTATTCAAAAATAAGTGAAATGAACGAAAGTGGTATTGTTAGTGCAAAATTAAAAGATTTATTTGAGCATAATGCAGGATTAAATATTGAGGATGAGGGAGAGTTCCGTAAAGTTGTAACAGAAAACTTACCACCTCAGCCAAATGCATATGAAGAAATTCGTCAAACCAATATGGGTAAAATTCACCCAAGTGTGGATAAAGAGCGTGAAATGGAGATTGGTCCAAATCGTTGTGCAGTGCACGAATAATGAAATAAATAAAAAATGGAGGAATTGATGATGAATATAAAACAAGTGTTAGATGCGAAAGGTTTAGCATGTCCAATGCCGATTGTAAGAACAAAGAGAGCAATGGATGCTCTACAAACTGGAGAAGTGTTAGAAATACATGTAACAGATAAAGGGTCAGTTAAGGATATTCCAGCGTGGGCAAATAAATGTGGCCATGACATCGTAAAGCTTGAAGAAGAAGGCGATGTGCTGAAGTTTTGGATTAGGAAGGCGTAGTGAAGCAATAGTTTTGTAAATATAGAGAGGTTGGTTATATGAACACAATATTAAGTACACTTTTCATTGTACTTGCTGCATGGTTTGTTATTTCACGATTTTTACCAGTGAAAGGTGTTCAAAATATAAATGGAAAAGAATTGAAAAGTATAGTGGGGAAAAAGGGGAAGTATTTTATTGATGTCCGTACAGTAGGTGAATATAGAGGGAATCATATGAAAGGCTTTCAAAATATCCCTCTAAATGATCTAGCAAGTAAGGCGAATCAATTAGATAAGAATAAGGAAGTAATCGTTATTTGCCAAAGTGGAATGAGAAGTAAGCAAGCAGCAAAGGTATTGAAAAAACTAGGGTTTCAGCAAGTAATAAACGTTTCAGGTGGTATGAATGGTTTGTGAGGAGGAAATTTAAAATGAAAGAAATGACTACAAAAGAATTAGAAGAAAAATTGTTGCGTAAAGAAGCGGTAAATATTGTGGATGTACGTGAAGTAGAAGAAGTAGCTGAAGGGAAAATTCCAGAAGCATGTAATATTCCACTAGGACTATTAGAGTTTCGTATGCATGAATTAAATAAAAATCAGGAATATATTATCGTTTGTCGTTCAGGCGGGAGAAGTGCAAGAGCTGTTCAATTTTTAGAAAGTTACGGTTTTCAAGTAATCAATGTGGTAGGTGGTATGTTAGCTTGGGAAGGAAAAGTAGAATAGGGAGAAACAATTTTTATAAAAAATACCCCTATAGGTAATTGGAGGGAGAACAATATGGAACAACAGAAGAAAACAACAATCGTTTTATTTAGCGGAGATTACGATAAAGCAATGGCTGCTTATATTATTGCAAATGGTGCAGCGGCGTATGATCAAGAGGTTACTATTTTTCATACTTTCTGGGGATTAAATGCTTTAAGGAAAGATGAACATGTGAATGTAAAGAAAACATTTATAGAAAAAGTATTTGGAAGAATGATGCCACGCGGTGCTGATAAGATGGGGTTATCCAAAATGAATTTTGCTGGTATGGGACTAAAGATGATTAAAGGCATTATGAAAAAACATAATGCAATGCCTTTGCCAGATTTAATTGATTTGGCAAAAGAACAGGGGATTAAACTTGTAGCTTGTCAAATGACAGTAGATTTATTAGGGTTAAAAGAGGAAGAGATTATGGAAGGGGTAGAGTTTGCAGGTGTAGGGGCATATTTAGCAGATGCTTCGGATGGGAATGTGAACTTATTCATTTAAATCACCTTCTTTTTAGAAGGAGGGGGATGTAAGGTGAGTTTAGTATTATTAATTTTTATAATTGGGTTTATAGGATCGTTTATATCAGGAATGGTTGGAATTGGCGGTGCAATTATTAATTATCCGATGATCTTATATATTCCAGTATTGTTAGGATCTACTGGCTATACGTCACATGAAGTGAGCGGTATTACAGCGGTACAAGTATTCTTTGCAACTTTTGCAGGTGCCTGGGCATATCGGAAAAGTACTGATATGAATAAAATGTTAGTTGTGTATATGGGAGCTAGTATATTAATAGGAAGTTTTTTAGGAAGTTTTAGTGCAAATCTATTAGATGAACACGCTGTAAATGTTGTTTATACAGTATTGGCGACCATTGCAGCTATGATGATGTTTGTACCGAAGAAAAATAATAGTGGAGCAGTTAAGTATAATAAATGGTTAGCAAGTGTGTTAGCGTTTATTGTAGGAGGTGTTTCGGGCATTATTGGAGCTGGAGGTGCGTTTCTTTTAGTTCCTATTATGCTAGTTATTTTAAAATTACCATTGCGCATGACGATAGCGACATCTATCGCTATTACGTTTATTTCCTCAGTAGGGATTACGACTGGAAAAGTGATTACTGGACAAGTAGTTATCATTCCAGCTCTAATTATTGCGGTTGCAAGTATATTTGCTGCGCCACTTGGAGCGCGAGTCGGGAAGAGGATAAATCAAAAAGTACTACAATATATGTTATCGATTTTAATTGTCGGCACTGCTATTAAGATGTGGATTGATATGATATCGAAATAAAAGGATGGGCTGCTTGCAGCCCATCCTTTTATTTATGCCCAAATAACTTTCATTAAGTTTTTATATTCGTCATTTGCTAATTTATATAGCATTCTCGTATGTTCAAAGACAAGTGCTGGATTAAAGTTTGGCTCTGAGAATGCAAGAGATGTTGAAATATCAATTGCATTTTGCTTGTTTAATGTGAATTTTGCAAAGCGATAAGATGTATTTAATTCATTGATGACATGTAAAATATCATTTGTTGATGTTGCATCAGGTACGTGAGCAACATTGAAGCAGTATATATCCACCGTAGGATGTTCGTTTTGGAAAGCAGCGATAAGTTGAATTTTTGCGCCAGCTTCAGTCTCTAATCCTACTGAAAAATGAACAGAGCCATCATTTTCATCTATATTTTCTTCCATGTATATATCGTTGGATTTTAAGTAGTCTTTAAAATCTGAGATGTTATGTTTTACTGCAGCTTTCATATGTATGAGCCCCCTGATAATTGGAATAGATTGCTACTATTTATTATAATTTAAAAATATTAAAAAAGATAGTTAGAAAGTTCTGATTTTTAATTCTGAAGAAATAAAAAGAAGCCGTACTCTACCTCCATAGAGTACGGCTTCTTTACTATTCATTGTCGTTAGACGATGTTTCTGTATCTTCACTGCTATTTTTGTTCTTATTTTTCACTTCATTGTTACTTGATTCGCGTTCACTTGAATTTTCAGACTTAGATTCTTTTGTCTTTTTCGAATCAGAGTCTGAGTCAGACTTTGTATATGCAGGTAGTCCAAGATGAGTACGAAGTTCATTTGTAACATTAGCTAATTCTTTTTTATCTGGATTGTAGTAGTAAGTTCGACCACCACCAGCAGATTTGCTACAAGTATCGTCACCTTTTGCCATATAGCAATCATCACCTTGGATTTGTAATTTCTCAATTTCCGAATCCGATCCATATTTATAGAATGAAAGCATATCATCAAATGTTAAGTTTGTAACGAATTGTCCGTTAATATCATCAATGATGTTGCCAACTTTTGTTACAGAACCAACACTTGTTAGTTTCTTTAAAATAGCCTCGATAACGAGTTGTTGACGTTGTCCACGCATTGCATCACTATCGATGTGTCTTGTTCTAGCAAGAGCAAGAGCTTCTTCGCCATTTAACTTTTGAACACCTTTTTCTAGGTGAATTGCCTCAGCATTATCATTGCTATCTTGCTCAGTAAATTCAACTGGTACATCAACTTCAACACCGCCCAAGTCATCGACGATTTTTATAAATGATTTAAAGTTAAATTTCACAAAATAATCGACAGGAACATTCATTAATTTTTCAACTGCATCAATGCTTGCTTGTGGTCCACCATTTTTTCCGTTTTTAGCAGAACCGAATGCATGAGCGTGTGTAATTTTATCTTTTTTCTTTTCTATTGGAATATAAGTATATGTGTCACGTGGGATACTTAATAGTTTAACAGTTTTGCTATCTTTATTAAATGTTGCAAGTAAAAGCGCGTCTGTTCTTATAGCTTCACCATATTCTTTTCCTCGGATATCGCTTTCATCAACACCCATTATTAAAACAGAGACATTGTTTGTAATAGGTTTTACAGCCTTATCACGTAAATCAGATTTATCACCGCGTGCTAAATCGTGTGCGGCATTTCGAACAGCAGAAGATGCTTTATTTACTAAAAACCAAGTATAACCGCCGCCTATTAATAAAACGAATAGTATAGCGCTTATAATAATTTTTATTTTTTTCTTATTTTTTTTCGGTTTATTGCGTGTATTTTCTTGCAAAGATGGGTTTTGCTCCATTTCCTGTACTCCTTCATTTGGATTGAAATACGACACTCATATCCACTTATTATAATGAAATTTAGCGAAAAAAAACATTACAAAACATTTACATTTCGTAAAAATTCAATATATTTATAAAAAGTCAGATTTTCTATATTATATTTTTCAGATGTAGAATAAGTATAAGTTGTTTTAGTAGAAATGAAAATATGTATTGTGAGAAAGTGATAGAGAAGTAAGATTTGTTGAAATATAGCCAAGAAGAGATGAGTAAGCTTACTTATTTCTTCTATATAATAAAGAAGAATTTGACGGATAAAGGAGAGAGCATAATGAATCATACATCATTCCGAGCAATCGTTGTGAACGAAAAGGAAAATCATCAGTTTGTAAGAAAAGTTGTTGAGAGAGAAGTAAGTAGTTTACCTGAGGGAGACGTATTCATACGAGTTCATTATTCTTCATTAAATTATAAAGATGCTCTTTCAGCTACTGGTAATAAGGGTGTTACGAGAACATATCCTCATACGCCAGGAATTGATGCTGCAGGAGTGGTTGTGAGTAGTGAAGATGCTACCATTAAAGCAGGAGATCAAGTTATTGTAACGGGATATGACTTAGGTATGAATACCTCTGGTGGTTTCGGAGAATATATTCGCGTGCCATCATCTTGGGTCGTGCCTTTACCGGAAGGAATGTCATTAAAGGAAAGTATGATGTATGGGACAGCAGGTTTTACTGCGGCTTTGTCGGTATATAAGCTTATTGGAGCAGGAGTCAAGCCTAGTATGGGAGATGTTTTAGTAACGGGTGCTACAGGCGGCGTAGGGAGTGTAGCTGTTAGTATATTAAGTAAGCTAGGGTTTAACGTAGTAGGAGCGACAGGAAAAATGGAAGAGGAAGATATGCTACTACGTCTAGGAGCGAAAAAGGTGATTCATCGCGCGGAATTGAATGATGAATCAGGAAGACCGATGTTAAAAGGGATATACGCGGGAGTTATCGATACTGTAGGTGGACATATGCTAGAAACAGCTTTAAAAACAGTAAAGTATGGTGGTTGTGTAACGACATGCGGTAATGTGGCAGGCCAGGAACTACAAACAACGGTATATCCGTTTATTTTACGAGGTATAAGCCTTTTAGGGATAGATTCCGTGCAATGCCCAGTAGATGTGAGAAGAGATGTTTGGACGCTTTTAGCGAAAGAATGGGGAAATAAAGAGTTACTATCTTATACAGAAGAATGTACATTAGAAGAATTAGAGAAGAAGTTTGCACTTATATTGCAAGGAAAGTTAAAAGGAAGAACAGTTGTTAAAATATAATGAAAAAAGAGACGCTTAAGTTAGCGTCTCTTTCTTATTATAATGATTGTTTTAGATTGATTTTTCCTTGTTCACCTAAAACACCGTCAGCGATATTTACAGCGTGATCGCCAATGCGCTCTAAGTTACTTACCATATCGACGAAGATGATACTTGCATCACCTGAACAGCTGCGTTCGTTTAGACGTAATACGTGACGTTTACGAAGAACACGTTCCATTTGGTCGATTTTGCGTTCTTTGGCAATAACAGTTTGAGCTAGTTCAGTATCGAAGTTTGTTAAAGCTTCAACTGAGTCTTGCAGTGTTGAAATAGTTAATTCTAGCATTTCGTTTAATTCAGCTAATGCTTCATCTGATAGTGAAACACGGTTTGAAATTTGGAAATCTACAAGTTCTACAAGGTTTTCTACATGATCACCGACACGTTCAATATCTCCAACAACACCTGCTAAAACGGAATGTTTTTCAGAATCCGTAGGTGAAAGTGGTTTTTCTGATAGTAAAACTAAATACTCGGTAATTTTTTTATCTAAATTGTTAATAGCTCCTTCTAATTGAGTAGCCATGTCAGCGTGTTTTTTATCTTGTGTGTTTAAAAATTGGTTTGCTTCTTTTAATCCATGTAATGAAAACTCAGCCATACGGATAATCTCTTTTTGAGCTTCAGTTAAAGCGATGGCTGGAGATTGTTCAATAAAGATTGGATTTAAATGTTGTGGTTTGAAGTCAATCGCTGCATCTTCCCCGCGAATAATTTTTGTTACAATCCATGCTAATACTGCAATGAACGGGAATTGAATAATAGTATTCGTAACGTTAAACGTTCCATGTGCAAATGCAATTGTCATTTCTGGATTCAAGTTTAATGACGTTTGGAAGTATAGAATTAAATTTGTAAAAGGTATTAATAAAATTGTAAAGATGATTGTACCGACGATATTAAAGATAACGTGAACTAATGCTGCGCGTCTTGCAGCAATTGAAGTACCGATTGCTGCTAATACAGCTGTAATTGTTGTACCGATGTTATCACCAAACAATACAGGAAGGGCAGCTTGTAAATCGATTGCACCTTGACCGAATAGTTCTTGTAAAATACCGATTGTTGCACTTGAACTTTGTACAATTAAAGTAAAGACTGTACCAACAACAATACCTAAAATTGGATTATCACTCATGCTAACTGTTAGTTCTTGGAATGATTCTAAAGAGCGAAGAGGTTTCATACCTGTGCTCATTAATTCTAAACCGAAGAATAACATACCAAAACCGAATATAACTTGACCTAAAGAATGTACTTTTTTATTTTTAAAGAAGAATAGTAAGATTGCTCCAACTGCCATAATTGGAAGAGCATATTCTCCGATTTTAATTCCGATAATAAATGCAGTAACCGTCGTACCGATGTTTGCACCCATAATAACACCGATTGCTTGTCTTAATGTCATAAATCCGGCACTTACAAGTCCGACTGTTAAAGCGGTTGTTCCTGAACTGGATTGGATTAATACAGTAACTAACATACCTGCTAGTACACCCATAAGTGGGTTTGTTGTAAAACGATCTAGAATATCGCGAAGACGATCTCCAGCTGCTTGTTGCAGTCCATCGCCCATGTATTTAATCCCGAATAAGAAAATACCTAATCCACCAATGAACTGGAAGATCATATCTTGAACATTATATTCCACGCATTCCACTCCTTAAATTTCATGTACGATGTAATTATTAACTGAACCTTGAGTCACTGTAAACGGTTTGCTAGTAAAATTTACACTAAATTTACAAAGGGAATAAAAGTTTACAATCCCTTAAAGAAACAACTGCATTTCATTGGTTTTTATCTTGTATAAATCTTAATTTTGTAAAGAAATCACACTTTTTAGAATAATGTTGTTCAGTCGAATATTAAGGAAAGCGTCTGCAAGTTCATCGTATATTTTTTGATGAACGTTAAAAAAATATGTAGGGAAATGCATGTAGTTTTAGAACAGCAAAATGAGGGAAAACAATTCTTTTAACATGATAAAAAAGCCACTGAATTATCCAGCAGCTTTTTCCGTGTTTTTATCGCCATGCTTTTGTTTTCTTATGCTTGTAATGTAAATGAAGAGAAAAGCAATAAGTAATAGAGAGGAGTAACGATATACAGTTGCATAGTTTGTAAAGTGAGCAATAAATCCAAAGATAATCGCTCCAGCGCCGATTCCAAGGTCAAATGCGGAGAAGAATGTAGCAGTTGCTACGCCGCGTCGATGCGGTGCTACGCGGTCAATCATCCATGCTTGTAGTGCAGGTTGGATCGCTCCAAAACCACTTCCGTAACATGCTGCAGCAATAATTAAGCTCGGAATTGTCGTCGTATACGACAATAAAATAATACCTGTAAACGTTATAATAACTCCCGGAATGATGACGAATGTATGGCCTTTCGCATCATATAGCTTTCCAGAGAATGGACGAGTCACAGCGATTGCTAGTGCGTTACATAAAAAGAAGAGACTAATATCAGCTATGCCGACTTCTGTAGCAAATAGTGTGATAAAACTTCCGATTCCTCCGTACATTAATGTAATACATAATATTAATAATGAAGGAAGTAAAGCTTTACGCTCAATAAATCCATCGAGAAAAGTACTAGATGATTGTTGTGGAGGCTGTTTCGTTTTTTGGATTTGAAGTAGTTTCGTTAATATTAATGAAACAATTGTGCACGATAATGCACATAAAAAAAGAATTGTGAAGTTATATGTTTGCATAAGCCATAGTCCGATAAGTGGACCGAGGGCCATTGCAAGTGTTCCAGAAAGACCAAAATATCCCATGCCTTCTCCGCGGCGAGCTGAGGGAATTAAATCAGAAACGACAGTTCCATATGTAGTCGTTGTAATACCGAAACCAGCTCCGTGCAAAATACGAACAGCAAGCAAGAGAAAAATAGTTGAGGCGAAAAGGTAACTGCCCATAGCGAGTAAACAGATAGCAGTACCGATCATTAAAATGATTTTTTTATTGAATTTTTGCAAGGCGTTCCCAGTTAGCGGTCTAACAAAAAGTGCCGCAACGGTAAACATGCCGACAACAAATCCGATATTTGAACTTGTGCCACCAATTTCTTTCACATAAACAGGTAAGGTTGGAATTAACATTTGAAACCCTAAAAACATACATAAGTTTGCAAAAATTAAAGCAACAAACTCTTTTGTCCATAACGGTTCTCGTTTTACGAGTATTGCTTCTCCCATATATTCATCCCCTATATAAAATTTTCTCTTTTCTTTCGAGTATATGTATTGGCCAATGCAACAGTCAAGGAAGGTGTCTTGAAAACGGATAACAATTTTTAAGGTGAAAAACTGACAAATTTGTGTAAAGGCTACACAACTATGAAAAAAAGATGTAAAGTATAGATGTATAGACTTGTAGGTGTTAAGAATGATAGAAATTGTTTTTTCTTTAAAGAAAGCGGATTCAAAGGAGTAGTGAACAAGAAGGGATATATACTTTTTCACTACATATATTTGAAAAGGTTTACAATATGATGAAGAAAGAGGCGTGTACATATGAGACGATTAGGTATTTCTATTTATCCAGAACATTCAACAGTAGAGAAAGATAAGGAGTATTTAACATTAGCAAGTAAATATGGGTTTACACGTGTGTTCACATGTTTATTATCTGTGGATGGAGAAAAAGAGAAAATTATTGAAGAATTTAAAGAAACGATCTCACATGCGAATGCATTAGGGTTCCAAGTATTAGTGGATATTAGTCCATCTGTTTTTGAACAATTAGGTATTTCGTATAATGATTTATCATTCTTCCATGAATTGGGTGCGTACGGTATTCGTTTAGATGTTGGTTTTTCAGGATTAGAAGAATCAATTATGACTTATAATCCGTATGGTTTGAAAATTGAGATTAATATGAGCAATGGTACGAAGTATGTAGATAACATTATGAGTCATAGACCAAATCGTGAAAATTTAATTGGTTGTCATAATTTTTATCCGCATCGTTATTCAGGGTTATCATACGATCATTTCATTAAATGCTCGAAACAATTTAAAGATTACGGTATGAGAACGGCTGCTTTTATTTCATCATTTGATGCAACATACGGACCTTGGCCAGTAACAGAAGGGTTATGTACATTAGAGCAGCATCGTGAATTACCGATGACAACACAGGCGAAACATTTATTCGCGACGGAATTAATTGATGATGTTATTATTGCAAACGCATATGCGTCAGAAGAAGAATTACAAGCACTAGGTGCATTAAATAAAGAGAAACAAACATTTGAGATAGAAATATATGATACAACGACAGAACTAGAAAGAATTATCGTATTAAACGAACCACATTTTTATCGCGGAGATGTATCTGAATATATGATTCGTTCTACACAAAGTCGTGTGAAATATAAAAAAGAAGAGTTTAAACCTCATAATACGCGTGAAATTAAGCGTGGGGATTTATTAATTGATAATGAACAATATGGTCAGTATAAAGGCGAATTACAAATTGCATTAAAAGATATGGTGAATACAGGAAAAACAAATGTAGTTGGTCGAATTGTAGAAGAAGAGATTTTCTTACTAGACTATTTACAAGCATGGGATAAATTCGGATTTACATTAAAGAAATAGAGAGAATATAAAGGGGAAAAACTACTGATTTCAGCAGCTTTTCCCCCTTTATATATAAAGAGCGAGAGGAAGAGCTATGACAAAGGTGCATCAGCGATTAATTTCTATTTTAGAGGAATTTTTAGAAGAGAAATCGATGTTAAATCGAGCTTTTTTAGCGGGCCGTTTACATGTATCGACGAAGACGATTCAAAAGGATATAAAATTATTAAATGATATATTGGAAGAAAACGGAGCGAAAATCGAATCGCAAAGAGGGACTGGGTACGAATTAGAAATTATAAAAAAGAAGAAATTTGAAGACTTTTGTGTGAGTCTATTTCAAAAACAGACGGAAAAGATCCCAACTTCTTATGAAGAAAGAATAGCGTACATTCTGCAGCGTGTTTTAATGACAGAGGGATATGTGAAGCTTTCAGAATTAGCGGAAGAGATGTATGTGAGCAAATCAACGGTCAATTTAATTATGAAAGATGTTACAGATATATGTGGTCGCTATAAATTACAAATTGAGAAGAGACCGTATTATGGTATACGTATTGTTGGAGAGGAATTTAATATTCGTTCTTGTTTATCACAATATGGTTTACCGCGTTATGACCATACTCCGTTTCATGAGCAATTTGAGCAGACGGAGACATATTTATCGCTACCGCATATATCACTCATTCGTTCAATTATATTAAAGTATATTGAAGGCGGAACAATATATTTATCTGATATAGAAATTGATAATTTAGTCATTCATATTGCAATCGCATTAAAGCGTTGTCAAAGTCAACATTATATGAAAGGACTGCATGCGGAGCAATCAGAACTTATAATAAAGAAAGAATATACAATTGCGAAGCAGATTTTAGGAGATTTAGAGAAAGCGTTAAAATTTTCATTTCCAGAAGAAGAAGTATTATATGTGACGATGCATTTATTAAGTACTGCTGTTACAACGAGAAATCGCTATGAAAATATAGAAGAGCTATTAGGGAAAGATATATATGCATTTATGCAACATATTCTTTTTAAAGTAGCGGAAGAACGGAATCTTATTTTTTATTATGATGAAGAATTATTATTTGGATTTGGTATTCATTTAAAAACGTTATTAAATCGTTTGAAGTATAAGTTAAATACGAGAAATCCTCTTTTGGCAGAAGTGAAAAAGAATTATCCGTATGCTTTTGAAATTGCGGTTCTCGTTGGAGATATCATTGGTGAATATACGGGTGAATCGATCCCTGAAAGTGAAATTGGTTATATTGCAATTCACTTCGGTGGAGCTATGAGCCGTTTGCAGGAGCAAAATCAAAAGAAAAGATGCTTATTAGTTTGTGCGACTGGTCAAGGAAGTGCCCAACTATTAAAATATAAAATTTTATCACAGTTCCGAGATAAATTAGAGATTGTAGGTATTACAGGCTATTATCAATTGAAAGTAGAAGATCTTTATAAAGAAAAAATAGATTGTATTATTAGTACGATTCATATACCGAGTGGCTTGCCTGTTCCAGTTATAAAAGTGAATTCAATATTTGATGATAAAGAGATTAAATCGATTGGTCAGCGGTTGTTTACGCATGTGAATACTAGTGTGCAGCCTTATATTAAGGAAGATTTAATCTTTTTAAATTATAGTGCTTCTACGAAAGAGGATGTTATTCAGTTTTTATGTGAGAAAGCTGCTGAGAAACGCTATGTACCAGAAAACTTTTATGCTTCTGTTATGGAAAGAGAAAATACGTCTCCGACAGCGGTTGGGAATTCAGTTGCGATTCCGCATCCGATGCAGTTATTAAGTGAGGAAACTTTTTTGATGTTTTGCACACTTGAAAAGGCTGTTGATTGGGGAGATAAAAAAGTACAAGTAATTATTTTATTTAGTGTAAAGCGCAATAATAATGAAGATTTGCAAAGGCTTTATGATTTTTTATATGATATTATGTCTAGTCAAACTACGATAGAGAAACTTACTCAGACCGAGGTAATTGAAGATTTTCAAGAGATTTTATTATCATTTTGAAAAAGTATATAAAAACTTCCGTTACATAACGGAAGTTTTTTATGTTTAATTGTATGCGTTTTCATAATAAGATGGAAATATAGAAAACATATAGCTTGGGGGAATTTAAAATGGCTGATATGCAAACTCCATTTGCGTTAATTTTACATGGTGGCAATGCGAGAAGTGCGGCGCTTGAAGCAATTGCTTTTGCAAGACAAGGAGATTTCGGGAATGCCGGTGAAAAGATGAAACTTGCTAGTGAGGAAATTTCAGCAGCGCATCGTATTCAAACGGATTTAATTCAAGAAGAGGCAAGAGGAAATCATGCAGAAATTAGTTTACTGTTGGTGCACGCACAAGATCATTTAATGAATGCAATTACAGTGAAAGAACTGGCTGAAGAATTTATTGCTCTTCATAAACGAGTAGAAGAGAAAGTGACCGTATAAGATGTACATTTTATTATGTTGTGCAGCAGGTATGTCAACGAGTATGGTCGTAAGAAAAATGCAAGAAGAGGCAAAGAAACAGGGGAAGAATTATAAAATTAAGGCAGTTGATTCAGAACTAGTGAAGCTTGAAATTAAGGAAGCCGATGTCGTTTTAATTGGCCCACAGGTGAAATATTTATTCCCAGCTGTAGAGTTTCTTGCAAATTCATACAATATACCAGTTGCGATTATAGACCAACGAGATTATGGCATGTGTGATGGTTTGAAGGTGCTTAAGCAAGCAGAACAATTAGTTTTAGCATAATTATATCTTTTCAAATATAAACATTATAATGTTATAAAGTTTATTTCGTTCTTTTATAGTAGAGAGAAAGAGGAGGGCTATTGATGAATGGGTTTATGAGTTTTATGGAACAAAAGATTATGCCAACAACGCAAAGAATTGCAGGACAACGACATTTATTAGCAATTCGAAACGGGGTTATTTCTACATTACCGTTAACGATCGTCGGATCATTTTTTGTTATCTTTTTAAATTTACCAATTGATGCATATATGGAATGGATCGCACCGTTTCGTCATATTTTAGATATTCCATTTCGATTTACAGTAGGACTAATGGCATTATACGCAGCGTTTGGTGTAGGGGCTTCGCTCGCGAACTTTTATCAGCTCAATCAGTTAAGTGCAGGGTTATTATCTGTACTCGCCTTTTTACTAGCATCAGTTGAACCAATTCAAATTACGAAAGCTGTACCAGGTGTTATTGATGCAGGGAGATATATTTCAGTAGGAACATTAAGTGCAACGTCTTTATTCGGCGCAATTGTTACAGCATTAATTGCAGTAGAAATTTATCATTTTATGATTAAGCATAATATCTCGATTAAATTACCAGATAGTGTACCACCAGCAGTTTCAAATTCGTTTGCAGCATTAATTCCAACATTAGCAGTTATTCTTTTATTCTGGGGCATTCGCTACGGTTTGAAATTTGATGTGAATACAACGATCACATATTTAATCGCACCATTAAAATCAGTATTAGTAGGAAATAATTTATTCGGTGGTTTATTAACAGTATTCTTAATCGTGTTTTTCTGGTCATTCGGTATACATGGACCAGCGATTTTAGGACCAATTATTCGTCCGATGTGGGATTCAGCAATTCTTGAAAATATGGAAGTATTCACGGCTACAGGAAATGCACATCAGTTACCAAACTTATTTACAGAGCAATTTATTCAATGGTTCGTATGGATTGGGGGATCAGGCTCAACGTTAGCTTTAGTAATTATGTTTATGTTCTCTAAATCTAAGTTCCTAAAAGAGTTAGGTAGATTATCATTCGTACCAGGTTTATTCAATATTAACGAACCAATTATTTTTGGGGCACCGATTGTAATGAACCCAATTCTAATTATTCCGTTCGTTATTACACCGTTAGTGACAACGACAGTATCATATTTTGCAGTTGTTTCAGGTATGATTCCACTTATGATGGCGAAACTGCCATTTACGATGTTAGCACCAATTGCAGCGGTAATTAGTACGGACTGGACAATTATGGCTGGTGTACTTGTACTTGTTAACTTTGTCATCTCATTCGTTATTTACTATCCATTCTTCAAAATGTATGAGAAACAACAATTAGCAGGAGAGGAGAAAACAGAATGCTCGGAGCAATTATCATCTTAATTACATTTGTGGTCGGACAGTGTATTGCCCATTATTCGAAATGGGTACAAAGTAAATCTTTATTAGTGTTACTACTAGTATCAGTTTTATTTATCGGTTGTTCAATGGGTGCATATGTAATGTTAGGATTGCAATCACCGTACGTAATTATTGTACCGACAATTTTATGTGCAACGTGTTTATCTGCAAAATATAGATTTACGAGCATGGCATTAATACAACGTGTGAAGGAGATGCAAAAGCATGGAGCGTAAATTAGGAATTTCACTTTATCCAGAACATTCAACGAAAGAAAAAGATATGGCTTATATTTCCGCAGCGGCACGACACGGTTTCTCAAGAATATTTACTTGTTTGTTATCTGTGAATCGTCCGAAAGAAGAAATTGTAGCTGAATTTAAAGAGATTATCAATCACGCAAAAGATAACAATATGGAAGTTATTTTAGATGTAGCTCCAGCTGTGTTTGATCAGCTTGGTATTAGTTATAGCGATCTATCATTTTTCGCAGAATTAGGCGCAGACGGTATTCGTTTAGATGTAGGTTTTGACGGATTAACGGAAGCGAAAATGACGAATAATCCGTACGGTTTAAAAATTGAGTTAAATGTAAGTAACGATATTGCGTACTTAGAAAATATTCTTTCGCATCAAGCGAATAAATCAGCTTTAATTGGTTGCCATAATTTTTATCCGCAAAAATTCACTGGTCTTCCATACGATTATTTCATTCGCTGTAGTGAACGCTTTAAAAAGCATGGTATTCGCAGTGCAGCCTTTATTACATCACATGTCGCAAACATCGGTCCATGGGATATTAACGATGGATTATGTACATTAGAAGAGCATCGTAATTTACCAATTGAAGTACAAGCGAAGCATTTATGGGCAACAGGGTTAATTGATGATGTCATTATCGGAAATGCTTATGCGAGTGAGGAAGAGTTAGAGAAACTAGGAAACTTAAATCGCTACATGTTACAGCTAAAAGTGCACTTTGTAGACGAAGCGACTGAAGTAGAGAAGAGAGCTACGCTGCAAGAATTACACGTAAGGCGCGGCGACATAACAGAGTATATGGTACGTTCTACAGAAGTACGTAAAAAGTACAAAGATTATGACTTCCCAGTGCGTGAAAGTGTGCTGCAGGAAAGAGGGCAAGTTGTAATTGGAAACAATTCATTTGGTAAGTATAAAGGTGAACTGCAAATCATTCTGAAAGAAATGCCGATAGATGAACGGAAAAATATCGTCGGTACAATTGCGGAAGAGGAGTTATTCTTACTAGATTATGTAGGAGCTTGGACGCAGTTTACTTGTGTGGAATAGGGAAGATAGGGGGCGTTCCAAATTTTGGACCGCCTTTTTAATATTAAAGTACTTTTAACGTCAAAATTTGTCGGTAAATCGATATCTCTTGTCGAATCGTTGATATATTATAAGTTACGATAGATATATTCGAAAAATCGTTGATATATTGTAGGTTACGATAGATATATTTGAAAAATCGTTGATATAATTTCATTTACTATGTTATTTTTCAGTAGTTTAATAGAGTAAAAAAAGAGCCAGTCTCAACGATGAGACTGGCTCTTTTTTATAACTAGTTTAATACTTTAACTGTAACTGTTTTACGTCCCCAGCTACTTGATGAACCTTTATCTGGCATTAAAACGTCGATTTTATTACCTTTAATAGCTCCACCAGTATCACCAGCGATTGCTACTCCGTAACCTTCAACCCATACTTTTGAACCTAATGGAATGACACTTGGATCAACTGCAATTAGTTTCATGTTTGGATTAGCTGTTAAGTTGTGGCCTAAAGCTGATTTTACTTGGTCGCCTGCTTTATAACCATTTTCAAGTGGATCTGCTGTGTAAGCTGTTGCTACAACACGTAACTCACGAGAAGATGATGGTGCACTTGTTTCAGTTTCTTTTGCAACAGGTTGTTGTGTAGCTGGTTTTTGAGCTTTAGCCGCTTCTTGAGCCTTAGCCGCTTCACGAGCTTCAGCTGCTTCTTGAGCCTTAGCTGCTTCACGAGCTTTAGCTGCCTCTTGAGCTTTAGCTGCTTCACGAGCTTTAGCTGCTTCTTGAGCCTTAGCCGCTGCTTGAGCTTCAGCATCTGCTTGAGCTTTAGCTGCTTCACGAGCTTTAGCTGCCTCTTGAGCTTTAACTTCTGCTTGAGCTTCAGCATCTGCCTGAGCTTTAGCTGCTTCTTGAGCCTTAGCTGCTTCACGAGCTTTAGCCGCTTCTTGAGCTTTAACTTCTGCTTGAGCTTCAGCTGCTTCGCGAGCTTTAGTTGCTTCCACTGCTTTAGCTTTTGCTTGAGTTTCAGCTACTTCCTGAGCTTTAGCTGCTTCACGAACTTTAGCTGTATCTTGAACTGTAGTCGTTTTTTCAACTTTAGCTACTGGTTGAACTTTAACTGGTGCTTTACCTGTTAAGTAAGGAACATGAACATAAGCTGTTTTTCCGTTATATTCAAATTGAATCCAATCATTTTGTACTTGGTGTGTTGTTTCAATTACATCATCTTTTTTCAACTTACCAAGAATCTCTGAGTCTGTGTTTGCCCCAGCACGTACGTTTAATACGTTTGCTGTTACGTAGTAAGTGTCTTTTGTATAGTCAGCGCTTATGAAAGCTTCTTTACCGCTATTCAATTGAACTTTTGACCAACCATTTTCTGTATGTAAAACATTTACTTTATATCCATCTAATAATTTTCCTACAACTTTTGATTCAGTAGTTGGGTTTTCTCGTACGTTTAGTACGTCAGTCGTTACGATTGTTTCTGCTTTAGCAGATGTTGTGAAAATCCCAAGACCAAAAACCGCTGCTGTTGCTATACCCATAAATTTTTTCATAATAGCCTCCATTGCATTTGTTTTCGTTGACCTCATTATAGCAACCATTATTTTCTTATTTGCGAAAAACATAAAATTACAAAGCTTTCGTAACGGGGCATTAATATTCTGTAACAATTCCATAAATATCCTGATAGCGCTTCCTTGTTGTTTTTTGGCGTATTAGGGCATATGAAACACAAAATGAGTAGTATTTCAATTACTGTAACGTTAATAATGTTACAGTAATATTTCTTGATGATATCTATAGCGTTACAAAAATAGCTTATTTTACTGTTTGAATGGAAATTTAGTTATGAAACGATAATCTTTTTAGGCGTGAAAATATATAAATGAGGTGAAATTTAATAAAATATCGATATAATTGTTACAAAATCAGTCGAAGTATGGAAAAAATTACGCCTTGATTTTCGTCTGTTACATAGTATTTTTGCAATAATAGAATTAGATAATAGCCTTAGTACCTATAAATAATGAAGAGTATTATAATGGTAGTTGTAACGTGAAACATATATAATAGAAGAAACTCAATTTAGTAGATAAATAAAAAACGCAGGAGTGTAAACTCCTACGTTTTTGTTTATTCATATCGTAAACATTCAATTGGATCCAGTTTGGCAGCTTTGTTAGCTGGTAGTAAACCGAATAGTATACCGATTAACATAGATAGGGCAACGGAGATAAGTCCTAGTTTTAGTGAAACGACAAGTGGCCATCCTGCAAACATTGCGACAATCCATGCGAAGAAGATTCCAAGCATAAATCCGACAAAACCACCTAATGCTGTTAAAATGCAAGCTTCGATTAAGAATTGCATTAATACTTTACCACGTGTTGCACCTAATGCTTTACGAATACCAATTTCGCGTGTACGCTCTGTTACAGATACTAGCATAATGTTCATTACACCAATACCACCTACAAGTAAGGAAATAGCGGCAATACCACCGAATACACTTTTTAATATACCTGTGAAGCTATCAATTTCTTTTAAGAATTCTTGTGGATCTGGTACTTCAAATTTACCTGAATGCTCTGGTTTTTTTGCTTCATTTAATGATTTTACAACTGCTTCTTGAACAGTTTCCTTATCTTGACCAGGAGCAATTTTTACCGTTACAGAATCGTAGTTGTTTTTCCCGAATAGTACAGGCCAGTTTTCTGCTGAAATGACACCTTCTTTAAATGTCATGCCACCCATCATTGCTTTTATTGAATATACGCCAACTACTTTGTATGGTGTACCTTTTATATCTACATATAAGTTTGGTTCCCATGAAGAATATAATTTATCAAAAGCATCTGTATTTAATACAATTGTGTGTTCAGGTCTGTCTAAATCAGCTGCTGTTAAAAATCTGCCGTGCTCAAGTTTGAATTTAGATGTATCTTCAAAATAATCACCTTTTGCACCGGTAATATCAAGATCTAATTCTTTTTTTCCTGCATATACTTTTTCTTTTCCTTTTACATCTGGATAAACTTCTTGCACACCAGAAATTTTGGATATACTTTCATACATGCTTGAGGAAATTTTGCCGTCCATATCTGAGTAATCTTCTGTCTTATAATTTACAGAAAACTGATCTTTTTTTTCATTCCCGATTTGTTCGCGGAACTTTGCGTTTGTTCCATCCCCAATCGAGATAATAGTAATGATGGCACTAACCCCAATAATAATACCTAGCATCGTTAATATAGAACGCATTTTATGAGCAAAGATAGAGGAAAGGGCCATGCGTATATTTTCACTCGTATTCAAAATTAACCTCTCCAATCTTGGACGATATTTCCGTCACGAATTACAATTTGACGTGCTGCAGCTTCCCCGATTTCACGGTCATGGGTAATCATAATGATTGTTGAGCCTTGTTTATTTAATTCGTAAAAGAGGTCCATAATTTGTGTACTTGTTTTCGTATCAAGTGCTCCCGTCGGTTCATCGGCTAAAATGAATTTCGGGTTATTTACGATTGCGCGGGCAACGGCGACACGTTGCTTTTGACCACCGGATAATTCGTTCGGTAAGTGAGTAGCGCGATCAGCTAAACCGACTTTTGTTAAAGCGGCTAATGAGCGCTCGCGTCTTTCTTTTTTATCGACTCCAGCGTAAATAAGAGGTAGTTCTACATTTTGAAGCGCTGTAAGTCTCGGTAATAACATGAAGTTTTGGAATACGAATCCGATCTCTTTATTACGTACGTGTGCAAGTTCTGTTTCAGTCATGTTTGAAATATTTTGACCGGCTAGTTCGTACGTACCTGTCGTCGGTTTATCTAAGCAACCGATAATGTTCATTAGTGTTGATTTACCAGAACCAGAAGGTCCCATAATTGAAGTGAATTCTCCTTGGTTCAGTGTTACGTCAATTCCGTGTAATATTTGAACGGACTCTGCACCATTTTGGAAGGATTTCGTGATGCCTTTTAAGTTAATCACTGGGCGACAACCTCCATACCATCTTTTAAGTCTTTTTCAGGTTTAGAGATAATTTCCTCTCCTTTTTTCACTCCAGAAACTTTTGCTTCGCTATCAGTCTCGAATTCAACAGTAACTGCTTGTTCTTTCGCCTTACCGTCTTTTACAACGAAGACAACATTTTTGTCACCTTTTTTCACGATACTGCTTTTCGGAACAATTGTACCAGTTGCTTCGCCAGATTTACTTGTTACGTAAACGTGGAAGCCGTTTTGTAATTCGTCACTATTATCTAATGTGACAGTGAATTGATAGTTAGAAACAGTTTTATTTTCATCCATGCTCTTTAATGGTGTAGAACCGATTTCTGTTACTTTTCCTGTCCAAGTCTTACCAGCGACAGTTTTTGATGAAACAGTTACTTCTTGCCCAACTTTCATACTAGCAAGCTCATATTCAGAAATTTGACCTTTTACTTTAAATTGACCAGCGTGACGAAGAGTAATTCCGCTCATACCTGTTTTTTCGTCAGTAGTTTTTACGATATCATCAATTACGCCATCAGCAGGACTTGTTACAGAAAGATTGTTTACTTTCTCTTTTGCTGCTTTAATCATTTCATCAGCTTTTTCAACTTCAAACTTTTTCATTTCAATTTGTGATTCTAATTGCCCAACTTCGGCTTCTGATGCTTTTAATGCTTCAGCAGGAAGGCCTGCATTTTTATCTTTTTGTAATTTTTGTTTCGCTACATCAATTTGTTTTTGGAGCAACGTTACTTCTTTTTGTGCGATTTTCTTTTGCATTTCTGCTTCTGTTACACCTTGTTTCGCAGTCGGATCATTGTATTTAAATAGAAGCTGACCTTTTTTCACTTCATCGCCTTTTTTCACAGCTAATTCATATGTTCCTTTTGTTGGATCGAATGAAATAGTTTCAATTCCATTTGGAATAACTTCGCCACCAAATTTTTGCGCGTTTTGGATTTGTTTTTCGGTTACTTTATATCCGCTATATGCCATTGCTACATCTGAACCGCCACCAGCAAATGCAAAGTATGATCCAGCTGCAATTCCGATTGCTACTACACTAGTAATTAACACTTTATTTTTCTTCTTCATCTATTTATCACCTTTTCGTTCGTTTTAGTATCTACATTAAGTATAGAAGAGGTAAAGAATCTGACAAATCGTTTTAGCTTACAATAACCTTACAGTTTTGTAAGGTATGAATATGTAAATGTAAGGTAGAGGTTGTCCTAGTGTAAGCAAATGAATTGACTCGTCGTTTCTTTCTTACAATAATATTGTATGGAGGAAAGGAGGAAGGAAGATGGAAGCTTATTTTAGCGCACACCCATTAAAACCATTTATTCCATACTCAAGGCAACATGCCCTTATATTATTTATTATGTTGGTGGGGATATTTTTTCTGTATCAATACCAAGATGTATTACGTCAAAGTGAGTGGAATATAACGGTTCGATATGCAATTGCATTTTTATTTATAGGTAGTGAAATTGGGCTTCATATGTGGGAGTGGAAAGCGGGGATTTTTGAGCTAGCTACTTCATTACCGTTTGAATTATGTACGATTAGTTTATTATTAGCGTCGATTATGATCGTAACGAAAAGTTACCGCATATATGAGATTGTATTTTTCACGGGAATTATTGGTGCATCACAAGCTATTTTAACGCCAAACTTGCAGTATGCTTTTCCGCATTTTCGTTTCATTGAATATTTTATCGCGCATATATTGCTCATTTGGGCACCACTCTTTATGACTTGGGTGGAAGGCTATAGACCGACCTTGCAATCTATTAAGCGTACGATGATATTTTTAAACATATTGATTCCGCTTGTTTCGTTTGTGAATTATAAAACAGGCGGTAATTATATGTTTTTAGCTCATAAGCCAGAAACAGCTTCATTACTCGATATGTTAGGACCGCATCCTTACTATATTATTTCATTAGAACTCGCAGCGCTTATTGGGTGTTTTATTTTGTATATGCCGTTTGCAAAAAGAGAAAGGCATGCGCATAAAGAATCACTAGGATCATAACCTAGTGATTTTTTATGTTTGAATATTTACAATTCAGAAAATTAAGAATAAAATTAGAGAGTAAAATATAAAGAGAGAGAAGGGAAAACGTGGTCAAAAAAGTTTTTCTGAATGGGATGGAAGTGACAATTCAATTTATTATTTCGATTTTGGGGATTATTATGTTAGGGGCTCTGCCGAAATTGTTTTATGGATTTAAGCTGGATGTATCAAAGTACATACAGAGTTTAAAAGAAGTATTTGTGAACTTAATGGATATTTCCAATTTGCAATATGTGAAAGGTAAATTTTTATTTCCGCAGCTGTTCGTCCATTATAAAGAAACGATTATTATTTTTTTAGCTGCTTTTTTTATTTCATTATTTGTAGCATTTTGTATTGTTTATGTAATTATGAGTAGTTCACCGCGTATACAACATCGAATTAAATCATTTCTTATCTTCCTAGAATCTATTCCAGATATCCTTCTTATTTTAGTATCACAAATTTTAGTTATATGGTTTTTTAAACAAACAGGTTTTTTACCTTTTCAAATTGCTTCAATTGGAGGCGAGTCAATTAGAGGATTGCCGATACTTTGTTTGAGCATCCCGACTACGATTATGTTTGTAAAAATGGTCGTGCTTCGTTTTGAAAATGAACTAGAAAAAGATTATGTACTATTTGCTAAGGCGAAAGGGCTGGGGCGCTTTCATATTTTAAATCGTCATATTTTACGAAATGTGTTGCTTAGTACATTATTCTTTGCGAAAACGAATATCTTTTTTATGTTATCTAATTTATATATTATAGAATGGATTTTTAATACGGGTGGTATTTTTATGTTTTTGAAATCTTATTTTGGTATTAGAGTTGAGGTTTTCATCGTTAGTGTGCTTCTTATATATATTCCGATTTTTATTTTATTTAAATTGTTTCATTATCTCATTCCGGCTGCGATGAAGGAGAGATTATAATATGTGGACGTATATAAAACGTGATAAAAGATTTTGGATAAGCATTGGGTTTCTTCTCCTATTAGTTCTTTTGAGCATCGGAAATACGTTATGGAATGATGGACATATTAGACAAGTTACATTGCAATATGATGCGGATGAAAATCCACAAGTGCCACCGTTTCCACCTTCATTACAATTTTTACTCGGGACAGACCGGAAAGGGTATGACCTGTTACATTTAGTCATTGAGGGCGCGAAGTGGACGATTGGTATATCTATTTTAATTGCGGCACTTAGAATGGTAATAGGTGTGTTCTTTGGTGTTGTACTTGGAACATATGTAAAAAGAGGTTTTTCAAAAATTGAGGCTTTTTTTGATAGTTTTACAGTTATTCCGACAGTTATGATTGCGTACTTTTTTCTTCAATTTGCAAGTACATTTGGAAGCGGGGAGGAAACAACAACCTTTTTTGAAAGGGCTTCGTTTCAAGTTGTCTTACTTGTAATGCTTGTAATGCCAGTTATTGCACTGTATGTTGCGAAGGAAGTTCGTAAATTGCGAACGGAGGAATTTGTTGATGCCGCACGCATATTAGGTGGATCGAGAAGACATATTGTTATAAAGCATCTTTTCCCGCACCTTTATATGACGTTTATACTTGTATTTTTTCAGCAGTTTACGCAGACTCTTACTATTTTACTGCACTTAGGGTTACTAGAAATATTCTTTGGCGGAACGGTTAAGTTTTTAGGACCGATAGAAGAAATAGAATCTTACACACATGAATGGTCAGGGCTAATTGGAGTCTATTTTAGATCTTTAACAGTGCATCCATGGATTCCTCTCGTCCCAATTACATTTTTCGGGCTTACCATTTTTTCAGGAAATATGATTGTAAAAAGTCTAGAAGAGGCGATGTTGAAAGTTCGATTAGGGGGAGAGATAACGAAGGAAGTTGTAGAAGAGGAACAATCTGCTGTACAGTCAAAGGAAGAGTTGTTTACGTTTAAACATACGATGTGAAGAGAAAAAGAAGCAAGCATGGATTTCATGCTTGCTTCTTTTTACTTTGCAGAAACTTCACCTTCAGCTTCTGTTTGCGGAATAAAGTATCCGATTATACCACCAATTATTGCTGGAACGATCCAGCCGATTCCTAAGTTATAAAAAGGAATCGTGTGTACGATATTAGCGATAAAACTTGGTATCATTCCCACATTATCAAGTGCATGAATACAGCTAATAATGAATGCTGCGATCATTGCTCCGATGTAGACAGAAGGTTTACGTTTCGTATATTTATCGATAAATGATACGAAAATTAAAATGATTGTAATTGGGTACAAAATAATTAATACAGGTAGTGTGATTTTAATTAATAAGCTTAATCCTAAGTTTGAAATAACGAAACTAAAGATACAAACGTATAGTACGAGCTTTTTGTAAGAAACATTTGTTAATACTGTTGCGAAATAGTTGGCGAATGCACTTACAACACCAATTGCTGTTGTTAAACAAGCGAAGATAATGGCGATACTTAATAAAACATTACCGCTTGTCCCAAAGAATTGGTACATAACAGTTGCTAATAGTTGACCACCGTTCTCGAATTGTCCCAAGTTTCCGTTTGAAGCTCCGATATAACCGAGTAAGAAGTAAACAATTGTTAAGAATAGAGCAGCGATACTTCCGCAAATGATTGTATATTTCGCGATAGATTTCTTCTCTTGTATACCGTTTTGACGAATTGCATTTACAACAATTGTTGATAGTACGAGAGCGCCAATTGCATCTAACGTTAAAAATCCTTCAAGAAATCCTTTGAAAAATGGGATGTCTTTATAGTCACCGATAGGCTCTGCAAACGTTCCTGGTGAAAGAATCGCTTTTGTTGCCATAATTGCAATAATTACAAGTAAAATTGGCGTTAATATTTTACCAATATGATCTACTAGCTTGGATGGATTTAATGATAAGAAGTAAACGACTGTAAAGAAAATCGCACTAAAAACTAACATAGAATACCATTGATCTGGGAAAAGTGGTGCAATCCCAATTTCATAAGATACAGATCCAGTTCGTGGAATAACAAATAGTGGGCCGATTGAAAGATAAATAATGATAGCGAATACTGCTGCGAATTTTGGATGAACACGGCTCGCTAAAGTGTTAAAACTACCACCAGCAAGGGCAACAGCAACGATAGCAAGTAAAGATAAACCGACGTCTGTAATAATAAACCCTGTAATGGAAACCCACATATTTTCTCCGGAAGAAAGACCAAGAAGGGGCGGGAAAATCATATTACCAGCACCGAAGAAAACTGCGAATAGTAATAAACTAATCGAAAGTATTTGCGCTGGTTTCAAAGTTGTACGCATATAAAGAAAATCCTCCTAATGAGTATTTTTGTCGAAAATTCAAATAATTTGTCGAGTAACTGTTATTATTTTAAAGGTCTGATGACTAGAAAGCAATAGGGAATTTTGAAAAAATTAAAAAATAATGCATTAAATCGAATAAATATACTATTTGTATGTTTAATAGGGAGGATTTAACTTTTAACGTAAAAAAACACATATCGCTAGGATATGTGTATTAAAAATATATTTTTCTATCGCGTTCTTCTTTTAAAATTTCAACGGCTTCTCGGAAGCGTTGTGAATGGACAATTTCTCGTTCGCGTAAAAAGCGTAAGCTGTCATTTATGTCGGGATCGTCAGATTGGTTGATAAGCCATTGATATGTGGCACGCGCTTTTTCTTCAGCCGCAATATCTTCGTATAGGTCGGCAATTGGATCACCTTTAGCTTGTATATAGGTTGCAGTAAATGGAACACCAGCTGCGTTATGGTAATGAAGTGCGCTGTCATGATCGACGTAATGAGGGTCGAGACCAGCTGCCTTCATCTGTTCAGGAGTCGCATCTTTTGTCAGCTTATAAACCATCGTAGCAATCATTTCAAGATGCGCAAATTCTTCTGTACCAATATCGGTAAGGAGGCCAATGACTTTATCCGGGATTGTATAACGCTGATTTAAGTAACGTAGTGCAGCAGCTAATTCTCCATCTGCACCACCGTATTGCTCAATTAATAATTTTGCAAGTGCTGGATTACAAGTTCCTACTTTAACAGGGTATTGTAATTTTTTTTCATAAATCCACATAGTTTCTCTCCTTTATATTTGCCATGGCCAAGGACCTTTGCTCCATTCCCAAGGGGCATTAGAATAGCTATTTCCATACTGTTGAAGCGGTCCATATTTTTCTTCCATCTGTTGTTTTAATACTCTTCGTTTATAGGAAAAATCATTAAATTGGTTAATAGCTGCTGTATCGTCTGGGTGGGTGTCTAAGTAAAGGGTTAGTTCAACTAATACAAAGTCTAATTCTTGGAGATTCTCTAAAAGTCGATAATACTCTTCTGGTAGTGGCTGGTTCACGTCAGTAGTCACCGCCCTTTTTTATAAGGATTTTCGTAATAATCATAAAAGATAGGCCATAAGGTTCCTTTTTGTAGTGCTTCTTTCGGTGAGAATTGTGGTAAATTTGGCGGTTGAAAACCTAAATATAAATTAGGAGGGGTAGAGTAATATTTTTTACCAATAGGAGGACAAGGATCTTGAGGACTATGATATGGCACATATGATTTCATATATTTATCCATTAATAAACCTCCCTATATTCTTCATCACTACGTATTGTATTCAGACATAATAGGCCTTTATGACACATATAAAAAAGTAATAGGTACGGGGGGAATGAATGTGGAGAATGTGAAACAATTCATTGTATTGGAAGTGAAAAACTTAAAGGAAACGTTGTATTTTTACGAAGGGATTTTAGGAATCAAACCTAGTTTAGAAAGACCGCAATTAGATGTAACAGGGGTTTGGTATGATGCTGATTCAATGAGAGTTAGTTTTGTAATGAATCGTAGTTTGGGTGGGCGTGAGAAGAGTGTTACGGATTCGGTTGATGTACTAATGTTTTCAATTTCTAACATAGAGAATTTAAAGAAGAGGTTAGTGTTTTATAAAATTGCATATACAGAAAACAAAAGTGAGAAGAGTATTGTAGTACAAGACCCAGATGGATATAAACTTCAAGTGATAGAGAAGGATGAATAAACGGAGGCGATTTAGTGGAGAGGAATTATGAAGAAAGTGCGTTGTTTGAGCATCAATTTTGGCTAAGGGTGCTTACTGATCATTCGCAATTTTTACTTGATGCATTAGCTCCGAAGGAAAAAGAGGATATAAAGAAGGCCACATATTTTCTTGAAACATTTACGAATCTTTTAAATAAAGTTCATAATGTGAATCTCATTGCATTTTCAAAAGAGGCAGAACGAGCCGCAAAGGAAATACGAACGTTTAAATTAAGCATTATACAGAAACAACTCGAGGGAAAAATCACTATTCATTTTACGCCGACTTTCATCAATCATATGGTAAACGAAGTAGAAGAATATATAACGGTGTTAGAATTTTTAAAGAAAGGAGAAGTTCCGCCTGTTTTTCATGAATTACATTATCATCTCGTTTGGTTAACGGATGCGGCTGGTCATGCAGGCTCTATTTCTAGTGGATTAGATCTTGTTGAAAAAAGATTAAAAGAGAAAAGTGAAGAATTTACGAAGCACTTTGAACAATTTTACTTAAAGGCAGTTGAGATGACAGGTTATTTACGGACAGAGCTTCATCATTTTCCTGCATTAAAGAAGTTTACAAAAGATGTTTCACTTGAGTTAAAATTATTTTCGCATTTTCTCCATGAGGTTGAAGAGATGGAGTTATCGAATGAAATATTAAGTGCGTTATCTGCTAGAATGGCGGATCATATGGCAAGAGAAGAATGTTATTACTTATTAAAATTAGCACAATCTTCTGGACTTGAGATGCCAAAATGTAATCCGCTTTAAAGAAAAAAGAGGTCAATTTTATTTGGCCTCTTTTTCTGTTTTATTGTCTCTTTTTATTTTTGCTTGTTCAATACTTGCCTGTAATGTCTCCATAATATTGATGATGTTTGGAGCAGGAGAGATGGTTTCGGTTTTTTCCTGTTGTTCAATTTTATTTTCGATTAATTCGGTAAGGGCTTCTTTATATTCATCTGTATATAACTCTTGTTCGAAAGGGTTTGTAAGATGGTGGATTAAATTAATTGCTGCGGTGAGTTCTTGTTTTTGAATCGGATAATTTTCGTTACTTGGTAAGTTAGGTGTATTTGTTATATCGCGAATTTCATTAGGGTAGTGAATAGTTTGCAACATAAGCCCATCTTCAAAGTTACGGATAATAGCTAAATGTTGTTTTTTTCTAATGGAAATATGGATAAGACCAAGTTTATTCGTACGTTCAAGAGCTTCTTTTAATAATAAATACGATTTTTCGTGTCCTGGAGTAGGGCCTATAAAATAAGAACGATCATAGAGAACAGAATCAATTTCGTTATTTTGGATAAAAGATATAATACGAATAGATCGGGGTTCGTGAGCTTTTTGCAACGTAGCTAATTCTTTTTCATCCATAATAATGTACTTATGAGGGGCGTATTCATAGGCTTTTACAATATCTTTATCATCAATTTCTTCATCCGTACAATCGGGAGCAAATTTTTTATATTTAATAGGTGTTAAGCATTCTTTATGGAGACTTAAAAATTTTATATCGTTTTCTTCTACGGCACTGTATAGTTTGATTCCTATATTTAATAGTCCAAGTGAAAGCGCGCCTTTCCATACGGTATGCAAATGAAATCTCTCCTTTCATTCAAAAATGATTATGTATATTATGAGATAGTAAGAAATTTCCTATACGTTTTTTGTTTTTATGGAAGGGTAAGCAGAAGGGCTTGGGATATAAAATATATTGACAAGCCCTCAAAAATATTTTAATGTGATTGTATAAAATTGTGTATATAAAGGGGAGTAACTTATTACAGTAAAGTCGTCATTACAGGGAGAAACCCTCGGCTTTATTGGCAACGTTTCGTTGTTAGTGAGACCTTTACCAGCAATGGTAAAGGCCCCTTATTGTCTTTTTTAGGACCCTTACCATATTTGGTAGGGGCCTTTTTGTATACAAGGAGAGGAGATATAAAAATGAAAAAACTTATTAGTAGATTAAGAGTTGTATTTCATGTTCGCCGATTTGTTCCATTCCTATTTGACTTTTTCACTTCAAAAGAGGTTTCAATAAAGAAGAAAATTTTATCTATTGCGTTTTTAGTTGGTTATGTTGCGATGCCGCTCGATTTAATTCCAGACTTCTTACCGTTTATCGGTATTTTAGATGATATTGGAATTGTATTATTTATTTTGAACCGAATTGTAAAAATGGCGCCAGTTCAATTACAAGAAAAGCATAACGTAAACGTAGGATAGGAGTTGGGGTAGAAAATATGGAGCAAATTATTTTAGATATAATCGAGTTTTTAAAGCAATTTTCTTATTTTGGAGTTGTGTTAGCATTAACGTTTGAATTTATTCCAGCAGAAGTAGTTTTGCCCATGGTTGGTTATTGGGTGTACGAGGGAGATATGAATTTTTGGCTTGCTGTATTAGCCGGAACCCTCGGCGGAACGACAGGACCTTTAACGTTATATGCACTCGGTTATTACGGTGGTCGTCCTCTATTAATAAAATACGGGAAATACTTCTTCATTAAAGAAGAACAAATTCAAAAAGCAGATGATTTCTTTGAGAAATATGGACCGGTTGTAGCATTTGTTGGACGCTTTGTGCCAGGAGTTCGAACGCTTATTTCTGTTCCATGTGGTATGGCGAAAATGAACATATGGAAATTTAGCATATATACATTTGTAGCAATGTTCCCGTTAACGACTTTGTATGTTTATTTTGGAATGAAATTAGGTCCACATTGGGAAAAAGCAGCGGATGTTGTTGGGCAATATATGTTACCGATATTAGGAGGCGTTATTCTTATCGTTGCTAGTATCTTTGTCTATAAATATATGAAGAAAAGAAATAAAACGGAATCTATTTAGTCATTTGAATATTTTTTGAAAATAGATGAATAGTACAGGCAAAAGACTCTGAGGGACATACACATATAGGGAATATGAAAGAGAGAAGGGAAATAACTATGTCTTGTGAGTGCTCAGGGGCAGCATTAACTTGTTGTCCAGATAAAAATTATGTACAAGATAAAGTGTGTAGTCCGTGGTCTGCTACTGTAGTTGCAACAGCAATTGATAATGTTCTTTATACAAATAATATTAACCAAAACGTAGTGGGGACTGGTTTTGTTAAATATGATGTTGGACCAGGACCAATTACTGTAGAGGCGCTTGATTCTGTTGGTACTGTAATAGATACACAAACATTAAACCCGGGAACGAGTATCGGGTTTACGTATCGGCGTTTTGACATTATACAAGTTGTGTTACCTGCAACACCTGCTGGAACGTATCAGGGAGAATTTTGTATTACAACACGTTATCCACTTTCATAGCAGAATAGGAGAGGATCAAAATGGGAATGAGAAGTTCCAGTTTGTCTTGTTGTTCTAATAAAACGCTTGTACAAGATCAAGTATGTACAGACTGGTTTATTACAGGTGCGGGTACTCAAATTGTATATACAAATAATATCACGCAAGAAGTATATGGTTCAGGTTACGTAAAATATGATGTAGGTGCGGCTCCAATTACAGTTGATTTTTTAGTAGGTGCTACAGTAGTTGATACAATTACTGTACAACCGCAAAGTAGTGGTACTTTCACTGTACGATATTTTACGACTGTTCGAATTACTACAACAGGAACAACTGTTAATCAAGGAGAGTTTTGTATTACAGTACGTTATCCAATCTCATAAAAAGCATACCGTGAACGGTATGCTTTTTATATTAAGGAAATAATGAAATTGGTATTCTATAAGTAACATGTAAATTCGCAACAGTACTTGCCTTCTAAATATAGTGAAGGATTATGTTGGATATTAGCAATACTAACTGACTGTAGGTCTTTTCCTGTGTACGATATTGTATTACCAGGAAACACAGTGAAAATATTGGTTACTGTTCCAACGATTTGAATTGTAATTGCTTCGTTGCTGCTAGTACTATTGTAAACCGAGACAGTACCTGATATAAGTAGTATCCCATCACTTTGCCATAGTATCATTGATTGTGATGCATCTTTGGCAGAGGAGATGGTGTTATTAGTTATGAGGAAATTCCCTGCAAATTCATTTGTTACACGCTCGCAATTTGGATTTGGAGGAGGGGGCGGTGGACAAGGGTCTGGACAAATAATAGATAAAGGAGCGAAACAGCCGATATTTTTTTTATTCTTCAATACAACCCCTCCTTTTAAGTTGTCTTTTATTACTATTAAATGTAAAAGCATGGCCGATGTGTTAAAAAAGAAGGAAATATTAAAAATTAAGATTGTCTAATAGGCTTAAACCTTAACTTATCATTAGTGTTATAGAAAAGATTATATGTGAATAGTCATAGGAAAAGAATGATCAGACTCTTTTAGACAAAAGGTGGTTGTATAAAGTAGTACGAGTAATGTTGGACTTAATTTCTAATTAACTGTATATTTACAAAAATCTAATAAAGTTCATTTTTTATTTAAACGACATTAACATGTATTAGATAAAATAGCCCTTGTAATGAATCAATTATTATGAGGAGGATTCACGTGGACAGAAATGCTTTAAGAAAAGTAAAAGGCCTTATTGGATTATTAATGGTTTTTGTATTAGCATTCGTATCATTTCCGTGGAGTACATCAGTCAAGGCGGAAGAGAAAAAGCAGGAAAAGGCATCAAGTGAGAAGAAGATAGTTTTTCCAGTTGTAAGTGATGTACATATTAAAAATAGTGGAACAGATGATACGTTTCGCTGGAAACGAGCGATTGAACAGCTCAATACGCTTGCACCAAAGCAAGATGCATTTGTTATCGTAGGTGATTTCACAGATACAGGGTCACTGCAGCAATATGATCGTTTCATGCAAGTTTATAATGAAAATGCAAATAAAGATGCAGTACGAATGAATTCTCTTGGTAACCATGATTATTGGAACGGTTTATCTGTAGAGGGCGCACAGAAGCGTTTCTTAGAAAAAACAGGAATGGAATCAATTTATTATCATAAAGTGGTGAAAGGGTATCACTTCCTTGTTATGTCGCCAGAAAATGGGACAACACACGGATATTATTCAGATAAGCAAATTAATTGGTTAAAAGAAGAGATGGCGAAAGCCCAAAAAGATGACCCAGAAAAACCAATTTTCGTATTTTTACATCAACACATTAAAGAGACAGTATACGGTAGTCATGAATGGGGAACACAAGATAGTGCAAAAATTAATGCGGTATTAAAAGAATATCCGCAGGCTATTACTTTTTCAGGTCATTCACATTATCCGTTAGATGATCCAAGATCGATTCATCAAAAAGACTTTACATCAGTTGGTACATCTTCTATAAGTTATATGGAAGTTGAAGGTGGTAAAGTACAAGGGAATATCCCCCCAGGAGCTAGCACATTAAGCCAAGGTTTATTAGTAGAAGTAGATGATGAAGAAGTAACGATTAATCGTCGTGATTTCCATACAAATTCTTGGACAGGTGAGCCTTGGAAAATTAAATTACCAGCAAAGAAAGAAACTTTTACACATGTAGAAGATCGTGATAAAGAAAAACCATCTTTTTCGACAGATGCGAAGTTATCAGTATCAAATGTAACAGAAAATGCAGCAACAGTAACATTCCCACAAGCATTGGACAATCTTCTTGTTCACTCTTATCGTGTACAAGCTAGAGATAAGCAAACGGGAGAAATAAAGAATAAATTGTTAGCATTCTCAGAGTTTTATCGTGATCCAGTGCCGAAAGATCTTACGTTTACACTGGCAGGGTTAGATGGCGGGAAAACATATACACTTGAAGTTGTTGCAATTGATTCGTTTGGTAATGAAAGTGCGCAGCCTTTAACGGCAGAAATTACTACGAAAAAAGATAATATTGATCCGAATGTAAAAGTGCCAAAGGCTGATGTTTTCGATGTGAATTTTGCAGATGGTACATTTAAAGACAATTCACCATTTGGTACAAAAGGTGATGTGAAGGGCAATGTGACTATTGAATATGATAAAGCATTGAAAAAGAATGTTATGAAGTTAAACGGACAATCTAATACATTTGGATACCTTCCATTTTCAGCAGCACAAAAAGAGAAAGTAGTAAATACATTTACGTTAGAAACGGTATTTTCAATGAATCAAATCCGTGGCCAAGGTATTTTGCAAAATACAGAGAGCGGCGGAATTGGATTTGAGTCTACAGGAAGTGGATATGTTGAATTATGGGCTCACATTGGTGGCAGCTATAAACGTGTTGGAGTTCAATTAGAAGCGAACAAAACGTATCATTTAACAGGAACGTATAACGGAAGTGAAGTAGCTATTTATGTCGATGGTAAAAAAGTAAATAGCCAACCAGCTACAGGGAAAGTGTATCATCCAAATGTACCATTTGCACTTGGAGCGGATCCTGATAGCAATGGAAATGGTGGCATTCCGTTAAATGGACAAATCGCGCTTGCGAAATTATATAGTAAAGCGTTAAGTTCTTCAGAAGTATTAGCAGCGTACAATGAGTTTTCTAACCGTACGAAATTAGAGCAAGTGAACGCGTTATATGAAGAGCTTGGAAAAGGGAAAGAAGTGTTAGCTGGTACGTATGAGTTTGGTGATAAGCCAGGTCAATATTCAAAGGAAGCATTTCAAGAACTAGAGAAAAGCTATAATAATGCAAAACAAGTGTTTGAAAATGTAGGGAGCACGGGAAAGCAAATCGTTCAAACATATAACGAATTAAAAACAGCTAATGTAACATTTGTACAATCTAAAGTAGTAGAACAACCGAAAACACCGAAAGAAAAATTACAAATCAATATTGAATCTGCAAAAGTAGTAGTGAAAAAAGCGCAAGATGCAAATGTAACGGACGGTTCAGTGAAAGCACTGAGTCAAAAAATTACAGTGGCCGAAGCTGTAGTGAAAGATGTAAAAGTAAAAGATACACAGGTAGAAACAATGAATCGTACGATGGAATATGCAATTTCACTCGTTGAAAAAAGCATAAACAAGTAAGAGAGAAGAAAAGAAGCTTATCATGATAGGCTTCTTTTTTGTTATACTAAAAATAGCATAGAATAAAGGAGCGAATAATTTGGAACAGAAAAAGCTAAAAAGAATTCTTGAATATGTATGGATCGCGGTTGTGCTCCTTGTAGGATATTATTTCTTAAAAGAAAAAAGTATATGGGTTTTATTTTTAATGACGTTTTTATTAGCGGGTTTAGGCACGTTATTTATTAATTTCTTCTTTGATAGTTTAAATGCCTGGAAGAATAAAAAGAAGGGAACGAAGTAAAGGAGGGAATATATGCAAAAGTGGAAGCTCATATATCAGGTGATTATTTTCCTATTGCTTGTAGGTATTGGAATTGTGAAATACGCAACGCCAATAGGAAATTGGGCATGGTTTACAGCTTGCATCGGCATATTTTTCATTTTACAATCGTTGACGAAAAAATATAATAGTACAGAAAGATAGCTCGCCGCTAAAACGGCGAGCTATTTTGTTATGCTTTTTTCTTTTCATCATTTGTTTTTTCAATAGCTAAATGACTATGTTTCCTAGAGTAGAAGAAATAGAAGCATAAGCCGACTATAAGCCAAACTGCAAAGCTAATCCATGTTGTTTTAGACAAATTGATCATTAAATATAAGCAGCAAAGAATCGCGACAACTGGTAATACAGGTACGAAAGGTGTACGGAATCCACGTTTTAAATCAGGGTGTGTTTTTCGTAAAATAAGTACTGCGCAGCAAACGAATGTAAAGGCTGTTAACGTACCGATGTTTACTAAATTCGCTAGCAAATGTAAGTCTAAAAGGCCTGCTAATAAAGCAGCAACAACGCCAGTAATCCACGTATTTAATAAAGGGATTTTTACTTTTTTATTTACACGTGCTAACGCTTTTGGAAGTAAACCGTCACGGCTCATCGCATACGAAACGCGAACTTGTCCATACATAACGACTAAGAGAACGGTTGTCATTCCAGTCATCGCTCCAACAGCGAGTAGTCCTGCAATTGTATCCTCACCAACGAAATGCAATGCAAATGCAACTGGATCAGAAACGTCTAATTGCGTATAAGGAACCATACCTGTTAAAACGAAAGATACGATCATATATAAAACAGTACAAATAAGAAGAGAACCGATAATACCAATTGGTAAGTCACGCTGCGGTTTTTTCGTTTCTTCTGCAGCTGTTGCGATTGCATCAAATCCTAAGAAGGCGAAGAACACAGTGGCAGCCCCAGTAATAATACCGTCGTATCCGAATGGGATGAACGGTGTCCAGTTTTCAGGTTTTACATATTTTGCACCTGCTACGATAAAAGCGATAATAACGGCTAACTTAATAAGAACCATAATATTATTAATGCGTGCGCTTTCGCGTATACCAAAACTTAAAAGGCCCGTAATAAGAAGTAAAATACAGACAGCAGGTAAATCGATGAGACCACCTTTTCCTACGCCGGGGGCCGAGGCGATTATGGCGGGCAGGTGTATATTGAACCCTTGTAGTAATGATTGCAAATAACCAGACCAACCGACAGCTACTGCCGCGACTGCAAGTAAATATTCGAGCATTAAACACCATCCGACGATGAAGGCGACGACTTCTCCGACTGTCATGTATGCGTAAGTATACACACTTCCTGAGACAGGAATAGAAGAAGCAAATTCAGCGTAACAAAAGGCTACACAAGCACAAGTAAATGCAGCAATAAGGAATGATAGCATAATACCAGGACCAGAATGTTTTGCTGCAACAATACCTGTTAATACAAAGATCCCGGTCCCAATTACGGCGCCGATTCCTAAAAATGTTAAATCGAGTGCAGTTAATGTTCTAGCTAGCTGCTTTGGTGATTCAGTACTAAGCGCTTTTTTTCGTAATAATGACTTCACTTTGGACTCTCCCCCCGTTTTTTCATTTCCATAACTGCGACTATAGTATGAGCCCATTAAAAAAGAGTAAGTAAGGAAGTGGAGGTGCAGTTATGGTATGTAGTTTTTTAAAATTGCTGGATTAATCTTAATATAATTCAGAATATTTTGTCAAATAAAAATATGACAAATAAAATGCGGATCAATAGGGGAAACTACTTGCAGAAATGGACGGGGGTTAACGACCCACTGATTAAAGTTAAAGTAGGAGCAGATGCTATGTTATTTTATTTTGAACTTGTCGTCATTTTACTTTGTACGAAATTAGCTGGTGACATTAGTGTAAGACTTGGTCAGCCTTCTGTACTTGGTAAGTTAATTGTCGGTATTATTATCGGTCCGGCTGTACTTGGTATTATTAATAGTTCTGAACTGATTGATGAATTGAGTGAGATTGGTGTTTTGTTACTTATGTTTATGGCGGGACTTGAAACAGATTTAGAAGAGTTAAATCGGAATTTGAAATCGTCGTTTGCAGTAGCGGCCGGTGGAATTATTTTTCCTTTCATCGGTGGTTATGTAACAGGATTGCTGTTTGGATTAATACAATCCCATGCCATTTTTTTAGGGTTATTACTTTGCGCAACATCGGTTAGTATTACGGTGCAGACGCTACGTGATCTAGGAAAAATGAATACGAGAGAAAGTACAACAATTTTAGGTGCTGCCGTATTTGATGATGTCATTGTCGTTATTTTATTAGCATTTGTAATGAGTTTTTTAGGAACACAAGATGTGAATATAACACTTGTCATTGTAAAGAAAATTATTTTCTTTGTAAGTATTGTTTTTATTGCTTGGAAAGTCGTTCCTTGGATTATGAAAATGCTTGTCCCGCTTCGTGTAACAGAAGCGTTAATTAGCGCGGCTCTTATTATTTGTTTCTCTTTTTCTTATTACAGTGAAATGATGGGAATTGCAGGCATTATTGGAGCATTTGCAGCAGGAATTGCTATTTCTCAAACAGAGTATAAGCATGAAGTGGAACATAAAATTGAACCGATTGCTTATGCAATATTTGTTCCAGTATTCTTCGTAAGTATCGGAATGGAAATTACATTTCAAGGCATTGGAAGTCAGCTTTGGTTCATTATTATTATGACTCTCGTTGCGATTTTCACAAAGTTAATCGGATCCGGCTTAGGCGCAAGACTGACAGGATTTAATCGCCAATCTTCTATCAGTATTGGTGCGGGGATGGTATCACGTGGTGAAGTAGCGCTTATCATCGCAGCAAATGGACTTACGGCGAATTTATTAGCGAAAGAAAATTTCACAGCGATTGTTATTGTTGTTATATTGACGACGATTATTACACCGCCACTTTTGAAGAAATATTTTGTATAGACAGGAAGGGCTTATCTGATGTAGGTAAGCTCTTTTTTTATTCCCAAAAGCAATGATCATATAGCATGAAGGGTTTATAATTATGGTAAAATCTATGTATGTGATATGACAAGGAGAGGGAAGTGTGAAGATTACGAAGGAGAAGGTTATCGGTGTAATCGTACTTATTGCAGTATGTATACCATTTACTGCATGGAAAGAATCAAAAGTGAAAGATTTTCCGGTTTCTATTTTTTCGGAAGAAGCAGATGGTGAGTATGGTCAGAAGCTGAAATATACTGCTTTTTTACCTGATGTTGCGATTTGGATGAACGGTTGGGAAAAGAAGTGGACAGAGGGGGAAAGAACTGTTTATCAAAAAGGGAATCGCATTGTAAATGTGTTTCATCCTCCTGGCGATGATGGTTATTACCTTCTTGAAGCAAGAGAAAATAAGTGAACGCAACCGTAAGAAGTGGAGGTTAAATAGTGAAAGCTTCAACATTACTATTTAAAATTGAAAGTAATATGGATCAATTTTCACCAGCTGAGAAGAAGGTTGCCATGTACATAATGGAGAATGCAGAGATTGTACCGAATTTAACGACGAAAGAAGTGTCAACGAATGCAGGAGCAAGTGAAGCGAGTGTCGTTCGCTTTTGTAAATCGATTGGAATCGGAAGTTTTAAAGCATTTAAGATAGCACTCGTTCGTGAATTAACGATTGCTGATTATAATATTAACGATTTTTCAGTGATGAATACAGAAGATGGACCGTATGATTTATTTAATAAAGTTACTTATGTGAATAAAGCTGCAATTGAGGCGAGTGTTACTGCAATAGATAAGAGGGAACTTGAGAAAGCAGCGGATCGTATTGTCAATGCGGGCAAAATTATATTTTACGGAGTAGGTGGATCAGCTACGCCAGCAATGGACGGGGCTTATAAATTTACGCGGCTTGGATTTACAGCGATGATGCTATCTGATTTTCATATGATGTTGCCACTTGTGACGAATTTAAAAGAAGGTGATATATTTGTTGCGATTTCAACATCTGGTCGAACGAAAGATGTGCTTGAAATGGCGCAGTATGCAAAGAGACAAGGTGCAACTGTTATTGGAATTACGAAATTAGATCAATCATCACCCCTATATAAAGAAGCGGATATTCGCCTTTGTATGCCAGATGTAGAACAAGATCATCGTATTGCGAGTATTGCTTCGAGAATGACACAATTGAATATGATCGATGCTTTATATGTTATTACTTTCAATCGAATTGGTAATAAAGTATTGGATCAATTTATGGAGACGCGAGAAGAAGCGTTGCGGTTACGGAAGTTAAAGTAGAAGAAAAGATGAGGAGACTCATCTTTTTTATTATCTTTGACACAAATATGTCATGTCGTGAAATTTTATTTCATAAAATAAGAAAGGATTATTGATTTTTAGTTTCTTAAAGTTATAATAAAAGTGTGAAATATAATTTCAAAGAGGGTGGAAATATGTTAGAAAATTTATCGACAGAACATCGTAATGAGAAAACAATGAATCTGGATGAAATGAGCATAAAAGAAGTATTGCAAAGTATGAATGAAGAAGATCGAACTGTTGCGTTAGCAGTTGAAAAAGAGATAGAACAAATTGAAAAGGTTGTACAGACTGTTATTAAATCTTTTGAAGAAGAGGGACGCTTAATTTACATTGGTGCTGGTACGAGTGGTCGTTTAGGTATCCTAGATGCAGTGGAATGTCCGCCGACATTTGGCACGGATGATAAAATGGTGCAAGGATTTATAGCAGGTGGATTGAAAGCGTTTACTAAGGCGGTGGAAGGTGCCGAAGATCGCGAAGAGTTAGCAGAAGAAGATTTAAAAAGTATTGGATTAAATGAGAAAGATACAGTGATTGGAATTGCTGCCAGTGGCAGAACTCCTTACGTAATTGGCGGCTTGAAATACGCACAGAGCGTAGGAGCGAGTACAGCGAGTATTTCTTGTAATAAAAATGCTGAAATAAGTAAATATGCAAATTTAAATGTGGAAGTAGAAACAGGTGCAGAAATTTTAACAGGATCAACGCGTTTAAAAGCTGGTACAGCACAAAAATTAGTGCTGAATATGATTTCAACAGCTTCGATGATTGGTGTAGGAAAAGTATATAAAAACTTAATGGTAGATGTTCAATCCACAAATGAAAAGTTAGTAGAACGGTCAAAACGAATTATTGTGGAAGCAACAGGCGCTAGTTATGAAGTAGCGGCAGAGTATTATGAAAAGGCAGAACGTAACGTAAAAGCTGCCATTGTTATGGTGTTGTTGCAGTGTGAGTATGGGGAAGCACTGGAGAAACTAAAATACGCAAAAGGGTTTGTGAAGAAAGCACTATAAAGTAATAGGGAGGGGGATTCTATTATGAAGAAAGAAGAGAGAATGGCCAAGGAAATTTCGGAGCAACTTGGTGGAATAAAAAATATTCGTAGTATTGCTCATTGTATGACGAGACTACGTTTAACGCTTCATGATGAAAGTAAAGTAAATATGAACCTTTTGAAAAAAGTTGAAGGCGTTATGGGTGTTATAGAAGATGAGACGCTTCAAGTTGTCGTTGGTCCAGGAACAGTAAATAAAGTAGCAGCTGAAATGGAAGGTTTGACAGGACTACGAATTGGTGAGGTAGCAGATCATCACCTTGAAGATATTGGGCAAGAGATGAAATCAGAGATTAAGAAGAAAAATAATACACCGGTGAAAAACTTTTTACGAAAAATAGGAAGTATTTTCATCCCATTAATTCCGGGGCTTGTTGCGTCAGGAATTATAAACGGGGTTGCTAACTTTGCGAAAAATGCTGGTGCTGATCCAAATGCAACGTGGTTACAAATGTTACTACTCATTGGCGGCGGTATCTTTACATTCTTAGGAATTTTAGTCGGCTGGAATACAGCGAAAGAATTTGGCGGGACACCGGTTCTTGGGGCAATTGCTGGTATTTTAATTTTCAACCCGGCGATGGCAAACGTAAAATTGTTTGGTGAAGCATTAGTGCCCGGACGGGGCGGATTGTTTGCAGTTATTTTTGCAGCATGGCTTATGGTTGTAGTGGAAAGACAAGTTCGAAAAGCAGTGCCAAACGCAGTTGATATTATCGTGACACCACTCATTACTGTATTAGTTGTAAGTATCGTAACGATGTTAGCCATTCAGCCATTAGCAGGTTTCTTATCAGATGGTATTACGAGCGGAATTAATGCTATTTTAAATATGGGCGGAGCATTTGCTGGCGCAGTACTTGCGGGAACATTTTTACCTCTCGTTATGGTCGGATTGCATCACGGTTTAACACCAATTCATATGGAATTTATTAATCAAACACACGTAACACCTTTATTACCAGTGCTCGCAATGGCTGGTGCTGGCCAAGTGGGCGCAGCAATTGCGATTTATGTGAAAACAAAAAACAAACGACTTCGAAATGTAATTAAAGGTGGATTGCCAGTTGGCTTTTTAGGAATTGGTGAGCCGTTATTATACGGGGTGACATTACCACTTGGGAAACCGTTTATTACTGCTTGTTTAGGAGCGGCTGTCGGTGGTGCATTCCAAGCAGTTATGCAAACAGCTTCTCTTGGAATTGGCGTATCAGGGCTATCTTTAATTCCGTTAATTGCTGACAATAAATATTTACTCTATTTCTTAGGTTTAGTAATTGCATATGCTTTCGGATTTATCTTTACGTACTTCTTCGGATTTAAAGAAGAAATGGCAGAAAACATATAGAGAAAGGGATTCCTTTCTCTTTTTCTATTAATAGAAAGGGAGATTTATATGATCGGAGTTTCCATTTATCTTTCAAAAGAACGAGTAGAGAAACAAGAAGAGTGGCTAAAAGTAGCGAAGGAAAATGGGTTTACATCTATTTTTACATCACTGCACATTCCAGAAGATGATCCAAATACGTATAAAGAGTTAATTCAAATATTAGGGAAACAAGCTCTTGCACATGAAATGGAGTTAATGGTTGATGTTTCTCCAAAATCGTTACACCATTTAGGGCTAACATATGAAAATGTGGAAGAACTATTGGACTGGGGCATTACCGGTTTAAGAATGGATTACGGCATTGCGCCAAAAGAAATTGCAAGCGTATCTCATAAGATGAAAGTAGCTTTAAATGCGAGTACGATTACAAAGCCATTTTGGAAAGAATTACTTGCAGAACATATAAGAGTAGAGAATGTAGAAGCATGGCATAATTTTTACCCACGTCCAGAGACAGGACTAGCAAAGTCCTTCTTACAAAAGCAAAATCAATATTTACAGGAGTGCGGAATAAAGACGATGGCATTTATTCCAGGAGATGCGGAAAAACGAGGTCCGTTATATGAAGGGTTACCAACGTTAGAAAAACATCGCAATATGCGCCCGCTTGAAGCGTACTTAGAACTTGTTCAAGATTGTGGTGTTGATAAAGTATTGATTGGAGATATAAGCGCAAGTTTGGAAAGTATGCAAGAAGTAGCTAGTGCGAGTAGAGGGATTATTCCATTGCGTTACAAATCATTTATAACTGATAAAGAAGTATTAAAAGTGGTGGAGCAAGTGCATACAAATAGACTAGATCCGGCTCGTGATGTTATTCGATCTGTAGAATCAAGGGAAGGAAATAGAGTGGTTTTACAGCCGATGCATACAATTGTAAGAAAGAAAGGCAGCATTACAATTGATAATGAATTGTACGGTAGATATGCAGGGGAGATGCAAGTTGCTATAAATGATTTATCTGTAGATGCGAAAGTGAATGTTGTTGGAATGGTTGTGGAAGAGGACGTTTCTTTACTGCCTTATATTGGTGCTGGAAAAATGTTTCAAATTTTTCTATGCGATAGAATAAAAGCTTGAATTAGCGCTATTTTGTAGGAAAACATTATCCGTAAAACGGATAATGTTTTTTGTTTTCTTTAAAAAAGTATTTGACGAATGAAATAAAATACCGTATTGTTTTGACTTGTGAATAAAAGTTCACCATAACAAAACAAAAAGGAGAGTTCAAAATGAATCAATATATTGGGAATTTAATTATTCGTATCGTGTTAGGAGTTACGTTCTTTGCACACGGTTTAGCAAAGTTTCAATCAGGTATCGATAATGTAGCAGGATGGTTTACAAGCATCGGTTTACCAGGTGGCCTTGCATACGGCGTAGCAACTGTAGAATTAGTTGGTGGTATATTATTAATTATCGGTTTAGGTGTACGATATGTAGGATTGTTATTCGCTCTTATTTTAGCTGGAGCTATCGTAAAGGTAAATGGAGCAGCAGGTTTATTAGGAGATGGAAAGAATCCAGGATATGAATTAGATCTTGCATTATTATCAATGGGTGCGTATTTATTCGTAGTAAAAGCAGAAGGATATGTAGATCGTTTCTTAAAAGAGAAAGTAATGAAAACGAAGTAAATTTTATTTATAAATTGTTGACTTGAAGAATTATTGTAACTATAATGATTACAACTAATGAATTACGAATGAAACAATTTAAATATTTTTTTACACAAGATGTAACTGTATAGGTTACATCTTGTGTAAAAATAAATAAACGGGAGGAAGTAATATGCCTAAATCAAATTTAGAAATTATTCAAAGCACGTATGAAGGATCAGCTTCTTCGAATGCAAAGCATTTAGCAGAAGCCCTCTCTGAAAAAGTGGAATGGACAGAGGCAGAAGGTTTCCCGTACGGCGGAACATATAAAGGCGTAGAAGCTATAATGAAAAATGTATTTAGCCGTTTAGGATCAGAATGGGATGATTATAAAGCAAGTGTAAATACATATCATGAAGTAAACGGAAAAGATGTAATTATTGCTGAAGGTATGTATTCTGGAGTTTATAAAGAAACAGGAAAATCATTTGAAGCAGAATTTGTTCATGTATGGCAGCTTGAAAATGGAAAAATCGTGAAGTTTAAGCAATATGTAGATAGTCATATTGTTAGGGAAGCGATGAAGAGCTAATGCTTTTTAAATGGATTGTAGGTATATGTATTACCATTATGGTAATCATCTCTTCTATAGTTGGCGGAAAGAAATTGCTTGCATATGTGGAAAAAGAAAATGAAAATATTCAAATCGAGCGAGCGGCAAACGAAAAAGAGAAAAAAGCTGCAGAAGAAGCTCCGCAAATTAGTGATGGTGAAATTATTTCTACTATGCATAAAATGGTGCACCAAAAGGTAAAATCCTCTGAAAAATGGGGATTTGTAGAGATGACAAAAAAGGAAATTTCTAATGTGAAAAGGGATATTGAAAATAGTACAGGTTTTCAATATAAAATGAAGTTATTTTCTATTATAAATAGATGGGAAAAAGGAGATTTTTCTCAAACTGTTGAGGAGCATAACTTTTTATGGAGCCTTCAAGGTGGAGATACTGGTAAGGCGACGGAACGTTTATCGCCAGAAGAGGAAAAACAGTATATAAAAGAAATGAAGAGTAAATAAAAACATCGCTAACCCAGATGACGATGTTTTTTCATTAAGAATGTTTTCGCATTAAAGGTCTAACAGGCTGAACGGCAACAGTTTTGAAATGAGAAAATAAATAACACCCTGTTACAACGACAATTGTCCCTAAAATTTGTATCCACGTTAATTCTTCTCCGAGGAATATGAATGCTAAAATGGCTGTGAAAATTGGATTGAAGTTTAGAAAAATACCTGATGTAGTTGCGCCTAATTTTTGTACGCCAATATTCCAAAATACCATACAAAGAACTGTCGAAATAAGCCCAGTATATAAAAGTGATGTGATGAAAGAAGTATTTATATTTGAAACAGTGAAGCTACCTATGTTAAACGGTAGTAATAAAATAACGCCGAAAATACCAGAGTACAACGTTGCCATAAGTGGTGTAGTTGTTTTTGTTGCCCATTTACTACAAACAGAATAGATTCCCCAAATACAAACTGCTGCAATCATCCATAAATCGCCGCTATTAAAATGTAGTGAAAATAAAAGCGAGAAATCACCTTTTAATAGGACGAGGATAACCCCGAAGAATGAAAGAATCATGGATAGGATTTGAAGTGTATTTACTTTTTCTTTTAGAAATAATACTGAAAATAATGCGATTGAAATTGCATTCAATGTAGAGATAAGACCTACATTCGTAGCGGATGTTTTTTCTAATGCTAAAAATTGAAAGATGTTAAAAAGAGCGACCCCTGAAATTCCCATCAATATTAAAGGAAGTATTGCGGTACGTGGTGGAAGGATTTTCTTTTCTTTAAACCATACCATCGGTAATAAACAAACAATCGCAATCATCCATCTTAAATTTGTCAGTGTCATCGGCGATGCATGATCGACGAGTGATTTTCCAACGACAAAATTTCCTCCCCATAATAAGCTCGTTAGTAATAGTAAAAAGACGTAAAAATAAGGCATGCTAAAATCCCCTTTTTTGTAATCAATACGAATTGTAAATAATTTTAGCATTTTTCTTTATTGTGTAATATATTCTTTTGTATAATGGTGAAAATTCGATAAAATCTTTAGTTGCGAATGATATTTACGGAATGATATTCAGTTTTTTGTAAGGTATAAGGTGTTTTTTCGAATAATCATCGGTAAGAAAAAAGGGGGAATTGTAATGGAGTCGTCTGTTATTAAAGTGTTGGATGATTTGGATGTACAAATTTTAGATATATTGCAGAAGGAGTCACAAGTAAGTAATGCAGAGCTGGCACGTCGCGTTAATTTATCACCGGCTGCGATGCATGCAAGAATAAAAAGATTGGATGGGGAAGGTTTCATCGATAAGCAAGTTGCGATTTTAAATCAAGAAAAGCTTGGGTTTGATTTATTATGTTTTATTTTTATGAGTACGAATATTCATCAATTTGACAAGTTGGAAGTGTTGGAGAAAGAATTAGAATCGATGCCGGAAGTGTTAGAATGTCACTGTTTAACAGGAGAGTACGATTATTTATTAAAGGTTGCAAATCGTGATCGTAAAGAACTAGAGCAGTTTATTAGAAAGTTGAATAAGCTTGGTATTACAAGGATACAGACAAGTTTAGCACTTCGTGAAATTAAATATTCGACGGTATTGCCGATACGAAATGAGGAACCGAGCATCGATTAGATTGCTTGGTTTTTGTTTGTATAAATTGATTGACGAGGAGAAAAGAGAGATGTATTATTATATAAAATTATGAATTAAAATTCATTTTAAGTTATAAATATTAATATTGAGGGGCAAGGGGATGTAATATGAAAATCTGTAATGCAGTGACGAGTGATGTGAAAGAAATTTATAGTCTTATTGAGGTTTATGCAAAAGAGGGAGTTGTTTTACCACGTTCTCTTTTGTCTCTTTATCAATATTTGCAATGTTTATATGTTATGAAAGAAGACGAGAGAATTGTTGGAGTTGCTGGATTGCATGTATTAGGAGAAGATCTTGCAGAAATACGATCGTTAGTAGTTTCGCATACATATGCAGGGAAAGGGATAGGGCGTATGCTTGTAAATCATGTAATGGAGGAAGCTACGAAAATAAATGTAAGAAGAGTAATTTCCTTAACATATGAAACAGTATTTTTTCAAAAGTGTGGATTTGATTTTATAAATAAAGAAGCGTTGCCAGAGAAAGTATGGATTGATTGTAGACATTGTCCAAAGGTGGATTATTGTGATGAAGTGGCGATGGTGCGGTATGTTGGATGAAAATTTTATAGAGAAAAAGTTCCCACTATTATTTACATATATAGTGGGAACATATATTTCCATAAGAAATGGACAGGTTATTAAGAATTTGAATTCTTTTGTCTCACGGCAAAATTATAAAGTGGATCTTTAAGTTCATAGTTATACGTTAAACCGTCGACAATTCCTACAACTTTATCATTATCATAAAGGTCGAGCATAAATTGTGCCATTTGTTTTGCAGTGTGGAATTTTGGTACAACATTATCATATTGGAATTCATCAATATCAAATGAACGCTTCGCGAACTCTGTTTCAGTTGCAGCAGGAGCTAAAACTTTTGCTTGCAGTTTTGCGCCTTGTTCTTTCAGTTCGTGAGACAGCCCTTCTGTAAATGCACTTACATAGAATTTCGTAGCGCAATACGTAACAGCATCAGCAACAATCGTGTATCCGCCTCCCGATGAAACGTTAATAAGCTGTGTTCCGTCAACCTTTGAATAATCTCGAACGAAAAGAGAAGAGAGTATTGTTAGTGCTTCTATATTGACATGCAACATCGTCTCGATTTTATTTAAATTTTGTTCAGCAATTGAGGCGAAATTACCAAAACCTGCGTTGTTAATCCACGTTTCAATTTGAAAAGATTGTAGGCTTTCATAAAGTTTATAAACATCTTCAGTAATAGATAAATCAGTTCTTCGAATGACAACATCCAATTCTGGATGCATTTCGTTAATTTTCAATTTTAATTCGTTTAATTCTTCTTGTCTTCGAGCTACAAGTACTAAATTTTTTCCGCGAGATGCAAATACTAAAGCTGCTTCATAACCAATTCCGGAACTTGCGCCAGTAATAACAGTGTATTTCATATAAAATCCCCCTAAGTTCAAATGAATTTATTATGGTTAGATTGTATTTGTTAGAGTATACTCTAAGTCAAATGTTTTTTATAAATTTGATAAGGTCATAAAATATATGAGAGTAAGCATGTGGAGGGAGTTTTAGTATGTACACAATTAGCGAGGTAGCAAAATTATTAGGCGTGAGCACACATACACTACGTTATTATGAAAAGGAAAATATATTAATTGCAAATCGAGATACAAATGGAAATCGACTTTACGAAGAGTCACATATAAAGTGGTTGCAGTTTGTAATGAAATTAAAACAAACGCAAATGCCAATAGCGAAAATAAGAGAATACGCTAGATTATATACAGAAGGGGAGCATACAACAGAAGCTCGTTTACAGCTCCTAGAAGATCATAGGAAATCTATTCAGATTCAAAGAGAAAACTTAGAAGTTACAGAGAAGATGCTCGAGAATAAAATTCGTGCTTACAAAAGCTCATTGGAAAATAAATAGATGTTGTTATGTGATGAAAAATGGATTTGATCTATGAGTATTTCATCATAGTGTGCGGATAAATAAAAAAGAGCAGCTAGCAAAAGCTAACTGCTCCATTCAAGGGATCTCTCCAAGGGGGAGTGGAGAAAATATTATGTTACTAGCAGTATTGACAGATTATTAAGAAATATACAAATCAGATGAAAGAAATTTTAAATAAACTTTCGCCATTGACAGTTTTTAAAATGTTCATGTACAATATGCATGAATGACATTCAGTCATTTTCGTGTAAAAAGATGTAGTTAGTTTAAAAATGGAACAAATACAATGGTAAATGAGGATGATATTGGTTTATATAGTATTGATGAAAGAGTATATTTTTTTAAAATAAAAATGACTGAAAGTCAGTCATGAGAGGTGAGAGGTATGAAAAATAGAGCATGGTTATATGTCATATTAACATGTATCTTTGAAATTTTTTGGGTGTTTGGTTTTAATACGGCTAATACTTGGTGGCATTGGATTATTATTTTAGGAGTTATCGCTGTTGATTTTCACTTCCTTTCTAAAGCGTGTGAATATCTTGCAACAGGGACTGTATATGCTGTTTTCGCCGGAGCTGGTACGGTGGGTACTTTTTTAATGGATGTATTTCTTTTCGGCGGAAGTTTCAGTGTAGGGAAGTTATTTTTTATCGTGATGGTTGTAGCCGGCGTTATCGGTTTAAAGCTAGCTGATAATAAAGAAGAAACTGTGGAAGGAGCTGCTTAAAGATGGGTTGGTTTTTCGTATTTTGTGCTGCAATTAGTGAAATAGTCGGTGTGATAGGACTTAAAATGTATAGTAAAGATAAGACATTGGCCAATGGTGCGATTTATATAGGCGGGTTTGCTACATCCTTCGCATTCTTGTATACATCTTTCTTATTCTTACAAGTCAGTGTCGCGTATGCGGTTTGGATCGGTATTGGAACAGCAGGTGCCGTTTTATTAAACATGTTCTTGTTTGGGGAGTCGAAAAGTAAAGCGCGTATTATTAGTGTGTTTCTTATTGTATGTGGAGTGACAGGATTAAAGGCACTTTCTTAAAGATATATTGTATTTTTATCTCCTAATTGTTTATTAGGAGATTTTATTATAAAAAAATGATTTCCTCTTAGAGTTCACTATCATTGACAGTACAATCGATTATCTTATAAAATGAGTGACAGTCATTCAATATGCGTGTGAAAGGGTTTAGATGATGAATAAAAAAGAGAAAATTGTCTATGCAGCTATTGAAGTGTTTCAGGAAAAGGGCGTCGAAAAAACGAAGATTTCTGATATCGTGAAATTAGCTGGCATTGCGCAAGGAACTTTCTATTTATATTTTCCTTCTAAGCTATCTGTTATGCCTGCAATAGCAGAAGTGATGGTTGAAAAGATGATACTTGCAGTGAAAGAAAAAGTACAAAAAGATGTACCTTTTTCAAATAAAGTGGCACAAGTAATCGATGCGGTGTTTCACTTTATAGAGGAATACCGTGAAATACAAGCTTTAATGTATGCAGGTCTTGCATCTACTGAACATATAAAAGAGTGGGAAGCTGTGTATGAGCCTCTTTATATGTGGTTAAGCGAATTTTTAAGTGAGGCGAAAGAAGCCGGTGAAATTCGTGATTCGGTTCACGCAGAGAGAACAGCGAAGTTATTTATCGCTCTTGTTGAATCAGCAGCGGAACAAGTTTATTTATATGATCATAAAGATGATGAGCAAGTGGATTTGCAAAAGGCAGAAGTACTAGATTTTTTAACACATGCACTACATATAAAGAAGTAGTAAGATGAACCTGTCTGAAAAGGTAGGTTCATTTTCGAGGAAAACTGAATGATAGTCATTCACCTAATACTTATGTATGTGTAGAAGGATAGAGTGAAATTCTAATGAGTGGAGGCATCCTCACTCATTACTAGCCCGCAAAGAGCAGGATAAAGAAAAAGCTTCTTGGGCATTATTTTTTGAGAGGAACTTACGGGAAGAGGTGTTAAAAAGTGAAGAAACCGATAAAAGAACAAAAGATGGTATTGGTTATTCTTTTGAGTAATATATTTATCGCTTTTTTAGGGATTGGATTAATCATTCCGGTTATGCCGTCCTTTATGAATGATATGCATTTAACTGGGAAGACGATGGGCTATCTCGTTGCAGTGTTTGCAATGGCACAGCTCATTACTTCACCTATTACAGGCCGATGGGTTGATCTTTACGGTAGGAAGAAAATGATAATCATTGGATTATTTATTTTTGGTGTTTCAGAGCTTCTTTTTGGATTGGGAAAAGATGTATGGATGCTTTATGTAGCAAGGGTATTAGGCGGAATTAGTGCTGCTTTTATTATGCCTGGTGTTACAGCATATGTTGCGGATATTACATCTATTCAGGAACGTCCAAAGGCGATGGGATACTTATCTGCGGCTATTAGTACTGGATTCATTATAGGGCCTGGAATCGGCGGATTTATTGCAGAATACGGTATACGTGTGCCGTTTTTCGTTGCAGCAGCAATTGCTTTTATAGCATGTGTGATTTCAATCTTTATTTTAAAAGAACCGTTAACGAAAGAAGAACTTGCAGAGATTTCTTCTAATACGAAAGAATCAAGTTTTATTGGTGATTTAAAGAAATCATTAAATCCAATGTATGCAATTGCATTTATTATCGTATTTGTACTCGCATTCGGATTATCAGCGTATGAAACAGTGTTTAGCTTATTCTCAGATCATAAATTTGGTTTCTCGCCGAAAGATATTGCAGCAATTATTACAATCAGTTCAATCTTTGGGGTAGTTGTGCAAGTATTTATGTTTGGCAAATTGGTAGACATGTTCGGTGAGAAAGTATTAATCCAAATATGTTTAATTGTAGGTGCAGTATTAGCATTCGTCTCAACTGTAGTCTTTAATTATTGGATTGTACTTCTCGTCACTTGCTTCATTTTCTTAGCATTTGATTTACTTCGTCCAGCTTTAACGACGTTTTTATCAAAAGCAGCTGGAAAAGAGCAAGGATTCGTTGCTGGGATGAACTCGACTTATACGAGTTTAGGAAATATTACAGGACCAGCGATGGGCGGAATATTATTTGATATGAACATTCATTACCCATATGCATTTTCAGGAGTTGTTTTAATAGTTGGTCTCGCTATTACATTTATGTGGAGAGAGAAACAGTTGGCTGAAAGTTTTGCGAAGTAATAAAACCCCTTACGACGGTAAGGGGTTTTTGTTTTATAAACTTAATCCAAACCGTTTTAATTCAATAAAAATCCCCTCTAATTGCTTTCCTTTATCCGTTAATGTGTACTCTACACGAGGCGGAACTTCTGGATATACTTTTCTCGTTATAATGCCTTGCGATTCTAATTCTTTTAGTCGAAGCGATAATGTTTTTGGACTAATACCATTCATTGATTTTTGTAAATCACTAAAGCGTAATGTTCCTTCGATAAGAAGATCACGAATGATTAAAAACGTCCATTTTGTACTAATTACATCAAGCGTTTTAGCGATAGGACAAGGTATGCCAGGTAAACCTTTCGTTAATTCAACTGGATCTATATTGTTCATGGAACTAGCCTCCATAAAATTTTTTTGGATGAATTTGCTTTATAGTATCACAAAACTATACTTTTGGTAACTATATGAAAAAAATATCACTACTTCCATAAATAAAGTTAGTGCATATACAATAGCAATACGAAACAAAAGGATTTATATAAGGAGGTGGTGATTTCCATGGGGATAAAAAAGTTACTTGGATTTCTTAGTTTGTTTGTTATTTGTATTGTGCTTGTAGCATGCGGCGCGGAACAAAAAACTGAAGTTCAGTTATTAAAAGAAATGCCAAAGCCAAAAGCAATGACAATTGATCCCTCACTAAGTAAAAAAGAAGCGACAGAAATGGTTCATGCGGCGCAGCGTTTTTATGCATTTTGGGATACAGGTAAGGAGGAACTTATTCCGCAGACTGTTACTAAAGATTTCTTCGATAATACATTGCCGAAAGGGCGACCACAAGGCATTGAAGGATTAAAGTTTGCAGCGCAAAACTTTCGTAAAGTTGTGCCTGATATACATTGCGAGATTGAAGACTTATTGGTTGTTGGTGATAAAGTAACAGCCCGTCTTTCTTTTACAGGAACGCATAATGGTAAAAATATTAGCTTTTCTGCAATAGATATTTTGCATGTGAAAGACGGAAAGATTACGGAAGACTGGCATTTAGAAGATAATCTTACGTTGAAACAGCAACTTGGGTTAATAAACGAGGAATAGAGTAGGGGAGAGAAAAACGATGAAAAATATATTTATTATAAATGGACATGAAAAATACGGTACAAAGGAAGGACGATTAAATAAAACGTTAGTGGATCATATGGTGACGGTATTAAGCGAGAGCCATCAAGTGAAAACAACAACGATTCAAGATGGATACAATATAAAAGAAGAACAAGATAAATTTTTATGGGCTGATGTTGTGATTTATCAAACACCAATTTATTGGTTTAGTGTTCCAGGATTATTTAAAACGTATATGGATGAAGTGTATGAATACGGTTTGTTCTTTAAAGGTGCAGATGAATATGGAACAGGTGGTTTATTAAAAGAGAAAGAGTATATGTTCTCTACAACTTGGAATGCACCTGAAAAAGCATTTGGAGATAAGACGAAGTTCTTTGAAGGAGAAAGTTTAGAATCAGCGCTTAGTCATTTACACCGCGTGCAAAAGTTTCTTGGGATGAGTCCGTTAAAGAGTTTTGCTTGTTATGATGTGGTGAAGAATCCGGATATAGAGAAGTATTTAGGGAACTTGAAGAATCATTTAGAAGAAGTTATTCAATAATTAGAGTCATCCCCGTATTTAATGCGGGGATGACTCTATCCATAACTTCGCAAAATTTGCCCAGCTGAATGAATCAGTTGTTACGTTTTTTTAGGAAGGGTGATATGTTATTCTTTTTAAAACGGGTCAACTTCAGCTAAATCAGGGTTAGCATTCGGATTTGTTAATAAGGTTTTCAGCTCACCTACTTCAGAGAGCGCAACGAGGATATAACCACTAATAAGGACGACGAGTCCGATGACCCTTAATGTTGGCAGTGTAATATCACGGCTATTGTTTTCGGAGTTGTCTTGGGGCGTTGAAGGTGGATTGTTATTCATAAATAAGGCTCCCATCTTTTGTATTTATATATGTGCGAAATCATTATTTAACTTATGGATAGGAATTATATAGTCATTTTCACTATATGAGAAATGCCTATGAAAAGTGATAAGGAATTTTGGGGCGAGAAAAGGGGGGAATCCAAAAGATTATTAAAACTGAACTTTTGGATTCCCCCCTTTTTTATTTATCCTGCTATTTGTGGTGGTCGGATTGCCTGTAAACGACCAGTTGGTGAGGGCTAATTAATCAGTGGGGGGATGAATAAAACCCCACTGATTAATTATTTTCATGTAAATAAAAGGAGGTTAGTTATCCTAATATACGCAACGATTCTTCGATAAACGCTGGGATGTCCTCTGGCTGTCTACTTGTTACTAGCTGATTTTGACATACGACAACCTCTTTGTCATGAAAGTTTCCGCCAGCGTTTTTTAAATCCACTTCAATAGATTTATATCCAGTTACATCACGTCCTTCAAGTGTTTGTGCAGTGATGAGTAACTGAGGTCCATGACAAATAGCGAAAACCGGTTTTTCCGTATCCATAAATGCTTTACTAAAGCGAACGAAACGCTCATCCGCACGAAGTATATCTGGAGAAAATCCGCCTGGTATGAAGAGTGCGTCAAAGTTTTCTGGAGAAACATCATCGATACCTTTATCAATTACAATTTCACTTTTTCCTTGTTTACCGTGTACCGTTTTCCCTTTTTCTGTTTCAATAGTTGTTAATTCATATCCCTTTTGTTTAAAAGCTTCTGCTGGCTCTGTGTATTCTGTGTCCTCGAAATAATCCGTTATTAAAATAGCAATTTTTTTACTCATTCTAATCCGCTCCTTATATTATATTATCGGTTCCAGAATCGTCCTTGGGCAATGCCTTCTATAAATGACTCAATTGAAGTGTTTGTTAAGTTGTAAATTCCTGCTCCATCCAGTTTAATCTTACTATGGTCCAAAGCATGAGGATCGCTAAGGACATAGGCTATCGGTTTAAAGTGTTTAAAAGTAGTTTCTGCAAATTCTAAAACAGGGAGGTGAATGACAGACTCACTACTAAACACTAATACTGCATCAAAAAGTGCAGAGTCTGCTGTTGTATAAGTATCCGTTACTTTAATGGAATCATTAAATTGATGAATTTTATTATCTATGATGCTATAGTTCATTCGGTGTTGTACAAAAGCTTGAATCCATTCGGACAGAAGGGAGACGCTTGGGTCACCATTCAATAGAATTGCAACATTTTTGGAGTCAGCTTTAAAAATAGTGTTAGACATACTTAGTGCAGGTGATTTTGCATCTGAATTTACTTCGTGATTTTCCTTAGGTAAAGGAGTTCCAATAATGTTAGCGACTTCTTGTGCTAATTGACGATCGACGTGGTTTAGGAGAGCAATTACATTTGCCTTCACCATGTCTGATTTACACTTCCCAACTTCAAAGCAAAAAGCTTCTTTTATGTGCTGCTTTTCAATAGGGCTCATACTATTGTAGAAAAGTTTAGCCTGAGAATAAAAGTTAAGAAAGCTTTTACTGCGCCCTCTAATTTTATGCCCATCAATCTTTTCTTGATAATGTTCATATCCTCCTTGTTCGGCTTGGACGGTTGCTGGTTGATTGTTATTTAAACCATTAGGATGATAGCTTGTTTGACCGCGATGAATCTGCATTTGATGCATACCATCACGTTGATTATTATGAAAAGGACATACGGGCTGGTTAATAGGAATTTGGTGAAAATTAGGGCCTCCTAAACGAGATAATTGTGTATCTGTATAGGAGAACAATCTTCCTTGCAGGAGAGGATCATTTGAAAAATCAATACCTGGTACGACATGACCAGGGTGGAAAGCTACCTGCTCTGTTTCGGCAAAGAAGTTATCAACATTTTTGTTCAATGTCATTTTACCAACTAGTTTTACAGGAACCTCTTCTTCCGGCCATAATTTCGTTGGATCTAAAATATCAAAATCAAATGCATGCTCATCTTCTTCTGGAATTAGCTGTAATCCAAGCTCCCATTCTGGATAATCCCCTTTTTCAATTGCTTCATATAAATCTTGACGATGGAAATCAGGGTTTTTCCCAGCAATTCTTTGAGCTTCATCCCATACTAATGAATGAACCCCGAGGGTAGGTTTCCAGTGAAATTTTACGAAGTGGGCTTTTCCTTCTTTATTAATAAGTCGAAATGTATGAACCCCAAAACCTTCCATCATTCGTAAACTACGCGGAATAGCCCGGTCGCTCATCTGCCACATAACCATATGAGTAGACTCGGGATTGTGCGCAACAAAATCCCAAAATGTATCATGAGCGCTAGCTCCCTGAGGAATATCATTATGTGGTTCTGGTTTAACTGCATGGACAAAATCAGGAAATTTAATAGCATCTTGGATAAAGAATACTGGCATATTATTACCTACTAAATCATAGTTACCTTCATCTGTATAAAATTTTGTGGCAAATCCGCGCACATCTCTTACTGTGTCATTGGATCCTTTAGAGCCTTGAACGGTCGAGAACCGTACAAATACAGGTGTCTTTTTTGAAGGGTTAGTAAGAAAATCTGCTTTCGTATATGCCTCTAAAGATTCATAAAGCTGAAAATGACCATGTGCTCCAACTCCGCGGGCATGAACAATTCTTTCAGGAATTCGTTCATGATCAAAGTGGGTCATTTTCTCTCGAAAGTGGAAATCCTCCATTAAGGTTGGGCCTCTTAAGCCCATCTTTAAAGAGAATTCATCCTCGGCTATTTTTACTCCTTGGTTTGTTGTTAAAGCATGTTTGCGTTGATTATCCGTAACGTGGTGTTCCAATTGCTCCATTTTTTTATTCACAATATAGGCCCCTCCTTTACGCTGTTAATTAATAGATACCCTTTTTATTAGGACGTAAACATGTATTATGATTTTTGTATGTAAAAATCATAATTAAACCCTAAAACATTAAGGGGAAGAAAGGGAGTTTGTATAGCACTCTATGCTTAAGAAAAACAGGAGTAACATACCTAAAGTTTTTAATTAAGTATGAACGATAGGTTTAACATTAAAAAATAAAAAGGCCAAGGAGAAAATTTATTTTCTCCTTGGCTTTTAAGATAATTCTTTTCGTTAAAATGCGGAAATTCTTTGCTTCGTTTTTGGTACAATAATAAATTTGATCCAGAGTAACCCGACAATCATAATGATAAGGATATGTAAAAATTGACCTGTAGCAATGAGTATAACACTCGAAAATACAATGAGTTGAATACTTAGCAATATAAAGATTAAGTGAAGAAATTGCTTCATCCTTTCTTCAGTATGGATTGGATATAATGCTACAATAATATTTCCCGAAAAATATTTCCATAGTGAACGGAGCTGCATAGAGATCATATATAGAACGATGTAAGTGATAGAGCCTTTTACGTATATATTTGGTATGAAATATAAGGCGAAAGCACCGATCAATCCTAAGCGAATATATATACCGAAATAATCATTTCCACGTAAAAATGCTAATGTATGTAAATAGAAGAAAATTGCTCGTTTTTTATGTAATAAAGGTTCAATCCAATTTGTAAGCCATTTTCTTTTATTTACTTGTTTATTCAGTTGCGGAACATCTGTGAAAATGCTAGCAAATTGATAAAAACGAACGTTCATTTTTTCTTCTTGCTCGATTATGTAATCCCACGGTATTCGTTTTGTAGGCTGTTTTTTCGTATATAGAAGTAGGAAAGCAAGTAGTAAGAGTAGTCCGCCCAATATGAGAACATTTGCGGAATAAAACAGCATGTAAATGATTAGGGCGTTACAAGTAATACGAATGATTAGCCATATATTTTTTTCGTGACTATCACGCCACATCCAATGTATGTACATGTTCCAGGCTTTCGTAATCATTAACACGATAAAGATTGTACATAAAAAAGGTACATTTAATTGCAATGATTGCATAGCAAGTGGAACGAGAATAAGGAACGTAAATAACAATGGGAAAAGCTGAATGATGTAATTGTATAGAAGAGATTTTTTGAAATAAGATGTTAATTTCTCTTCTAGTGCTAGTAAATAGACAGCATCAGGTTTCTGAATAAATGTACGGATAGGGCATCTCGTTATAATGAATGTAAGTACAATCGTTATAATTATTAAAGATATTCCTTTAGAAGGAGATGCTTTTAGAAACTGAGCATAATAATATGCACCAACGCATGAAATAAAGATAAAGCTATATAGTAAACCGTTAATCATACGTGCAAAGTATGTAATGATATTTTGAATATGTTGTTGGAAGCGACTGCTCCATAGCGATTCGATTGACATGTTTTTCACCTCTTTGTTCTATTATATATGTTTTACAAAAGAAAAAACGAGCAAATTGCGTTATGCAACTTGCCCGTTTTTCTTTTCGTTATTTTTTTTCTGATCACGATTCATTAATGGATAGAAAGCAAATCCGATTACGAATAAACCAATTCCGAGAAGGAACGTTTTTATATCGGATGCGCCGGTTTTAATAACCCATAGTGCGTAGCAAAGTGCGATAACTGCGACTATGCCATCTGTAATTCTTGCCCGCATTTCATTTTTATATGTTTCACCAGTTGCGACTAGTTTTAACTGGAAGATTGGTGAAACGAGATATGGAATGAGGTAGGCCAGTGTCGATACGGTAATAACGAATGTATAAGCTTCCGCAATTGTTCCTGATAATGTTGAGAATAAGAACACTTGCGACATAATGTTTGTTAATCGTAATGAATAAATTGGACTTCCTTTTTTGTTTGTTTTTGCGAAGAAGGAAGGGAAGAAACCTTCTTTTGCTGCTTGATATGGTACTTCTGAGCTTAATAAAATCCAGCCTAAAATCGAACCGAACAGGGAAGTAAGAGCAAGTAATGCCATCAGTTTCCCGCCACCGTGACCCATTGCAGCATTTAATGCATCTGCTAACGGACGTTCTGAAGCTTGTAATGTATCAACGTGAAGTACACCCATTGTTAAAATTGTAATTCCTAAGTAAATCGCAACTGTAATAAGTAATCCCGCAACTGTTGCGCGTTTTACCGTTTTTGGAGAAACAGCACGGTTTGATAAAAGAACGGCTGATTCAATTCCGATAAATGCCCAAAGCGTTGTAAGAGCAGCTAAATTTACTTGTGAAAGAAGGCCGTGTGATACACCTGATTTATCGATCATCGGTGTGTACCATTGTCCAAATTTAGAAGCTTCGAATGCAAATAAAGTAACGACGATGAATAAAAGGAATCCAGTTACTTTCGTTGTTGTTGCTAAGAAGTTTAGTTTTCCAGCTCCGCTTACACCGTTTGTTAATATAATATGAGTTCCCCAAAGTAAGATGGAACAAATCGTAAATGTAATTAGTTTTCCGACTTCTACGTTAAACGAGCCGATTGAAAATAGTAGTCGCGTATCTTTCATAATTGGGAAGAAGAGTGATAAATATCCCGCAAATGATGTAATGATGGCAACGTTACTTGCCCAGTTTGCAACCCAATATCCCCATACCATACTGAAGCCAGCCATTTTTTTCTTTTTTGGTGTTGAGAATAAAGCATATGCATGACTTTGTGGCCCTGTCGTTAAATCAGGACGACGAATTGCTAAATTACCGAAAACAAGAGCTAGCATTAAAACACCAAACCCTGTAGTTAACCAAGCTAAAGTGACACCGAGTGGGCTTGCTGTTTGTGCCAACGTACTTGGCACCATGAAAATACCAGCGCCAACCATGTTACCGACAACGAAAGCTGTTAGTACCCAAAAGCCCCATTTTTTTTGTTGCATAGAAAATACCTCCAAAGTTAGTATAACCAAGTCAAGCGAGGAGATATGTATGTCTTCCTGAGTTAGGAAGAGAAGTCCCAAACAAAACAAAAAAAGCATGTAATTTGCCGCTACATGCTTTCTATCTTATAAGAAACCCACGACATACCTCTCGATAGCTCTCCACAAACGAAACGTTTGTGACAGTTCTGCACTTATTAAATGCAGACCCAGCAAGCGTGCATGGTGGACACGACTTACTTCGGCAACCATTCCTTTCTCATTCCTTCATCAATGCCACTACATCTCCTGAAATGATACTCTTAATGATTGCAACCTCTACCTCACCGAGATACGAATGAGGATTTAAATATTAAATTAACGTCTTTAAGAGTAACAAATGTATTTTTATACGTCAATGGATATAGTAATAATCAGATTATAGAGAAGAGTATGTGATTAAAAGAGAACTAGGAGAAGATGTAACGATTATTAGTTCTGCAGAAGAAACAGCGATAGAGTTAAGTACCATTTTACAGCACAAAGGAATTTTGTCTGACAATCTGAATCCGAAGCATCGTTTTTTTACAACGGGATCTGTTTTATCATTTGAACATATTGCTGAGCGATGGCTAGGGTATCAAATTTCTGTAGAATGTATACATTTGCCTATGAAAAATGCGTGTATGCATAATTAAGATTTAGTAAATTACGTTTTTAAATAAATTAGGTTCGTTTCATAAGAAGGAAAGAATAAGCTTTTAATTGAAATGATTAAGGTCATTTTAATTAAAGGAGAGGTTTGATTATGGAATTATCAAGATCTCAATTATTTGCTTTGGAGTATATTTCAAAATATGCAGAGAACGAAAAACGTGAGGCTAAAGCAACGATTAATCATATACTTAAAATGTCAAATATTACAGATGAAATATTTGAAGAGGCTGTCGCTAATTTAAAATCTCACGCAAGGATTGCTTTACACTTTCATCCAGACAGACTAGATTCGAGTAAGAAAAGTGTTGCTGAAGCACTATTTGAGCAAGGAGTATATAAAAGTCAGTTTGAAACATTGCTATCTAATGGAAGCGTATCTGCTTATCCTGGTGGTGAACGTGACCTTTGGGAAAAGAGAATATTTGGAGGGGCATATCAATTAGAAGGCGTAACGAATGATCAACGTCCAAAATACGGAGCGCTAAATTTAATGTTACATCCAGATGGGCCAGCTCCGCGTTTTGGTTCCTGTTATTTTCTCTTATCTCCAAAAGTTTCTTCGCGTTCTACATATACATATTTAGATTCGCATCAAGATCCGAAAGAAAAGGGGACTTATGAGGAGTTTGATATGATTTTAGCTGCTCTTTTGGAAGAGACATTCGTAAGAGATTTTGCAATTGGTGAAGGAAATTTGACTCCAACAATATTAATTAATCATTTACTGGCTAATCTGAAAGGGCCGTTTATAGATGTAGTAAGCAAAGAGCCAGCCCGTAATCTTAATCATTATATTGAAGCGCAGATTCATGGAGAGATTTCTCTAAAAGAAGACGTGGAAGCGCTTGTTGCAGATCCTTCATTTAAGGGTACGGATGTAGGAAGAGTTTTAGAAGAAATTTGCCTGAAGTATGCTATTGATTTGTATTGGCACATCGGTTTTGTACTTGCGGTAGACGAAGTTCCGATGGATTTTAGAGGTTCAAAAATGCCATCTTTAGCAAGACGCATTGCACGGAATCATTGTATCGATGCAAATATAATTGGCTCTGCTGTAGTGGATTTGAAGTGCAATCCATTATCTTGGAGTGATCGTGGAACTTATGAAGAAGTGCTTCAGGAATTAAAATTATTATGGCATGTTTTAGTTCGATTTGGAAAACCAAATCGGAAGTAGAATGAAATACTTCGTTTTTGGAAGTATTTATATAGAAAAGAAGCTGATCTATTTATAGATCAGCTTCTTTTTATAAGATTAAACTAAGTTTAATACAGTTACTTTTTCACGTGTCATAGACTCAAGGCTCTTACGAATACCTTGTGCGCCCATACCTGAACCTTTTACACCGATGAATGGGAAGTGGTCAGGGCCGCGCTCTGTGCGTCCGTTAATTTGAACAGAACCAGTTTCGATTTTGTTAGCAATTGCAAATGCTTTGTTAATGTCTTTAGTGAAGACACTTGCTTGCAGACCGAACTCTGATTTGTTAGCAATTTCAATTGCTTGTTCATCTGAAGAAACACGGATGATTGGAAGGATTGGGCCGAATGGCTCTTCCCAAGCAACTTTCATCTCTTCTGTTACGTGATCGATTAATGTTGGGTAAATTAAGTTACGCTCACGTTTGTTACCGATAACGATTGTAGCACCTTTTTCTACAGCGTCGTCAACTAAACTTTGAACGAAGTCAGCAGACTTGTCGTCGATTAATGGAACGATTGTGCTATCTTGTTCTGGAGATCCAACTGATAGTTCAGCTACTTGCGCTTTTAATAAGCTAACAAGCTCGTCCGCTACGTTTTCGTGTACAAGTACACGTTTAATAGCTGTACAACGTTGACCAGAGTAAGAGAATGCACCGCTTACGATATGGTTTGCAGCATCTTGTAAGTCAGCATCTTCACGAACGATACCAGGATCTTTACCACCAAGTTCTAATACAAGTGGAATCATTGAAGCTTTTTTCGCTAAATGTTTACCTGTGTTTGTACCACCTGTGAACGATACCATATTGATGCCTTCTTGTTCTACTAAGTAGTCACCAATTACAGAACCGCGTCCTGTAGCTACGTTTACAAGACCTTTTGGAAGGCCAGCTTTATGAAGTGCTTCAACCATTTTAATACCACTAATTGCACCTTGAGTTGCTGGTTTGAAAATAACAGCGTTACCCATAATTAATGCTGGTGCAAGTTTTGCAGCAGATAAGTTTACTGGGTAGTTAAATGGTGCGATTGCTAATACAACACCAAGTGGTGCGCGTTGGATAATCGCAAGCTTAGATTTTGTACCGCCCGGGAAGCTATCGCCCATCATGCTTTCTCCGTGCATATGTAAAGCTTCTTCGATCGTGTAACGAATGAAGTCAGCTGTACGAACAACTTCTTTCTTCGCATCTTTATATCCTTTACCGACTTCTTTCATAATGATATCGGCAATTTCATCCTGCATATTTACGAGCTCATCAGCCCATTTATATAAGTATTTTGCGCGATCTTGTAGGGAAGCTTCAGCCCATGATTTTTGAGCTTCTTTTGCAGATGCAATTGCTTCATCTACTTCTCCGCGAGTAATTGCTTGTACTTGTCCAATTACTTCGTGTAAGTATGGAGATGGAATTTCGATTGTTTCTCCTGAAGAGCTTTCTCTCCATTCTCCGTTTAAATAAAATTTGTACGTATTGCTAGTTGTCATGATTAGTCCTCCTAAAATAGCAACTTGTAAGAGTGAGTATAAGGTGATTGTAGGGGGTTTGATAACATTTTTCAAATGAAATGTTTGTGAAAACGATTTCTTATTCTTTTTTTATTTTGTATGCCCTTTCTTACAGAACATTCCCTTATTTCAAAATGGTGTATCATATATTTTTATTTAAAGTGTGAAAAAATAATTGACAGAATACTCAATAAAGTTGTAAGATTATAAATGGAAAATAAATGAAAGGGGTGTGCGTAATGATTGTAATCGTAAATGTAATGGGCTTAGCTCTGTTAAATGGCAGAAAACATTCATATCATTACGCAACCCGTACGGATATATAGGGCATCTTTGTCTTATAAGAAGCGTACGTTGCGTATATCGTAACGTACGCTTTTTATGCATTCCTGTGCATATCGTCAAGCGGCGGTATGCTTTTTTTTGTTTATTTTCCCTTGTTTAGTTCCGATAAAAAACTTTGGAAGGTGGAAAAATGTGATGAGATTGTATGGGTTACGAAATGTAAATGTGATAGGTCTGGATAGTGGATAAAGAAATGAGAGGTAAACGAGAACGAGAAGGGAGAGGTTACATTGTTATCAGTATTACTAAAGCTAAAATGGTTTTTTAGGGAGCACTGGAAGAGATATAGTATTGCCATTGGAGCTCTTTTAATTGTGAATATAGTTGAAGTGATTCCCCCGAAAGTGTTAGGGGTTACGATAGATAACATAAAAACAGGAACGTTATCGAACGAAGCTATTATACAGTCTATTCTTATTTTAATAGGGGTTACGATCGTTGGATATGGCCTTACTTTCGTATGGCAACATCAATTGTTTGGCGGTGCATTCGTACTTGAGAAAACGATGCGCTCTAAATTTATGGGGCATTTACTTAAGATGACGCCGACTTTTTATCAAAAAAATCGTACTGGTGATTTAATGGCGAGAGCGACAAATGATTTGAAAGCAATCGCTATGACAGCTGGTTTTGGTATATTAACGCTTGTGGATTCTAGTTTATATATGCTTACGATTGTCTTTATGATGGGGTTTACAATTAGTTGGGAGCTTACATTTGCAGCGCTTATTCCGCTTCCAATTATGGCGTATGCGATGAATATATATGGAAAGAAATTGCATGAAAGATTTACAGTTGCACAAGATGCGTTTGGTGATATGAACGATAAAGTGCTTGAATCAATCGCTGGTGTGCGCGTTATTCGTGCATACGTACAAGAGAATGCAGACGAGGAAAGATTTCATCATTTAGGAGATGACGTCTACGAAAAAAATATGAAGGTAGCAAAGATTGATGCATTATTCCAACCAACTGTGAAAATGCTTGTCGGTCTTAGTTATTTAATCGGCTTAGTGTACGGTGCATACCTTGTGTTCCAGTCAAAGGTGACGCTTGGTGAACTCGTTTCTTTTAACGTGTATTTAGGGATGATGATTTGGCCGATGTTTGCAATTGGGGAATTAATTAATGTTATGCAAAGAGGAAATGCTTCGCTTGACCGTGTGAATGAAACGTTAGCGTATGAGCCAGATGTAAAGAATCCGAAACATCCAAAGCTTGTGCAAGAGCCGGATTATATTCAGTTTGATGATGTGTCTTTCTCATATCCTTCATCAACTGAAGAAAATTTAAAAAAGGTTTCTTTCACATTAAAGCAAGGAGAAACGCTAGGGGTTGTCGGAAAAACAGGAAGCGGGAAAACGACGCTTGTACGTCAGCTTCTTCGCCAATATCCGCTTGGAGATGGAGATATTGCAGTTTCTGATGTGACTTTAGATAAAATGACGAATGAAAATGTACTCGGCTGGATTGGTTATGTACCGCAGGAGCATATTTTGTTCTCAAAAACAGCGCGAGAAAATATTTTATTCGGAAATAGGGAAGCGACTGAAGAAGAACTAGAGAAAGCAATTGAAATTGCTGCGTTTAAAAAGGATTTAGAGTTTTTACCAGAAGGGTTAGAAACGCTCGTTGGAGAGAAAGGTGTTTCTTTATCAGGAGGGCAAAAACAAAGGATCTCGATTGCACGAGCTGTTATTCAAAATCCAGAAATTTTAATTTTGGATGATTCTTTATCAGCTGTAGATGCTCGTACGGAAGCAGCGATCATTGAAAATATAAGAACGGAAAGAAGCGGAAAGACGACGATTATTACGACGCATCGTTTATCTGCAGTGCAACATGCGGATTGGATTCTCGTTATGGATGAAGGCGCAGTTATAGAAGAAGGTACGCATGATCAGCTTATCCAAAAGGGAGGCTGGTATGCTGAGCAGTTTGAAAGACAACAAGGTGAAAGTGAAAGTGCGGATAGTGGGGTGAAAATATGAGCGTTTCAAAACGGTTGTTTCAATACGCGATGAAAGTGAAGGGGACGATTTTTGCTGCGATGTTAATGTTATTTATTTTCGTCATCGCAGAGCTTGCTGGTCCTTTCGTCGCTAAAACGATGATTGACGATCATATCGTCGGGATAGAGAAACCTTGGTATGAAACAGAACAGAGTGAAGATGCTGTTTCGTATAATGGGGCTTTTTATAAGCGAAGTGATCGCTTTGAACAAGGCGAGAAAAAAGGAAAAGAAGTACGCGTAATGCAAGTCGGTTTTCAATATTATTTTGTACCGAATAAAGTAAATGCGGAAGGGTCACGGACTGTAAAAGGGGATATGATTACCGTTCAAAATGGTAAGGCGGTGCAAGTGTATAAAGCGAAAGCATTAACGAAAGAAGAAGTGTTTGCATTTTATAAACCAGAAATAAACCGTCTATTATTACTTGGTGGTGGCTATTTCGCTTTATTAGTAGTCGTGTCATTATTTGCATACGGAAAGCAGTTCTTCTTGCAGAAGGCAGCGAACAAAATTATTCAAATTATGAGGGAAGATGTTTTTTCTCATATTCAAACGTTGCCAATTCGGTACTTTGATCATTTACCGGCGGGGAAAATTGTTTCGCGTGTGACGAATGATACAGAGGCCATTCGTGATTTATATGTAACGGTGCTGGCAACATTCGTTTCTAGTATCATCTATATTATTGGGATATTCGCTGCGTTATTTTTATTAGATGTGAAGCTCGCTTCATTATGTTTATTAATTATCCCAATTTTAATTGTTTGGGCGATTCTTTATAGAAAATATGCGTCTGTATACAATCATAAAATGCGCTCTCGCTTATCTGATATTAACGGAACAGTGAATGAATCCATTCAAGGGATGCCAATTATTCAAGCGTTCCGTCAAGAGCGTGAAACGAAAAAAGAATTTGAAGAATTAAATGGCGATTATTTTAAGTATCAAAATAAAATTTTAAATTTAAATGCAGCAACTTCGCATAACTTAGTAGCCGTATTAAGAAATATCGCTTTCACAGGAGTAATTTGGTATTTCGGCGGTGCGTCATTAAGTGCTACAGGTATTATTTCACTTGGGGTACTGTATGCGTTCGTCGATTATTTAACACGATTATTCTCGCCAATTACGAATATGGTGAACCAGCTTGCAAACTTAGAGCAAGCGCGCGTTGCATCAGAACGTGTCTTTGAATTGTTAGAGGAAAAAGGGGAACCGGTAGAAGAAGAACGTATGCCTCGTTTAAAAGGAAATGTAAAATTTGATAATGTATCATTTTCTTATAATGGAAAAGATGAAGTGTTAAAAAATATTTCTTTTGAAGCGAAACAAGGCGAGACAGTGGCACTTGTCGGTCATACTGGATCAGGAAAAAGTTCTATCATGAATGTACTCTTTCAATTTTATGAGTTTGAAAAAGGAAAGCTTACGATTGATGGTCACGATGTAAAAGAGATGCCGAAACAAGCAACCCGTGAACATATGGGAATCGTACTGCAAGACCCGTTTCTTTTTAGCGGGACGGTCGCTTCCAATGTAAGCTTAGAAAATGAAAAAATTTCAAAAGAGCGTATCATAAAAGCATTGCATGATGTTGGTGCTGAAAGATTTGCGAATAATATAAATGAAGAAATTACAGAAAAGGGAAGTACGCTTTCCACTGGAGAACGTCAGCTTATTTCATTTGCTAGGGCGCTTGCTTTTGATCCAGCTATCTTAATTTTAGATGAAGCAACGTCTAGTATTGATACAGAAACAGAGGCGATGATTCAACAAGCACTAGAAGTTGTAAAAAAAGGAAGAACGACATTTATTATCGCTCACCGCCTTTCAACGATTAAAAGCGCAGATCAAATTATTGTGCTCGATAGAGGAACCATTTTAGAAAAAGGCTCTCATGATGAACTCATGAAAAAGCGGGGGCGTTATTACGATATGTATAAAACGCAAATGGAAGGCAATCAGAGTGCTTAATATGCATGGAGGAGAACTTGTGATTTTCACAAGTTCTTTTTTATTGATGAACATGTCGACTCTTTAGCGAATTACGACAGTTAAATAAGAAGTATTGTTTTACCTTTTTCTCCATAAATGCTATATTAAAAAATGTTACTTATTTTTTGTATGTAGCGTTATTTTTCCCTTTTGTTTGATTATGAAGAAAAAGGATAAACTAAATAAGAACATTTTCATTGAAAAATTGTTCAAGATTGCATACAATCAATATAGTTTTTAAATTCCTATCAGAATACTTGGAGGATTACTATCATGAAGAAATTATTTTCAGTGCTTGCAGTAACTACATTAGCGATCGGGATTGTAGCCGGCTGCGGTAAAGAAGAGAAAAAAGATACAGCTAGTCAAGACGCGTTACAAAAGATTAAACAAAGCGGTGAACTTGTAATTGGTACAGAAGGTACATATCCACCATTTACGTTCCACGATTCAAGCAATAAATTAACTGGATTCGATGTTGAATTAGCAGAAGAAGTTGCAAAACGTTTAGGTGTAAAACCTGTATTTAAAGAAACACAATGGGATAGCTTACTTGCTGGCCTAGATGCAAAACGTTTCGATATGGTTGCAAACGAAGTTGGTATTCGTGAAGATCGTCAAAAGAAATACGATTTCTCTAAACCATACATTTCATCTTCAGCGGCATTAGTTATCGCAAAAGATAAAGATAAGCCTGCTACATTTGCTGATGTAAAAGGGTTAAAAGGAGCACAATCTTTAACGAGTAACTATGCAGATATTGCTAAGAAAAACGGTGCAGAAATCGAAGGTGTAGAAGGATTTAGCCAAGCGGCAGAATTATTAGCTTCAGGACGCGTTGATTTTACAATTAATGATAAGTTATCAGTATTAAATTATTTAGAAACGAAAAAAGATGCAAAAATTAAAATTGTAGATACAGAAAAAGAAGCTTCACAAAGTGGATTCTTATTCCGTAAAGGTAGCGATAAGCTTGTACAAGAAGTAGATAAAGCGTTAGAAGATATGAAAAAAGACGGTACGTATGACAAAATAACGAAAAAATGGTTCGGTGAAAATGTATCTAAGTAGTGCATTAGTTTCAGATCGATTGTCTACTTGGATAGATATTATGCAGACTTCCTTCATGCCTATGCTGAAGGAAGCTGTTTTTACAACAATTCCATTAACGCTTATTACATTTATTATCGGTCTTATACTTGCGACGTTAACAGCGCTCGCACGTATTTCAGGTAGTCGTATTTTACAATGGATTGCTCGTATCTATGTATCTATCATTCGCGGAACACCACTTCTTGTACAGTTATTTATTATTTTCTATGGTCTTCCAACTCTTAATATTGAAGTTGAGCCATATACAGCAGCAGTTGTTGGATTTTCATTAAATGTCGGTGCATATGCATCTGAAATTATTCGTGCTTCTATCCTTTCCATTCCGAAAGGGCAGTGGGAAGCAGCTTATACAATTGGGATGACATATCCACAAGCATTAAAACGTGTTATTTTACCACAAGCAACGCGCGTATCAATCCCGCCGCTTTCAAATACATTTATTAGCTTAGTGAAGGATACTTCATTAGCATCGTTAATTTTAGTAACAGAAATGTTCCGAAAAGCGCAGGAAATTGCGGCGATGAACTACGAGTTTTTAATTGTTTATTTTGAAGCAGGTCTTATTTACTGGGTTATTTGTTTCTTATTATCAATCGTACAACAGATGTTAGAAAAGCGTTCAGAACGCTATACATTAAAATAATCCTTTTACAAAAGGAGTTTTTGTTTTTATGATTTCAATTCAGCACTTACAAAAAAGTTTCGGAGATAATACCGTACTAAAGCATATAGATTTAACAGTTGAGAAGGGCGAGGTTGTTGTTATTATTGGGCCGTCTGGATCTGGTAAAACGACATTCTTACGTTGTCTCAATGTATTAGAAACGCCAAACGCTGGTAATATTCGTATCGGTAATAAAGAGCTTAACTTCTCTCAAAAAGTAACGAAGAAAGATATTGTTAATCTTCGTACGCAAACAGGTATGGTATTCCAGCACCATAATTTATTCCCGCATTTAACAGCACTTCAAAATGTAATGGAAGGGCTCGTTACAGTGAAAAAGATGGGGAAAGAAGAAGCGAAGAAAAAAGCAAACTATTTCCTTGAAAAAGTTGGTTTAGCAGATAAAGTGGATTTATATCCGTTCCAATTATCAGGCGGACAACAACAGCGCGTTGGAATTGCGCGCGCACTTGCGATGGAGCCGGAAGTGTTACTATTTGATGAGCCGACGTCAGCGCTTGATCCTGAACTCGTTCAAGAAGTTCTGAAAGTAATGAAAGAACTTGCTAAAGAGGGCATGACGATGGTTATTGTAACGCACGAAATGCGTTTTGCACATCAAATTGCGAACCGTGTTATTTTCATGGATGGTGGTGTCGTTGTCGAACAAGGTACACCAGAAGAAGTATTTACAAATCCAAAAGAAGAACGCACGAAGAAGTTTTTACAAATGTTGCAATAAATTAAGGAAGGTCTCAAGGCATATGCCTTGAGACCTTTTTGCCATATATATTTATTTGTGGAATCCGCCAAGGCTTTGCTCAGCCATTGCAACTAGACGTTTTGTGATTTCTCCACCAACTGAACCGTTAGCGCGAGCCGTAGAATCTGCTCCTAATTGTACACCAAATTCTTGAGCGATTTCGTACTTCATTTGATCGATTGCAGCTGTTGCACCTGGTACTACTAATTGATTTGAAGAATTTTGGTTTGCCATAGGAATATATCCTCCTTAGAGTTATAAAAGTTTTTTTGGTTGGACTAGCTGGAGTTGAACCAGATTATCGCCCCGGTTGGCGCTAATCCATCGGTAATTAAGTTTGTACTCATAGTATGGATGTTACCTAGAAAGATATACAAAATAATAATTTGTAAATTTTGTCAAAAAAACGTATTGATTTCGTAAATTATGAAATAAGAGTAATCGTTGTATTTTTAAGAAAACAGGCCAAACTAAGGGTGATATTAAATATAATTTTTTCATTGTAGCCTGCTACTTGTAGGCTAATTATTAGCTTCTTATTTATGATTTATTGAAATAAAAATGAAATCGGTAGCAACTTCATAGTTCTATTTTTAAGTAGGGATGGAGTGGGCGCTCCTATGTCTGGATAGGTTGCTCTCTTCACTCTAAAAAAGAGAGGCTTATAAACGATAACGTATGGAGGAATCATGATGGGAATTTGCCCGCTTTGCAACGCATTAGAATCACAAACATATTCTTGTCAAAATTGCCAAAGTATACTCCAAGATTATGGGAAGTCTGTAGATTACATAGACGATTATAGTGCCTATATGGATCAAGAATTATTAAGTGCAGTAGATGGTTTAACGCATAATAATTCAAATGAATATTGCAATCATATTTTTTATTGCAGAGTATGTAACGTGGAAACTGAGGTTGTAGTAAAACTTGTGTAAATAGAAAACTTCCACCTTATTATCTAGGTGGAAGTTTTTGTTTTTGTATTTGTGAGTGAATCATAGGAGAAGGGATATGTTCGGTGTTTGATGAAGCCCCTGGTTTTATTTGAGACATTTTTTCTTTTGTATCACGTAAAGAATGTTCAGTTAAGTAGACGGCATATTCGTAAAATAACTGGCGCGTCAGTTCACTTTGCTCTTTTAATTTTTTATCTTGGAATACAGTTCGCCCAGGTTTAGAGTTGGCTTCAAAGAGCCACGGATTTTCCTTTGTGTCTAAACCGATATCAAAACCGATTTCTCCAATATTTCCAGTTACTTGTTCATCGAGCGCGTAACTTATTTGTAAGGCAGTATGTTTTAATTTATTTTCAATTTGAACTTGTTTCGTTGAATCTGGAAAAAGCTCTTGTAATAATTTTGTATCACCGCCACTATTTACGTGCGTTGTTAAACTGCCTTTGCCGGCGATTTTGGCGACGATTGCACTAACTATCCAATTACCGAAATGGTTTTTATTTGTATGAATGCGGAAATCAACAGGTTGCCCATCGAAGCGAAGTAACGAAATACCTTGCTGTACGATAAACTTTTTTAAATCATGTCCTTTTAATACATGGTTTAGAAGAGTTTCTAATGATTGATACTTTCTCAGTTTATTTTCTTCATTTTCGCGATAACGACAGTAGTAGCAATTCTCTGTTTGAGAATAAAATATTTGATGAATATTTCTACCAAAGCTCCCGTGTATTGGTTTCATGTACACTGATTTATACGTGCCAAGAAACCGTTCTACTTGTTCAAAATGCTGAAATGCTTCTGTATTTGGTAATAAGGGTTTAATTGATTCGTCTCTCGTAAGAAGTTGATGAACTTCCCATTTATTGAAAAAACCTGGGTTAAACCATGGAATGCAGTAGTCTTGTTCTAATTTTCTTTTTGCCCTGACAATTGGTTTATAATTTTCCGCTTGCCGATTCGGTAAGCGATCGTAAATGACATTTGGTAAAGGGACTTTTTTCTTTATCCATTGTTTCTCTTGAAAGAAATATCCTTCAATCGTTTCTTCTTCCCAGTGTATATGTTGAACGCCAAAGACGAATACGAACGGTCGTAATGAAAATGGTGGTGTTAACAACTCACTCAGAGCAATTGAACGATTTCCTAAAGGGTTAGAAGAATCATCATTAAAGCCAGTTGTAAAAATGCCGATTAATGGTCCGAAAATAATTGTTTGGTTTTGTGTAAATGCATGAATAGTAGTTGATTGAGGCAGTAAAAGTTTTTCGGCAATATGCTTTCCGATAATAATTTCGCGAGTAAAGGAATAATGAATTTTCACCTCTTCACTTGCAATATGACGTATGCCGAAGGAGAGAGATGTAATAGGCGGTGTAATAGAAAAAACGTAAGGTAAAGTAATGCTATTTGGATGGTCATCTGAAATATTTAATGTATATATATGCTCTTTCAAAATAGGTTTACCTCCTTTCATTATGGTGTAAAGCGACTGAATTTAAGTGGTCCGTGAAATATCTTTTCAGCTAATGAATCACTATGACGAATGTATTGTTCGTAAGGAGGAATCGTGTTGACATACATAAGCCAGATTGCACCTTTTTGATCCATAATTGTGGAAAGTTCTAGTTCAAATAACGAAGAATAAGACTGATCTAGTGTTTGGAATACTTCATTTATAATGTCATGTAAAGCGTCTTGCAATAGTTGCACACCTGTACTAGATAGTACGTATTTAATTTTTGAAAATGAATGCAATGAATCATCGTCCGTTGCTGAGGGTAAAAGTTGATTAGGAAATGAGCTTTTTTGTATAAATTGACCGATAATAGTCCAAGTTTGTTCTTTGTTTTTTTGCAAAATGGTTCGAATGTGGAGTGGATATGTTAATTGATTTGGTGGTTGTAGCATAGTGTGCGCTATGTAACGGGATGAACGTATGTTAGATTTACACCAAGATATAAATTCGTCTGTCCGTTTGATTGTAATAGAAGTATGGTATTTTTCATGTACTGTATCAATATGAAACGTTTTATTTTTGTAAGCGACTCGATATAAGTTATCTTTAGAATGTATATTAGTGGGGCGTATAATAATATCTTTAGATTTTAACAAAAGTTTGAAAATGTTTTGTATCGTTGCCACTTCAAATTTGGGTATATAAGGAGACAGTTTTTTATTAGTGAGAAATAAATCATGTAGTTCACTTAAGTTAATAAGTGTGTTATTTAAAAAGGTAATGGAAGGACGGTTATGCAAAGAGTGAATAATTGATTTTGCTTTTTCAAAGTCTGTTTCCTCGTGAAAAGAATAACGATCATATATATAAGAAGGAATAGGGAATGTTTGCTCTTTCCATTTTCCTGTATCTGTATCGTAAATAAGACCAGAAACAAGGTCTGTTTTAGAATCAATACAAAATGGCGTAAACTGGGCAACGACATTATGATATAGCCGAGCGCGTTTAGCGATTTCGGTGTAATACGTTTGCTCATAATGAAGTTTAGAAGTTAAAAGGCCGAGAACCAACGAAATCACTCCTTTACTACTATTTGCATAATAGGCGAAGCTATATATTGCAAATACGTTTTTATACCATTATACTTTTGTCCGTATGATGATATGCTATAGTTTTGGAGAAGTGAAAGGTTGATTGTAATGAATACATGGTTAAATATGTTAACGACGACAGGACTCGGAGCAATTATTGGGGGATACACGAATCATTTAGCGATAAAAATGTTATTTCGTCCTCATCGTCCTATTTATATCGGAAAGTTTCAAGTTCCATTTACACCAGGGTTAATTCCGAAGCGTCGTGATGAACTTGCTGTTCAATTAGGAAAAATGGTTGTAGAACATTTGTTAACACCAGAAGGAATCGGAAAAAAGTTAACAAATGAAGAGTTTCAAAAAGGTTTAATCCACTGGGCACAAGTGGAAGTGGATAAAGTAATGACTAATGAACAATCACTGCGACATATGTTAGAAAAATGGAATGTAGCGCATGTAGAAGAAGAAGCGACTCGAAAAATCGAACATGTGATTACAGAAAAAATTTATGCATTTTTAGCAGAGTATTATACATATACATGGGAACAGGCTTTACCTCATTCTGTACATGAAAAGATAGAGAATGCGATTCCGAATGTCTCGGCGTTTATTTTAGAGCGAGGAATTAGCTTTTTTGAAAGTGAAGAAGGGAAAGCACGCCTTTCAAAAATGATTGATGATTTCTTTGCTTCTCGTGGAACGCTACTTAACTTAGTCGGAATGTTTTTAGGAAATGTAAGTGTAGTGGATCGTGTGCAGCCAGAAGTTATTAAGTTTTTAGGTCAAGATGGTACAAAGCAGCTTTTAACTGACGTACTGCAAAAAGAGTGGGAAAAGTTAAAAGGAAGAGATGTAAAAGAATTAGAAGCATTTGTAGAGAAAGAAATGATTGTAAGCTCCGTGCTGTCAGCAGTTAAAGTAGAGGAAACAGTGAGTAAGTTTTTAAATCAATCTGTTCAGCAAGTATGTGAGCCGGTTCGAGAAACAATTATTGAAAAAGTGGTTCCAAGTGCAGTAACGAAAGGCTTAAAGTGGGGAACAGAAAATGTAGAGAGTATACTAAATAATCTACACCTTGCGGAAATTGTCCAGCAAGAAGTGTCTACATTCTCAACAGAAAGATTAGAAGACTTAGTTCTGTCTATTACGAAAAACGAATTGAAAATGATTACGTATTTAGGAGCGTTATTAGGCGGAATGATCGGGCTCGTACAAGGATTGTTACTATTGTTTCTTAGATAATAAGGTGAGTACATAGAAATAAAAGTGAAATTTCTTCACATCTCTTGCATAGTTTGATATGGTAAGAAGAGGTGCGTATGTAAATGCACTGAAAAGGCAGTGCGTATGAAAAGCGCTAGCCTTCTAAAGGAGGAAAAATAAAATGACAAAGAACATTCATGATGTTGCATATGAATTACAAAAAGCAATCGCTGAAAACGATGACTTTAAAACTTTAAAAGAGAGCTACGCAGCAGTTCAAGCTGACACAGCTTCAAAGAACTTATTCGATGAGTTCCGTACAATGCAACTTAGCCTACAACAGAAAATGATGCAAGGCCAAGAAATCACTGAAGAAGACAACCAACAAGCACAAGAAGTTGTAGCTCGCATTCAACAAGATGCTAAAATTACAAAATTAATGGAAACTGAGCAACGCCTAAACGTTGTAATTGGTGACGTTAACAAAATTATCATGAAGCCACTTGAAGAATTATATAGCGCGCAACAACAAGCGTAATAGTGGAAGACGCTCCTATGGGGGCGTCTTTTTTGTTGTAGAAAAAGGCTTATATTTGGAATAAGGGGAACTGTACGTTTTATATTATATATCCGAATAATTCATGTTCGGTAAAGCGTAATCAATTTTTGATGAAATATGAATAAACTTTCATTAGTATTAACTAAGGTTTTTCTTTAAAATTACATATTAGGACAAGGAGGAAGGTGAACTGTGAGGCGTTGTATCGAGTTATATCACTTTAAATATGAAATATCATTAAAAAAGTTGGTACATGTGATAATGGAAAGTGATTTTTTATCAAAATTCTCAGCTAGTAGGAATTTTACTTATAAATGAATCTGAAATTAGGATAAATAATATTAGTATTACAACTAACAAAGTAGAGATTTATTGAATGAATGATAATGTGAAAGTTATTCTATATCAGAGGATAACTATATTTTTTGTGCTTATAACCGTTAAATGAAATGTGTATGCTTTAATTTATGATGACAAAATGTAGAAAATGGAGTTATTGCTGTAGTTAAAAAGGAGTTTTGTACAAAAGTGATTCGAGTATTTAAGTATGAATATCAATTGATTGTAACGTTACTATCGCTTAGTTTATTTAGTTATTTTGCAATCGAAATTATGTTATATCCTAGGGTAGGGATTGAGATAGAGCATCAAGAAAATCATTTGGTGATTAATAATATTGTGAAAAATAGCTGGGCAGCAGAACAAGATCTAGCAGTCGAGGATATTATTGAAAAAATAGATGGGATTCTCCCTGATGATAACTCTAATATTTCATTATATGGTGCTATTGAAAGGGTAAAGAAAATTACAATCAAGAAAGGGGGAACAATAGAAGAATATAAAGTAGAGTATAATCCGTACGATAAGCAATTGGTTTATCATCTTTTTTTACCAACTGTGTTTTATCTAACGTGTTTTTTTGTGGCTACATATATTTTAATACGTGCTCCATACTTGAATGCAGGAATGAAAGATTTAATCTATTTTCTGCATTGTTTAGGAATGAGTTACATTAGTATTATGGCGGGGTTACGAAAAGATTCAATAGCGTATATTGTAGTTGCTATTTCTTTAACGTACTCAGTTGTCTTTTTTATAAAATTTATGGACATGTTTACGAAAAACTTGAAGATAAGGTTTATAACAAAAACAAAATTAATCTACATAAATATAATAGCGTTTATTTTAGTTTGTTTAACCATTTTTATTTATTTAAAATATAATGATTTATCGACGAGTTATATTATATTGTTAAGTTCTGTTTTGTTTTTATTAACAGTATATGTATTGTTTAGATTTTATTTTAAAAGTAGAAAAAGTTATTATTTTAAGTTTATAAGAGTTATTATTATGAGCACAATCATATCAGCCATGCCATTTATATTCTTATTTTTAATTCCTAATTTGATAAATTACAAAGAAATAATAAGTGTCGAGACGACAGCGATCTTTTTTTTATTGGTTCCAATTTGCATTTTTTATATGATTATTGAAGGGAAAATATTTGATTATAATTTTGTTATTCATAGAGTTCAATATTATGCTTTACTGTCGATATGTCTAACGGGTTTCATCGTTATACTAGGGATTTTAATTTTCCACAATACTAGCGATAACATATTAGATGTTATTCGATTTGCTGGTATCTTGTTTGTTTCGTTAATGCTTTCTTGCTTTATAAAGGATTATTTGGATTTTAAATTAAGGAAAAAATTATATCATTCTCAGAAAAATTATCAGTTTAGTTTACATAGATTTTTACATCAGGCAAAAAATGAATATAAGTTTTCAAACTTAATTGTTAGCATAAAGAGAGAAATCAATGATGTATTAAGAAGAGAAGAAATATGCTGTATTGAAGTGAGTAAAGGGGATAATTCGCTCCAAATTATTGGGGATGGATATGTTTCTGAAGATGTGCTAAAGCAATTGAATGGATATCAGTTAGAGACATATACTGTTGGTTCCATTATACAATTAGAAGATCATTTTGTGTTTGTTTTGTCCATTTCAGCAAAAACAATGATTATATTGTTATGTAAGTCTAATAATAGGAGAGGTTTGAACATTCAAGAAATTGGATGGTTAGAGACATTGTGTAGTTATGCTGATTTATTATTAGAATGCTCATATCAAGTGGAAGAATTAGTGAATCAGTTGCAAACGATAAATGAACCGAAACAGCCTCCAATTTGGCTTTCAAAGTTACTATTTAATTTGTCTGAAAAAGAGCGGACAAATTTGGCGAGTGATATTCATGATGGTGTATTACAAGACCAAATACGCTTGTCTAGGAAATTAGAGGAATATCATAAAGATATTCCAGATGTCGATATGAAAAAAATAATTAACGAAGTATATGAAGATGTCTTAGATCATATTTATGTCATTCGTGAAACATGTAATAACTTACGTCCTCCATTTCTATATGAATTAGGTTTGAAAAAAGCATTATTAGATTTATTTAAACAAGTAAATCTTAAAGCTACATTTTTCTTCTATTATGAAATTCAAGATAATATTATTCTACCTAATGTAGAATATGAACAAGCAATTTATAGAATTATTCAGGAGTTATTAAATAATGCACTAAAGCATTCAAAAGCTTCTAAAGTTACAATTCGATTATATGAGCAAAATGGATATTTGAATTTAACTTATGATGATGATGGGATAGGAATGGGGATAGATTTAGACGAGTTAAATCATTCTTATAGTAGTTTAGGTTTATCCGGGATTGTAGCTAGAATTCATAGTTTAGGTGGAGAAATGTCAATAGATTCAAAGGTGAATAATGGATTAAAGATTAAAGTTAGTATGAAAATTGATTAATTGATTCAATCTTTAGATGTGGAAGGGATGAAAAAATGATTTCTGTTCTTGTTGTAGATGATCACGTTGCAGTTGGCCTAGGGACTAAAGCATTAATTGAAAGATATGATGATATAGAGGCTGATGTTTTCCATGATAGTGAAGAAATAAGAGAAGTTATGCATAATAAACAGTATGATGTATATTTAATAGATTTACAAATGCCAAAAATAAATGGTTTAGAGCTTTCTAAATATATACTTAGTGTGCAACCAGAAGCAGCTATTCTTATTTTTACAGGATTTGATGTGCTTGCACATTATAATTTATTAATAGATAACGGAGTACTTGGTGTATTAAGTAAAACTTCTTCTGAGAAAGAAGTGGTAAACGCAATCCGCCATGCAGTGAAAAAAGAAGTAGTTCTTTCTCATCAACTTGTAAGACAGTTAAGGATAGTAGAAAATGCATCTAATATAAATGTAGAAGGCGAAATGAAAAATATAATTTCTTTAAATGATGAAGAGAAGATGATTCTAGTTGAAGTTGGTAAAGGAAAAACAAATAGAGAGCTTGCCGAAATATTAAACTTAAGTCAAAGATCGGTAGAATATAAATTGACCGACATATTTCATAAGTTACAAGTTTCATCAAGAATGGAAGCAGTACAAAAGGCGAAAGAACTATGGTTTATTCCAACTATAAATTTTTAATGTAGCTCTTTATTAAATTGCGGTATTCACGCAAGAAAAATGCGTGAATACGAGAGGAATGTTCGGTGATATAAATGGAATAATATAGTATAGTTACATTAAAGGCAAAATAAACTCGCGAGGACTAACAGCTTAATATATTGCCTTTTATTAGGATGTATAGTCGTATTCAAGTATATACTAATTAATAACAATCAATATAAATATAATTATTTGAAAGACAGTCAATTATTTTAAGACACGGTAAAAAATTGCTGTAATCAGTTATTAGTATTGCATTGTTAAAAGAGTAATTTAGGGTTGAGTTACTCCAATTGATAAAAATCCTATACTTTGTCAATATAGTGATTTTATCGTCCATTATTTGTTGTTATTTTGCGTTTGTTGTTTTTGCTTGGGCCTCCTTTAAGGAGGCCTTTTTTTATAGGAAACGGATGAAGTGCATCCTCAGACATTAAAACTCCCTTTCAAAATAGCCATTTCTTATTGGTTATTTTGAAAGGGGTATACTAATAGCAAGGTACTATAAATTTGTTAATAATGTGAATAGGTGGAAGTATTTTAGTACATTTTTAGAAGAGATATAAAAATGTTATTTTAAGATAAACAAAAGGTTGTAAGCGCATTCTTTAAATCTTGTCAAAATAATGTCGAATTCATATTGTTGGAAAAATAATGCATTTGTAATATAATGATAAATGATACTTCACCACGTTAATTAACTAGGTGAAATTAAAAATCTTTATTACACAAATTATGAAACAAAGGAATGATTAGTTTGAGTACAGGTGTAAAAGCAAACGACGTGAAGACAAAAACAAAAGGAGCAGATCTTGTTGTTGATTGTTTAATTAAACAAGGTGTTACACATGTTTTCGGTATTCCAGGAGCAAAGATTGACTCTGTATTTGATGTATTGCAAGAAAGAGGACCAGAGTTAATCGTTTGTCGTCATGAACAAAACGCAGCATTTATGGCAGCTGCTATTGGTAGATTAACAGGGAAACCAGGCGTATGTCTTGTAACTTCAGGGCCAGGGACATCAAATTTAGCGACAGGTCTTGTTACTGCGAATGCGGAGAGTGATCCCGTTGTTGCTTTAGCTGGTGCAGTACCGCGTACGGATCGATTAAAACGTACACATCAATCTATGGATAATGCTGCACTATTCGAACCAATCACAAAATATAGCGTAGAAGTAGAGCATCCTGATAATGTGCCAGAAGCACTTAGTAATGCATTTCGAAGTGCCACTTCTACAAATCCGGGAGCTACTTTAGTAAGTCTTCCGCAAGACGTTATGACTGCGGAAACAACTGTAGAGTCTATTGGTGCGCTTTCTAAGCCACAGCTTGGAATCGCTCCCACAAATGATATTACATATGTAGTAGAAAAAATAAAATCTGCGAAATTACCAGTTATTTTACTCGGTATGAGAGCGAGCACAAATGAAGTGACAAAAGCTGTTCGTAAATTAATTGCGGATACAGAACTTCCTGTCGTTGAAACATATCAAGCAGCTGGTGCGATTTCACGTGAGTTAGAAGATCATTTCTTCGGCCGCGTTGGATTATTCCGTAACCAACCAGGTGATATTTTACTAGAAGAAGCAGACCTTGTTATTTCTATCGGTTATGATCCAATCGAGTATGATCCAAAGTTCTGGAATAAACTTGGCGACAGAACGATTATTCATCTTGACGACCATCAAGCAGATATCGACCATGATTACCAACCAGAGCGTGAATTAATTGGTGATATTGCCTTAACGGTAAATAGCATCGCGGAGAAATTACCGAAACTTGTATTAAGTACGAAATCAGAAGCGGTATTAGAACGATTACGCTCAAAATTATCAGAACAAGCAGAAGTTCCAAATCGTCCTTCAGAAGGTGTTACGCATCCACTTCAAGTGATTCGTACACTTCGTTCTTTAATTAGTGACGATACAACCGTTACATGTGACATCGGTTCCCATTCTATTTGGATGGCGAGATGTTTCCGTTCTTATGAACCACGTAGATTATTATTTAGTAACGGTATGCAAACGCTAGGTGTTGCACTTCCTTGGGCAATCGCAGCTACTTTAGTAGAACCAGGTAAAAAAGTAGTCTCCGTATCAGGTGACGGTGGTTTCTTATTCTCTGCGATGGAGTTAGAAACGGCGGTACGTTTAAATTCTCCAATCGTCCATCTTGTTTGGAGAGACGGCACATATGATATGGTTGCATTCCAACAAATGATGAAATACGGCAGAACATCCGCTACAGAGTTTGGCGATGTTGATCTTGTGAAATATGCGGAAAGTTTCGGGGCGTTAGGTCTTCGTGTTAACACGCCTGATGAATTAGAAGGTGTGTTAAAATCCGCGCTAGCAGCAGATGGTCCTGTCATTATTGATATTCCAATTGACTATCGTGACAACATTAAATTAAGCGAAAAATTATTACCAAACCAATTAAACTAATGGAGGCAGATTTGAGATGACTGTTGCGCAATTAATTGATATTGATGCGAAAAAAACGAAAACGAGTAATGAAGTATATCAAACATCTACAATGCTTGCGCTATTAGATGGTATATATGATGGTGTAATTAGCTTTGAAGATTTGAAAAAACATGGTGATTTCGGCATCGGCACATTTGATCAATTAGATGGTGAAATGATTGCATTTGATAATGAATTTTATCATTTACGTTCAGACGGTTCAGCGGAAAAAGTAGAGCCAGAAGAAACAACGCCATTTGCGACTGTAACGTTTTTTGAAAAAGAAATGAGTTATACGGTAGAGCGTCCGATGAATCGTGAAGAAGTTGAAGCGTTATTACATGAATTAATGCCAAGTAAAAACTTGTTTTACGGTATTCGAATGGACGGTACGTTCCGTGAAGTAAGGACGAGAACTGTTCCAAGACAAGAAAAACCGTATACACCACTCGTTGAAGTGACGAAATCACAACCAATCTTTTCATTTGAAAATACAGAAGGTACGCTTGCTGGATTTTGGACACCAGATTATGCGCAAGGTATTGGGGTAGCTGGATTCCACTTACATTACATTGATGATGAAAGAAGCGGGGGCGGACATGTTTTCGACTATGTTATAGAAAACTGTACGATCCAAATTTGTCAAAAAGCTCATATGCATTTAGCACTTCCAGAAACAGCTGATTTTATGGCGGCTGAATTATCAAGAGAAAATTTAGAAGATAATATTGCAACTGCGGAAGGTGTAGAGTAAGAGGGAAAGACTGTTCCATTTTGGAACAGTCTTCTTTTATTCGTAATGTTATTATTTGTCGATAAATCGATATTTCTTGTCGAACCGTTGATATATTGTAAGTTACGATAGATATATTCGAAAAATCGTTGATATATTGTAAGTTACGATAGATATATTCGAAAAATCGTTGATATATTGTAAGTTACGATAGATATATTTGAAAAATCGTTGATATCGCTTATTTCTTTGAAACAAACGGATGCCCCTCATAATAAAAACGCCACGGATAATGTACAGCTTCTTCTGCATAGTCGATATTAATACGAGGTCCTGCTGTTATTTTATATTGTGATGATATGTGTTCTTCTTTTGGAACTAATTCAATATGTAACGTATCATTTTGTAACGATACGCCGCGTTCTTTTAAAGTAATTCCGAGTGCACGGCATAGTTTGCCAGGACCGTTTGTTAAGTTTTTATATTGCGCTTTTGTAATTTCGGTCTTATTGTAGCGCGCTAGTTTTATTTCTGCTATTCCATCTACTGGCTCAAGGGCTCGAATGAGAACACCTTGCGGGGTGCCCACTGGCGCTGTAATAACGTTAAAGCAATGATACATACCGTAAATTAAATATACGTAAGCATGCCCTGGTGCACCAAACATAACTTCTGTGCGATCTGTCCGTCTGCCTCCGTAACTATGTGCGGCCTTATCATCTGGGCCTTTATATGCTTCTACTTCTACAATGATTCCGCTTCGCTTTATTCCGTCTACAATATGAACAAGTTTTTGCCCGAGTAATTTTTTTGCGACTTCTAACGTATCGCCTTCATAAAAAGAAGGAGGTGCCTGCATTGTACTATCTCCTTTGCTAAGTGTATATGTATATAGTAAACCAAATTTTCAGTAGTAATTCTAACTCGTTCTATTTGCTACATTTATTTCATAAATTATGGATAGAGTACAACAGCGAAGAGGGGGAGTGCGACATGATTTATCGCTTACTAGCTCTTAATATAGATGGGACACTACTATACAACAATGGAAAAATTGCAAAAGGATTAAGAGAAACAATTGAATTTGTGAAAAGAAAAGATGTATACGTTACGTTATTTACGAGTCGTAATTTTCAATCCGCTCATAAAGTAGCAAAGGCGTTAAAATTAGATTCTATATTAGTGACACATGGTGGTGCTTTCGTTTCAGCAACGTTAGATAAGCCGTACGTTCAAAGAAGATTGTCTGAAGAGAAGACTTTTAACATTGTGCAAGTGTTAGAGCACTTTGATTGTAACGTACGTATTTCTCATGAACGGTTTTCGATAGGAAATCGTGAGAGAAATACACCAAACTTAATTGCGCGCACTGTATTATCAAGCGCAGATCCGTTATTTTATCCAGTTCAATTTGTAGATTCGTTAGGTGACGCGCTTCGTGACCATCCGGTAGCGGCGCCAAAAATTGATGTTCTTTTCCAAACTAAAGGTGAAAAAGAACGCGGGCTAAATACATTAAGAAAAGCGTTCCAAGATGTAGAGTATGTTGAATGTGATTCAAAACGAATAGAAATTTTACCGCAAAATGTATCAAAATTACGTGGATTACAATTGCTTGGAGAGCATTTAAATATTTCGCTAAATGAAATGGTTGCGATTGGAGATAGTATGGAAGATTTAGAGGTTATTGAAAACGTGGGACTTGGGGTAGCGATGGGGAACTCGCCTGTAGAATTAAAGCAAGCGGCCGATTGGATTACACGTTCAAATAGTGAAAACGGTGTAGAGTACATGATTAAAGAGCATTTTCGTAAGCAGTTCCCGCTTCCGTTTTTGAAGAATCATAAAAATACACCGAAACGATGAAAGAAAAACGTAGCTTTTTGGCTACGTTTTTTTGTTGAGCTTATTTTTTAAAAGTGAAAGCGTTTTAAGATGTGAATTGTGTATAAAATCCATACAATTCACTTGAATCCTTTAGAAAACTAATGTAAAGTGAATGATGTTGTCAAAATAGTTACACCACATGAAATATTCTTCAGATTAATTTTATTGGGCTCCCATACGTAAAAGTATTTCCGCATGACAGTTTAGTTCACGTATTATTTCAAAAATGAATTGTAGTAATTTTATTAAGTAGTTGTAGCGTTCCTTTGTTTTATTTAAATGGATTATTTTAAGTTAATGTGAGTAAGGTTTGGTACATATGATATGTACTTCTTTTTGTGATTTTAGGAAGTTTAAAAGGGGGAATGAATTTCTTGAGGAAATCATTTAATCAAAAAATTAAAAAATTAAGTAGTAGTTTAATAGTTGTATTACTAATATGTATGAATTTTTTAATCCATTTACCATTTAAAGCAGAGGCAGCTACAACAGAATTAAAAGGTTTAGGTGATGTATCTTATTACAACGCCATCATTTTTGGAGATCATAGTGCAACGAGTGCGGATATTGAAGGTGCGATGGCTGTTCAGAAAAATATGAACGCATCAAGTTATACAGTCGTAGCGGCTGCAACTGGAGCAAATAACTTAGCTGGAGCAACTTGGGTAGATGAAGGATATCCATCATTATTACTAGGCGGTCAATTTACAAAAGCGGGAGCAGGACAAGTAATTATTCAAGATGGAACAGTGGCGATGACAAAAGACGGTGACCCAGATGGCGCAATGAAAACGTCATATGACCGTATCTCTTATAAAGAGCAAGCGGAGATTGATGCTAAGTTTAAAGAATTTAGAAAAGACGTCGATGGTGTAATTGGGGATGCAAGTAAACTACACACTGATAAGCCAAAACCTAATATGAGCTTTGGAATCGGTGAAGATGTAAACAACCCTAATATTTATGTCTCTTCAGGCCAAACGGGAAAGAAAGCATTTGATATAAAAGACGTTTTTCTTCCGAATGTAGAGAATAAAGACTTTATTGTTATTTATTCAGATGCAGAAGAAGTGAGTTTTGGTGGCGGTGCAATTTTGTATGATACAAGAAATACTGGGATGGCGACGGATTTAATTAATACATCTCAAGCATACGACCCTAATTCATCTTTTACTGAGTTAGCTAGTAAGGTAATTTGGGTATTTCCTAATGCTACAAAGATAACAACTAAAGGTTATGGTGTAGTAGGTAGTGTGTTTGCACCTAATGCAGTTGTAGAAACAAAAGGTGGTTCTATTAATGGACAAGCCTATGTTGGAGGATTACACCAAAGAGATGGTTTTGAGGTTCATAACTTTAAATTTAACTGGCCAAAGTGGCATAAACCAGCAGCTGAAAAAGGACATTTACAAATTAAAAAAGTTGATGGAAACGATGAAAATATTGTTTTAAAAGACGCAAAATTTGATGTTATAGACAAAGATAATAACGTTGTGGCTACCGTTACAACAAACGAAAAGGGTATTGCAGAAGTTAAAGATTTACCACTTGGTGACTATTTTGTAAAAGAAATAAACGCACCAGAAGGATATATAAAAGTTGATACACCAGTCAAAGTAACAATTGATAATACAAACGTAATTGAACTTGTTATGAAGAATACGAGAAAAGTAGAGAATGGCCAATTTAAATTATTGAAAAAAGATAGTGAATCTGGTCAACTTCTGCCAGGTGCGAAATTTGATGTTATCGATAAAGATGGGAAAGTTGTGGAAACAATTGTTACAGATGATAAAGGTGAAGTCTTATCGAAACGACTTCCAGTTGGAAGCTATACATTAAAAGAAGTAGAAGCACCGAAAGGGTATGAATTATCATCTAGTTCAGTTTCTGTTGATGTAGAGGCTAATAAAGTATTGACTGTAGATGTGGTGAATAAAAAGATTCCCGAAAAAGTAACAGGTCAATTTGAAATTGTGAAAGTAGATGCGGAAGATAAAACGAAGGTATTATCAGATGCAGAATTCGAAGTGTATAAAGAGGGTAAAAAAGTAGATACGTTACGAACAGATAAAACTGGTAAAGTAGTTTCTCAGAAATTAGAACCAGGAAAGTACACATTAAAAGAAACGAAAGCACCACAAGGATATAAATTGCTAAAAGAAGAAATTGAAGTCGTTGTGGAAGCAAACAAAGTAGTAGAAGTACAAGTAGAAAACGCAAAAGAACTAGGAAGCTTACAAGTAACCAAAAAGGATGCAGAGAGTGGAAAAGTTCTAGCAGGTGCAGAATTTAAATTGAAAAATGAAGCTGGTCAAGTAGTTGGAGAAGCGAAAACAACGAATAAAGACGGTGTTGTGAAATTCGAAAACTTAGTGCCAGGAAAGTACACGTTAGAGGAAACGAAAGCGCCGGAAGGTTATAAAGCGCTAGAAGTGATAGTAGAAGTAAACGTTGTAGCGAACGAAGTAGTAAATCAAGAAGTTACGAATGAAAAAGTAACAGGTCAATTCGAAATTGTGAAAGTAGATGCGAATGATAAAACGAAATTGTTATCAGGTGCAGAATTTGAAGTGTATAAAGATGGTAAAAAGGTAGCGGAACTGAAAACAGATGAGAGTGGAAAAGTGATGTCACCGAAATTATCGCTAGGTGAATACACAGTGAAAGAAACGAAAGCACCAGCGGGTTACAAGCTTTCAAATAAAGAATGGAAAGTAACAATTCAAAACGAGAAAGAAGTAGTAAAAGTAGAAGCAGAAAACGAAAAAATCTTAGGTTCTCTACAAATTATTAAAATGGATGATAAAGATCAAACAAAACGTTTAGCAGGCGCAGAATTTACATTGAAAGATGCGAAAGGAAATGTTGTAAAAGAGGGAATTACAACAGATAAGTCTGGAACAGTTAAAGTAGACGGACTTGTGCCGGGTGAATATACGTTAGAAGAAACAAAAGCACCAGAAGGTTATGAGTTAACAAAACAAATAATTCATGTAACAGTTGACGGTGAAAAAGTTATTGATGTAAAAGTAACGAATGGTAAGAGTCTTGGACAATTCGAAATCGTAAAAGTAGATGCGGAAGATAAAACGAAAGTATTATCAGACGCAGAATTCGAAGTGTACAAAGATGGTAAAAAAGTAGATACGTTACGAACAGATAAAACAGGTAAAGTAGTTTCTCAGAAATTAGAGCCAGGAAAGTACACATTAAAAGAAACAAAAGCACCACAAGGATATAAGTTGTTAAAAGAAGAAATTGAAGTCGTTGTGGAAGCAAACAAAGTAGTAGAAGTACAAGTAGAAAACGCAAAAGAACTAGGAAGCTTACAAGTAATCAAAAAAGATGCGGAGAATGGAAAAGTTCTAGCAGGTGCTGAATTTAAATTAAAGAACGAAGCTGGTCAAGTAGTTGGAGAAGCGAAAACAACGAATAAAGATGGCGTTGTGAAATTCGAAAGCTTAGTGCCAGGAAAGTATACGTTAGAAGAAACGAAAGCGCCGGAAGGTTATAAGGCGTTAGAAGTAACAGTAGAAGTAAAGGTTGTAGCAAATGAAGTAGTAAAACAAGAAGTTATGAATGAAAAAGTGAAAGAAGAAATTACAGGTCAATTAGAAATTACAAAGGTAGATGCCAATAATACAAATAAAACATTAGCAGGCGCAGTGTTTGAAATTTGGAAAGACGGAACAAAAATCGACACATTAACAACAAATAAGAGCGGTAAAGCGACTTCTAAGAAGTTAGAACCAGGAGATTATACTTTAAAAGAAATCCAAGCGCCAGAAGGATATACTTTATCCGATAAGGAAATGAAATTTACGATTTCTAATGAAAAAATTGAAGTTGTAAAGCTTCAATTTACAAATAAAAAAGATACAGAAAAAGGTCCAGAAAAACCAGGTGAAGAAACAGGGAAACCAGGTGAAGAAACAGGGAAGCCAGGTGAAGAAACAGGGAAACCAGGTGAAGAAACAGGGAAGCCAGGTGAAGAAACAGGGAAACCAGGTGAAGAAACAGGGAAACCAGGTGAAGAAACAGGGAAGCCAGGTGAAGGAGTAGAAAAACCTAATTTCCCAGAAAAAGGACAAGGTTCTTCTAATAATCAACAACTTCCAGCTACAGGACACAATACGAATTATGTTCCATTCATCGGTTTTATGCTTCTGTTACTAGGAATACGTTTAAGATTCATGGCTAAAAATAGTTAACGGATGTATAAAAGGCATCAGAGATATATAATCTCTGATGCCTTTTAAGTGAATACAGATAAAATGAAAATATCTATATGGAATGATAAATATGTTAAGCTTCAATTACGCTAAGCATTCTGTTTATAAATGCAGCTGCGTGAGCACGTTGTGATGGTCCTTTTGGTACGAATTGATTCAATTCATTACCTTTTACAATTCCATATCCATACACTCTTTGTACTTCTTCTTTAGCGTAAATTAAGTTTTGGTCTACGAATGGTAGTTCAACTTGTTTTGCAAAAATACCAGCGTGTTTTAGAGAACGATCGATCATAATAACAGCTTCTTCGCGTGTAATTGTAGTATTTGGGTCAAATGTATTATCACCACGTCCGCGGATTATACCTGCGCTTGCTGCGCGATTAATACCGTCTCTTAAAGATGGGTGTACTTGTTCTAAGTCTGTGAAATTAGCATTTCCACTTGGTAATTGTAAAGCACGAGTAATTAGTGTAGCAAATTCAGCACGCGTTACAAGACGTTCTGGGAAGTACTGGCCGTTTCCTTCTCCTTGCATAATGCCTCTAGCTGCTAATTGACGAATGTCTTGTTCATACCATCCACCTGTAATGTCATCAGTTACTGGATTTTTTTGGTTTTCCTTATAGTATGTTTCAGTTCCTTTTAAGAAAGCATTCCATTGTCCGCGTTGAATCATAAACGCAGGGCAGTTTTTTCCTGACCAAAATTGGTGTTTTTGGACCTTATCTAGAGAAATATTTAAGTCGTTCATTAAATAAGCTGCCAATTTACGGGCATTTTCTACCGCTTTTTCATAGTTTCCATCTTCATTAACGGCAATTTCAATTCCGATAGATTCATAGTTTCCAGTTTTATTTCCAGCATGCCATCCAACTTCATTTACTGGAAGATGTTGATAAATTTCTTTATCATCTACTGTGAAATGCCAAGATGCGGCACGATCAGCTGTTCCGCGTGCTTGGTTATCTAAGAATTTTGCATGATTTAGAGCATTAGCACCTTTCGCTGTATTAGCCGTTTCGTGAATCGTAATATATTTAGGTACCATCGGGTAGCCAGGGCGAATATCGTCATTTCCTTTTGGGACAATCATTTCTTTAAATGTAACGCCATAAATAGTGTTTGTTTGTAGAGCTTCTGGAGATCTCAATAAACTATTTTTAGCAGTACGACTGTTTTTTAATAATGAAGCTTTTGTACCTTCAAATGTAGCAGAAGGTGCATAAATCCATTTTGCTGTTTCATTTATTTGGACTTTAAACCAATTTCCAGCTTGTTCAGTAGGAACTATGACTTGTGGCTCTAGTTTCCCTTCTTCTTTAAATGATTTGAACGGAAGTGCATGTATGGAAGCTTCTTCTTTTACGATTAATTTTTGGTTAGATAGTTTATGAATCTCTTGAACTTCTAAGCTATTATCATTGTTATCTATCCATCCAGCGCCAGTTGACGTCGTTATGTAGTAAGCATTTCCTTTTTTCTTTGTCGCCGTTACGACTTGTTCTGTAATCTCGATATTCGATTTGTTTTTTAAATCATTCGTGGTATATAATGAATGTTTTTTTGAAGTGTATAGTAGGAATTGGCCAGTAACCTCGATATCTTCTTCATGAGTACTATGCTCATTAACATGTTCTTTAATACTTTTAAAAACTTGATCCTCCGTATATACTTCGGCGGATTTTTCAGCACTCTCTGCAAATGAATAAGTAGGTGCAAGAACAGTTTGTAATGCAAGAGAGAGAGTTAAAACACTATAAAATTTCTTTTTCATATTTGTTTTTAACACATTAGATTGTGGAATCTAGTGTTAACAGTCCTCCTTTTATATTGTATTTTCACTATGTATCGATTTTAACACTAATAAATTTTAACAAGAGAAAATGATGATGTCTATATACATGAGCGATATTCATAAAAAGAATTATTTGAAAAAATGTAAGAGAAACAGGTAAAACCTTCTGTATTGACCTGTAAACGCCCTTCAAGTAAACTAAAGAGAGTTTGCAAATGAAAAGGTGATAATGTTGTTAATTTCAATTAAAACGTTACAAGATGATCGTTTTTTACGTCCGCTACAAAATATTGGCGGCTTATTTTTTGAAGAGAGTACGATTGGATTTGAACAAGAGGAAGCAAATCTGATCGTTGATATACACATTGAGGATAATGTGAAAGCATCCGCTCAATTAACGGATGTTAGCACAGGAAATGTGTATGAAGAAACATTCTCGAAAGATTTATCTGCTTTCACAGATGAAAAAGAGCGTATGAAGCAAGTGAAACACGTTGTTTCTTATGTATATCTTTCTGTTCTTCAGCAGTTAACTGGTATTGAACAAAGCTGGGGTATTTTAACGGGAGTACGTCCGACGAAACTTCTTCACAAAATGCTTCAAAATGGTATGTCAAAAGAAGAAGCGCATCAAGAACTTCGTGAAAGTTATTTAATTCATGAAGAGAAAATTGAACTTCTTCAGCGCATTGTTGATTGCCAATTAGCAGTTGTTCCGGATTTATACCGTTTGAAAGAAGAAGTAAGTATTTATATCGGTATTCCGTTCTGCCCAACGAAATGTGCATACTGTACATTCCCGGCTTATGCAATTAATGGACGCCAAGGATCTGTTGATTCGTTCTTAGGTGGTTTACATTATGAAGTTCGTGAAATTGGTAAGTTTTTAAAAGAAAAAGGTGTAAAAGTTACGACGATTTATTACGGCGGCGGTACACCTACAAGTATTACAGCAGAAGAGATGGATATGCTGTATGAAGAAATGTATGAAGCGTTCCCAGATGTGAAAAATGTGCGTGAAGTAACAGTTGAGGCAGGTCGCCCAGATACAATTACGCCAGCAAAGCTAGAAGTGTTAAATAAATGGAATATTGACCGTATTAGTATTAATCCGCAGTCATACCATCAAGAGACACTAAAAGCAATTGGACGTCATCATACTGTAGAAGAAACAATTGAGAAATACCATTTAGCTCGTGAAATGGGAATGAACAATATTAATATGGACTTAATTATTGGTCTTCCTGGTGAAGGGTTAGATATCTTCAAGCATACATTAGATGAAACAGAAAAGTTAATGCCAGAATCATTAACAGTTCATACGTTATCATTCAAACGTGCTTCTGAAATGACGCAAAACAAACGTAAATATAAAGTAGCAGGTCGCGAAGAAATTACAGCGATGATGCACGAAGCAGAAGAGTGGACGCAAAAGCATAATTACGTACCATATTACCTATATCGTCAAAAGAATATTTTAGGTAACTTAGAGAACGTTGGTTATGCAATGCCGACGCAAGAAAGTATTTACAACATTGTCATTATGGAAGAAGTACAATCAATTATCGGACTTGGTTGTGGTGCATCAAGTAAATTTGTTCATCCGAAGACGGGAGCAATTACGCACTTTGCAAATCCGAAAGATCCAAAATCATATAACGATGGCTTTGTGAAATATACAGAAGATAAACTGAAAATTTTAGAAGAGCTATTTGTATAAGAAGAAAGAGGTTGTTCCGAGTCGGAATAACCTCTTTTTTATCCTGCAGTAACAGACGGTCCGATTATATCTTGTCAGTTTTTGTCGGTAAGTCGATATATTCGAAAAATCGCTGATATAAATTGAGTTGTGGTTGATATATTTTGAAAATCGCTGATATATTTCAAGTTACGGTCGATATATCTGGAAAATCGCCGATATAATTTCATTTACCGTCTAGCGGTACCGTATGTAAAACTATGTCGATAATAATCAGAAAAATTAGTCAAATCATTAAAGGACAATGTCTACTTATGGACGAAATGATAGATTTATGAAAGAGAAAAGGGGGAAATTGTTGGCATGTATATGACGATAGGGAGAATTTTTGATTTATCAGTTGGTAAGTATCCAAATAAAGAGGCGTTAGTGGAACCTGAAAAAAATATTCGCTGGACGTATAAACAGTGGGATGAACAAATAAATAAAACAGCGCAAGCTCTATTAGAAGAAGGGGTAAGAAAGGGAGATACTGTATCTGTTTACTTATATAATTGTCGTGAATTTGTAAACGTTTACTTAGCCTGTGCGAAAATTGGAGCGATCTTTAACCCGATTAATTTCCGCTTAAAAGCAAAAGAAGTATCTTATATTCTCCAGGACGCATCCTCGAAAGTCGTTGTCTTTGAAAAAGCAGTTGAGTCAACTGTTGCTATAATTGAAAGAGATTTTCCAAATACATCTTTTTGGTCTATAGAAAACGATAAACCTTCCTATGCAAGTTCCTACCAAGAAAAAGTGAATGCAGCATCTTCTGAGAAAGTAAATATCGAAATTGATGAAATGGATTATTGTTCAATGCTTTATACGAGCGGTACGACAGGTCATCCGAAAGGCGTGTTACATCGTCACCGTGAAATGGCTGAGCATAGTATGATTTGTACGTATTTCCTTAAATATAATAGAGATAGTGTTGGGCTTGTCGTTGCACCTTTATATCACTGTGGTGAATTAAATGCCGGAATCATACCACGCATTCAAGTTGGCGGAAAGAATGTTATTTTGCATCATTTTGATACAGAAACAGTATTACATACGATTCAAGAAGAAAAGATTACGACGTTCTTTGCAGCGCCGACAATGTGGAATATGTTGTTGCAAAAAGATTTAGCTCAGTATGATTTAACGTCAATGAAAATCGGTATATATGGCGGAGCAGCAATGGCACCGGCGTTAGTGAAGGAATGTAAAGAACGTCTTTATATTGACCTTGTTCAAATATACGGAATGACAGAAATGGGACCAGTTGTTGCGTTTCTCGTAGAGGAGGATCAAATTACGAAAGCTGGTTCAGCAGGTACGCCATGCTTTAGCCATGAAGTTCGTATTGTGAAACCGAACGAGGATGCACCTGCAGAACCAGATGATGTATTACCTCCTTATGAAGTGGGAGAAATTATTTTGCGCGGTCCAACTATGATGGCTGGCTATCATAATCGTGAAGAAGCAAATAAAAAATCGATGTATAAAGGATGGTATCATTCTGGTGATCTAGGCTATTTTGATAAAGACGGTTATTTATTCGTTGCTGATCGCGTTGATGATATGGTAATTAGTGGTGGCGTAAATATTTATCCTCGTGAAATTGAAGATTTCCTTCATAGTCATCCAGGTATATTAGATGTGGCGGTACTTGGTGAGCCAGATGAATTATGGGGAGAGCGTGTTGTGGCAGTTATTGTGAAGAAAGATGAAACAATAACTGAAGCTGATTTAGAAACGTATTGCAAAGAAAGTGATGAATTAGCAGATTATAAACGTCCGCGTCATTATTTATTTGTAGAGGAACTCCCTCGTAATGCGAGCGGGAAGTTGCAGAAGTTTGTACTGAGGGAGTCGTTGAAAGGTGCGAAAAAATAGAAAATGAAGGATGCCCCATATCTATGGGGTATCCTTCATTTTTCTGTATTAAACAGAAGAAACAATATCTTTGTTAATTCTCATTTCTTTTTGGTGAAGGTTAATTAGCGCATTTGAAATAAGGTGGAAAAACAAAGTGGACAATAATGTCCAAAAAGAAAAGACACCTTAAGGTGCCTCTCTCCGACTTGAACCATTTCATTTCATACGAATCGGAATCTATCCGTATTACCATTACCCCTTTGTTATAAGTGTAAACACACACTATAAAGCAGAATCGTCTATATACACTAGATTGTTAGTTCACAAAAGACAAGAGATTTGAGACCAATATCGAAGTGACGCCACATCCCCTATAATAATTGATATGTTACGCCTTTTAAAAGAATCTGCTTTATAGAACGTGCCCACAAGTTATATTTTACTACATGTAATATTCATTTAGTGTATTTTTTGATGAATATGTATAATTACATAAACTGTATGAAAAAAAGAGAGTATACTTTAACATTGTGTAATAAAGATAAAGCCCGCCTACGAATAGGGGGCTTTTCTTACTTTTTATAAATATTTATTCCAATTATATTATCAGATGAGTCTAAACGAATATAAACGTCAGCTGATAAAAGGTGTGCATTATATATTCGTTGTTTATATGTTGATATTTCGAAGCGTTTTCCATTTAATTCACATTCTAGAATAATCATATCGCCATGTTCTTTCCAATTTATTAATTTAGCAGTTTTATTCATATAAACCTCCTCTAAATCATTTTATGAAAATTAGTAGAGATAGTGTGAGAAAGGAGTTTATATAACAAAAAAAGACACCTTAAGTGTCTTCTTTGATTGCCATAAAAGTCGTTGAATGAAATAGTTTTCGCAACATTGCTTAATAGTTATGTTGCGAAAACCACTTTCTATTTTTATTTGCGTGAAAAGCCTTCTTCATCAAGGTATTCCGCAGCTTCTGGATAAGAGTTGAATGTACCGTCTAAGTTTACACCAGCGTACACGTTCCACATGTCATCCTCTGAAATAAGAGTAAGAATATGACCATCTTCGTTCTGCCATTCTTCTTCTTTCGCAGGTTCTACAGGTGCTACTATTTCTTCTTGTGATAGAAGGTCAATTGATTTCTCAATTACTGAACGTAACTCCTCTGCTGAAAACTCACGGATGTTAACCATGCCTTTATCATCTGTTTTATAACCTTTAATACCGCTTGCATATACAAATCCATTTCCATTTGGGTGTAAATGAAATACAACGTTCTTTTTATCTAAACGACTTTCTTCAAAGTGGAAGTTTACACGTTTTAATGATACGTTCTTTCTTTCTAGTTCTGGGAAAGATTCAATAATCGATAATTTTTCTTCAAAAGTTAGCATAGTGCCTCCAAGTATATAGTAAAAGATTTAATTTGTTCATTATAGCATAGTTGCAATTGTTTCCAAAGATAAGGGGGAAACTTTTCATTGAATACGTTTACGTCACGAGAATGTAAAAAGTGAGCTAACGAATGTATCTTTTTAGGTGTACAATGGAACATGGACTTTATACAAAGGTGGTTTTTTTATGTTTCAAAAAATAGCAAAGGAATGTTTAGCAGGATTTACTGTTGCGATTGTTGCGTTACCACTTGCGATTGCATTTGGTATTGCCGCGACAGGAACGTCTGAGGGAGCGCTTGTTGGATTGTATGGTGCGATTTTTGCAGGTTTATTCGCAGCGTTATTTGGCGGGACACCTGGGCAAGTAACAGGGCCAACTGGACCAATTACCGTTATTGCAACAGGAGTTATTGCGACGCACGGGTTAGAGGCAAGTTTTATTGCCTTTATGATGGCAGGGTTATTTCAAATTTTATTCGGTGTATGTAAGCTCGGTTCTTACGTTCGATATATTCCGTATCCTGTCGTTTCGGGATTTATGAATGGTATTGCATTAATCATTATTTTAGGCGAAATAAAGCACGTACAAAATAGTTTTTTACTTGTTGTGTTAACGATTATTGTAATGATTGTTTCTGGTAAATGGATTAAGGCGATTCCGTCTAGTTTAGTAGCACTAGTCGGTGTGACAGCTTTGCTTCCTTTATTTTCTTCCTTACTCGAAGGACTTACAGTAAAGTTACCGATTATCGGAAATCTTTCACTAAATAAAGTAATTGAAAAGATTGGAACCATTCCAGAAGCGATGCCTACGCTTCATATTCCATCTTTAAGTGGAACAGGAATAGCAGCACTTATTTTGCCAGCGCTTAGTATTGCTTTATTAGGATCGATTGACTCGTTGTTAACATCGGTCGTAATGGATAATGTGACAGGTACACGTCATAAAAGTAATAAAGAACTGGTCGGACAAGGTATCGGTAATATGATGAGCGGATTGTTTGGCGGATTAGCAGGTGCAGGTGCGACTGTAAGGTCTATCGTGAATATAAGAAGTGGCGGTAAAACGGCACTTTCGGCATGTATGCATAGTGTTATCTTATTTATTTTTATTATGGGTCTTGGTTCGGTCGTACAATATATTCCACTTGCTGTATTATCAGGTATTTTAATTTTAACTGGTATTGGAATGTTCGATTGGGGAAGCATGAAAAAGATGCATGTCGCTCCTAAAGGTGATGTCGTTGTTATGCTCGTAACGATGATTGTAACGGTGAAGTTCGATTTAATGATTGCTGTTGCATTCGGTATTATTCTTTCGTTCATCATATATATGGTGAAATGTAAAGAACGTAAAACTTCTATCGTAAAAGAAAAAGAAGAAACGTACACAATTCAAGGACCGCTCTCTTTCCTATCAGTAGATCGTATTTTCTCTACTTTACAAGATGTGAAGTCACCGGTTATTTTACGTATGAAAGATGTGCGTTATATGGATGTATCAGGAGCTATGGCCTTATTAAATTTTGTTGAGCAATCAAATAAAGTAGGAGCAAGTGTAAAGCTTGAGCAAGTACATCCGAGTATTGAAAAAACAATCGCAGTAATGGCAAGCGATGAACAGAAAGAGCAATTGAAAATCTTAAGTGTTTAGATGGTAATTAGAATATCTCACAATCTTACATAAATTATAATGTAGAGTTGTGGGATATTTTTATAATGTTTTTAGTAATATGTATCGCAGTGATAGGGAGGAAGGGCTCTTTTTGCGTAACAGAAACGGTTATAGTGTGTACATACATAATGGAAGGAATTAGAAAAAATATTGTGAAGAGACAGGCTTAAATGGGTTCTCTTTTCTATTTTGAAAAAAAAACCAAGTATTCAACCTATAATAAATTTGTTATGATAACCAATGGGATAAAGTGAATTCCTATCGTTTAAAACAATATGTTTGAGAGTATATGTATAAAAGAAAAGAGAAAAAATATGAATAAAACATTTGTAAAAGGAGCAGCAATTTTAACCATTACAACTTTTTTGTCGAAATTGCTGGGTAGTTTTTTTCAAATTCCATTACAAAATATTGCAGGAGATGAAGTGCTCGGTATTTTCCGCCTTGTTTTTCCTGTATATATGATTGCTCTTACATTATCGGTAGCCGGAGTTCCACTTGCAATTTCGAAACTAATTGCAGAGTTGAACGAAAAAAATAAGCAAAAGGAAATTGCGAAATTATTTAAATCAGCGTCAATTATTGGGATAGCATTTGGCGTTTTCGGCTGTTTAGTCATTGTATTATTTTCTATTGAAATTGCAAATATGCTTGGTGGACAAGAAACTAGAATGCCGTTGCTTATTACTTCATTAGCATTACTCATTGCGCCATACATGGCGGTGTATAGAGGGTATTTTCAAGGTTTCGGTGATATGAAACCAACAGGGGTATCACAGGTCATTGAGCAATTTGTACGTGTGTTTTTTATGTTAATAATTGCTTACATACTAGTATCATGGGATAAGAGTAATACTGTTATTACTAGTGGTGCGATGGTTGGCTCTTTTCTTGGAGTCATTAGTTCGCTTATATATTTGCGTATAAAATATAATAGAAGTCCATACTACAATAAAAGCAATTCCTATTCGCTCCGAGATTTAAGAGAAAACGGCAAAGAGATATTGCGGGTATCGATCCCAATCGCTATTGGAGCTTTATCAATGCCACTTTTAAATTTAGTAGACTCGCTTACAATACCGCATGTATTACAAGGATCATCAACAGAAATTCAAGAACAATTTGGAATATACAGTCGCGGTTTTGCATTCACGCAAATAATTGTTATTTTTGCAAGCGCAATTGTATTTCCGTTAATACCACTCTTAACTTCCGCATTGGCCAAAAGAGATATAAATTTGGCGAAAATAACAATTCAAAATACAAATCGACTAGCGCATGTTTTGACAGCACCGTTAACAATATGGTTGATGGCATTAACAGTACCGTTAAATGTCGGATTGTTCACAGATGTAAAAGGCAGTAGTATGTTAACAGTTATGATTGGCAGTTCGTATTTTACTGCGGTTATGGTATTATCAATAGGTGTTTTACAGGGCATTAACCGTTCTGCACAAGCTGCATGGATTGTTATTGGTGCGAGTTGTGTGAAAGTCGTGTTAAACATAATGTTCGTGCAGAAGTTTGGCATAGATGGAGCGGCGTATAGTACATTCATTACTTACGTATTGATTTGTATTGTAAATCATTTGTATATTCGAAGCTATATTGCCTATTCTATTCATTTAAAAAGCTTTTTTGGTGTGCTAGCAATAGCATGTATTTTGGGACTAGGATTGTATGAACTATGTAATGTGATAAATATTACATCTTCAAGAATTATGACGTTATTATTCAGTGGTATAGCATTAAGTATTACAACCATTTTGTATGGTGTATGTGCTTTGAAATTAAAATGGATATCAATAAACAAAATACCATTTTTAAAAAGATAAATATAGAAATTTAATTTTTTATTATAATTCATATGAACTGATAAAGAGGAAACTATGTAGGGTATCAAGTGTTTAGGTAAGGAATGGGTACTAGTTTATGTTAGATGAAATAAACGGTTACCTAGTTTTGGAGGAGATTTAGGGTGCGTTTAGTCTTATCAGGATATTATGGTTTTTATAATGTTGGAGACGAGGCGATTCTACAATCAATTATTGAATCGTTAAGTAAAGAGAACCCGGATATAGAACTAGTAGTACTATCAAATGATTCTAAATATACAAAGGAAATGTATGGTGTAGAATCGGTAGATCGCTGGGATATAAAAGCTGTTTATCATGCAATCAAAAACAGTGATGGAGTTATTAGCGGTGGCGGGAGCCTTCTTCAAGATCAGACAAGTACGAAGAGTATTCTATATTATACGGGTATTATGGGACTCGCTCGATTATTAAAAAAGCCGTATTATATTTATTCACAAGGAATAGGTCCAATTACAAAAGGATATAATCGTCTATTAGTAAAATGGAACTTGTCAAAAGCTTCCTATGTATCAGTTCGAGATGAGGATTCGTTTTTATATTTAAAAGAACTTGGCATAAAAAACGATATTGAAATTGTTCCAGACCCTGTTTTAACATGGAAACGGACAAAACAATCGGATTGGTTGCAAAAGCATTCGATACATGGAAAAGTAATTGCGGTTAGTGTGCGTTATTGGAATGCAAAAGAAGATTATATAAAAAAATTAGCTGCGGCATTAAAAAAATTAAAGCAAGAAGGATACCAAATTCTATTTGTTCCAATGCATGAGCCATTTGATCAAAAAGCTTCGCGTGAAGTAGTAGACTTAATGGGAGAAGAGACGTATATGCTTCCATATAAAATGGATATCGACGAGAAAATATTCATTTTATCACAATGTTCATTACTAATTGGTATGCGTCTTCATGCACTAGTTTTTTCTGCTGTAGCCAAAACTCCAATGGTCGGGATTTCATACGATCCGAAAATTGATTCGTTTTTAAGTCAAGTGAATCAGCCAGTTATAGGAAGTGTGGATGGCGAATGGAGTGCTGAATATTTATATGAAATTGCGAAAAGGCAATTAATGCAACAAGGAACTGTGCAGCAAGAGTTACAATTGACAATAGATGAGCTTCGGTTGCAAGGCAAACAGGCAACAAAGAAACTCATTGATTATATGGAAAAAGGCACTTTATTAAAAAAGTAAAGTGTCTTTTAATTTGTTTTGAATGTAATGAAAATTCTAATTACAAAAACGTTTTATTTTAATTCCTATTTATCATGCTAAAATGATTGCGATTATTATATAATCAAATTTGTGATAATAAATTCGTAGATTACGAGGAGGATAACCGTGAAGACTTTTTCAAAAGGTATAACAGCAGTGGCATTAACGGGATCATTACTTTTAACTCCTATTTCAAGTTATGCGGCAAATGATGATATTACAGGACATATGTTTGAGACGCATATGCGCTCACTTATTACTAAAGGAGTTTTAATGGGGTATGGAGACAATGTATATGCGCCTGATAAATTAGTAACAAGAGCAGAGTTTGCTACATTCATAGCAAGGGCTTTAAATTTACCGAAAGCTGATTCGAATTTCGAGGATGTGCCGAAGACTTACGGTTTATATGATGGTGTAAGTAGAACATATGGAGCGAAAATTATTAATGGTCGTACGAACGAGACGTTCTCACCAAATGATGTGATTACACGTGAAGAAATGTCGATCATGGTAAAGCGAGCGTTAGACTATAAAAATATTAAAGTAGCTGTAAGTCCGCTTACCTTTACTGATAAAGATAGTATTAACTATAAAGAGCATGTGCAAGTTATGGTGGCTACTCAAATTATTAAAGGGTATCCAGAAGATAATACATTTAGACCACATTTATCAGCTACAAGAGGAATGGCTTCAGCTATGTTGGATCGCATGCTTCAGACGATTGAAAAAAACGGAAATACCAATCCTGTAGAAACTAAGAAATATGTTGTGACAAATGTAAGAGAAAACGGAACAGAGCAAGAAGTAGAGCGCTATAATACGTATAAAGAAGCGGTTACGGCTGCTCAAAATAAAGGTATGAATGCGGTAAAATATGAGAACGAATTTTTATGGATTAAAGATGGTTTTGCAAGTGCGAAAAGAATAACTGGGCAAAACATCATTAATATTTATGATGAGAATTTAGCAACAGTATATACGTATATTCAGTATGGAACAGAATTGAAAGTGTTAGAAGTTGGCGAAGATCGTGTGAAAGTTCAACTTTCTGGTTTGACAGGTTATGTGAAGAAGAATGAAATCACTTTAATTCCTACAAATGAAATGAAACAGTCGTCTTATTATGTGAAATCAGATGGATATTTATACCATAAATATTATACATATAATACAAGTTCACCTGGATATACAGAATTTAGATATGGTGTGGCACCTTCTTTCATGAAGCAAGGACAGCAAATGTATAGTGTAGATGGAAAGACATTCGGAGACGAAACTTTCTATCAATATTTCAATTATTTATCATTACGTTCGAAAACAGATTATACAGCTGAACAACTAGATAGTTATGTGAAATCGATTAAGCCAGACTCTCCATTAATTGGTTTAGGAAAGAAATTTAAAGAAGTAGAAAGCAAGTATAATGTAAATGCATTATTCTTATATTCATTAGCAATTCATGAAAGTTATTATGGAACAAGCGCTCTTGCAAAAGACAAAAATAATTTATTTGGTTTAAAAGCAACAGACGATAGCCCATATGGTAACGGGGAAGCATTTAATTCAAAAGAAGATTGTATTGAACATGCAGCAAAATTATACATGAATGAAGGATATTTAAATCCAGGACATTGGCGTTATACAGCAACATATACAGGTGATAAAGCTGCTGGTTTAAATGCGAAATATGCATCTGATGCGAACTGGGGTAAAAAAGTAGCGGGGCATATGAACCGTTTTGATTCTTATTTAGGTAAAAAAGAGTACAACAAGTACAAACTTGCACGTGTGATGAATAACGTGGAAGTGAAAAAGAATCCTAGTATATCAAATGAGCGACTGTATCGTTTAAATACAAATGTAGTTGTTACAGTTACTGGTGAAGAAATAATAAATGGAAAAGCGTGGGTTAAAGTTATTTCAGATAATCCTACTGTAACAGAAGCGTATATTGCAAAAGAAAGCTTAGAGTACGTAAAACATTAATTAAATAAAAAAGAAGGTGCTACTAATATTTCGTAGCACCTTCTTTTTTATTCAATTTCAAAATCAACAATGATATAAGCGAGTATAACAACGAAGAAAATGCTAACGGCTGGCGCTGTTAATACGTGGCCAGACATAAAGCCAATGCCAAGTGATAGAATGAGTGTGCTCGCTAATAGCATATACTTTACGCTCATGATTTTCTTAAAGTTTGTGATCATGCGGATGAATAATGTAATACCAAAGTATAGAAGTGGTATTAAGTAAATAAGGAAACCGATAATTCCAAATGCGAAAAATAGGTCATGGAAGTCCATTTCAATTAATTTAATTTTATCTGTGTAGTTACCAGCGTAACCCATTCCGAATAGTTTTTGTGAAAGCGGTGCGTCTTTATAGTACTGTTTGTATGTTTTTAAGAATTTGTCGCGATCGCTGTAAATTAAACTTTTTACTTCAGAATCTGTAAGTTCACCTTTTGCATGTTTTTTTGCATCTTCTGGATCTGCTTTAATTACTTTTCCTTCTTTTCGATCTTTCTCTTCTTGTACTGATTTTTTGTATTCGTATATTTGCATGTGAATGCCCATATTTTTTGCGATAGGAGTATGCGGTGTAAGAGCAATTAAACCTCCTAGTATAACTGCGACAACAACGGTATTTACAATATGTGTGAATCCTTTTCCTTCTTTTTTACGATTTATCATATATTCAATGAATGAGAAGAAAAGTGCTACGCCTAATGTAATAACAATTGCGCCATATCCGACTTTCGTTCCGACCATAATACTTGCATACATCTCAAGTATTGTTGGAATCCAGTAATATATTTTCGAGAAAGAAGTTGTTTTATGAATCGAATATAAGACAATGATTGGGAACATAATGGCGAAAAGAGAACTTAAATCATTTCCAGCGAAGAACCAACCTCTTGAACCGATTTTTGAGTGAGGATAGCTTGGGAAATCCGTTCCAGTTTGCATTGCGACAATCATTGTAATGCTTAAAATTAAAGTTGCATATAAGAAATATGTAATGATTTTATGGAATACATACTCTTTATTTTTTAGCTCTTTAAAGGCGATAATATATCCAAACAGTAGCACAATTGGATATACGCTCTTTAAGATGAATTTAACTTCTTCTCCAAATGAAACTGGAGATTTAACCATCATATTATTTACAAGACCGATTGCGAGTGCGATTCCAAGTAAACATAAATAGAGGATGTACTTTTTCGCATCTTGTTGTTTGTGATGAAGAAGTAGGTATCCTAATGCAAGAAGCATAAAGGCGAAACGGACTACAACTCCAACTGTTGCGCTCATGTGTAGTATATAGATTGAAAAAGATGTTAATAAATCTAAAATTGGTTGAAACACAATGAATAGCAATAGGAAATGTGGGAAGTAGTTATCCGTTTGTTTCAACTTATTAACCATATGTTCCTCCAGTTCTTCATTCCTTTATTACAACACCCAAAAGATGGGTATAAAGCCTTTTTTACATAGTAAGGCGAATGAATTTCAATATTTGTTTTTTTATCAAACTTAAGAATACACCATTTCATTGTAATGGTAAATAGATGAAAAGCATGGATAAACCGACTTTAATTTCTATATTTTTCAACGGAATTGTATGTTTTATACGGTATATGTACAAATTGCGAGATTATTAGACAGAAAATTGAGAAAAAAAGAAGGATTTTTCAGTGGTTTTCTATAATTATATAAGTATAATCTTTATGGAGAAAAGAGGGGTATATATAATGGAAATAACAAGTAAAACAGAATCTGTCGTTGTGAAATATGAAGGCCACGTTGCAACGGTTATGGTCAATCGCCCAGAGGTGTTAAATGCGTTGGATGAGCCGACCTTAAAAGAGTTATTACAAAAGTTGAAAGAAGTAGCGGAAAGTTCTGCGCATATCGTTGTGTTATGCGGGAACGGCCGTGGTTTTTCTGCGGGTGGGGATATTAAATCGATGCTTTCAAGTAATGATGAAAGTAAGTTTGATGGCATTATGAATACCATTTCTGAAGTTGTCGTGACATTATATACGATGCCAAAGCTTGTTATTAGTGCAATTCATGGACCAACTGCAGGTCTTGGATTAAGTATTGCGTTAACAGCTGATTATGTAATGGCGGATATATCATCTGTTATTGCAATGAACTTTATTGGAATCGCTTTAATTCCAGATGGAGGCGGTCATTTCTTCCTTCAAAAGCGTGTCGGTGAAAATATGACGAAGCAAATTATTTGGGAAGGTAAGAAATTATCAGCGACAGAAGCGCTTGATATCGGCTTAATTGATGAAGTAATCAGCGAAGATTTCCAAACGGCTGTGAAGCAGAAGATTAATGAATGGTCACAAAAACCGATTAAAGCAATGATTCAAACGAAGCAAATTTTATGTGAAGTAAATCGCTCTAATTTAGAGCAAACATTGCAATTAGAAAAGCGTGGTCAATATGCAATGAGACAAACAGCGGATCATAAAGAAGGAATTGCTGCGTTTTTAGAGAAACGTTTACCAGCATTTAAAGGGGAATAAAGTGAAGTGAGGATTTTGTCCATTCCTCACTGATTATTAGCTCGTTAATTCGGGATAAAGGGGAGAAAGTGCTAACACATTTTAGTATAATTGTGTTAGCACTTTTTTTAAGGAGTAATACATGAAGAAAATGATCGATGTTATCACTATTATTTTGCTTACATATTCTGCTTTGCATAGTACACCATCTTTGGCAGTTCGGACTGCGTTGTTTTTTGAGGGATATCCAAGTGTTGCATTTTCTGACGGGGTGACGAAAGAAAAAGATGTGAAAAAAGAAGCGATTCCAGATGAGTATCAAACTCTATATGGTAAGGACGAAGACTTAGAGCACTATTTCTTTCCACATGTAAGAGCACATGGATCAGGAATTGATATGTTAAGTGCGTGAAGAAAAAATGGTTTTTCTATAAAGCAGAGCTCGGATGTTATTAAATATAGGAGGATGAATGATGTCAGCATATAACAAGTTAGTAAGAGATCGTGTTCCAGAGAAGATTTTAATGTCTGGAAAAACGTATACAGCACAAAAATTAACAGGACAAGCCTACATACAAGCTTTAGCGAAAATTGGAACGGAAGAAATTCGTGAATTTGCTTCTATGAAAGAACGCGAACATGCACTAGATTCTCTTGCAGATGCGCTAGAGGTTATCATTTCATTAGCACGTGCAGAAGGTGCATCGATTGAAGATGTGGAACGCCTTCGTAAGCAAAAAGAGATAGAGCGCGGTGGATTTGAAAGAGGGATTTATTTATTAGACGTTTCAGAAGAATAGTTTTATAGGAAAAGCATAGCGTTAATGAGTAACGCTATGCTTTTTTGTTGCAATGAAGCTAATAATGAAGAAGATAGCTGTTAATATCCAGCCGATTGTAATAGAAGTAGTAGTATGAATGGCATAAGAGATTTGTAAACAAAATAATGATGCTAAAAACCAAATGAGTGCAATGTGTATATATTTTTTTGATATATTCATATTTCAGGACTCCTTTTGTATACTAAAAAGAATTTTACTACAATTTAGAAAATTAAGCTATATAAGTAGAGGTTTTCTGGCGAATTTTGTATACTGAATAGTAGAGAAAATGAGGAGGAAACGACAATGGCACATCATACGAAAGAAACGATGGAACTGATTAAGGAGCTTGTCTCTATTCCGAGTCCATCTGGAAATACAGCAAAAATTATTAATTTCATTGAAAACTATGTCAGTGAGTGGAACGTAGAAACGAAACGTAATAATAAGGGAGCTCTTATTTTAACGGTAAAAGGGAAGAATGATGCGCAGCACCGCTTATTAACGGCACACGTTGATACGTTAGGTGCGATGGTGAAAGAAATTAAGCCTGATGGTCGCCTGAGTCTTTCTATGATTGGTGGATTTCGCTGGAACTCTGTAGAAGGGGAATATTGCGAAATTGAAACATCAAGTGGCAAGACGTATACAGGAACGATTTTAATGCATCAAACATCTGTACATGTATATAAAGATGCAGGTGAAGCAAAACGCGATGAGAAAAATATTGAAGTTCGTATTGATGAGCGCGTATTTTCAGCTGATGAAGTACGCGAATTAGGAATTGAAGTAGGAGACTTCGTTTCATTTGATCCGCGCGTTCAAATTACAGAGAGTGGATACATAAAATCACGTCATTTAGATGACAAAGTAAGTGTTGCGATTTTATTAAAATTAATTAAAAGATTACAAGATGAAAACGTAACATTACCATATACGACGCATTTCTTAATTTCTAATAATGAAGAGATTGGATACGGTGGTAATTCTAACATTCCGGAAGAAACTGTTGAATACTTAGCAGTTGATATGGGAGCGTTAGGTGATGGACAAACATCTGATGAATATACAGTATCTATTTGTGCAAAAGACTCTAGCGGCCCGTATCATTACGCACTGCGTAAACATTTAGTAGAGCTTGCGAAAACGAATCATATTGAATATAAAGTAGATATTTATCCATACTACGGATCTGATGCATCAGCTGCGATTCGCGCGGGATTTGATGTGAAACATGCGTTAATTGGAGCGGGTATTGATTCTTCTCACGCATTTGAACGTACACATGAAAGTTCTATTGCGCATACAGAAGCATTAGTGTATGCATATGTAATGTCTAATTTAATTGAAGAATAATTTCATAGATAATAGAGAGCTGATTAAAGATATTATTTTTAATCAGCTTTTTATTTGGCAAAGCGATTAGGAGACATGTTCTAATCGCTTTTTTATCCCGCTATGTGCCGAGTAGTAAGACCCCTACCTCAAAATTCAGCGAAAGCAAAAAGTTAGATGGGGACCGGGCTGCCTGTAAAAGCCCGATTGGTGAGGGCTAATTAAAGTTTTTTATATACATTCATTATAAGTTATATATATGCGATTTTTGTTATACGACCGGAAACGTATTTACTATAGATATATAATGTTATACACTATGAAAGGAATTAATTAATAGTTAATATTTTTTAGTTAGCTTGATTAAAAAAATTGTATGAATATGAAGTTTTGAGAGGAGATTTATTTTTCATGAAGTACAAAGCAATAGCCGCAGGTTTATTAGCAGCAAATTTACTAGCACATCCAATTAGTAGTTTAGCAGAAACGAAGAAATTTCCTGATGTTTCAGATAGTGCGTGGTCGAAAGACGCAATTTATTATTTAGTAGAGAGAAATGTAATTAACGGTATGCCAGATGGTAACTTTATGCCATACGGAAATTTAACACGTGCCCAGGCAGCAAAGATTATCGCAACAGCAATTGGTGCTAAAGTAGATCCAAATGCAAAGCCGTCTTATAATGATGCAAAAAATAGTTGGGCAGCTTCATTTATTGCAGCCATGGAAAAAGAGAATATTATTAAAGGGCGAGAACCAGGAGTATTTGATCCTGAAGGAAAAGTAACTCGTGCTGAAATGGCAGCTATGCTTGTAAGAGCATATAATCTGAAAAGCAAAGTAACAGGACCAGTTCCTACAAAATTCGCTGATTTAGAGAATCATTGGGGTAAAGAAGAAGTTAATATTTTAGTAGAATTAAAACTTTCTTTAGGTACAGAGAATGGCTGGAAACCGAATGATTCTATTACGCGTGAACAAGCAGCTCAGCTTACTGCGCAAACAGATAAATTTAGCAAGAATAGTGATCGTCCAGTAGAAACAAAGAAAATGTACATAGATAGAAAATTCATTACATATCACGCACCATCATTAAGTTCTGGGATTAGTGCAAATCAGCATAATCCACAAATGGTTGAAATTAAAGAAGAACGAGATGGATGGATCAAAATTGCAACAAGTAACGGTGATAAATGGACACCTTTAGTAGAGAAAACAGAAGTTATTAATGAAGGGTTCACTACTTATGCAGAAGCTTCTTCTTCGTCAAAAGTAATGGGAACACATAACGCACAGCAAGTAACTGTTATTGAAGAGAACGGCAGCTGGATTCGTATCCGCATGGGCGCTGGTTTCCAATGGGTTAATAAAAATCAATTAAATCCAGTGAAGCAAGGTAATTTCTTAGAAGGCAAAGCGATTATCATTGATCCAGGTCATGGTGGAGTTGATCCAGGTCATTCTGGTGTGAAAATGGATGAAAGTGCTATTGTATTAGATACATCTTTACGTGTACAAAAACTATTTGAACAAAAGACACCATTTACTGTCTTATTAACACGTAATGATGATACGCGTCCGGGAAATACCCCTGGTGAATCTTTGAAAAAACGTGTAGAATTTGCACAAGAAAATAAAGGTGATATTTTCGTAAGTATTCATGCAAACGGGTTTAATGAACAAGTAGAAGGAACAGAAACGTTCTACTACAGATCAGCAACAAATCCAAACTCAGAAGAAAGCCGTGTACTAGCAGAAAAAGTACAAAAACGTTTAGTACAAGCAATTCAATCAAATGATAGAGGTGTAAAGACAGAAAACTTCTATGTAGTGAAATACAATACAATGCCTGCTATTTTAGCTGAACTAGGTTTTATCGATGCTAAAGGTGAAGGTGAAAAACTAGCTACTGAAGAATGGAGACAACGTGCAGCGGAAGCAATTTATCAAGGCATTTTAGATTACTATGAAGAAATGGGTAACAACGTGTCTTCTTTCCGTTAATAAATAATAAGAGATTGCCATTTGGCAGTCTCTTTTATTTATTAACGTTTCTCTTTATTTCCGGCATATGATATCATTTAATTTTATATACAAAAGTATTTGAGTAATTGTAATTAGAACAACTTTAAACGATAGAGGATGATAATAGATTGAATAATCATAGTAAAACACCTGCCTGTATATATACGTATGCATTTCGTGAGGAGGAGCGTGCTTTATGTTACTTGGAAATGCGCTCGTTCTTTGGAATGGAGTCCCACGTTAATATTTTAAAAAGTGATGTCAAAATTGACCCGAGTAGAAGTGCGTTTATGAAAGAGCGAATTGAAGTTATGTATGAAGGGGACGACTTAGAAAGCATTTTAAAACAAGTGGAACAAATTGATTTGGCGGGAGCGACATTTAAAGTTATCTTCGTTAAAATCAATGACCTCGTTGGGGAGAATAAAATTGAATACGGAGAAAGACGTCTTATTGAACGAGACCTTGGCATGCATATTGAAGGAGAAGCGGATGTTCGTAATCCAGAGCGTGTATTCGGGATTGTTCCTCTTGGAGGACGCTGGTACTTCGGGCACTATGTAGAAAGCGAACCAGTTTGGTATCATCACATAAAAAAACCGCATAGCTATTCGACATCACTTAGCACACGTGTTGCGAGATCAGTTGCAAATATCGCTGTACCAAATCCAGAGGGAGTACGAGCAATTGATCCGTGCTGCGGTATTGGAACAGTAGTAGTAGAAGCACTTTCTATGGGGATTAATATCGTTGGTAGAGATATTAATCCACTTGTAGTTCTTGGAACGAGAAAAAACATCGCACATTTCGGATTTGAAGGAACAGTAACAAAAGGACCAATTGAAGAAATTACTGAGAACTACGACGTTGCCATTATCGATATGCCGTACGACTTATTTACGCATGCCACACCAGAAGACCAGCTCTCCATTCTTTCAAGTGCGCGCCGCATCGCGAAAAAAGTAGTCGTTGTCACGATGGAAACAATGGATGACATGATCCATGAAGCAGGATTTGAAATTACAGATCGCTGTATTACAAGAAAAGGATCATTTACTAGACAAATTCTTGTTTGTGAATAAGAAAGGAAGGTCACCCGTTTGGGTGACCTTTTTAGTGTAGTTTAATGTGTGATTGATTGGCAGTTTGTAGGCGGCGATAAGTTGATATTGTGATAGGAGAATCTATTACTGTTCTTTTAATTTTTCTTGTTGTGCGATTAATAAATTGCGTAATATGTGTCCGCGGTAACTTTCTAGTTTTCTTCCTTCATGATAGCGCACACCTAATTTTTTTAGTTCAGCTACGTACCAGCCCTTTGTTCCGTAATACATGGGATCACTTCCTTTTTGCTTTTGAACAGTATATGTTGGGGGACGAAGTAACTTTACATTGAAAATAATAAGACTGGTTGTATCAAGGGGGCCCCCATAACATAGCCTCTGGACAGTGTATAAAAAAATAGACAGTAGTGTATGTTTTTCTAAACAATGCATACAAATTTATACCCTATGCGTTGGCATGATATTTGCAATGAAAAGAGTATCAACGTATAGGGGAGAGATCGAAATGAAGGTTAGTAAAATATATACAACGATTGATGCACACGTAGCTGGGGAGCCGCTTCGAATTATTACGGGCGGTGTGCCAGAAATAAAAGGGGAAACGCAGCTGGAAAGACGCGCCTACTGTATGGAACATTTGGATTACCTTCGTGAAGTTCTGATGTATGAACCGAGGGGGCATCACGGGATGTACGGTTGTATTATTACCCCGCCTGCAAGTGCTCACGCTGATTTTGGTGTGTTATTTATGCACAATGAAGGCTGGAGTACGATGTGTGGTCATGGCATTATCGCTGTCATTACAGTCGGAATTGAAACAGGCATGTTTGAAGTAAAGGGGGAAAAACAAAAGTTCATTATTGATAGCCCAGCCGGAGAAGTCATTGCGTATGCAACATATAACGGGAGTGAAGTAGAATCTGTATCATTTGAAAATGTTCCTTCATTTGTATACAAAAAAGACGTTCCTATTAAAATAGATAACTATGAATTTCAAGTAGATATTGCGTTTGGAGGAGCATTTTACGCTGTAGTAGACTGTAAAGAATTTGGTTTGAAAGTTGATTTTAAAGACTTGCCCGCTATTCAAACGTGGGGCGGTAAAATTAAACATTATATAGAGAGCAAAATGGAAGTGAAACACCCACTTGAAGAAGGATTGAAAGGAATATACGGCGTTATTTTTTCAGATGAACCGAAAGACAAAGGTGCTACGCTACGAAATGTAACGATTTTTGCTGATGGGCAAGTAGACCGTTCTCCTTGCGGTACAGGAACTTCTGCGAGAATCGCAACTCTTTTTGAAAAAGCTGCCTTGCAAAAAGGAGAAACATTCATTCATGAATGCATCACTGACGGGAAATTCGAGGGAGAAGTATTGTCGGTAACAGCGGTAGGTACATATGAAGCTGTCGTTCCGAAAGTGACAGGACAGGCATTTATTACGGGATTTCATCAATTTGTAGTAGAGCCGAGAGATGATTTGAACCGAGGGTTTTTGTTAGGATAGAAGGAGGGGGTGGAAAGATATGCTAGTTATAAGCGCGAACGAACAAAGAAACTTAGTAAATATGAATGAAGTTATTGAATACGCGGCGCTTGCTTTAAAAGAATTTTCCGCAGAAAGAACAATTACACCAATAAGAGGCTCATTACCATTTGCGAACGAGCAAAATACGGCATTAATTATGCCTTCAGTAGCGGAAGGACTTGAGGCACTTGGAGTAAAAATAGTAACGGTAGTCCCGCAAAATAAACAGGTAGGAAAGAAAACGATCAACGGGATTGTGATGCTATCAGACTTTCAAACGGGAGAACCGCTCGCACTTTTAGAAGGATCGTACTTAACGATGATCCGAACAGGCGCCTTATCAGGAGTAGCGACAAAATATTTAGCTCGTCATAACGCAAAAACTTTATGTATTATCGGCACGGGTGAACAAGCGAAAGGAATTGCTGAAGCAATATTTGCGGTTAGAGATATCGAAAAAGTCATTTTATACAATCGCACAGAAGAAAAAGCGTATGCATTTGCGCAATATATACAAGAGAAATTAGGTAAACCAGCTTACGTTTACAGGGATCCAAATGAAGCAATACGTGAAGCAGACATTATCGTCACAACTACGAATGCATCCACACCAGTCTTCTCAGAAACACTACAAAAAGGCGTCCACGTAAACGCCGTCGGCTCATTCAGACCGAGCATGCAAGAACTACCCTCACATGCCATAGCTAAAGCAAACAAAGTAGTAGTCGAATCAAAAGAAGCAGCACTAGACGAAACAGGAGACCTTCAAGTTCCGATAAAAGAAGGTCTATTCAAAGCAAACGCCATTCACGCTGAACTTGGTCAAATTATAAGTGGAGAAAAAGCTGGACGCGAAAATGATGAAGAGATTACTGTTTTTAAATCGGTTGGTTTGGCAGTAGTAGATATTATTGTTGCGAAGTATTTGTATGAGAAAGCGGTGGAGCAAGGAGTAGGGAATAAGATTGAGTTTTGAGACTGCCTTTTGGTGGTCTTTTTTTCAATTCATCAAATGTCATGATAACCTCCTAAACGTGTTTTTTGTCTTTAATTTCATTCTACATTTTCGATCATATAAAACAATCATTTTAGAGGGGGTTTCTGTAAGTTGATAGTTTTTTAACTCATTTTATGAGGCTACTTATTCGTGGTCTTTTTATTTTCTCCTCCGCATAAATATAGTTTATCGCAAGAATGCATTAATAGATTACAAACTTTCTACCTTTGCGAAAAAGTTTGACAATACATACGGGTAGTGGTAATTTAAAACCTATAAGAAAACTCGGTATTAATTCCGAGTTTTCTTATAGGTGTAAATAGTCGAGAGGGGTCGAAATATGAAGAAGAAGTTGTTTGTATTACCATTTGTCCTACTATTATTTATTGCATTAGCTGCTTGTTCAGGGGAAAAAGATTCGAAGCAAGCAGGAACTAGTAAATCAGGGACTCCGAAAGATGGAGGAACGTTAACGATTGGTGTTAGCGATAATCCAGATACGATGAATCCGCTTTATGCGAATGATCGTGTGTCATTAACTGTGCAGCAGGCTTTATATGCGCCGCTATATCATATGGAAGACGGTAAGAAAAAGTTTGTTCTTGCTGAGAGCTTTACGCCTTCAGAAGATCAATTAACGTGGACACTGAAGTTAAAAGATAATTTGAAATGGCATGATGGTAAGAAAATTACATCAGACGATATAGCATTTACATTCCAATCTATTTTGGATGAGAAGCAAAATAGCTCAAGTCGTGAAAACTTTATTTTTAAAGGGAAACCCCTTGAGGTGAAAAAGGTAGATGAGTTAACAACTCAATTCGTTTTACCACAAGTAAGCGCATCTTTTGAAGGTGTGATGAATGATTTCTTCCCAATTCCGAAACATGTATTTGAAGGGGAAGCAGATTTAGCGAAGAGTAAGAAAAACTTACAGCCTGTAGGTTCAGGACCGTTTAAGTTTAAAGAGTATAAATCAGATGAGTACGTTGCATTAGATCGATTTGATGATTATGTAGGTGGGAAAGCTAAATTAGACTCTATCGTATACCGCGTTGTAAAAGACCGTAATACAGCAAATGTTTCACTGCAAAATGGTCAAATCAACATGAAAATGATTGAGCCGCAAGACTTTAAGAAATTGGATAGCACTGGGAACTTCTCAATGGTGACATTCCCTGAAGGTAGATTATTCTACTTATCTTATAACATGAATACAGATTTGATGAAGAAAAAAGAAGTGCGCCAAGCAATTGCGCATGCGTTAGATAAAAAAGAAATGATTAACTCAGCATTCGTTTCGGGTGAATTTGCAGAACCAGCAAATTCAATCTTAACGCCGGACGCTATGTATTATGCGAAAGATATTAAAGACTATAAGTATGATAAAAAAGAAGCGAAAGATTTATTAGCAAAAGCTGGCGTGAAAGATAACGAAAAAGTACGTGTGATGTATGTAACGAATAATAAAATCATGGAAAGCTTAGCGCTTTATACACAACAAAAATTAAAAGAAGTTGGCTTAGAAGTTGAACTAAATGCATTAGATGCTAGTGCAGCAAGTGAAAAAGGCTTAGATAAAGAGAATAAAGAATATGACATTACATTTGGTGGTTACATAATGGGACCTGAGCCAGATTCATATAAGAGCTTATTCTTAAGTAATGCTGAATACAATTATGCACGATATAAAAACGCTGATTTCGATAAGTTATGGGAAGAAGCTGCAGTTGAAACAGATAAAACAAAACGCGCAGAGCTATACCATAAAATTCAAGAGACAGCGAGAGAAGACGTACCTTATCTACCAATCGCGTATCCGAAAGCAGTTATTGCAGTAGATAAAAAGTTTGATGGATTAAAAGAAGCGAAAGCAATTCCTGTCACAATGTTTGAAGATCTATCTAAGATTTATGAAGTGAAATAAGAAACAATAAAGAAGCTGGTGGAAATCAGCTTCTTTAGCTTGAGGGGGGAAGTTTGTGTATAAAGTAATTGCGAAGAGGCTTTTAAATGCAATTCCGCTTTTATTTGTTATTTCTATTATTTCTTTTCTATTAATAAAGCTAGCGCCGGGGGATCCCGTTCGAAACTTTGTAACGCCAAACATGAGTCCAATTGATGTGGAGCGTATTCGCAAAAGTTTAGGACTAGATCAACCAATTTACGTGCAGTATTTTTTATGGTTAAAAAACATTTTAACAGGAAATTTTGGTTACTCACTTCAAAATCATCGTCCTGTTTTGGAACTTATCACAGAAAGATTACCTGCAACAATTGGATTAATGGGATCATCTTTACTCGTCTCATTCGTAATCGCAATACCACTTGGACTATTTACAGGTGTGAAAAAGAATTCATTCTTTGACCGCATTGTAAACTTTATTTCATACGTTGGTATTTCTATGCCGGTTTTCTGGTTTGCACTACTATTAGTCTACTTATTCTCTTTAAAATTGAACCTACTTCCGAGTATGGGTATGCGCACCGTAGGTAAAGATTCTGTCTGGGATATTGTGCAACACGGTATTTTACCTTGCATGGTGCTTGCGTTCCAAAACGTATCTGTTTATATGAGATATATTCGTTCAAGTACGATTCAGCAATTAGAAGAAGAATATGTACAAATTCAATATGCGTATGGTGCTTCAAAGAAAACAGTGTTATTTAATCACGTACTTCGAAATGTATTAATACCGATCATTACAATTTTCGGATTATCGATTCCAAGTTTAGTAGGCGGAGCGTTTATTACGGAAACAGTATTTTCATGGCCGGGTCTTGGTTCACTTGGGGTAAATGCTATTTTTAGATTTGATTATCCGATTATCATGGCAATTACATTACTATCATCATTTATGTTAATTCTCGGTAACTTAATTGCTGATATTTTATATGGCGTAGTAGATCCGCGCATTCGAATGAGGGGGTGATTTGGAATGAATAATAGGAGATTTCAAACGATAAAACATAGCTTTACGAAAAATAAGTTTGTTGCAATGGGAGTTATTATACTTGCGATTTTAACGGTCGCATCAATTTTCGCATTCGTATCGCCGTACGATCCTAGCAAAATGTCGATTCCAGATCGCTTACAAGAACCAAGTATGAGTCATCCTTTCGGAACGGATGATTACGGAAGGGATTACTTAACGAGAGCGTTATATGGCGGACGAGTTTCACTTGCGGTCGGTTTCCTTGCGATGGTTGTTTCTATTACAATCGGTACTGCAGTTGGAACAATTAGCGGATATTTTGGCGGAAAGTTAGACAACTTTTTAATGCGAGTTGTTGAAGTACTTATGTCAATTCCATCATTCTTTTTAATGCTACTATTAAATGCGTATTTAAAACCAGGAATTACGACGTTAGTTCTTATTATCGGATTACTAACATGGATGGACACCGCCCGTATTGTAAGGGCAGAAACGTTATCTGTAAAAGAGCGTGAGTACGTTTTATACGCAAAAGTATCAGGACAAAAATCACTTATGATTATTGTAAGACATATCATTCCTAACATTTTATCAACCATTATTATCGCCGCGACATTAACGATTGCGACATCGATTTTAATGGAATCATCACTTAGTTTCCTAGGTTTAGGTATTAGAGAACCAGATTCTTCTTGGGGCAGCATGCTAAACAATGCGCAAGGATATATTGGTGAAGCTTGGTATTTAACACTCTTCCCAGGATTCCTTATCCTTTTAACGGTACTTAGTTTTAACGTAATTGGTGAAGCATTGAAGAAAGCTTTCGCACCAAAAGGAGCCGGACATGAAAACTAAAGTGTTAAGTGAAAGGAGTGAGAAGCGTGTCTGAAAAACTACTAGAAGTGAAAAATTTAAAGACTTCTTTTTTCATAGAAAGTGGCGAAGTTGAAGCGGTTCGCGGCGTTACATTTCGCTTAAATAAAGGAGAAGTAGTTGGTATCGTTGGGGAATCTGGAAGCGGGAAGAGTGTAATGGCGAAGTCTGTTATGTCTCTCGTTACGTCACCAGGAAAAGTGAAAGAAGGGGAAATCCTTTTTCATAATGAAAACATACTTTCTAAATCTGAAAAAGAATTACGTTCTATTAGAGGAAATCAAATTTCACTTATCTCTCAAGACCCAATGTCAGCGCTAAATCCAGTCGTGAAAATTGGGAAACAAATGACGGAAGTAATTATACGTCATCAAAAAGTGAAAAAGAAAGAAGCAGAGCAGATCGCAATCAACTTGTTAAAGCAAGTCGGCCTTTCGTCACCAGAAGAAAGGGTAAAACAATATCCGCATGAACTAAGCGGTGGTATGAAGCAGCGGGTTATGATTGCAATGGCGATGTCTTGTAACCCTGACCTTCTTATTGCTGACGAACCGACGACTGCACTTGATGTAACGATACAAGCACAAATACTAGATTTAATGAAAAACTTGAAGAACGAAACGAATATGGCGTTACTTCTTATTACGCATGACTTAGGAATTGTCGCGCAAAACTGTACGCGCGTCATCGTTATGTACGGCGGGCTTATTATGGAAGAAGGACCTGTACTTGATATTTTCCAAGCGCCGAATCATCCATATACGAAAGGGCTATTAAACTCTCTGCCAAAAATATCGAACGGCGTAAAGGAAAGGCTCGCTCCTATTCAAGGTGTAACGCCAAACTTATTAAACCCACCACAAGGTTGCCCATTCGCAGAGCGTTGCCCGCATGCGATGGACATTTGTGAAAAAGAACGTCCGCCATATTTTGAAATCGGAAACGAAAGACGTTCTATGTGTTGGTTAAATGATAGGGCGGTAGGTGATTTCCATGCATGAAGAAAACTTAATTGAAGTTCGGAACTTAAAAAAGTATTTTTCTATTAAAAAAGGACTATTCGGCAGAAAGACAGAGCAATTAAAAGCAGTCGATGACTTAAGCTTTACAATTAAAAAAGGTGAAACATTCGGGTTAGTAGGAGAATCTGGCTGCGGAAAATCAACGACAGGAAGAAGCATCATTCGTTTACACGACGTCACTTCAGGTAACGTTTTATTCGACGGAAAAGATATCGCAAGTTTAAAGGAAAGTGAACTAAAAGAATATCGAAAAAGAATGCAAATCATTTTCCAAGATCCATACGCATCATTAAACCCGGCAATGAACGTATTCCAAATTATTAGTGAGCCAATGAACATTCATGGATCTTATGAAAAAGAAGAACAAAAAGAAATCATATTAGACCTGCTTAAAAAGGTAGGCTTAAAAGAAGAACATTTATATCGCTACCCGCACGAATTTAGCGGGGGCCAGCGCCAGCGCATTAGCATCGCGCGCGCACTATCTGTAAAACCAGACTTTATCCTATGTGACGAACCAATCTCAGCACTAGATGTCTCAGTCCAAGCGCAAGTCGTAAACATGCTGCAAGACATTCAAGAAGAAACAGGAGTCACATACTTATTCATCGCACATGACCTATCAATGGTAAGGCACATATCAGACCGCATCGGAGTCATGTACTTAGGAAACATAGTAGAAATTGCCGACAGCGAAGACTTATACACAAAACCGGCACATCCATACACACAAGCACTACTCTCATCTATGCCAGAACCAGATCCAACAAACATTGGTAAAGAACGGATCATTTTGCAAGGAGAAGTACCAAGCCCGCTCAACTCACCGTCCGGCTGCAAATTCAGAACGCGCTGCAAATTCGCCACTGAAAAATGCGCACAGGAAGTACCGAAGATGGTTGAGATTGCGAAAGGGCATCAGGTGGCTTGTCATTTGTTTTAGAGGGAGAGCACCAGGGGGACCTGGTGCTTTTTTCTTTTGCGTTGGGGTGTGGGATTGGTTGTTAGTTTAGGAGATAACGTGCTCGAAATTTGTCGGTAAATCGATATGTTGTGTCGAAACGTTGATATATTCGGAGTTACGATCGATATAATCGAATAATCGTTGATATATTTTTGTAAAGAGTGGGATTAGTTGTAGATTAATGTAGAAATTTAATGTTTTCGAAAAAAAGAATTGACTTCTATATTAGTTGTAACTAAAATAGTTACATAAAGATGTAATCAATTTAGTTACAACTAATATCTGCTAAAAATATGATTTATATATTTAATTAAGGATGGTGGTCCATACGTTGCCACCCGGTGTAGAAAGTTACTAACACATTCAAATCGATGCATATTCTAAGCTTTAGTATTTTCTGTTACGGGGCAATAAGGTGAAACGTTATCTTTTGTTAAAAACCTTGGTGGATCTTTCTTTGGAAATATTAGTTTTGGGGAAATATAGTAAGGTATCTAAAAAAGAATAAGGTATAAAAAGATGTACCTATATAAACCAAAAATTTAGTTGAGCTGGATAATAAAAAAAGGTAGGAGATTTAAATGGAGACGAAACAAGATAATCTTATTTACGTATGGGATGCATATTGTGGATGGTGCTATGGTTTTTCAGAAAGTATTAAAGGATTTTACAAAAACCACACTGAAGTACCATTAACGGTTTTATGTGGAGGGTTATTTTTGGATAATTTACCAATGAAACACTTCTCATATATAGAAGAAGGAAATAAAAGAATTAATCAACTTACAGGTGCTGAATTTGGTCCTTCCTATCAAAAATTGGTGGAGGAAGGGACTTTTAAAATGAATTCGAAAGATGCTGCAATTGGTTTTTCAGCTTTACGCTCATTAGCGCCAGCCCGTTTATTAGAATTCACTTCGGCTATGCAAAAAGCGTTTTATTATGAGGGCCAAAGTCTGAGTGATCCAGAAACATATCGCAAAATTGCAATCGAGCATGGTCTGGACCCTGAACAAGTATTAGAACGTTTAAACGCTCAAGAAACAATAATAGATGTCCAAAATGATTTTAATAAAGTTCGACAGCTTGGTGTTAATAGCTATCCTTCATTACTTTTACAAAAGGATAATCAAATTATTCCTATTGGTGGTGGCGTAATGACGCCGGATAAAATTGAAGCGCGTTTTAAAAATTTATATTAAGAAAATTTAGGATATAGTAGCAAACATGTTATCTTAAGCCACCTGACATTTATCTCCGGAATATTCGCCAGTACTATTACACTTTCAGATAAATGGGAGTGGGAGATTTTATCCCGCTTTAACGGGCAGTAAGACCCCCACCTCAAAATTCAGTGGAAGCAAAGAAGTTAGGTGGGGGATCAACTGTCCGTAAAAGTCCGATTGGTGTGGGCTAATAATCAGTGGGGGATGAACAAAACCCCCACTGATTAAAGTTTCACTTTATCGGAACAAGATAAAAATATGATAATTAGTTTATAACTTTAACAAAAGGAGAATAACATACTATGTTTAAAACAATCGATACAAATCAAAAAGATGTGAAATTAACGGTGTTTAGTTCGGACGAAAAAAGCTTTATGGTCACAGCAACATTAGTTGAGAAAGCAGGACATGCATTTTTAATAAACTCAAAATTTACTCAATCTGATTCGAAAGAAATTGTGGAGTATCTGAAAAAAAATAACTTATCTTTAGATAAAATCTTTATTATTCATGGGGATCCAGACTACTACTTTGGATTAGAGAGCATTAAAGCCGTTTACCCAGAAGCTATAGCGTATGCAACAGAGTCTACTGTTGAACATATCGTTCATTCTGTCTTAGGGAAATTAAAAGTTTGGAAAGACGCCCTTGGAGAAAATGCACCAAGTAACGTGGTATTACCTCAAGTGTTTAAAGAAAAAGTGATTGATTTTCAGGGGTTAACATTTGAACTAGTAGGCTTAGATCATTACAGAACTAGCCTATTTAATAAAGAACTAAAAGTATTAATTGGTGGTATTGATGTCTTTAACGAAATACATGTATTCTTAGCGGATACTAGCTCAAAAGCGACTATGGAGGCGTGGATTGAGAACTTGAAAGTATTACAAGCGTTACATGCTGACATAATTGTACCTAGCCATGGATCAATTGAAAAATCCCTAAATAATCAAGCACTTACTGCGACAATGGATTATCTAAGAACTGCGGTTCAAGCTTCTGAGGAAAGTGGAACTTCAAAAGATTTTGTGGCAAAACTTGAAGCAGCATATCCAGGCTATGCAAATAAAGGTGTATTAGAATTAAGTGCAAAAGTTGTAACAAAAGAAATGCCTTGGGGTTAATGATATGAATAAATATCAAAAGCTATTACATGAAACGTATGTGTTAACTGGCGAAGGGAAATTGGATGCGTTCAAAACGTATTTAAGTGAAAATGTATCTTGGACAGAAGCTGCTGGGTTTCCATATGCAGGTACTTATATAGGTCCAGATGAAGTAGTGAAAAACGTACATGAACGTCTTGGCACAGAATGGGATGACTATAGCGCTAAAGATGAAATCTATGCTTTTAATAACAATACTGTTATCGTGTATGGAAAATATAGTGGGACATATAAAGCTACAGGGAAATCGTTCATAGCAGATTTTTGTCACCTTTATAAGTTTGATGAGAACGATAAGGTTAAGAAGTTTATTCAAATTGTGGACAGTGCAACTGTTAATGAGGTATTAAGTTAGAATGAATCGTTTCTAATATGCCTTGTATAGGGGGAGGTTAGGATAAATGAAATTCCTAACATTACCTCTGACATTACATTTTGGGGAAGGTTTCTCCTTCTTCAAGCTTTTTATAGAAGAAAACTTATTTAAGTAGAAGAGGTAGGTATATATGAAATTAGAGAAAAGTTTAATCATAACAATTATTTCTGTATTTATTTTAGGAGTAGTTTCGACTTTGGTATATCAAGCTTCCACTGGTAATAACAAAGGTAACTCAATTAAGAGCGAGAATGTCGCTTCTGTATCAAAAGAAGTAAAAGAAAATGAAAAGAATAAAAAGATGGTAGTTGATTTCTATAATGAAGTTTTTAACAAACATAATATCGATATTATCCCTAAATATGTTAGCGAAGATTATAAGCAACATAATCCTTTTGTTGCTGATGGACGAAAAGCCTTCATGGATTTCTTTAAGGAGGATTTTGTTAAAAATCCTAATTCCTCTGCAGAGATTAAACGTGTAGTAGCTGAAGGGGATACAGTTGCTCTTCATGTACATTCTCGTACTAATTCTCAAGATAAGGGAGTTGCTATAGTGGATATATTTCGTATCAAGGATGGAAAGATTGTCGAACACTGGGATGTAATTCAAGAGATTCCAAGTGAAGCAGCTAATGATAATACGATGTTTTAGATAGAAGATATATTTAATAATTGTTTAAATGATAGTGCTGTATAGAATTTAGAAATTTAGATAATAAGTTATCAAATTTGGAAAACATTTAAAAATAGCATATTAAATGATGGCATAAATTAATACGAAATAGCTCTTTAATAAAAAATCCTACCCATTAAAAAATGAGTAGGATTTTTTATTAAAGAATAGTGCTAATTTTGTGGTTCGGCACCATCTAAATTTGGAAACCATGAAAGTATAGGTACTCTATATCCACGTAAAGTAAAATTGTAATTTTTTCCTTCTTTTATGTTTGCTTGCAGATCCACTGAATGAAACTTCATCATAAGAAGGCTATCTTCATTAGAAATAATTTTTTCGGTTCCATTTTTTTGCTCAACCTAGTACAATCTCACCAGTTTAAAAAAGACCACCATTACTGGCAGTCCTTTTTTGGTAGTTTTAGAAATTAAATTATAACATATTAATATACAAATTATAAATATACTTTTACAAAAGATACTATAAGTTTTTTATAATTCTTGATTTCTCAATTTTCATTGCATAATGAATTTTTCTATGGGTATTAACAACTAACATTAAAATTATCAATTCACTAGATTATTAGAAAAAACTGGTTATCTATATAATTATTTGGTAAAATATAGATATAATTTAAGAGGGTAAAGTTAATATAGATCAACTAAGTAATGCTAAGAAAATGTTTTATTGCATAAAAAAAGGCTCCATTGCTGGAGCACTCAAAATAAACAAACGAATTAAAACAAGAAACAGACAATTTAACTATATAGATAAAACATAAACAAATCTATATATATGTAAAAATGCATATAAAAACTCTATTTATTGATGCTATAATAGTTTTACTCGATGATTGTTATATTTTTTTATGGTTTTTAAGCAATAAATACCTTCTTAACACCAATTGTACAAGTAAAAGAAGACATCTTAAGCGATGTCTTCTTTTCTTATATAATAACAACACAATAAAATTAAGATGGTTCAAGTGGGAGGAAGGCACCTTTGGGTGTTTTTTCTTTGTCGAATTTGCCTAATAGGGGCAGCACCACATTGCTATCAAGTTAAAAAATTTTTTCACCCAAAACAAAAAAACGAGCTGAATTCACATAAATAACTATGGAAGAAAACAAAAACTTGGGATTAAAGAACTTGTGATGTATGACTATATTGGCTGTTTTTATCCAGAAGAATACATTAATCCTGATTATACATTTGTAGGATTGCTTAATTGAATAGGATCTAGAAACAGATGATCTTCAAATTCCGATAAAACTAGCAGTCTCCACGCCGAACTTGGACAAATCCTAAGCAGGGAAAAAACGGACGCGAAAATGATGAAGAGATTACTATTTTCAAATCAGTTAGTTTGGCTGTAGTAGATATTATCGTTGCGAATTATTTGTATGAGAAAGTAGTGGAGCGCGGGATGGAATTGAGCTTTGAGGGACTGCCTTTTGGTGGTCTTTTTTTGCATAAAATCTTGTAAATCTAGAAAAAGTAGGATATTTAATGATTAGAATTGAATATTCATATTCTAATATTCAATAGAAAGATAAAACGTTTAAAAGTTCAAAATAATACATTATAATATATTTAGTAAAATTAACCAATTTATATTTTGCTCATTATGTATTAAAGGGGAAATGAAAATGGCTGGACAAATTCGTATGTCACCAGAGGAGCTTAAATCGAAAGCAGCTCGATATGGACAAGGTGCAAATCAAATTGAGGACATTTTAAGTCAACTACAAAATTTACAAAATGAATTAAGAGGAGAATGGGAAGGTCGTGCTTTCGAAGGTTTTGATCAACAGTTCAATCAATTAAAGCCAAAAGTACAAAACTTTGCACAGCTATTACAAGAAATTAATATGCAGCTTAATAAAACTGCAGAAGCTGTTGCTTCTCATGATGAAGAATTATCACGTAATTTCGGTTTGAAATAAAAATTGTCATACTCTATATAACAAGCATTTCAAATGAGCCATACAGCTTATATTGTATGGCTCATTTGATTGCATGCCCAACTTAGCTGGACACACGTTTAAAAAGAGTGATATTGATAGGGAATTTTCATATATTTATTGGGATTTCTTTGGCATGTTCTGAAAATTAGAGAAAGGATTTGAGTGATGGGACAATTTCAAAGTAATTTTCAAACGGCACAACAAATTGCTACGCAGATGAGAACAGCTTCGAATATAATCCAAAGTGCAACAAATCGTTCTATAACAAAGGCGACGCGTACAACACTATCTGTTAATTCCAAAGCACAAGAAGCGAATCAACAAATGTTAGATTTTACGAAACAATTTTCCACTGCCTTTCAACAAGCGATCGATAATATTCATTCAGTAGCCCAAGAGTTTGAGAGAATGGATAACGAACTTCACAACACTTTTCGCTAATGTGACAACCTACGTAAAGGTAAAATAGTAGGAGGAATATAATGAGTCAAGATATTGAAAAACAAATCAATCAAGTAAATCAAAAGTTAAGAAGTGTATTTGAAGAACAAGACCGAAATCAATCCGCGATTCACATTCAGGAGCAAGCGGAAGCAGATTTTTATGAATGGAGAGGTCGAAACCATCGTTTGTTTGATCGAATTTTAGGAACTTGGCATGGTGATAGAGAAATGTCTCAGTTTTTTATGAATACATATCAAGAGGCACAACATATTGAACGAAAAGTCACATTTGAATTGGAAAATAAAAAAGAAACGCTGCTTAAAGAAAGACGAAAGCTTAGTGATTTAGAAAACGACCTTTCCTATCAACAACAACAATTAGCGAGGGAGGTCAATGCATGAGTTTAAATATGTATTTAGGAGAAGTACAAAGCCAAACTCAAAGCATGAATGCTGTATGTAACGCTACCATTCAAGGTATGGAACAAGTCATTCAGTCAATTGATGCCTTTGCAATTGATACTGTTCTACAAGGACAAACTTATAGCAGTGCAAAATCATTTTTTGTACAAACCTTTCGTCCTTTAGCGCAAGGAATCATTTATCTGTGTGAAGAGTTAATTCGCCAGAACGATGCTTTTCTAAGTCAATTTCAATCACAAGTCGCTTCCACAGATGTAATTGAACAAGAAATATTAGAACAAATTCGAGAAATTGACCGAATGAAAGCAAGTATGGAAGCCATCAGTCAAGCTATGCCAATCCCAGGTATGGACGCTATGGCGAATCTTTTTACTGTGATGAGGAAAAAACTGCAAGAAAAGCTGGATCATTTGTATCAATTCAATCAGACCTCTAGTAATAATTATAGTACAGCCCTTCAATTAGCAGCTAGTATTGCTGCAGGTCTTGCAGAAGTTCAAAGTGGGAAAGGGTTTAGTCCTGCAAGTGGTACATTTAGTACGCAAGGGTTGAATATGGAATGGACAACTTCAATTCAAGCGATTACAGAAGAGAGGGCACGACAAGCTGCCAATTCAATTGAAGAAGGTGAAATGTGTGGTAAGCTACCTGAAAAATCTACTGGTGAAAAAATTTGGGACGGTATTGTAGATGGTACGGGACAAGCAGTTAGCGATACAATAGACGGAATAAAAGCTTTAGGAGATTGGGAAACGTGGGAAAACATGGGGAACGCTGCTTTGCACCCTATTGATACCCTCAGTACGATGTATAATGTATTGTCAGATTCATTTATTAATGATGTAATAAATGGAGATGCTGAAAGTCGTGCTAAATGGGGAAGTTATGCTTTAACACAAGTTGGATTAGGACTTATTGGTGATAAAGGATTAAGTAAAGCAAGTAAATTAGGTCAAGCAGGTAAAGTGACCAAACTAGCAAAAAATAAGATTCCGCAAGCTGTTTCACATATTACAAGTAATTTACAAATGGGAGATCGCTTTGCTTTTGCTGGTGGAAATAGTTTGCGATTTAGATTTGATACGCCTGATTTTAAAAAAGCTGAAGAAAAGCTGTCGACCTATCAGTTTGCTAGAGGTGAAAGTAATTATGGTGGGAGTAATTTTGTTAATGAAAATCATAGATCTTCACTTTCTAATAGGGAAATTATATCTAATTTACAACATACAGAAAAATTTAGACCAAATACACTCAAACATATCCTAGAGGGTGAAATAAATTGGCGTGGTGACGCAATGGGTTATCATACTGAAGTATTGGAGAATACACCTGGAAAAATAATTAGCGGAACAGAAGAGATATTAAATGATCAAGGCATTTATAAAGCTAGGGTAGAAGTGAATGGAACCCCTAAAACTGGAAATAGAGGATTTTCTACATTTTTCCCTAAAGATTGGAGCCCGCAAAAGATTGTAGATAATATAAATGAAGCATATAATAATAGAACGTATGAATTTGGTAACACATATTCTGGAATAGGTTCAGAGGGTATAAGGATTAGCATGTATATAGATGGGAATGGGAAAATTATCTCTGCTTTCCCAGCGGAATAAATTTTATCTTTAGTATAAAGGAGTACAATAGTAATGAAATATCCATATAGCTTTGAAGTACTTACCAATGGAAAACTAGTTATGAGGCTTCCTCAAGAAATTAAACTTATGGAGACTTTTTTAGGCGTTGAAGTTTCTGCGTTTGGAGATTGGATTTTAGAAGAAATACATAGTGTTTTAAATGGGAAAGAAAATTACGTAGTAGTAAATGGAAACATTTGTGGTTTAGAAATTCGGAAAGATACAACTACTGTCCTAGACAATTTGGCTGAAGATGGTAAGGGAGATTTTTGTGAGATAGAAACGATTGAATTAGTAGATTTAATTCATATTTGGCAAGATAAACAAAAAGAATTTAAAAAAGGAAAAAATAAAGAATTGAAATAATAGATAGAGCTGACTTCTTATAGAGGTCAGCTCTATCTATTATTTCATATTTCTCCATTAACTCAGGTTTTAAAGTCTTTTTTCCTAAATCATTATCAGCAATAGTCATTGCAAAAGAATCTAAAGGTATTTAGATATGATGATGGGTGGAGAGATAGTTCGCATGAATTTTGGTGTGATCCATTTAGTGGATTAAGAATTCGTTTACAGGAAGAGATTGCTATTGTATCTGATTTTATAGAAAATTTATATGAAGTGGATGAATATATAAAGATTTTAGACGATGCTGTAGAAGGGAAATATCTCGATTTTGAATTAGAATATAATGCTGCAGTAGTAAATTCTAATAGTCCGTGGAAATGGAGGTAGATTAGTGGTGGAGAAAAATTAACAGCTCCCCAAAAAGCTATTATTAAGCAGGTTGCTATTGAGAAAGGTTTAATACCTGATGTTCCTATGAAATTAGGTACACAATATCCTGATTTTAAGAAAGCTGGTTTAATTATTAAATCGGATGAGTTACCAGAGGAAATGTGGTTGGCAAGTGACAAACAACAATTTAAATGGTTAGATGCCAGGTAAAATGGAATTAGTACCATTTGGAATACATAATAGCATATTTCATAAAGGTGGGCGGAGTGAAGGACATTGGTCTTATAGATCTAAAGGTAGGTAAAGAAATGGAGGAATTAAAATGAAGATTAAAAATGGTAGTGAACTTCAATCACCAAATGATGAATTAATTGAATCATTTGAGGAATATTGTGAGATAAAATTACCAAATGATTTTATAGATTTTTTGAAAAAATATAATGGCTCTATTCCAATTACTAATGTTTTTTCACATGAAAAAAACGAACTTTTAATTGAACGTTTCTTATGTTTGTTGGAGGACCCAGAAGATGATGATGAAAATGGTTGGTATGATATAGAGGTTGTATTATCTGATATCGATACTCGTTTAACGGATGATGAAGATTTAACAGGGATAAATGTTATTCCATTTGCTGTTTTATTCGCAGGTGATTTTCTTTGTTTAGATTTTAGAGAAAAGGAAATACCATCTGTTGTGGTATGGTATCATGAAGAATCAGAAGAGTTGAATCAGGTAACTAGTGAAGTTGCAGATAATTTTAGTGAGTTTTTAAGTATGTTAAAAGAATAATGTAAGAAAAATAATTAAATTTTATTTATGGGTTTGAATTTGTATTAAAGTTTTTTTGCTTTTAATATTTTAATTAAAAAAGAAGACTAATATTTGCTTTTTAATAGGTTGATATATATTTTAAAGAAATTAAAGGAGAAATGTATCAAGGATATTATCCTTTTCTTCTTTATTGATACCAATGTATTTAAGTGTAAATTGTGGGCGATATAGATTGTTATAAATCCTAGGAAACAGCAATTACAATACACTCTATTTCGTGGGGTATTTGGCATGGTATGTTCAGTAGGATTATTAGTTATAACCCAAAAGTTTGCATATGGAATGTTAGGATTACAAACTCCTATCTATTTTATTTTTTCGGTTGGTTTGTATATTTTTGCTATGAATTATTATTATAAAAATCATATTAAAAAACTTCAGGAATCAATCAAAAAATAAAATCATCGAAAAAAAACTCTGGTTTTGGAGTAGTGGCTTTTGTAGGATTGGGTCAACTCATTGCTAATATCAGTCTTGGTTTTGCAACACAAAAGATGGTAGCAATTGTATTAATGTGTGTATACTCCATGTTTTCGTTTATTTTGTTTCATTTCATTATGGAACTCCATAGGTACTATTATTTAAGGAAGCATATAGAAGATGGGGGAAAAGATAGTGATAAATAGGGAGTTTTATAATTATGAACAACATTACATGGATTAATGTAAGTGAGAAAAAAGTTACAGATGAACAAATTGAACAATTAGAAGAGTACTTTGGTATTAAATTTCCTAATGATTTTATTGAGTGTGTAAAGAAATATGATGGTGGCTATCCTACTCCAGATACATTCAATATTCCTAATCAGGATGAAGATTCACTTAATAACCTTTTAACCTTAGACTCTGAGAGAAAAATTTCTATGCTGCAAACATATAATAGTATAAAAGATAGATTGGTAGATAAAGTATATCCTTTTGCTAGAGACCCGTTTGGTAACCTTCTATGCTTTGATTACCGAAATAATCCTCAGTCACCAACAGTCGTATTTTGGGACCATGAGGAAGAAGAAATGGAAGAATCCATCTATCCTGTTTGTTCATCTTTTGCAGAATTACTTGATAGCTTATATGAGTTTGAAGACGAGGACGAATAATTAATTATGAGTAACAAAAGTAAGACTTATGTAAATTACGCATAAGTCTTTTTAATATTATCCCCAAGTTAAGAAGATTGAGGGGGGAAATTCTCATGAATCTAGGGGAGCTAGTTTAAAAGAAATTAAAAGACAATTAAATATACCTAGATTTCAACACCCGATTAGTCAAAAAATGGTACCATTAACAGATAGTAATGGTAAAAGGATATTAAATGATAATAAACAGCCTATTATGACTCGAGAATTAACATATGAAGTAAAAGGTCAAAAAATTATAATTCAAGATCATTCAGAGGGTCATAAGTTTGGAGAAGGTGGAATTGGAGATCAGCCACCGCATCATAATATAAGACCTGAATACAATACACGAACAGGACAGGTAGATGGTATGGAGGATCATTATTATTTTGATAAGAGAAATAAAAAATAGGGAGTATAAAAATGATTGATCAATTTAAATTTTTAAATCCACAAGCGTTAATTAGTATTTTTGGGAAAATACCAAAGTTTGAAGAATCAGAGTTATTAGATGTGCGTCTTAAAAGAGATGGTCCTACTTTAGTTATTCAATTGATGACAAAGGAAAATGTTGAAAACAAGCCAAAACGATGGAATAAGTGGGATGTAATTTATGTAGAGATATCTTTCTTTACTATTCATAATTTAACAATAAAAGGTTTAGGGACAGAAAATATAATTGATTATTTTGAAATAAATACGATAGAAGAAGAAGGTTTATTAAAAATTAAGTGTAAGAATCAAATGTTAGTTGAGTGCTCGTTTGAATGGGCAAAGGTAGAAGGAGTAACCCCAGGCTTAATAGGATTACCGTAATTTTGATGGGAAGTAGATAGTTAATTTTTATAATATTCATATTTTAATGTTTTGGGGTTAAGTCAGGAATTTATAAAGGACATTTGAAACGTTGATAGTGTTGCAAACATATGAAGCGGAAATTACTAAAATTAAGATACCTAATTATATACCTGTATTAGGTTATTGTGATGTAAGTTCCAAAGGTGAGATTGTAATAGGTGGGTATAGTTATAGATTCCACAGGAGTTTCATTTAAGTTTGAGAAGGAAGCGAGATAATAGAATGCAAAAATTTTCAAAAATAGTTATATGTGTTGGTGCGTTAATAATGATTATACTGGGCATGATTGTACATGATACATGGAAGGATAGGATTTATTTTTCTTTAGCTGTACTTTTTGTTACCGTACTTTCTTTACTATGGAATATAGTTGCTCATAATATTATGGATAAATTTAGAAAAAAGGAGAATAAATAGCTATGAAACTTTTAACGATTGGAACAATAGCAGGGTGGTTTAATTAACATGAAAAAAAGTCTAGATTTTAATAAGAAAGCTTTTGAATATTATATGGCTCTTTATGCTGTAAATGATATAAGATCGACTATAATTACTCTTGTGATTGGGATAGCAGATATATTTGTGCTTTTGCCTGCTTTTGCGAATCCTGTCCAACCGATATATATTTACATAATAGTTCCACCAGTTGCTTTTTTAAATGTATGGGCAATATGGATTGTTATAAATCCTATGAAGCGGCAATTACAATACACTCTATTTCGTGGGGTATTTGGCATCGTATGTTCAGTAGGATTATTAGTTATAACCCAAAAGTTTGCATATGGAATGTTAGGATTACAAACTCCCATCTATTTTATTTTTTCGGTTGGTTTATATATTTTTGCTTTGAATTATTATTATAAAAATCATATTAAAAAACTTCAGGGATCAATCAAAAAATCAAAGTCATCGAAAAAAAACTCTGGTTTCGGAGTATTGGCTTTTGTAGGATTGGGTCAACTCATTGCTAATATCAGTCTTGGTTTTGCAACACAAAAGATGGTAGCAATTGTATTAATGTGTGTATACTCCATGCTTTCGTTTATTTTGTTTCATTTCATTATGGAATTCCATAGGTACTATTATTTAAGGAAGCATATAGAAGATGGGGGTAGAACACATGAAACCTTTTAAAGAGGTTTATTGAATTTAAGTATTGTGATTTATGGAAGGAAACAAAAACCTATGGTTAAAGAACCTGTGATGTATGAATATATTGGCTGTTTTTATCCAGAAGGAGGAATGCTGATATGCAAGCATTTAAAGTTGGAAAATTAGTCACATTCGTTGCAATTATAATACTTCTTGTAGTTGCTATTTTATCTCCTTACAACTTATTTAAAAAGATTTATTTTATTATTGGTGTTCTTATTATTGGCGCAATTTCACTTGGTGCAAATAAATTCTTTGAACTGATACACAGTAAATTTAATAAGAAATGATATTACTGGATTACGTGGAACTAAATTAGTCCATCACCATATTGTTGGTGGTCAAGCTGTTGGTGTTCCGCTGCCACTACATCCTGGTTTTGGAGGGATTCATAACGCAGAAAAATCGATTGGAGCATGGGGGAAAAGATGCAGGGGTTGAACCACCCCCATATTCTAATGCAGCACATCACCTAACACCTTGGAATGATAAAAGAGCTATTGAAGCACAAGAATTATTAAAAGAATTTGGAATACACCATGATTCTGCTGCTAATGGAGTATTTTTACCGTATAAAGTAAATGAATATGTGACTACTGAAGTGTTACATATAGGTAACCATTGTACGGATTATATGAAAGAGGTAACTAAGGTACTAAAAGAAGTTAAAGAATATGGTGGTACTCAAGCAGACGCTGTTGCAGCTTTACATGACATAAGAATACGTTTATTAGATGGCAGCTTAAAATTAAATAGCCCGAAATAATTTATGAATAGATTAAATATAAGGGAGAAGGAAAATGAAAATTTGGGAATTGAAGAGCTCATCTAATAACTATGAGTCTTTCCAACTATTAAATTATAAAAAGGATAAGAAATATTTTGAAGGAAAATTCAACTCCACTACAATTTTACTAGATTCATGGGGAGAAATATTTATAAAATGTATAGTTAGTTAAAAGTCTTTGACCAAGAGAAATAGTATGTTTTATTTTTATGATTTTCTCCCAAAAATATATGTTCATAAAACAAGTATAAGAGTATTTTAAAAAGTGTATATCATATAGATGTAAAGTGCAAAATAGTAACTTAAATTAAATACGGCAAGCATAACGCGTTGGTAAGTTTTACTGGCTCCAGCTGAAAATAAAACGCCTATAAGTGGTGCAAATAAACCAATTTTCCAAAAGATATTCGCTGATCCACCTATTTCTAATGTATGTTCATTTACTATAGTTAAAAGAGCATAAGGTACACATATTAAAGATAATATAGCCCATTTGTTCAAAGTGCCACCTCTTTTCGATGTTTTAATAGAAATAATATGAAAAGATTTTTATGATTTTGGAGGTGTATCCTACATATTTGGAATTAGGCTATAGTAAGTTATTATTTGTACTATTAATATATCCACCTATTGTTCCAGTTTCGAAATCATATTCCAATGTTTTCGTTTCATATTCAAATTTCATTACTATTACAACTTTAGTATTATCTTTCCATGAAATTTCATAGAGGTCTGAACTATTAATTATATTAAAATTAGCTACCCTTACTTTTGTTTTCTCTACAAGTTTGTTTTTTTCTTTAAAGTACATTTTTATGTATTTATCATCGGAGAGATGTCCATAAGAAATTCCCGTAATTTCTATTTGATTTGCTTGGTTGGATGACGTATTTTTTACAAGAGGTTTTTCGTTTTCTTGAAAAAACAGCCAATAAATAGGGTATAGAATAAGTATAAAAATGATACTCATACCTAGTAAAAATTTTAATATGCAACCACCAAAATCATGGTCTGCTATTTTATCATTACTTAGCCATTGGCTCATATTAGTTTCACCACTCAACTTTAGTATAATTAGATAGAAAACTTCTAAATGATTTAAATTATCACCTTGTTTAACTTTTTACTAAGAATAGAACGTTAACTACATTTATAAATTATTATCTTCATTTTGGAAATGATTTTTATGTTTCAATTGGTTTAATTTACCACGAAGTGAAACGAACCGCTAGTGTTTTCGAATGATAGCTTTACTTACTATATGTAGAAATATGTGTAAATGGTAGACAGGCTTCAAGTTTTAGTGTAAAAAAATGGCTCAAGTATTATACCGCATTTCAAGGCTTGAAATGAGAGAATACTTGAACTTGGTGTATCTTATAAAGTAGGTATATATTTTTCTTAAGTTGATAGACATGAGATGTTACCCCTATAATCTTCTTTTTTCGTTTCATAATGATTTATTACAAATAATACATGTCATAATCAAAAAAGAAGAGAAGTAGATTTGGATATCTTTTTTGTTATAAAGTTTAAAAACCTCTACATATAAGTAGAGGTTTTTAAATTGCATATTAGTGAATTATGCTTTTTCAAATAAACGAAGATACTAGAATACATAATTTTAACTAGACTTATTATTAACTAATTTATCCCCACCACCAAGCTCCGCCTCAATCTGCGAAGTCTTCGATGACTCATCCATACGCCAATACGTAATAAAGCTGATTGCGATACATCCAGCTACGTAGAAGTAGAATAGTGATTCCATTCCGATGCTCTTTAGCCATAAAGCGATGAACTCTGCAGTTCCGCCGAATATCGCAACTGTTAGAGCATATGGTAAACCTACGCCTAGTGCGCGAATTTCAGTTGGGAAGAGTTCTGCTTTTACAATTGCGTTAATTGATGTGTAGCCAGTAACGATAATGAGGCCGACCATCATGAGTAAAAATGCTACGATTGGTTCTGTCGTTTTTTCCATGAAGAAGAAGATCGGTGCTGTTAGTAATGTTCCGAGAATACCGAATGCCATTAATAGTGGGCGGCGTCCAATTTTATCGGATAATAGCCCTGCAATTGGCTGAAGTACGACGAATATAAGTAGTGCGACAAAGTTAATCCAGCTTACAACTTCTTTCGGAAGGCCGACTGTGTTTACCATGAACTTTTGTAAATATGTTGTGTACGTATAAAATGCAACAGTGCCTCCTAATGTTAGGCCGACTACTGTTAATACTGCTTTCGGATGTTTCATAAGAGCGCGAATGGTTCCTGCGCTTTCACGTTTTTGTGATTTTATGTTTGAGAACTGCTCCGATTCATCCATCGTGCGGCGAAGCCATAATACAGCTACTGCGCCCATCGCTCCAATAATGAATGGAATACGCCATCCCCAAGCTTTCATATCTGGTTCGCTTAGTAATTGCTGAAGAACAATTTGAACGCCTAACGCAACCATTTGCCCAGCTACAAGCGTCACATATTGGAAACTTGAATAAAAGCCACGGCGACCACTACTAGCCATTTCAGATAAATACGTTGCGGAAGTTCCATACTCTCCGCCGAGTGATAATCCTTGTAGTAAACGGGCAAGAACTAAAATAATTGGTGCCATAATCCCAATGCTTTCGTAACTAGGTGTACAGGCGATAATTAAAGAACCACCCGCCATAACCGTAATCGAAAGCGTTAATGCTGCCCGGCGTCCGTGCCGATCCGCATAACGTCCCATTAATAAACTTCCGATAGGGCGCATTAAAAATCCAACTGCGAAAATAGCCGCTGTGTTTAGTAACTGACTCGTTGGATCGCCTTTAGGAAAGAACTCTGCTGAAAAATAAACAGCAAAAGCAGAGTAAACGTACCAGTCGTACCATTCAATTAAATTGCCGACAGAACCTTTGAAAATATTGCCGGCGACTCGATTAGATTTTGCTTGAGCCATAATAATTCCTCCTCTTGCTTATAAATAAAATGATAATTATGAAAGCGTGTTCATTATAGTTGAATTGTACTGTTCTTTAAATAAAATCTCAATATTATGACAATTTTATTCTTTTTGTACTTTATGAACATGGAGAGTTTTTATAGTTGCTTCATTTTCAGTTTTGTCATAATAATAGAAAAAGGAGATTGATAGTTTTGAATATTTTATCAAAGGATATGAAGCATGAAAAAATCATGCAAAGTGTCATTACAAACGAAAATAGTAAGCTTAATTATCGCGTTAATTTTATTTGTCGTTCTCCTATTAGCGGGAATATTTGTTTACATTCAGTCCGTTGATACGAAGCACCAAGTGGAGCAACTAGCACTGCAAACAGCGAAGTCGCTTTCTTTTATGCCTGCTATAAAAGATGCTTTTCAAAATAACGAGCATAAAAGTACGATTCAATCTATTGCGGAACAAGTTCGTGAGCAAGCTGGTGCGGATTATGTCATTATAGAAGATCGCTATGGGGTTATGTATTCCCATTCTAATTCTGAGTTAATTGGAACAAAGAGTAACAACCCGTATAACTATGAGGCACTTACTTTTGGTGGCTATTATACAATCGAAGGAAAGGGTACAAATGGTCCAGCTTTAATGGCGAAGGCACCTATTATTGTTCATAACGGAGATTACGATCAAGTAGTAGGCGTTGTGACAGTAGAGTTTTTAATAAAAGGCATTGAATCTAACATATTGAGCAGAACGAAAGAAATTATACTCTTCTCCGTAGCGGTATTATTAGCCGGAATTGTTGGTGGCATTCTTTTAGCGCGTAGCATTCGTAAAGATACACTCGGTTTAGAGCCGAATGAAATTGCAGCGCTATACCGGGAACGAAGCGCGATACTACTATCTATAAAAGAAGGGATTATCGCCATTGATCAAAACGGTTTTATTACGATGATGAACACGTCGGCAGAAGAAATGCTGCATGTAAATGATGATTATATGCAGCAGCACATTTCAAAAGTTTTACCGAATTTTAATATGGAAAGAGTGCTAGAAACCGATCAAGAAATTGCGTTTCAAGATAAAGTGTTTATTTTAAACATGACACCGATACTCGAAAATAATAATACGGTAGGGGTTGTATGTAGTTTTAGAGATAAAACAGAACTGCAAAACTTAGTGAATACGATATCTGAGGTAAGAAAGTATTCTGAGGATTTACGCGCTCAAACACATGAATTTACAAATAAACTTTTCGTCTTATCAGGATTACTTCAGTTAGGGCACTACAAAGAAGCAATTGAATTTATCCAACAAGAATCTAATATTCATCAAAGCCAAAACCATATTTTATTCCATCAAATTCATGATGCGAAAGTACAAGCTATTTTATTAGGAAAACTCGCAACAGCGTCTGAGAAGAAAATTGATTTTCATATTGAAGGAGATAGTGCGCTTCATCCGTTACCAGACCATATAAAAGTTTCGCACCTTATTACGATTCTTGGCAACATAATCGATAATGCATTTGATGCGGTGAATGAACGAGAGGAAAAGAGAGTTTCCTTCTTTGTTACGGATATTGGGCACGATATTGTGTTTGAAGTGATAGATAGCGGGATAGGAATACCGGCAGAAAAAATAAGCACCATTTTTCAAAAAGGGTTTTCAACGAAAGGAACTGATCGTGGTTACGGACTAGCAAACGTGAAAGAAATGGTAGATCTACTAGGGGGAACAATTGAAATTCAAAACGAGAAAAATGGGGGAGCTATTTTTACAATTTACCTTCCGAAAACATTGAGAGAAAGTACATAACAAACAGGGGGATGGGTATATGTTGAAGGTTGCAATTGCAGAAGATGATTTCCGCGTCGCGCAAATTCAAGAGGAGTTTTTATTAAAAATAAAGGATGTAATAGTAATCGGAAAAGCATTGAACGCGAAAGAAACGATGGAACTACTACAAAAGGAAGAAATCGATTTGCTTCTATTAGATAATTACTTACCAGATGGAATTGGAACCGACTTATTACCACAAATTCATGCTGACTTTCCAAGCGTTGACGTCATTATGGTAACAGCGGCGAATGAAAACTATATGCTAGAAAAAGCAATTCGAAATGGCGTAAGCAATTACCTTATAAAACCAGTCACGTTAGAAAAATTCGTTCGTACCATTGAAGACTATAAAAGAAAGAAGTAATTATTACATAGTAACAATGAAGTAAATCAAGCACTCATCGATAACTTCTTCGGGACTTCGCAAACACAAGACATAAAAAACTTACCGACAGGTGTGGATCCGTTAACACTGCAAAAAGTGAAAGGCATTATAAAAGGATTCGACGAGGGCATTACAATAGAAGAAATGGGAGAACAAATGGGGGCCTCCAGAACAACCGCAAGAAGATATTTAGAATACTTAGTAGCGACAAACGAATGCACAGTAGAGTACACATACGGCATTATCGGACGACCAGAACGAAAGTACCGAATAGGACGAGGACTATGAAAAAACGATTATTACTATGTATATGGATCATGACAGGAGTAATAGCTGGTTGTTCCTCGGAAAAATCCCATACGAATAAAGTGAACATCGACAAATTAGAAATCGTTGCACCAAACGTTCAAGGAGCAGGATGGGACTTAACAGCACGGGCGATGCAAAAAACACTAACGGAAGAAAAAATCTTCACAAAACCAATCACTGTCACAAACAAAGTAGGCGGCAGCGGTGATGTCGGTTGGAAATATACGAAACAAAAAGGTGGTCACGTACTCGCGATCAACTCAAGCTTACTCATAACGAACAACCTACTAGGCCACAGTAAACTAACATATAAAGACTTCACACCACTCGCGACACTAGCATCGGACTGGGAAGTCGTTGTCGTATCAAAAGAATCAAACATAGAAAACGCAAAACAACTAATGGAACAACTAAAACAAAACAAGAAAAACTTCAAAATCGGCGTTGCCCCCGGCCTAGGAAACGACGATCACCTATCCTTCGTACAAGTAAGCAAAGCCTTCGGCATAAACCCAGCCGAACTACAATTCTTCGTCTACGAAAACAAAGAAAAAATCATAAACGCTCTAACGAACAAACAAATAAACGCCGCAACCATGACCCTATCCGAAGCCGAAAAACAATACAAAGCCAGCAAAATAAAAATACTAGCCGTATCCGCACCAAAACGACTAGACCGACTACCAGAAATCCCAACATGGAAAGAACAAGGAATTAACGTCATATTCCAGCACTGGAAAGGAATTATGGGCCAAAAAGATATGACGGAGGAAGAGGTTGCTTATTGGGATGGTGTTATTAAGAGGATGGTGGAGAGTGATAGTTGGAAGGGGATTTTGAGGGAAAGAGGGTGGAATTCTTATTATAAGGATAGTGGGGAGAGTAGGGGGTTTTTGGAGGAGAGTAATTTTAGGTATGAAGAGATGGTGAAAAAAGAGGCTTAAGAGGGAAGTATTCAATCATGCTTTATTTTTGTAGTTACTTCTATATAATATAAAAGAGATGAGAGTGTTAGGCTAATTACGTTAAAAGGGCTAGATAGGGTTAGATAAAATCTAACTTACTGATTAAAAATATATTAGTCGTTAAAAGATATAAAAGGCATTTTTCAGTCTATAAAGTGTGGAAACATAAAGTATAGAGTTTCTGTGAGATTTAAGGAGGACATAATGAAGAAAAATATTTATGTTGTTGGAGCAGTAATTGTCCAAGAAGAGAAAATTTTATGTGCGCAAAGAGGACCATCTAAATCGCTACCTCTTATGTGGGAATTTCCAGGTGGGAAAATAGAAGAGGGAGAAACACCTCAAGAGGCGTTAAAGCGTGAAATTGATGAAGAAATGCATTGCAGCGTGCAGATTGGTGAACAAATTGATTATACAGCCTATGAGTATGATTTTGGTATTGTTCATTTGAAAACTTTTTATTGTAAACTTGTTGAAGGAAGTCCGGTTTTAACTGAGCATGTAGCAATTAAATGGTTACATCCGAATGAGCTATCAGCTTTAGAATGGGCACCTGCGGATATCCCAACTATTGAGAAATTATCAAAAGAATCGATTGTAAAGTAATCTTAAAAAAACTATTCGTTTTATACGGATAGTTTTTTATGTTTGTAATAAATTTGCACTTTAAATCAGTGAGTAATACAATTAATATAAAAAATTGTCATAAATGGTGATCATATGGAGAATTTTATTCAAAAATTAGAGGGGTCTTTATATAAAGGGTTTATTGATCAAAAACATAATCATCCCGGAATATATAAACCTAAGTTATTAGTAAATAATACGAAAAAAAATGAAAATGTTTTAAGCTCATTGTTGGAGGAGCTTGAAAACAGTACATCCTTTATTTTCTCAGTGGCTTTTATTACAGAAAGTGGACTGGCGACTTTAAAATCACATTTCCTTGATCTTAAACAAAAAGGGGTTAAAGGACGTATATTAACATCTACATTTTTAAATTTTAATACACCAAAAGTGTTTAGAGAATTAATGAAACTTGAAAATGTAGAAGTAAGATTAACAAACTTATCTGGTTTTCATTCAAAGGGATACATATTTGATAATAAAACACATTGTTCATTAATTGTCGGTAGTTCAAATCTAACTGCACATGCTTTGAAGGTAAACTATGAATGGAACGTTAAGTTAACATCGCATGAAGATGGAGAGATTGTACAGCATTTTAAAAACCAATTTGAAGAAGTTTGGGAGCATTCTCAAGTATTAACCGAAGAGTTGATTGAAAATTACGAAACAATATATGAGCAAGCTGCAGAAAATAAGTTACTAGATCGAGTTATAGAATTACCTGGTCAATATCACAATTCAATTGAAGAAGCTTTGAAAATTACCCCAAATAAAATGCAACAAGCTGCGTTACAAGAAATACAAGCTATTCGAGACGCCGGAAAAGAAAAAGGCTTAGTTATCTCTGCAACAGGAACGGGGAAGACATATCTTTCAGCATTTGATGTCAGAAATTTTGCACCTAAACGGATGTTATTTATTGTTCACCGAGAGCAAATATTAAATAAAGCGAAATCTGATTTTCAAAAAGTTCTTGGTGGGATAGATGAGGACTTTGGAATTTTATCAGGGTCAAATAAACAAATAAATGCTAAATATTTATTTGCGACGATCCAAACCATTTCAAAAGAAGAAAATTTACAGCAATTTGATCCTGGGTTATTTGATTATATTTTAATAGATGAAGTTCATAAAGCAGGTGCTGGTTCTTATCATAGAGTTATTGATTATTTTAAACCGAAATTTTTAATGGGAATGACCGCTACACCTGAACGTACAGATAATTTTAATATTTATGAGCTATTTGATTACAACATTGCTTATGAAATTCGATTGCAAGAAGCACTTGAAGAAGATATGCTTTGTCCTTTCCATTATTTTGGAGTAACTGATTTTGAATATAATGGTGAAAAGATAGATGACACTACTGTTTTATCTAAACTTGTTACGGAAGAACGAGTAGATCATATAGTTGAAAAAGTAAAATATTATGGTTTTTCTGGTGAGAAAGTAACAGGACTAATGTTTTGCAGCCGAAAAGATGAAGCAGAACAATTATCAAACGCCTTAAATAATAGAGGTTTTCGCACATTTGCATTAACAGGAGATCATTCCCAAGAGGAAAGAGAATTGCGCGTGAATCAATTAGAAAATGGCATACTTGATTATATTTTAACGGTAGATATATTTAATGAAGGAATTGATATTCCGAGTGTGAATCAAGTTGTTATGTTAAGACAAACTCAATCAAGTATTATCTTTATACAGCAACTGGGGCGTGGACTTCGGAAACATGATTCGAAAGATTTTGTTACGATTATTGATTTCATTGGAAACTATAAAAACAACTATTTAATTCCAATTGCCCTTTCAGGAGATAGATCACAAAATAAAGATAATATACGCAGATATACAAATGATACGAGTTATATTAAAGGTATTTCAACAGTTAACTTTGAGGAGATAGCGAAAAAACAAATCTTTAAAGCTATTAATAATAGTAATTTAACAGCAATGAAAGTATTAAAGGAAGCGTTTGGTGAGTTGAAAAATAGAATAGGAAGAATTCCATATCTATATGACTTTATAGTAAACCATTCTATTGATCCAGTTGTACTTGTAGAAGGATATTCGAACTATTATCAGTTCCTATTGAAAATGAAAGAAGATGTCCCTACATTAACAGAGTACGAAAATAAAGTTTTAACGATGTTTTCATTGGAAGTATTGAACGGAAAACGTAAAAACGAAATTGTTTTATTAGAATTGTTACTAAAGCAAGAAAAAGTTGATAAAGATGAGTATATAAAACAACTTGAAAAATTTAATTGTTTAACAGATGATGACACGATTACTTCTGTGCAACGGATTTTTGAGTTAGAGTTTTTCTCACAAAACAACCAAAAAAAATATGGAGAAAAACCAATTCTCACGCTGCAGGATGAGAAGACATTTATATTTAATGATTCTATTCGAAAAAGTTTAGAACAAAATGAATACTTTAAGTATATGGTTATGGACATCATTAAAAGTGCGAAAGAAAAGAGCAAAAACTATGAGTGTGATAGTAACCTGACTATATATAAAAAATACTCAAGAAAAGATGTGTGTAAACTTTTAAATTGGCACAATGATGAGAGTTCAACTATGTATGGTTATAAGACAAAATACTATACTTGTCCAATATTTATCACATACCATAAAAATGATGAGGTAGAATCCAGTGTGAACTATGGTGATGAATTCCTTAATCAAGATGTTCTGAAATGGTACACAAGAAGTAATAGAACATTAAATTCAAAGGAAGTACAGACGATTATTGATGCTAAAGAAAATAATATTGATGTGCATATTTTTGTGAAAAAAGATGATGACGAGGGAACCGACTTTTATTATTTAGGAAAAGCGAGACCTGATAAAGCAAGTGTAGAACAAACTGAAATGCAAGATAAAAATGGAAAAGAACTACCGGTTGTTACAATGAATATGATCATGGAGAAATCGATTGATAATAAGCTTTATGACTATTTAAAGGAAGGTAATGTTTTGTAGGTAGATTGAATTTTTAATGCTTGTATAGCCCCAAAATGGTTAACGGGATAGTAGTATTAGTGGATAAGATAAGGCTGTATCAAAATGGCATGAGGTTATGCTTTTGATATGGCCTTATTTATTAGAATTGAATGTGTTTTTTTAGGTTTGTAGGTAGAATGTTACGTTCCGGGTGTTTTGTGCTCAATTAAGATGTTATTCAAGTAAATCAAGATGGCTTATACGTAACGCTAGATGAAAGTAAAACTGCGAAAAGAACGTTAAAACAACTGGAGGCAGATGAAGTAATAGAACTTTATTTTCAGAAAAGAAACGATGGACTGCCAACAGTTACACAAAAAAAGAAACGATGATCGCTATTGAGAAAAAGGGAAAGACCTATCAATACTAATAAATTTTTGATACGAAATATCGAATCGATTTTTCTGAAAAGGCCCATTACAAAAGGAAGTATGGTACCCCCTGGTCCAATGGAAGAGACATTAACACAATGCATCGTTATAGAGATGCACTAGTAGTAGAACAAGAATTGCTATTTGAACGGACAGCTTATGGAGCATACTTACTATTCTATTCCCCGTGAAAGCAAATACCCTTGTCAAATTCTGATGGGGATATTTTTTATTAGAGTTAGTATAATGGCGATATTATTAATGTTTCACATAACAAAAAGAAAAATCAATGCTGATAATTTGACTGAGAAAAGGTAAAGGAATATACCTTTTCTAAACAAGCCAAACAATATCTGTGGTAAAAATAGAAGAAAAACCAAACGGAGGAAAATCCCATGCCAACCTACAACAAACTAATCCGAAACAAAATCCCATAAATCATAAAAGCTAATGGAAAAACACCCACAACAAAAATCCTACCCGAAGACAAATACATAAAAGAAATCTGCAAGAAAACACAAGAAGAACTAACAGAATATATCGAAGCAAAAACAAAACCCGATAAACTAGAAGAACTATCCGACCTACTAGAACTAATAAACGCCCTAACCGAACACGAAGGCACAACACTAGAAGAAATCAACAACATCCGTAAAAAGAAAGCAGAAGAACGAGGTGGTTTCTCAGATCGAGTCTTCCTAATCGAAGTAACCCATAACTAACCCCTCATAAGCCCCTTACAAGCCCCTACCAAGTAATAAATCACTAAGAAAAAACACAACAAAACAAAAACACCAACAAACACCGTAGTAGTAGTAGTCAAAAAATTTTTTAAAATAACACGCCAAAAACCCGCTCAGTCTCCCATATATATTATGAAGGGGCTTTTACTTTTGAACGGAGACGGGAGGAATTGGGATGGCGGTGTATCGTACTGTGCAGGTGAATTTTTGGCAGGATGATTTTGTTTTGGATTTGACGCCGGAGGAGCGGTATTTTTATGTGTATTTGCTGACTTGTTCGAAGACGACGCAGTGCGGGATTTTTCCTTTTCCGAAGCGGTTAGCTGAGATGGAGACGGGTTATAACAGGGAGACTGTTGATAAGCTTGTGCAGCGCTTCATTGATTATGGGAAGATTCTTTATGATGCGGATACGCGGGAGTTATTCGTTTTAAATTGGCTTCGTTATAATCCTGTGACGAATACGAATGTGGAGAAGTGTGTGCTTCGTGAGCTTAAGGGTGTGAAGAATAAGGAGTTTGTACATATGTTTCTTCAGAAGTGCACTGAGGAAGAGCTGAATGTTCCGATGCTTTTAGCACATTTCGGTATGCCTGATGATTTGGCTGTGGATGATGTTGAGCCGATTTGTGAGGAGACAGAGGAAGAAGAGGTTGTAGAGGAAGAAACGGGAAGTCGTGTGTTTTCTTTTTATGAGCAACATTTCGGTAGTTTGTCCCCTCATGCGGTAGAGGAACTGAGTGCGTGGATGGAAGATTTGTCTGAGGATCTTGTGCTGAAGGCTCTTCAAATTGCGTTTGAGAATAATAAGCGGACGGTTGCTTATGTGAAGGGCATTTTGAGAGGCTGGCACGGGAAAGGGTTTACGAAAGTGTGTGAGGTTGAGGCGGATACGGCTAAGTTTAGGAAGAAGGATTCGTCTGTTAGTACCGGGGAGACGGAGGAGTTTTTGGCGAGGTGTGAGGAGTGGGAGAAGAATGCGCCATCTGAGGAAGAGTTGCAGCGCTTTTTAGCGGAGCGCGGGTGGCGTCCATGAGTATTCAAAATGTGGAGGCGGAAAAGGCGGTGTTAGGTTCTCTACTACTTGATGGAGAGCTTATTAAGGAGTGCCGTTTGACGGAGCAGTATTTTTCTATGCCAGTACATAAGTCTATATTTCAGTTAATGCGAAAGATGGAAGGAGAGGGGCAACCGATTGATCTTGTGACTTTCACTTCTAGGTTGGACCCGAATTTTTTGAAGGGCATCGGGGGAATGGAGTATTTTATAGGGTTAATGGATGGTGTGCCTACTACTAGCAACTTCTCATATTATGAGGGGCTTGTTCGAGGTGCGTGGAAAATGTATCAGTCTGGTGTTCTCGGGCACAAGATGGGAGAGCGTCTTATTGCGGAGAAGAGTGAGAAAGTTATCGGTGAGACGATTACGGCGCTTTGTGAGTTAGAGGAGAAAGACTCTGTATGTGAATTTGATTTGAAGGATGCGTTAGTTGATTTGTATGAGGAGCTTCATCAAGATGTGAAGGAGATTACTGGTATTGAGACTGGTTATACATCGTTAAATAAAATGACGTGCGGATTGCAGGAAGGTGATTTTGTGGTCCTTGGTGCGCGTCCTTCTATGGGGAAGACTGCGTTTGCGCTAAATGTTGGACTACATGCGGCGAAGTCTGGAGCGGCGGTTGGATTGTTTTCGTTAGAGATGAGTAGTAAGCAATTGTTGAAAAGGATGGCATCTTGCGTGGGCGAAGTGTCAGGAGGTAGGCTAAAAAATCCGAAGCATCGTTTTGCGATGGCAGATTGGGAGAAGGTAAGTAAGGCGTTTGCGGAGATTGGTGAGTTGCCATTTGAGATTTACGACAATGCAGGCGTTACGGTACAAGATATTTGGATGCAAACTCGTAAGTTAAAGAGGAAGCACGGTGATAAAAAGATTTTAATTATTGTAGATTACTTGCAGCTTATTACGGGTGATCCGAAGCATAAGGGCAATCGATTTCAAGAGATTAGTGAGATTTCTCGTAAGCTTAAGTTATTAGCGCGTGAATTAAATGTTGGTGTAGTAGCGTTATCACAGTTATCTCGTTCGGTAGAAGCACGGCAAGATAAGCGTCCGCTTTTATCTGATTTAAGAGAGACGGGACAAATTGAGCAAGATGCGGATGTGATTATGCTTATGTATCGTGAAGATTATTACGATAAGGAAACAGTGCAGAAAGAGATGACGGAGATTCATGTGGCGAAGCACCGGAATGGGCCTGTGGGGAGTTTTAAGCTGAGGTTTTTGAAGGAGTTTGGGCGGTTTGTGGAGAGGGAGAAGTAGTGAGAGGAAGGTGTTTTGAAAATAGCATGTGCATGTGAACCAAAGTTGTAACGCTAATTTTATAAGTTATATAATAAAGAAAATGGTAACTAATAGTTAAGGGGGATTAGCTATTGGCAGGGAATGATATTTCTTATCATAATAAAGATATTCTGATGAAGTTTTTAAGTGAATGTTATAGGGATAAAGGGCTTGAAGCATATGGGTTAAAAGGTTATCCAAGAATAAAAGAATTGTTGCTAAATGAATTTTCGAGAGTTCGTGCAGATCAAAGGCACTCAGATACTTTATTTGAAATGGAAGATGGTTCAATTTTAATGTTAGAGTATGAAAGTAATACCCGTTTCCTCGAAAACCATTTGAAGTATATGGATTATGCGAATCAAATTATGTATCGTTACTATAATAAGAGGAAAGAGTTACCGGATATTCGAATCGTAGTTATTTATACAAGTGAGGTAATGAATCCTATAGAAGAAATAGATGTATGTAGTATACGTTTAAATTCTAAAGCGGTTTTACTAAATGAATACAATGGTGATGCCATTCTTCAAAAGATTATTAGAAAAATGGAAGAAGGAAAATCTTTGACGGATGAAGAAACCATGAAATTAATACTTGTACCACTTATGCATAGTAGAGAGAAAAGACAAATTTTAATTGAAAAAACGATAGAAGTGGCAAAGTGTATCTCCGATGAGCAAGAACAAATTCAAGTTATTGCTGGGATTCTTGTAGCTACAGATAAATTTATTGATGAAGACTACGCGAAAAAGGTAAAGGAGTGGTTACGGATGACAAAAGTAGGTCGTTTATATGAGCAAGAGAAGCAAGAAGAAATTGATAAAGCACTTTCGGCAGCTGGAATGCTCTTTAAAGGAATGAGTGTAGAAGAAATAGCTAAAAAATTAGATGTAACAATTGAAAAGGTGAAAGAGTGGGAGAAGCGTTTATCTCATTAATCGCCGGGGGAATGGCAGCGTTTGTATAAATTTATATAAAAATAGCCGACTGTTTACTATATAATAGTCGGCTATTTTTGTACGGAGAAGTTGTTAGGTTTAATACGCAAAATTTTTTATTTGCTCTTGAATATGTTCCTCATTTCCCCATAAAGAAAGATCTTCTCTCTACAGTAATCCATTGCTGCAAGTCATCTTGGCTACGTCGGACAAGTCGATTTACTAAAACATCATGCCATACATAATCCTCTAATAAGTATATATGGACGGGGTCATCTGTATAAAAAGCAATATTACGCTCTTCAAGTGATGGTCCATAAATCATTTCTTTAGAATCTATCGATACAATAAACCAATGTTCTGTAGACAAGGTTTCTGTATAAGGTGTTATGCGATGGGCTTCTAGATTTTTAATGGGATTTTCAACATGTAGGGTAATACCTTGTATTGTAACTTTATCAGCTACTTCAGATAGATCTTCTTTTAACGCTTCATACATCTCATCCCACATTGAAATGACAATACGTCGTTCTGCTTTTTTTATTAATGTCTGACAGTAGCTAATGATTGTTTGATTGTCTTTTAAAGTAATTACTCGATTATCCGTTTTTTCCTCGGAAGTTTCTAGTTTTTTTAATGAATCACTTATTCCTTCGTAAGTAGATTGCCATTCTGTTTGCGCTTTCTGTAAAAAGATTTCAACAGGTAGAGGTGAATAGCGGGTGGTGTCATTTATTTCTTCTTTCATGACAATTCCTTTTTCTACAAGGTTACCTAAAATCTCATAAATTCGCGCTCTTGGGACACCCGAATCTTTACTCACTTGGTAGGCTGTGACAGGCCCTTGTTTAACAAGAGATACATAAGATTTAGCTTCATATTCATTGAAACCAATTTTTTTAAGCTGTTGCACTATGTAGTCCACTTTTTTCGTCCTCCGATGTTTGCTTTTATATTTCAACGTTACAATAACTGTTTACATTTAGCAAATTATTAGTTACTATTCGAATAGTGACTAAAGGGGAGGTTAATAGTATGGATTTTTATTTAGACCCATCTGTATTAATGATTTTGATTGTTTTTGGATTTGTAGCTGCATTTATTGATTCAGTTGTAGGTGGTGGTGGACTCATTGCTTTACCAGCTTTATTATTTACAGGACTGAATCCAGCAAGTGCAGTAGCTACGAATAAACTAGCGTCGACAATGGGAAGTGCAACTAGTAATATTGTGTTTTATCGTTCTGGTAATCTTGATTTGAAATCGGCGTTTAAATTAGTTCCGCTCACTTTCATAGGTTCCATAATAGGGGCATGGACTGTTCATTTAATGAATCCAGAAGTATTGAAGCCATTAATGCTGATCATGCTTGGTGCTGTCGCTATTTATACGATATTCAAAAAGGATTGGGGTAGTATTTCCACTCATAAGAAATTGTCTGGTCGACACGTCATTATTTTTACTTTCTTTGTTTTTGCTATTGGTTTTTATGATGGATTTCTAGGTCCTGGAACAGGTTCATTTTTAATGTTTTCTCTTTTATTTATTGGGTATGATTTTTTAAAAGCAGCAGGTAATGCGAAGCTTCTTAATTTAGGAAGTAATGTTGGTGCATTGTTGATGTTTATGTATGTAGGGCAAGTAAACTATGCATATGGTTTTATAATGGGGATTGCTCAAATTGCTGGAGGGATTGTTGGATCCAAATTTGCTATAAAAAAAGGAAGCGGGTATGTTCGCGCCCTTTTCATTACAGTAACTTGTTTGTTGTTAGCGAAAAATTTGTATGACTATATTCAGTAAGTAATTAAAGAACGTAGAAAAGGTTAAATACGCAGATTACATAAAATAGTAAGAAGACACTAGGGAGAAAATTCCTTTTAACATTTTTTAGATGCTACCTTATTTGAAGATAGCATCTAAAAAGAAAATCTAAGTGAAGAGAATGAAAAAAAATATAAACTCATATTTTTTTATATGAAATTTCATTTGTTTTATTTACATAATATCTTTACAATCATTTGATAAAATAAAGTCAACTGCATATTGTGAGGGTGGGTGGTTATCCCTTCTTTCTATTCGGAAGGAAAGGAGGTGATAATATGGAGTTTTTGTTTGACCTTGTAAAAGAATTTGTCAAAGCGACTGTGCGCGAAGTTTCAGCGTATTTTTTGCGGAAGCAACTTCTGGATAAGGACAACAAAAAACCCACTCCGCGCCGTCACAAGCAAAAGGGTGGGTTCCGCAAAAAGAAATAGCTTATAATAACCACCACCCTAAGCGGTAGCAGTTAGGGAAGAGATGTTAGCGCATCTCTTCTTTTTATTATATGCCATTTTATTTGATGTCATACTTATATAGTATTCTACGGAAAATATATCATATTCCTATTTTGTGGTCAATTTGATTGCAAGATTGAAAAGGTGTAGTCTTATTCCTTTTCAAACTGAAAAATATCCCGATTAATGAGTTGGTGGAGATACCTATCCATTTCAGCAGCAGAAACGCTTTTTTTATTTTTAAACCACCATGTGCTTAATGAGGTGATTGCCCCTGAATAAAACTCAATGATTAAATCATTGGGTATCGTATGGTTTTTGCAAAGTTGATTTAATGCTTCTATTTCTTGTTTTCTCGTTTCGTGACTTAAATAATGTGTACGGGTAATAAATTGTTCATCAGACATTTGCGTTTCTAATATTTTACCGAGTTCTTCATGATGTAGGAATTGTTCCATTACTTGAAATGGTTTACTTAATCGATCTGAAACCGGTATTTCAGCAATCATCTTGCCGTATCGTTTAAATCCAAATGTTAATAAAGCATCTTTATCTTCAAAGTGTTTATAAAAGGTTGTTCGGTGTACCATAGCGCGGTCACATATTTGGTTAATCGTAATCGTACTATATTTCTGTTTTGATTGCGTCATTAATTCAAATAAGGAATCCCACAGTAATTTATGTGTACGTCTAATACGTAAATCAAGTTGTTTTTCGTTATCATTCATCTACAATTCTCCTTTTTTGTAGATTAAATATACAGTGGTTGAAAATTGATTCTCCCTTTTTAATCTACATATGTATATTATATTACATGTGTTTAGGTATATTTAAAGTTTTTTAAGTAAGAAACAGGAGGAGAATCTGTAAATGAATATGACAACTAAGAGCCCTGCAAGTGGCAAAGTTGATACTTCTAATTTGAAACATACCCCCATTTTAATTGCGTTACTTTTAGGAGCAATGGTTGCATTATTAAATGAAACATTACTTGGTAATGCGTTAACAGTATTAATGAAAGAATTTGACGTAACAGCTTCAACGATTCAATGGCTTTCTACAGCTTACATGTTGGTGGTTGGGGTTTTAGTCCCAATTACAGCGTTACTTCAGCAATGGCTCACAACGAGACAAATGTTTTTGATCGCTATGGTAACGTTTTTAGCTGGTACATTAATTGCGGGATTTGCACCGACATTTTCTGTTTTATTAATCGGCCGTATCGTCCAAGCTATAGCGACAGGGTTAATTTCACCGTTATTAATGAATACGATTTTAATTATTTGTCCGCCTGAAAAACGTGGTGCGACAATGGGATTAATCGCACTTGTGATGATGGCAGCTCCGGCAATTGGTCCTACATTATCTGGAGTAATTGTGGATTCATTAAATTGGCGCTGGTTATTCTATATTGTTATTCCTATCGTGATCATTTCCATTATGATTGGGATGAAGTACATTCAAAATGTTTCAGAGTTAACAAGGCCAAAAGTAGATTACCCATCTATCCTTTTATCGACATTAGGATTTGGCGGATTTGTGTATAGCTTTAGTGCATCAGGTGATTTAGGATGGTCCGATGCGAAAGTATATGGCGCTTTAATTGTTGGGCTTATCTCATTATGTATTTTTGTCGTTCGACAATTAAAAATTGAGAATCCAATTTTAGAATTACGCGCATTTAAAGTTCCGATGTTTACATTATCAGTTGGATTAATTGTCATTGTGATGATGTCGTTATTTTCAACGATGACTTTATTACCGATGTTCCTGCAAACAGTTTTACTCGTTACAGCTTTTAAATCAGGAATCATTATGCTTCCAGGAAGTATTATTAGCGCTATAATGGGACCAATCGCAGGTAAACTATTTGATAAATTTAGTCCGAAAGTTATTATCGTTCCCGGCATTGTGTTAGTAGGGATTGCAATGTTCTTATTTAAAGGCATTACTCCTGATACATCAATGTTACAAATTATTATTATGCATAGCGTATTAATGGTTGGACTTATGTTTGTCATGACAGCACAAACATACGGTTTAAATCAATTAACACCAGATTTATATCCGCATGGAACAGCACTGTTTAATACGTTGCAACAAGTAGCTGGTGCAATTGGTACAGCTATCTTTATTTCGAAAATGTCTTCAGGAACAACTAAGTATATGGAAAGCTCCGCAAATCCACTGGATCCAGTAGAGAAGTTAAACGGTTTAACTTCAGGGTTCCAAGGTGCATTTGCACTTGGGTTAATCTTTATTATTGTTGCATTTATCGTATCGTTATTCTTAAAAGAAGAGAAAGAAGGAGTAAAGGAAGCGAGAGTTTTACAGAACGAACATTAAGGTTTATATAAAAAGACATCTTTCTCTAGAAAAGATGTCTTTTTATATTTTTTTCGTAACACTTGTTTTGGTTGTCTTCATACATAAGAATTGGTATGTACAATATTTATCCTTTTTGAGAATGAATAATTATTGAGAATAACGATGCAAATACGTACTAATAACTAATAGTTCACCAGATGATTTAGTGACATCGTATATAGATTCTGTTATGAGAATAGGCATAGTCATGATTATGAAGTTATTATATTTCAATTAAACGATTTATACGTTTTTTGTGGTAAAAATTAGAACCTCTTCAATAAAAAGGAATTAAATATGGTATTCTTTAGTTAATGTATGTAAACGAAGACAGGGGAAATGAAGATGGACAAGAAGCTAACGTATTGGCTAGCATCTATTATAGGGGGAGTAGTACTTGCAACTGGTATGACTTATGGAATGTTACAGTTTGCTGAAGTCCCGCTTAAGAGTGAGGACCATGTTTTTGCAGAGATTAATAAAGAAGACATACTATCGAATGAAGCAGAAGTGAAAGGTTCAAATGCACAACTTCTACTGAAGAAGAAGTTATTTCAGCTATGCATAGTATGACTCATCAAAAAGTAAAAGCGTGTGAAGGAAAGGGAGCAATTCCTATGTCCAAAAAGAATGCAGAGAAAGTAAGAAACATTCTAAACGGAAACAATTTCAAGAACAAAGAAGAGCTAGTAGCAATTACTGAAAGATGGGCAAATAGAGATTTTAGTAAAATTTTAGAAGAACATAACTATTTTATTAAACTTCAAGGTGGCAAGATAGGTGAAGCTACAGTGATGGATAAGGTAGACGAGCAAGTATTCTGTCTTAATACTTTCGGTTAGGATGTAACGGCTGCATTAATTAAATCAGGAGATCTTCAAGCGCTGTAAGGTGTTTTTTCTTTAATATAAAGAAAGCCTCAAGTATTCATATACTTGAGGCTTTTCCAATGGAAAGATAGGAATGATTCGAATTCCTTACATTAAGAACAAAGTGGAATTACTCCTAAACCAATTAATAAAGCTGCAGCAACTGCTGGAATTGGTACAGGAATTTGAATACCTTCTACAAATAAGAAATACTGACCACTTACTATTTTAAAACAAACTATTTGCATGGCTATTCCTCCCTTCTTTTAGAATTAATACATTATATTAATTAATCTATTTATTGATATAGTTAAATTATTCATTTTTAAAAATATAGTTAATATGTGAATAGTTTTCGAAAGGACCTGCTCAATCAATGCGGAAAAACATAAGATGAAACGAATCCATTAAAATACATGAGTGAACCTTAGTTTTCCCCTCTTATCTAAAGGAGGAACTATTATGGGTTATGGTGGTAGTTGTGGCGGTTGTGGCTTCTCGGGAGGCTTTGCTTTATTAGTCGTGTTATTCATTTTATTAATCATCGTTGGAGCTTCTTGCTTCTGCTAAAAACTATTGGAAAAGACACTCATATGGAGTGTCTTTTCTTTCGTGTAAAATGCTTCCTGATATTATCCAACTGTATATAGTATACGGTATACTTTTTCCTCATTAGACATATAAAAATGTTGGAGGGATGTTATGAAACTAGTAGGGAAGCACATTTATATTCGGCTTTATAAAACTGATGATGCCAACGAGTTAGCTAACTTACATATTAGAAATCGCGAATTTTTTCAACGAGTTTGTCCATTGCTCCCAGAAGTTTTTTATACAGAAGAACATCAAAAAATACGTCTTGAACAAGCTCTAAAAAAGACAGCTGAAGGGCAAGTATACCCTTTTGGAATCTTTTTAAGAGAAAATGATAAGCTTATCGGAGACATTTCATTAACTCAAATTGTTAGAGGAGACCTCCAAAGCTGTTATACGGGTTTTACTTTAGATAAGGAGCATAATGCAAAGGGCTATACAACAGAGGCTCTTCAACTTGTTGTAGATTTTGCTTTTAGGGAATTAAAGCTACATAGAATTGAAGCAGGAGCGATGCTTGATAATATAGCATCTCTTCGTGTATTAGAAAAAGTGGGATTTAAAAAAGAAGGTATAGCGAAAGAAAATATAAGGATTAATGGCAAATGGACAGATCATCAAATATTAGCTATTATCAACAGTTTGGATGTGTAAGCTTATTTTGATTCCAATAAAGATAATCATGTAACTCTTCAAATTTTACCAACTGTTTTATAGAGACCTTTACAATGTTTGGATCAGAAACTAACCCTACAAGTCTTGAAATTCCACCTAACTCTACAATTACTCTATTTGAAAATTTTACAACTAACCACACTAAGACTCTTATTCGTTTTAGTTTTAGCTTTGTATTTGCTGCGTTCGTCACATTGACTATTAGAACATTTAAATCCACAACTCCACAAACAATTAGATTAACACCAGGGAGATACAAGGACTTTCTTATTTGAGGATGTTAAATGCCACTTCAGTTAACGCCCCATCAAGGCCATGATTTATCCAACAAACAACATATATTTGTTGTGATAAATCAAATTCATATTACTGTGAGAATAGTGACTATGGTTAGTATTAGTTATTAAAGAGAGCTTTGGCTCTTTTTTTATTTTCTTTCGACATAATATGACAATATATGAATTAATAGTTTGGTATTATTATCTAGAAATCTTACATTTATCTACAAATTATTATTGTATTTTTAGATTTTTAAATGTAAAATATTTCAATGTAAATGCATACCATTTAGGGGGATAAAGAAATTTATGAAAAAATTATTAGCTTCAGCAACAGCGGTAACACTATTAACAGTGGGGTACAGTTCTTCTGCATTTGCAGCTAAGAGTCCTAATGATACAAAAAACTGTGGCCATTTTAAAAGTCAACAAGATGCTCAAGCATTCTGGGATCAAAATGGATATGGTGTTGGAAATGATCCGCACCGTTTAGATAATGATAAAGACGGCATTCCATGTGAAGATTATAAATATCCAAAGAGCACAAATACTACAACAGAAAATAAAGAAACTACTAAACCTCAAGAACAACCTAAACAAGAAAATACTAAACAAGAACCTGTTAAACAAGAAAACACTAAGCAAGAGAATTCAAAACAAAATAACCAAACAACAAATACTAAACAAGAACAAACTAAGCCTCAAACAACTGCAAAAGAAACAAAGAAAAATACTAATACAGTTGTGAAAAAAGAAACGAAAAAACAAGGTGAAAAATTACCTAATACAGCATCAAACGGTGTTACAATGATGTTAGCAAGCTTAGGATTAGCATTAGCTGGATCTGTATTAATGTTCCGTCGTAAAAAGACAAACGCATAAAATAGTTCCTTAAAACGGCAGGAGAAATCCTGTCGTTTTCAAATGGAGTGATAAGAGTGAATAAAAAACAATGGATAGGCTTATGTTTAACTGTTATTGGACTTACTATCTTTTCCTATTATTTTCTAGAATGGTATAGTGCTAGACAATCAGCAGAGTCGTTAACAACTAACGAGGCTAAACAATATGAGACCTCCACATCTTCTAAAGAAAATGAAACGCAAAACATCAATCAAACAGAGACAGAGATAAAGACTGACACTTCATTACAAGAAGAACCTGTACAAATTCCTGCTTCAAAGGTAAACCATCAGTTAGGAGATAAAGTAGCATATTTAATTATCCCTAAAATACAAAAGAAATACTCTATATATTGGGGAGCTGATGATAAAGTACTAAAAAAGGGTGTAGGTATGTTTGTTAGTGACTTAACTACTACACCATCAGGAAATGGTCATACAGTTTTAAGTGGACATAGAGATACTGTTTTTACCGAGCTTGGTCAATTAAAGGAAAATGACCAACTTATCGTGGAATATGAAAATAAAACATATACATATAAAATTAACAAGCATTGGATAACAGATTCAGAAGATCGAACAGTTATTGTAGAAAAAAGTGAGCCGACATTAACATTAACAACTTGTTATCCTTTTGACTATATAGGAGACGCTCCAGATCGGTACATAATTGAAGCATCTCTACTTTCCATTCATTGATGAGGATGGAAAGTCCAATACACATTAGTAAAATTAAAGTGGTTATCGAGTCGGAGAAAGGCACCTTAGAGTGTCTTTTTTTATGTAAATAAGCTGCTCATACGGACAGCTTATTATGGTTTTTGGCTTAGCGTGATTTTTTCGGAATGCTGGCGGCACCCCATCGCTATCAACCTAACAGAGCAGGTTGCTCCCAGAAGTTTTTTATGCAGAAGAACATCAAAAAATACGCCTTGAACAAGTATAAAAAAAGAAAGCTGAAGGGCAAGTATATCCTTTTGGAATCTTTTTAAGAGAAAATGATAAAATGAAGATAATATTAAGAAATTATGGGGATGATTACGTTGCTTACTTTAATAAAATTTGTAGTTAGTTATGCTGCAAGTCTATTTGCTTTTATTTTTGGATGGTTCTTAATTTCATATATTTTTAATCCTAGCTTTATTCACCCAGACGTTTTACAGGGGTTCATAAAAACTATCGTCACTTATGGTAGTATACCAGCTCTTATAGCTTGTCTAATTGGGGAAGTTTTATATAGGAAAATTAAACGATGTCGAGAGTTTCAATTTGGAATTCCTTTATTTATAGGACTAGCAGTTATCTATACACTTATACCATTTCTTTTTCTTTTTAATTTTTTTTTTTCATATTTCTTTGACTTCGTTGCACCTGTTATTATGGGTTCCTTAGCGTTTTATTTAGTACGTAGAAAAATATAATTTTCGTTTTGATGCATTATAATAGCTATCTCTAAATCACTAGTTTCAAAAAGCCTTCACGCAATGATAATTGCATGAAGGCTTTTGATGTTTTCTTATTTTTTTGTCTCGTTAACCCATGTAATAATGTCCTGGATGACGTATTCGGGAACGTTAGCAGGGATTTCGTATTCACTAGGAAGACTTAATTCCCCGTCACCCTCCGTGAAGAAATGATTCAATTTCGGGTATTTTTTGAACTGAACATTCCTGCGGTTTGCAAGCCCTTCTTGCCATTTTGTATATTCATTTTTTACTGTTACTTGATAATCACGTGCTCCTTGCAGAATGAGTAAAGGCTCTTTTCGTGATTTTGCCTCTTCAACTGGACGCCACCTAGAAACATCATACATAAAATGAGGTGACCCAAAATTGTAGCCAGCTGGAGGATGGTCAGGATTGAAAGTAGGGTCCTGAATAAAAGCAGCCTGTCTTTTTAGTTCATCGATTTCTTCCTGTGGTTTCCCAAGGTATTGATACTGATCAATGGCAATGTCAGTCAAAGGGCGTGCAGGTGGTGCGAGTAAGATACTTCCTCGAACAAGTGAGGAAGGCGCTTTGCTCAGTATACGCGGCATTGTGCCAGCTCCTTGGCTATGTCCGAGAATGAAAATATTATTTGGATCAATGCCTTCCTGCTGCGCTGCTGACTTTGCTGCATATATGGCATCATCTGTAGTATCACGGTCTAATGTAACAGGTTCTGCACTCATCTTTAATGCATGTTCTAAGGTACGTTTTTCATAGCGCAACACTGCAATTCCATTGGATGAAAGGCCCACCGCAAGGTCTCGTAAGATTTTTGTTCCCAAATAGGTAGCATCGCGATCATGGATGCCAGCACCATGCACAAGAACAACGACGGGTACCTTTTCACCACGCTGATGCTTCGGAACTGTTAATGTCGCTGGTAACGGATAGGTAGAATTTCCAATGACGATTTCACGTTCTTGATAGGAGTCAGGTTGATCATAGCTAGGATGTGGGATGGTATAAGATTCTTCGGGTGGCCTTTCTCCAATTTCATCCACTTTCCCGCCAGGTGTGAATTTAAGGAGTAGCGGTATGGTAGTTCCTTCGGTAGCTGCTGGAATTTCTACCGTCTGATGGACCAAGTTTCGTTCTTTTATCACGGGGGTTCCCATGCTTTTTATCCCGCTCCAGCCACTTTGTGTCCACCAGTTTTGTAATGTGGTTGCTGTAAACTTGGATTGAAAAGCAGTAGACGTCAACTGTAGTGCCTCTGCATACTTACCTTGCTGGAGATATTCAAAAAATAATGATGTACGCTCCGTTAAAGAGATTAGTTTCTTTTCAGCAGATTGTTCCTCGCGTGTATCTGCGTGAATAGTTGTTGTAAGCGGGAAAGATGAAACGCCTAAAGAAAAGAGTAGGGTAAAGGTAAGTACTGATCTTTGTATTTTCTTTTTTTTATTCATGTTTTAACCTCCAATATGTGATGGTAAAAAACAGGTATGGTAATTAGAATTCTGGTGCGAAAACTTCAAAATATTTGCAAGCAATCTCCAAAACTTGGACATACTCATATTATTATTCTAAAAAAACGTAGCTTTCTTCTCTTGTCACATGCATATTAATCCCAGAAATAATCTTTCTTCCTTCACTTTATATTTTGATTATACGAAACAAAGCTCTCGTTTTTCTTACTTGATACTTACAAATTCCTTAAGTAAAGGATATTTTAAAATCTTAGCTTGATGAATATGTAGCGGTACTCCTATGTTAAGAGATAGCTTAAGGACCGAGGATTATATTGTTTTTATAAAGGGTTGATGTTATGTTTGTTTTGTAACATATGGTGTTTTATGCATGTAGGAGGATTTATTGAAGAAATTATTAATATTGTTTTTATTAGCTACATTTTGTCTACAGATTACAGGATGTTCTAATAATATGGGTACACTAAGGGAGAAGTCTAAAACTTCAACAACTGTGAAGTCTAAACGCATCAATAAAGGGTGGTACAAACATATGTAATAGTTTGTATCACCCTTTATTGATGATAGAAGTCATAAAGAAAAGACACCCTAAGGTGCCTTCCTTCGACTTGAACCATCTTAATTTTAATAATATATTGGACTCCCATCCAACTATTATTTTACCATGTTAAATTGTTTTATTCCTTGAGAAATATAGTTTTAACCTATATTTAAAAGAATTATATCGATTTGAACCAACTAATAATTAGGGGGGAGCTGACATGCTGAGCCAATATTATACTATCCCCAGAACGGAAATTATGAGCAATATGTATATGAGCCACATATCAAAAAAAGACACTCTCAAGAGTGCCTCTCCTTAGCAGCCGAATCCGCCGCCCCAACAGCTAGCGCCAACGATGATTAATAAGATGAAGAGCACAACAAGTAAGGCAAATCCGCCGCCGAAACCACAGCCTCCACCACAACTACCTCCATAGCCCATATTAACTCCTCCTTCCATAAAGACCATTTATTAATGGATTTAATTTAATTTATGTTTTTAAGGGTGAATGGAGCAGGTCCTTAAAAAAATAAAAGGATTTTGGAAGTTAAAAAGAGTTGACGATCTTATTTTTGTCACCGGAATTTTGTCTTCTACATATTGTATTTTATTCTGTGTATTGGGGGAAGGAGGATCTTATGGCTAATTCTGAGATGATTTTACGTTTACTTACGGATTTAAAGATTGAACAACAATTGTTGAAAGAACAGTTAGAGAAAATGCAAACAGCTGTGACTATTCTTGAAGAAAAGTCAGTGACGCTTAAAGAAAAACCAGCGACTCTTAAAGAAAAAACAATGACTCCTGAAGAAAAACCATCTGTTACAAAGCAAAGAGCTTTTTCTGGACGCCCAACATCTTTTCGTGATTGGAGAGCAGCTGCTCAAAAAAATTCATAAAACTATAAAAAAAGAAGACATCAATTAAGATGTCTTCTTTTGCTTGTAAAATCCAAATGAAGTTAAGAAGATATATCCATATTGCTTTAGAAATAAGAAGAAAATAACGATTGTCGACTCCTATTTTAGTTATCTATTATTTGTTTTAATTCATTTATTCGTATTATTTTTTGAGAGCCCCAGTAATGAGGCCTTTTTTATAATTGTGTTAAAGTAGAAACCCCTCAAGCGTAGTGAGGGGTTACATGACTAGGGAAATGAATGATTATTAGTGTTTCATGAGCTGAAGTTCAGGATATTGCTTCTGAATTTCTTCTAAATGATTTTCGTTTATCCCTTTTAAATTTTGATCAAAGAAGCTAGTTACTAGTTTATTAATGAGTGTATAATTTGTGGCTACATCTTCGTCTGGTTCATTAATAATAGGTGAAAATGCTGCTAAATCTGTAAAACTGGTATGGTTTGTTTTTGGAATTACCACTGTGTACACGCCCGGTTTTTCAATCGTTTTATTTCTTAAATAGGATATTTCCAATAATTCATTTTGGATTCCGGTTGTCTTTTGATTCTCCGCTTCTTTCATATAATGAATCGTCGCCTCAGCATTCATCAACATGAATGGTTTCTGAGGACCGTCTTTAGGCATTGGGTCGCCAAACAATCCGCCATCCATATCAATTGCAGCTTTAATACGCGTATCCTTTACTAGCATCTGTGCGGCAGTTGCTCCGCCAAAAGAGTGACCGAACATTCCAATTTTGTCATAGTTAATTAAGTCTGCAATCGTTTTAAAACTTTTATCGAAATTACCTTTTATTACTTCGTTTAAAACAAAAGTAGTATCCTGTTCCCATTTTTGAACTATGGTATTTAAGGCCGTAGGTGTATTTTCAATTGGTATAGAGTCTACACGGTTTCCGTTAGGGAAAATCGTTGTTGCTGCATATCCTGTGAAATTAAGAGCGATTACTACATAGCCTTGACTAGCTAATTCCTCTAACTGGAATGTATTTTGTTGACTATATAATCCCATCCCATGGCCGAATAAAAGGAGGGGGAATTTTTCTTTAGCTTGAAGTGGCTTAGCATTTTGATAAGAATGTGTTTTTGTCAGCCCTAAATGTGTCGTTACGATATACGGAGCACCGTTTGTTACTGCCAATTGTTCACCCAGTTCGTTTATGTTCTCAAAATAGGCAGAAGGATTCCCTGATCCTTTTGCAGCAGGATAGTATACTTGTATCATTAACTCACGATTTCCATGATTATTTGGTACAGTTGTTTCTTTTCGATTTGTATCAATTAAATGAAAAGCTTTCGTGCCTACTGTATATTTTCCAGTAGGCTCTGGGAGTGTTATGATTGGAAAAAGTAAAGGTAATGTAAACATTACGATAGCAGTTACGATAATTCCTAAACCTTTTAAAACTTTCATCACTAACTTTTTAGAAACGGCTGTAGTTTTTGGTTTCAAAAAAACTTGTAATGTTAAAACGAACAATAAGAAATAGGCGGGAATCATGCGCCAGTTTGCACCAATTACAATGATGGTGGCAAGTAATAATGTATAATTTATTAGTAAAATGACTCCATTTTTTTTCGTCAAACCTCTTTTGATAAAGATAGGAATGATACTAGATAAAAGTAATGCAGCAACAAAAATGATTTCTAACATTTTTAGCTCCTTTCCTAATCAACATAAATATAGATTGATAATTTAAAACCTTCTCAATTATATAACTATCTTTGATAATTGTATGCATGTAAGTAAGTTTGGAATGTTTTTATATGACATTAAAAAAGTACTCATACGAGTACTTTTTCTTAAATGAATTATTATTTATTTTTAAACCGTTCCCCATAAATGATAAACCATACCGATAACAAAAAATGCTAGTCCTACAAATAAAACAATTAAAGCAAGCACTCCATTTTTATTATGTTCCATAAAATTAGCTCCTTTTTCATTTACTTACATACAAAAAGCCTTTAGTCGTAATTATGGCTAAAGGCCTTAATCTTCATACTTTGTAGTTTATAAAAAAGTTGTACTTCTGTATTAATTTGGAATATGATTATTTAAAGAGAAGGTGATGAGTACATGCAGGAAACAAAACAATTCCCGCTTATATCGGGAAATCTCTCATTAGATTTAGTAAATACAGAGCTAGTTAGGCGTGGACAACGTTATGATTTATTAATAACAAACGAAGATGTATTAGAATGGCTACATGTAATAAAGGTTAATCTTCCTTTTTGGAATGAAAAAACACTTATAGGAATTCAGAAGCGAATGGATCAAGTTACATCTAGCATATTAGAGGTAAGGGAAGTATTGAGAAAACAGTTTGAGGCAATTGCTGATCAGCAAGAAATTTCTAATGATTTTATTACGTATTTAGAAAAACAAATTGAGAAGGCACCATTTACATATAAAATCATTGAACAGCAGCTAGTATCTATCCCAGTTGGAGAAATCGAGGATGTACTCGCATCGTTAATTGCATTTGACGCTTTAACGTTAATAGCAGAAAATAAGCTTATTTCCCTTAAAAGGTGTTCAAATCCTGACTGTGTTTTATTATTTATAGATAAGAGTGGAAAACGAAAATGGTGTTCTATGAAAATATGTGGGAACCGGAAAAAGGTAGCAAAATTTCAGGATCGAAAATTTGAGGAAGTTTAGAGAATCAACTTATAACAGTTGATTCTTTTTTTGTATTTTAAAACTAACCTCTTAAATTAATATTTACAGGTTAGTTATGCCGGGTTATAATTGTTGGTAAATAAAGGAGGAGAACGATGGATAATATAACAGCAACTAAGCAGAAAGATCCTCAACCAATAAGTGTACGATATTTTACAAAAATGAAAGGGAAAGGAAGAAGCCCATTACAAGTAAATGTAAAGGACTCTTTAACGGGACTACTAGGGGGATTTTTAACAATTCTTACCTTAACATATTTAACGAGCATAACCTCTACAGAATTATTAATGGCTCCATTTGGTGCGAGTTGTGTATTAGCGTTTGGAGTTTGGAATGCGCCATTATCTCAGCCGCGTAATATTATTGGAGGACATTTGATTTCAACTTTCATTGGTCTATCAATATATCATTTGTTTGGGAATGAATATTGGACAATTGCTTTAGCGGTGGGGATGGCAATAGCCGTTATGATGTTAACGAGAACGACGCACCCTCCGGCAGGCGCCGATCCGATTATCGTAATTTTAGGGGCAAATAGTTGGAGTTATTTAGTAACACCAGTTTTAATTGGCTCCGTTGTTATTGTAGTTATTGCTTTATTCATTAATAATATGAGTAGTAAAAGAAGTTATCCAACTTTTTGGATGTAGTTTGTGAAGTGAAAAATAATTTAAGTGAGTATTCTATTCTTACTATGTTTTATTTTTTATATAGTAAAAGCCTTAGTCGTAATGGCTTGGGTCCTCATACTTTGTAGTTTATAAAGAAAAGACACTTTAAAGTGCCTTCTACAGATTTGAATTATTTAATTCATGTAATTAATATTCGTTAGCATAAAACTCTTTTATTAATTTTATTTCATTTGTATCTGGATTAAACTTAAATATTTTAATTTGATTCGATTCGTCTTTGTATGCAAATGTATTCTCACCAACTTGGGTCATATTGCTGGTGTTTAAGATAGGATCGCTACCGTGATCAGTAATTTCCACAGTTTTCTCACGATCCCAGAATGCAATGACAATAATCAAAATGATAAGACATACCCGTATAAAACGTAATTCTCTTGCAACAGGATGTTCCATCTGTTTGTCTCCTTTACTGTTTGATAGAGTCTGTTTATAAAAGAGATGATTCCTAGGAATATAAATAAAAAAGACACCGTAAAGTGTCTTTTTTATTTTAGTTATGCGCATTACTTAATAAGACGCTAGTTCCTCAGTCTGGCTATGAGTAACTATGTAGGGTAATTTCATTATAACATTTTAACCAGTAATGGGTCTATATGGAATTTAATTGATTTTCTTTTTGATTATTCAGAACGATTAATCGGGTATTTGGATGAAGGAAGCGGTGAGGAAGAAGGGACTTAACTTGTTTTAGAAGAGTGTCTTCTTTTTTGTATCATTGTGAGTAAAGTGTAGAGTTATATTTCCCTTTACACGAACATAACGGTATAATATAGTTAAGTTAAGTAAACTTAACTATTAAACAAAACGAAATAAAAGCATGGAGGAATAACGCTATGACTAGAACGTATAAAGAAGTAATTAATGAAATGAACCGAGCTTATAATGAATTCTACATTTTACTATTCCAGGAGTTAAAAGATGAGTTCGGTCTTACAGGACAGCAAGAGAGCATGCTATTTCATATTAATTTAAATGAAAACACGACAGCAAATCACATTGCGACTACTTTTAATATATCAAAAAGTGCCGTTAGCCAAGTTTTATCTAAATTGGAGAAACAGAAGATGATTTCAAAACAAGTAAACCCTAATAATAAACGGGAGTATTTTCTTACACTTGGTCCAAACGGTAGTAAGTATATAGAGCGGTTGTCGGAGTTAGATGATGTATTAATTGAGAAATATTTTTCTAAAATCGATATAAACGCCCTAGAGCAAATGACAGATACGTTAACGAAAATAAATAAAGTCATATTGGAAGAAAAACAGAAAGATCTTGATTGTAATGAGTAAGAACATAGATGAAGCAATTAGTAGAAAGGAGGAGAAGTGTATTATGAGTTTCATACCAAATATGATTACGATAGCAAATTTTGTATGTGGGCTTTTAGCTATTTACGCTGTTTTCGTTCACGATATTTATTTGGGAGCAGTTTTTATTATTACAGGTATGTTGTTTGACTTTTTAGATGGTATGGTCGCTCGGAAACTTGATTCTGTTTCGGAAATTGGTGGAGAGTTAGACTCATTTGCAGATTTAGTTACTTTTGGTGTGGCACCGTCTATTCTTGCATATAGTGCCTCGTTAAAAGATTTGCAGTCTATCGGGATGATATGCGCGCTCACTTACAGTATTTGCGGCATGCTTCGGCTTGCAAGATTTAACACACAGCAAAGCAAACTCCCGACCTTTATCGGCATGCCAATCCCATTCGCGGCAATGTGTCTCCTCATTTTATGTTTTTTAAAGAATCCAGTTTCCGTGGCGTTTGGTACATGCGTACTCGCTTATTTAATGGTAAGCAAAATCAAATTCCCTCATTTTAAAAAAGATATAGCTGAAAGCTTGAAGCCTGGAAGATTGGATTGATGATACGGGATTACAATGAGAAAGATAAAGGAGTATAACATGATTCGTATGGCATTAAGATCATTCAACATACAAATGTATTGTTTGCTAGGCGTAATGTTATTGGGATGGCTTGTGACACCTTTTTCAGCCCAGTTCGTAGGGATAAGCATTGGCCTTTTAGTAAGTATGTACTGCGCCTGGATTTTAGGAAGGCGTATTGAAAAGTTCGGAGATAGCATTGTAAAAAAAGAAAAAGCACCGATGCTTGGAATGATAAATCGGTTCGCAGCCGCAATACTCGGCGCGATTATTATGTATGAAATTGAACACCATGAATTCATGTGGACATTCGCTGCTGGAATTATGAGTGGGTATTTCTTGGTTATTATTAATTTGGGGTATTACAGTATGAGGGATGCAAAGGAATAGATGAGTAACCCCTCAAGTATAGAATGATATACTTGAGGGGTTTTTTTATTATATAAAAAGTTTGCTCATTTTAAATGTATCTATTACTTGTTGCAACATATCCATTAGAAAAATCCCCATTTCAGTACCTTTAACAATATAACATATATATTCATTATTTTTGAAATCTTAATCTATTGCATGTTCCTTTTTCGGAGGTATTTCATTTATCTAGAAGGATTTTCTATTTTTTGCAATAATGAACAGTAACGTATAATCTAATTTCCATGAATATAATAGGGAGGCAGTGAAATTTGAACAGGAAAATTTGGTTTTTATTTACTTGTTTTGCTCTTTTAGTATCTGGTTATATCGTTGTCCAATATTTTATTATGGATGGATTTCAAACAGGGCTTGTAAAAGCGAAGCTTATGTATGGATCTAAATTAAGTGAGTTCTGGTATAGTATGTTATTTACGCATATTACAACGAGTATAGTAGCATTAGTAATTGGTCCGTTTACATTATCGACTAAATTTAGAGAAAGGAATATCAACCGTCATCGAATAGCTGGGAGAATCTATATGGTTGGTATATTATTAGGAGGCCTTTCTGGACTGTACCTGTCCTTTTATGCTACGGGAGGATTGGTGGCAAAGCTAGGTTTCGGTTTGTTATCCGTATTTTGGCTAACATCAGCATATCAAGCATTACATAGAGTTAAGAATAAAAAAATGAAAGACCATCGAAATTGGATGATCAGAAATTACTCTTTAACCTTTGCGGCAGTTACATTAAGAATTTGGCTACCGTTGTTTATCGTTCTATTTGGAATAGAGCAGTTTGAACTTATTTACGCGGTTATTGCTTGGTTAGCGTGGGTACCTAATTTAATTATCGCAGAATTATTTATAAGACAAAGATTGAATAAAGGAAAATACGAGGAAAATGAGGATTTACATTTTTGATGTGAATGTGCTGTAATATTGAGGACGAAAATTTTTAAATAGCTGAATTACGTACAAAAATAGGATGGCCAATTGAAGCCATCCTATTTTTATTTGTATTACCAACTAGCAGTTTCCGTATTTTCTTTCAACCACTTCACCCAATCAGAATCCTCCACCTTAAGCAAACTAAGTGAAACACCCTTCATATCTAAAGAAGTTAGTAGCGTACCAACTTTTACGAACTTCATATGTGATCCTTATAATTCACATAAACTGGAAATTTATTTTTCTATTTTCAGTTTATGAATGGTAATATTATTAATAGATTTATATCGTATTTTTTACATAAATGTAATTTAAAATAACGATTGACTAAAATAAGGATTTTGATATATTATTATACATAGTTAGAAAAAAATGGTAATATAGGGGTAAATGTGAAAAAGTATTTTTTAGTATGTCTAAGTTTTTTAATGTTTTTTAGTGTTTTAGGAACGAGTCATTTAGTACAAGCAGAGGATAATGTAGATTCACAAAAAGTAAAAGAATTGGCCGAAGTGCTTGAATTCATTGATACAAAGGCTACAAAAAAAGATTCACAAGGTAATATTATTGCTATGAACTTTGATCTTATTGAAGAAAAATATGGTGAAATGGCGGAAATCAAGGCTTTAAAAGAACAAGCTCAATCTCTTAATGATGAATTCTCTATATCTGAAGAGATTCCTTCAGATGTAGCCTACGCGTCAAATATAGTTCTTAGACAAAGAGAGCAATGGATTCGTATGCATAATGCTTGTTTGAAAAGAGAACTCACAAATTCTTATAAAGAGTTTATATCTGTTTCAACTATTACAACTCTTGTGCAGTGGATTCAAAATGGTCAATATACAAAAGCTGCAAAGAAATTGATCAGCTTAGGAGTAAGGGGAAATGTAGTTGCACTTGGTGCTACAATTGTTTATAAGGTTGGAACTTGTGGAGACGAGCTTAAAAGAAAAGGAATTAAACAATTTGAATAGAATCATAAATATAGGAGGTCTAATATTATGAGACAAAATTTCAATTATTATTTTGTAATTTATCCAATTGTCTTTTTTATTGTTTTTACACTATCTCCTATTTTATTTAGTAAAAAAGAATATATGAGTATACAAGATACTTTGTCAATTCTTGCATTATATTATTTTTTTATTAGTGTATATCGCTCAATTGATATTTTTCTAGAAAATAAAAAGAGTAAGAAAAAATAATAAATTGATATTGTGTGAGATTAGTATATAGTAAAAAATGTTAAATTTAGAGAAAGACACCCTAGGGTGTCTTTCTCTATAAAAAAGTTCAGCTATTTTTATAAGTGGACTTAAAATGTAATCTTTTAATATTAACGTTCAATTTTTTTCTGCAGTTCCATCCAAATGAGGAATAAAATTAAAGCTGAGTAGAATCCATACCAGATTGATCGATACAGCGATTAACGCTACATTTTGTAATAGGTAAATTCGAATCAGGAACAGTACAAAATGGAATAAACCTACTTGCTATGTCTTCAATAGTATTAATTCCGGTAGATGGTATGCTAATCATATTATCCGCATGTAATCGTTTAACTAACAAAAAGTTAGCCTTTTCTATTACCAACTACCCACTTCAACATCCACCTTCAACCACTTCACCCAATCCAAATCCTCTACCTTAAGCAAGCTAAGTGAAACACCTTTCATATCTAAAGAAGTTAACAGTGTACCGACCTTTACGAATGTAATCTGTAATCCTTCCAGCTCACACAAACGGCGAATGTCGTTTGCGAAAATGTATTGTTCCATTAATGGAGTTGCGCCGAGTCCATTAATGAGGATAGCGAAGTTGTCTCCTTTTCTCCAGCGATAAATGCTTTTTAGTTTGTTCATTAGTTCGATCGCTAATATTTCAGAAGAGGATAGTGCTTCTTTACGGTAACCTTTTTCTCCGTGAATGCCGACGCCATAAAACACTTCATCTTCGTTTAATGTGAATGAAGCTTTTCCTTTCACTGGATCGTTGGCAGGTGAAAGGGCGACTCCTAATGTGTGTAAGTTTTCAGTGATAGAACGGCCAAGTGCAGTCAGTTCTTCTAAAGAATGCCCTTCAAGAGCGGCCGCGCCTAATATTTTTTGAACGAAAACAGTACCCGCTACGCCGCGTCTTCTTTTATTAAAAGAAGCATCATCTTCAATTGAAACATCGTCATTTACGATGATATGGTCAACTTCTCTTCCTTCTTCTTTCGCAATTTGCTTCGCTGCTAGAAAGTTTTCTACGTCATCTTTAAAGTTTTTGATGATGAATAGTATACTTTTATCTTTTGGCATGAGGCGAGTTGCCATTACGATTTGTTCTACTGTAGGCGGAGTGAAGATGCTGCCGTTTACTGCAGCTGTAAGCATTCCTTTTCCTACATAACCAATATCAGCAGGTTCGTGTCCACTACCACCACCGCTTATAATCGCGACGTTTTGCTTTAGTTTTTCAATATCTTTTACATAAATGATGTTATTTGTTTCGTCGTAATTTACTTTGTCGTTATGTTCAAAATAAAAGCCATGCAGCATATCTTGAACGATATTTTGTACATCATTCATAATCTTTTTCATTGCTTTTGCCACCCTTTAATTACTTTGCTGATTGCTCCAGTAATAGTAGTAATTGATTGTTTATCATATTTTTCATGAGAGAAGACATAATGGAAGGATCTACTTCGCACTTACTTTCAATCCAATCTTTAATCGTTCCAACGAAGCCGTGACTATAAAAGGAGGCAATCGTATTTTTTGTCTCATCAGAAAGACTGAATCCGCAGCTCACAGATAGTTCATCAATAATTTTCATATATAAGTTTTTCGTATGCTCAAATAAATAGTGATTAAACGAGTTTTGTTCAATGACTTTGAAAGCATTTCGGTAAAATTTTTGATTTTCATAAAAGTAATCAAATAATAAATCGAAAATATTTTCCCATGTTTCATAGTCGAGAAAATCGATAATGTTTTCTTTCGTTTCTTCTCTATAAATCCAGCTTAATAGTTCAAATTTATCTTTAAAATGATAATAAAAAGTTTGCCTACGCATTTGACAGTGTAACATAATATCGCTCACTGATATTTTATGAAACGACTCTGTTTCCATTAAATACTTCAATGAATTCGCGATTATCTTTTTAGAAATTATAGAAGAGGTCATCTGAATCATCCCTAGAATGTTAGTAATATAAAAATCCTATCTATAAATGAGAGCGGTGTCTTTAGACAGATTGTCCATTTTGTCCGTTTACTATAAAACGCTTTCATTTTAACATGGATAGTAAGAAGAAGATTTCAAATATATCACAATATATTAAAGGAATTGAGGGAGAACTACAATGAAAAAGATTATAAACAAACCAGAAACATTAGTAATGGAAATGTGCAACGGAATGGTTATGGCTCATCCAGAGCTTGAGCTTTTGAAAAAATATAAAGTCATTAAGAAGAAAGAAATGAACGAAAATAAAGTAACATTAATTAGTGGCGGCGGTAGTGGTCATGAGCCAGCGCATGCAGGATTAGTCGGAAAAGGAATGTTAGATGCGGCTGTGTGCGGAGATGTGTTTGCTTCTCCTTCACAAATTCAGGTGTATCAAGCGATTAAAGAGACAGCTAGTAAAAAAGGTACGTTATTAATTATTAAAAATTATAGCGGCGATATTATGAATTTCAAAAACGGAGCGCATTTAGCGACGGAAGATGGAATTGAAGTCGACTATGTAAAAGTAGACGATGATATTGCGGTAGAAGATAGTTTGTATACAGTAGGACGCCGCGGCGTTGCGGGCGTTATTTTAGTTCATAAAATTGCCGGTGCAGCAGCGGAAGCAGGTATGGATTTAGGAGCGGTGAAAGCTGTAGCGGAAAAAGCAGCTGCTAATGTGCGCACAATCGGTTTAGCGTTAACGTCTTGTACAGTTCCAGCGAGCGGATCACCTACTTTCACACTTGCGGAAGATGAAATGGAATACGGCGTAGGTATTCACGGCGAACCAGGAATTAAGCGTGAAAAAATGCTGTCGGCTGATGAATTAGCTAACCGTATGACAAATGATTTAATGAAAGATTTAGGAGTAAAAGACGGCGAGGAAATCGCACTGCTAGTTAACGGTTTTGGCGGAACACCACTGCAAGAGCTTTACTTATTTAACAACGCAGTGACGAGAGAATTAGCTGCTAGAAATATTAAAATTAATAGAGTATTCGTCGGCAACTATATGACGAGTATCGATATGGCAGGTATGTCTTTAACGGTAATGAAATTAGATGATGAGCTAAAAACATTACTATCAAAAGAGTGTAATACACCAGCGTTTAAAGTAGACGGTCCAGTTGAAAGTGTTGAGTATGTAAATGTACTTGAAGAGGCAGAAGAGAAGGAAGTCTCCTTTGAACTAGAAACGGCGGAAGAGCACGCTGTGATTAAAGATAATGTCATTACATTAAACAACATAATTTATCTCGTTGATAAAATGAGCGGTATTATTATTAAAAATGAAGTACCGTTCTGTGAGTTAGATACACATGCAGGTGACGGCGACTTTGGAATGAGTGTGGCAAAAGGATTTAAGCAATTAAAACGTGAGTGGCATTCTATCGTGGAGCAAGAGAACGTAACGATCGGATCATTCCTTGATGGTTGTTCCATGATTATTATGGAACATTGCGGCGGAGCTTCAGGTCCAATTTGGGGCGGTGCATTCCGCGCAGCTAGTAAAGCAGCAGGCGAGAAGCGTGAGTTAACAGTGAAAGAATTAGCTGAAATGTTGCAAGCAGCACTGCAAGGCATACAATCGATTGGTGAAAGATCATTCGGAAGAGGAGCGGTAGTTGGTGACAAAACACTTGTTGACGCACTTGCTCCATGTGTAGACTCTTGGTTAGCTAGCGCTTCAAGCGAAGAAGATATGAAAACTGCCTTTGAAAAAGGTGCAGAAGCAGCAGTTAAAGGTGCAGAATATACGAAAGAAATCGTAGCTCGCATGGGCCGCGCCGGTACAGTTGGTGAAAGAAGTTTAGGATATCCTGATGCAGGTGCGCATGCGCTTGGAGTTATCTTTACGGAGATTGCGGGTAGTTTGAAATAGTAATTGGAAAGTCCCTCTGCCTTAAGGTGGAGGGGTTTTTCTGTAGTTTTCGAGAATAATAGTATGTGTCTTTTTGTATTACCAAAAACGACCGATTTTGGTAATACAAAAAGACATAAATCTCGTTTTTTATCGGACTTCTTTTTACTGTACTTTTATTTTCTTTATGAGTTATTAGAAAAGTAATTGTCTATATAAGTCTTTATTTTTTCAAAATCCTTTTCCATAAATAAAATTGCTGGTACTTCAATTATTGGAAGATTATTTTCATTATCAAAAGGTGGACACGGTTTGGGAACTACCAAATAGTCAATTGAGCTTTTATCCCTAATATAATTGATTGAAACATCATAATAATTAGAAAAATATTCCTTCAAATCATCCTGATTCCTTAAAAATGGTAGAGAAAATATTGAACCATAATTTATACCAGCGTCGACAATTAATACAAAGCATATTTTTTTCATGATACACCCTCCTCGTATAATAAGTTTTAAGTTAATAATTGTTCCTTGAAAATTAAATAGTTTTTATATTCAAGAGCTACATCAAAAAAATGATGTATGGGTAAAATTTAGTCTTGGATACTGGGGGGGTTCCTAGATAATGGAAGTATAGAAGTAAAAAGATATGGTTATAATTTAAGTCTTCGACACGATATAACATATCCCCTGTAAAAATTTTGTAAAATAGCCTGTAAAAAACTGGATTTTAACTTGTAAATAACAGAAATAGGAGATGGAGAGAATGTTATTTACTTTGGATGAAATTATGACGCCGAGGGAAGCATGTGATCGTTGGGAGATTATGCTGGATAATCTACACATGAAATTAAATAGATTAAAAAATAGTGATGTGTTGAATGGATTAATTAAAGAAGGAAAAGCAAAATATTATAAGCCAGAAGGAAAAAAAGAGGGTAATGGATATTTACAATAGAAGAGATTAATAAGGTGCAGCAAGTAAAATTATTAGAAATGGAACAAAGATTAGGTGATCGCATTGATCAAAGAAATAAATTAATTGAAAATGATATAAAAGATCGTAAGGAACGTGAAGAAAGAATAGAAAAAAGGCTAGAATTAAGAGATGATAACTTTATGGAAATGGTAAGAGAAATCCAAGATGCAAAACGTACTATCGTATTGGCTCAACAAGAAATAGCGGCAGCTAAAAAGAAGTCCTGGTAGAAGTTTTGGAAATGAGTATCATTTTTAAATTAATACAAGTAAAAGAGACCTTATATGGTCTCTTTTTTTTAGGGTATTTTACTGTTTTCGCTCAAATGGATTGTCTTATACATCTAAGTTGTTTCTACATAAATATCTGTAATCTCACCTATTACTATATCTTTAAAAAAATTTCCAACAGAACCAATAAACCGTTATAAAAAGTATTTAAAATAATAACAAATAGGTATAATAATTCCCACTATAGAAAATACAATACTTCCTAAATTAAATGCAGAAAGTTTCGCACGATGAACTTGAATTTCACCTAAATCTACCCCTCCACTAAAATGCTTATCCATAACTTTAGCGACGTTTTGTTGTTGATTAACAAAATAAGGTATTAGCCATATACAGCAGAACAAAATAATACTACCAAAAAAGAGTGTGTCAATAATTGAAGCTTTCCAATTTAATGAAGTAATGACTATGAGAACAAATTCTCCCACCATAACAATTATCATAGTTACTACATATCTGGTTTTTTCAGAAACGTTTTTAAATACAGTCTCGTCCATAATTTTTTCTATATTAGTCCATATTACACTGATTAACACGATTAGGATAATTAAGAAAATAGTAAATAAAGCTTTAACTAAAAGGTACTCAAACACTACCGACACCACCTAATAATTTCTCAATTAGAATATAAAGTTGATTTTTTAACTCTATCAAAAGATTAAATTCAATAATCTATTAACTAGCTTATCGAAAAATTTATTGATTTAAAGATACAACGCTATATGTATTAGTTATATAGGATAAGATCTCCCAAAATTCCTTTTCTAATATATATATCTTCTAATCGTTGTTGGACTTCAATTGTCTAAATATTTTATTTAGCACTTTATATCAGTTAATAATTAGAATTTTCTGAATTAAAATCCCGTGATATTGTTAAGAAAATAATTATTATTATGATATCTCGATGTAATTGCTGCTAATGCTTTATCTTCAAGGGGAAATATAAGGTTTTCGTTACCGTAATACTAATAACAACCTAACAAATTGAATAGTTACCAGAAAATAATAAAATATTTCCCTCGGCAATTTACAGTATAATACACTTTTAGAAAAAATGGAATATTTAAGTATTTCTTTATTAATAATATGAATTAATAGAATGTTTATATTATTGTACGGATTAAAGATAGCTCAGCTGTGGTGATCTTTATTCATTTTTTCTAGAGTTTATATTAACTTAGAAAACTTTGTAACAGAATCATATATAAGAGCAAATATGATACAAGCAATATCATAAGTTTTTTATTTTTTTACAGTAACCATTTCTCAGCTAATCTCCACTATTAATTCGCAATATTCTGTTATTTTTTATCAATTTACAATTGCAGGTTGAACTATTATATAATATACATAATAATGGTAATATTTAGGTGAAAAGAAGTAGTTGAGGAGGACGTAGTGATATGAGCACAAATATTTTAATGCATGAAGCAGTTATGCAACAACTTAATGATTTTTATCAAATGATGTTGTCGCAGCAAATTATAAAAGCAACGGAATTAAAGAAAGAAATAGATGAAAAAATTGAACAGATTAAACATGCAGAAGAAAAAGAAAATCAAAATTTATTATTATATTATTCTTTACTAGACCTAAAATATAGAATGCTAACTGATCGAGTGAGTATTCGAAAAGATAGTTTTGAAGCAATTGATACAATTAATGAATCGACAGATACACTCACAGCTTATTACTATCATTCTTTTAAAGCAGAACATGCTTTAATGTTTAGTAACTATAATGAAGCCAGAAGGCAATATGAAGAAGCTGAGAGCCTATTAGAACATATTTCTGACGAATTAGAGCATGCAGAGTTTTATCAAAAATATGCGGTGTTAAATCATCATATGTCTAGTATGCTAATATCTATTGAATACGCAAATAAAGCGAAAGAAATCTTTGAAAGGTATGCTGGATATGAGGTGAAAGTTGCTTCTTGCGAAAACACATTAGGGACAGCTTGTATATTCTTAAAGCAATTTGAAAAAGCGGAAGAACATTTGAATCGTTCCATTGACCTTTTGCAAAAACATAATGTAGAAAAATTGATTTTAGTAGTAAGGCATAATTTAGGATTATTATATGCAACTCAAAACTTATCTACATTAGCGATTCGTCATTTATCAGAAGTGACAGAGAAGAATCCTGCCCATTTTAAAGCATTGTTCTTACAAGCACGTGAACACTATAAGCTAAGAGAAACAATTATTGCAAAAGAACTTATTGAAAAAGGATTAGCAGTTTGTATAGAATTAGGAAATGAAGAGTATGTATATCATTTCAATATTTTACGTTCTCTTAATGAAGATGAAGCAATTGAACTCTTAGAAGAAGTGAAAAAAGGTATTTCTTACTTCGAAAAGCAGGATTTGTGGGATTTCGTAGAAGAATATGCAGAAGTATTAGCGGTTCGCTTTCGCAAATTGAATAAGCATGAAAAAGTTAGTGATTATTTCGATGTATGTTACGAAGCGAAAAAAAAATTACTAAGCAAAGGGGCGTTAAAATAATGAAGAAGCTTATATTAGCGGCGTTAGGATTAGTGATAACATTATCATTTAGTAACAATACAGGTGATACACAACATGCTCTAAAAAAGGAAGAAATTATACAATACTCACATGCTGATCATTTTTAATAGCTAATTAACAAAGGGACTCCAATTATGGAGTCCCTTTGTTAATGGGATATTGCTTTGGTTTATCTAATTGTAATAATGTTTGTAAAAAGTATAGATATTTTCTAAATTTGCAGAGGTAATTATTTGTTAATCTTTTAAAACATTGGCTTAGTAATACCGAGGGTTATTATAGATATATTAATCATATAATTTGTCCCTATCAAAATGAACATTTTTTGCATTTAATATATTGTAAATATATTTTATTTTGAAAGGATGTGATTATATGGCTCATAAATCTACTGGAGTGTTTCGAGTTCCAGTTTCTGAAAATGGGATTATTCCAACTGCTCTCAACATTATGCTAAACAATGATTCACGCTGCCATACTAGTAATGTAACGGTAACTGTTAAGAGAAGTCGAAACACCTTTTTCCCAACTCAAAATGAATTAGTTGAAATCTCTCGTACTTTTGTTTCTTTAGAACCAAACAGAACAACTAAGATTGTGTTGTTTACTCCAGAATTCCAAGTAGAAGATTTCCTTGATGTCATCATTAGTGGAAATAGAGAGGATGTTAAGGATGTTCTTGTATATTCTTTCTTAGCAGATTCAGTAGGTCATAATCTGCCATCTACTGTTTTCAGAAATGCAGAATACACTTTTGCTTGCTGACACTGTGATAATGTATTCTTTACTGTCGTATATCTGAATTGAAATGTTGCAAACAGCACTTCAAGGCATATAATCTATCGTTGAAAGATCATTCGGCAGAGGAGCGGTAGTTGGTGAAAGAAGTTTAGGATATCCAGATGCAGGTGCACATGCGCTTGGGGTACCTTTACGGAGATTTCGGGTAGTTTGAAATAGAAATTAGAAGATCCCTTCTACCTTAAGGTGAAGGGTTTTTTTAATATGTTTTTTGATATATATTGCTAAATATGTCCCCATAATTCATTCTATTGTATTGAGAATAATGTCATCTACATCAAAAAACGGTTTATAAAAGGAACTAGTATTTGAAGAAGTTCCACCTCAAACATACTCCTATGCATATAAGTATGTTTGAGGTGGATTTATTAAAGAATTTTATATATAGCATGAATGAAAATGAGATAAATAAAACAATGCTTCTCAGTATGTTTTTAAGAATTAATTGAGCAGGTCCTTGTAAAAATAAAGAAAAGACATCTAAAGGTGCCTTTCGCCGACTTAAATTAATTTTAATATTATCGATCTAAGTTTAAAAGCTGTAGGGATTTTTTCTGTGGGTTTTGTAAGTAGTTTTTACGAAATTATGAGTGTTTTTTATTTTGTATTTCAATAAGTTCATCTGGTAGCATTTTTGTATAATATTCTTTTTCTGTTAGTTCAAATATAAATAATGCTTTTTTCCAGTTATAAATAACCTCTTCTACATTATGTTGTTTCATTTTTAATAAACACTGACCTTTTAAATAGAATAGTTCACCTAGTAGGTATAAAGTATTTAGATTAATTGCTAATTTAATACCTTTATCAATGTACTTTATTGCCTCTTCATATTGATATGTGAAGTCGAAACATTTTGCTAAATTTAACATGAGTTTTAATTTAATTTCTTTATCTCTAGGAAAATCTAGCTTATTAAAATTAGTTAAACATTTTTTGAATATATTAATACTTTTTTCATATTCTTTATTTTCCGCATAAAATATAGCCATTGTTTGCATAATATCTATTTCTCTTTCTGATAAAAAATCAGAATTAGTTAAAGTCAGTTTTAATGCATTATTTAAAAAATCTAAAGCAGTTTTTATTGATTTATCCACCATAAATATAGCAATTGCTTCATGCCATATTAGAAATTGTTTCTCATCTTTTGTTTGAAAATTATTTAAGTTTTTCTCTTTTTTTACTATTTCATAAAGTTCTTTATATTGTTTTTGTTTTAAGCAATCTTTTATTACGTATTTTACATTTTCTACATATTTTAATCTTTTGTTTTGAGTTAGTGCAAATATGTTATTTGGATCAATACCAAGTCTTTCTGATAATTGATATAACAATATACTAGATGGATAAATCATACCTTTTTCAATCTTGCTAATTTGACTTTGTGAACATATTCCATAACATAATTCGGATTGTGATATATTTTTTTTAATTCTAAGTTCTTTAATGGTAATACCCAAATCGTTAAATTCCATTTTGCCACCTACTATTTAGCACTTTATTAATATAAGAACATTCTCTAACCTTAATGTAATGTAAAATTAATATAGTTGCAATTATTGTTTTAAAGGGCTTATCGTTTCGATAAAATGGTGAGATTTTTTTATGTACAAAAAAGACATCCTAAGGTGCCTTACGCCGACTTGGACCACATTCGTTTAATATGAACCAATCTGTATTTTCACATGCTTCTCTAATTCCTCTATTTTCCATTTGATAAAATAAAATCCTAATATTACTAATAATTAAATAAATATTTCTGCATATTCAATATATTTACATAAATTACAAAAGTGATACATTTAAGTTGTAATCTATAAAAACTATTAAAGGGGGATTTATTATGTTCAAGAAATTAGTAGTAGGAGCGTTAGCAACAGGTATTGCATTAACAGGAGGAATGGGTGCAGCTTCAGCTGATACACAAAAAGCTGTGAGCTCTCCGAAGCAAGCAGCCTGCTCCATTCCTTATGAGTATTCTAATGGTAAATTCAAAAGAACTCTTTATTACTCAAATGGAGTATATGCTAATAGTTTTAATGAAAATGTTTGTGGCGGGACGATTACGTGGTATTTAAAACATGTTCAACATGGAGTTGCTTTTTACGAAGGTAATTTAAAATAGTAGATTTTTTGAACCTCATTTATTGAGGTTCTTTTATTTTTAGTTTTTAAACTGATTCTCTATAAAAAAGACACCCTAAGGTGCCTTCTTGCGATTTGCTCCATTGTAATATGGTATTGGATGCCAGTCCAATTATTATTTTACCACGTTAAATAGTTTCGGTTATTGAGAAAAAAGACAACTCATTATTTGAATGCAAAAAGTCCTAGGGGGACTAGGACTTTTTGCTAGAATGAATATGATTTAAAAAAGGACTTATATAACGTAACATATGAATGTTTCGTAAATGTATCGAAAAAGTGAACAAAATAGTTATTTTAAATAAAAAAAGCTCCGCGATAAAAGCTGCGGAGCTTCATAAGGTCGAGTTATGTCGTACTCACAAGGGATTTTAACATGAATGCTGTGGTAAAAATACTGGTAAATTTATCCCGTAAAAGCCCGATTGGTTTAACTCATAATTAGTGGGGGATAAATAAAACTCCCACTGATTAAAGTTTCACTTCATTCGAAGGAATTCATGTTTTATAAATTAGATTATGAGAGTTGATATTCTCCATATTGACCAGAAAAGAACTAAAAATTCTAGTGAAATTCCAAGTGTTCGTTTCCTAGTTTTTTGAAATTCTTTTATTAAATAGCCAACAGCACTAATTGCTATAAGAATAAAAAGAATAAGTTCGAGTGTAACTGGCATTTTATCTACTCCTAATACATTGATTTGTCATATATAGATTATAGGATATTTTTACGGCTAGTGGTGAAAAAATTAATAAAACTATCTTTAATGGAGTTTTGTTTGAACTTCTAAAAGAATTTGTGAAAACCATTGTACGTAAAGTTTCTGCGTATGTTTTTAGGAAACAAATTTTAGAAAAAGATAACAAAAAAACCACTCCTCATCACCGTCGGAAGCAAAAGGGTGGGGTTTGTAAAAAATAAATGAGCCCTAATGAATATAATGTACAAAAGAAAAGACACCCAAAGGTGCTTTACCCCGACTTGATAACAACATTTTATGTATTAAAGGTCATCAAAAAATGTTGTATTTGAAACACGTGACGTTCCATTAATATATTATAAAGTAAATGTGATTATATATTGAATATAAAATTTAGAAAGTTGGTGGGAATAATAAAATGCATAAAATCTTTATTAAAAAAGAAGCCCTAGGATTAGGGGGGCTAGGGCTTCCTGTGTTGGTATATCTCGCACGAAATTATAAAAAGAAAAGAACTTAATGAAGATAACAGAGAAATGTTTCGTAAATGTATCAAAAAAGTGAACAAAATAGTTATTTAAAAAAGAAGAGAAACTAGCAAAAATTAGATACTGTTGTATAAAAAAGGAATAGATTAATAATTTAATATAAAAAATAAAAGATATGCAATATTGCATATCTTGTATCTCATATTACATTGAACCCAATTATGCCTTGAATAGAGAGGGTTTAAAAGAAATATAATAATCTAAATTGTTTACCAATTAATATGGTAAATTATAGATAAATAAAGAAATTTATGTTAATGTACTTATGGTAATATACTGTTAAAAAAAGGAAGAGGTGAAAAGTTTATATGTTTAAAAAAGGCGTATCATTGCTATTAATTCTCATTTTATCTATTTCTACATTTGGTATAGTAACTCACGCTGCTAGTAGTTCAGAATCTGTGAATCAATCATTCTATGGGTATAAGGAGCCATCTTTTAATTCAGCTAAAACAAATGGCGGATCAGAGTATGGTGCTCAAAATGTAGGAGTCGTGGAAAAAAGAGATAATGGCTGGTGGAAGATTGAAACATGGGAAGGTCCAGTTTGGATTAACTTAAATGGGGAAGAACGTGTTATGGGAGATTTCTATGGATATGATGAACCTTCTCTCTCATCAAAGGTTGCGAATGCTGGAGCGAAGTACGGGCGACAAACATTTAGAATAGTAGATGGAACAACAGATGGTTGGCTTAAATTTAAGACGTGGGAAGGCGAAAAATGGATGAATCCTGCGGCTGAACAAATTACCGTCAACAAAACGATTTATGCATATAATGAGCCTTCATTTAATGCAAAGAAAGCAAATTATGGAGCACCATTTAACCCACAAAATTGGGGAGTAGTAGAAAAAAAAGAAAATGGCTGGATGAAAGTAAGTACTTATGAAGGTTATAAGTGGATCAATCCAGATGGAGAAGAAAAATTCATAAACAAATCATTCTATGCGTATAACGAAGCTTCATTTAATGCAGCAAAAGCAAACGCTGGAGCATTATATAGTCCACAGAACTTTAGAGTTGTGGATGGGACAACTAGTGGATGGTTAAAGGTTAAAACATGGGAAGGCGAGAAATGGATGAATCTAGATGGAGAAGAAAGGTTTATAAATAAATCTTTCTATGCGTATAATGAACCTTCATTTAGTTCAGGAAAAGCAAACGCTGGAGCATTATATAGTCCGCAGAATTTTAGAGTTGTGGATGGGACAACTAGTGGATGGTTGAAGATTAAAACATGGGAAGGCGACAAGTGGATGAACCTAAACCAAACAGATTCTGGTTCTTCTGGAGTAATTGATTTAGCTTTAAAACAACTTGGAAAGCCGTATGTTGAAGCTGGGACAGGACCAAATGGATTTGATTGTAGTGGCTTTATTTATTACGTATTTAAAAATAATGGATATAACATTATGAGAACAAGTGTTGCAGGATACTGGGGAATGGTTACAAAAATAAGTGATCCTCAACCAGGAGATTTAGTATTCTTACAGAATACATATAAAGCGGGTCCTTCTCATTTAGGAATATATTTAGGAAATGGCGAATATATCCATGCAGCGGATACGACAACAGGTGTAATTAAAAGTAAGATAAACAGTCCATACACTCAGAAGCATTTCTTGGGGTACGCTAGATTTTCAAAATAATTAAATTGGATTCAGTAAAAAGACAGTTATCTATGAACTGCACCCCAATTGTTAGACACAGTCTAACAATTGGAGGTGTAGTTTTTTTATGACTAAATTTACTTCAGAAGACAAAATGAATGCGGTAATACATTATCAAGATGGAAGTGAGAGTATAAAAGATATTGCGAAATCATTGGGAGCGAATCACGAAGTGGTTCGCATGTGGATAAAACAATTTGAATATCATGGAATCTAGGCCTTTGAAAAAGGCTATACAACGTATTCTGCACAGTATAAACTAGACGTACTAAATTATATGTTCGAAAATGGGACGTCTCCAAACGAAACGGCAGTTATTTTTAATATTTCTTCACCTGGACTTATTAGAAAATGGCGTATTCAGCTACATCAAAAAGGAGTAGACGCCCTTAAATCGAAGAAAAAGGGGCGTCAATCTATGACTAAGGACAATCAAAAATCAATTAAGAAACAAACACAAACAGAAGAGTCAGTAGAAGCATTACAAGCTGAATTGGAGCGTTTGCGTATGGAGAATGCTTATTTAAAAAAGTTGAATGCCTTAGTTCAAAACAAGGAAAAATCACCAAACAAGATAAGGCGCAAGTAATCTATGAACTAAGGAAAGCATTTCCGGTGCAGGCACTTTTAAAATTAGCAGAACTCCCACGAAGTACATATTATTACTGGATACAGAATTCTAATCGGCCAGATAAAGATAAAGAGCTAAAGATCTTAATTCAAAACATTTACGATGAACACCAAGGTCGTTATGGATATCGCCGTATTCGCGATGAGTTAATGAACCAAGGACATAAAATCAACCATAAAAAAGTTCAACGAATTATGAAAGAGTTAGGTTTAAAGAGTCTAGTTCGTATGAAAAAATATCGCTCGTATAAAGGACAAGTAGGTAAGATTGCGCCAAATATTTTAGAACGTAATTTTAAAGCTGAAAAGCCGAACGAAAAATGGGTTACAGACATAACAGAATTTAAATTATGCGGCGAGAAGCTCTACTTATCACCGATGTTAGATCTATTTAATGGAGAGATAATCGCTTATACAATTGATTCAAGACCAACCTATTCACTTGTATCGAAGATGTTGGAGAAGTCTTTTCAACAATTGACAGAAGAAGACGAACTCCTTATTCACTCTGATCAAGGCTGGTATTATCAAATGAAGAAGTATCGGCACGCCCTAAAGGAACGCAAGATTACGCAAAGTATGTCTCGTAAAGGGAACTGTTACGATAATGCGGTTATTGAAAGTTTCTTTGGTATTATGAAATCTGAATTTCTTTATCTAAAAGATTTTGAAAGCATAGAACACTTTAAACAAGAATTTGAAAAATATATCGATTATTATAATCACAAAAGAATTAAGGCAAAACTAAAAGGCATGAGTCCGGTACAATATCGAACTCATGCCCTAAAGGCTGCCTAATGAAACGACCTGTCTAACTTTATGGGGTCAGTTCACTATGGATAGCTGTCTTTTTATTATTTGTGTTGACTTGACTACTTATATATATTCACAAGCGAAAAAACATAATATTAATACGGAAAAATATATTAATATGAATTTTTGCATATTTTAAAATTCAATATATCCCTTGAAAACTTTTAATTGTATAATATATTTTGTCATATTTTTAGATTTTTCGACATAAACCAACAAAAATAGAGAACGTATTGGGAGAAGACATTATGTATACAAAACTATTAAAATCAATTACATCATTATCACTTATTGGTGGTGCGTTGTTATATACAAATGGCAGCGATGTAAAAGCTGCTGAAGTGGGTGTTTTTTCTGATGTGCCGACATCACATTGGTCATATCCTGCAATTAAAGATTTAGCGAGTAAGAATATTATTTCTGGTTATGGAAATGGGATATTTGGTTTTGGAGATGTTGCGACAAGGGAGCAAGTTGCGGCTTTAATTTATAGAGTGTTAGTACCGAATAAACAAGGCGGTTCGTTTAGTAATGATGGAACTCGTTACGTATTAAAGGATGGGTCTACGTTTAAAAATCCTTACGGTGATATTAATCAAAGTTCTACAATGTTCCCAGAAGAGGTATTAACTTTAACGAATTTAGGAGTTTTTAAAGGTGATGAAAATGGCCAATTTAGACCGAAAGCTTCTGTGAGTCGTGCGGAAATGGCACAAATTCTTACAAATGCTTTCCATCTTGCGGCAAAACAAAAACATACCTTTAAGGATGTTCCAAATCCATTTTGGGCAGAAAACGCAATTAGTGCAGTGCAGTCAAATGGAATCGCAGATGGCACAGGGAACGGGAATTTTGAACCGTATGGCACAGTAACACGTGAACAGTATGCGCAGTTTTTATATAAAACTTTGAAGTATAAAAATGCTGATGTGAAAGACACAGGAGATGCGGCATTATTAACAGCTTTTAAAGAAGAAGTAAAAAAGCGTATTAATACATACGAGACAAATATTACACTTCCATATAAAACGAAAAACAATAATACAGAAGAAGTGATGAATACACTTTTTAACGCATATAAAGAGGTTGCAAGTAAAAATGAGTATACAAATAATAATAGATCGAATGTTTCATATGGACTTTCTGGATCACCTGGAAATTATACGTTTACGCTTAATATTACATATCGTGAAACGAAAGAACAGACGGAATATGTCATGAAACAAGCGAAAGCAATCGTTTCTTCTATTACTCAAGTTGGAATGGATGATCACGAAAAAGTGAAGGCGATTCATGATTATGTAGTAAAACATGTTTCTTATGATACGTCTTATAAAGCTTACACAGCATATGAAGCACTTGTAAATCGTTCTGCGGTTTGCCAAGGTTACGCACTATTAACTTATCAATTATTAAAAGAAGCAGGAATTGAAAATCATTTCGTGACAGGAACTGGGGACGGACAACCTCATGCTTGGAATTTAGTAAAAATCGAAAACAAATGGTATCACCTTGATACAACATTCGATGATCCGGTTCCAGATGAGCAGGGCCGCGTTACGTATTCGTATTTCAATTTATCAGATGAACAAATCGCAAGAAATCATGAGTGGAACCGCGGAGACTACCCGCAAGCTACAACGAATTATTATAGTACACTGACAAACAAAATTGCGGCAGGTAGTACGAAAACGCCTGCATACCAGCAAATATTAAAAGATACAAAGTTAAACTATTTAGGAAATGAATATATCGCAAATAACTATACTGAATTAAAAAATAAAATGCAGCAACGCTATAGTGCAAAACCAGAGAAAATTGAAGTGCTATACAAGCAATCAATGAATGGTGCATTGCAAGATGTGAAAAAGGCAATTGGCGAAATCGATTATCCGCAAGGGGCAAATCGAGTTTCTTATAAAGCGGAGCCTTACAATGCGAAAGAAGGGTATTCTTTAGTGACGATTACGTTTACGTATTAAGAATGAGAAAAAGCATCTGTTTCAGATGCTTTTTTTTATTGTATTGATTCGACAAAATATGACAAGGGAAAGCGAATTAGTCTGTTATGATAATTTTTGAAATTTTACATTTTGGAGGATCAATCATGAATAAAAAGAAGATTTTCGCTGCGTTAATAGGGATTGTAGCCTTATTTGTAATTATTAATGTAGTTGTTACGAAAGAGAAAACGACATCAACCAGTGAAAAAATGTACTCTGAGAAAGAATACAATAAATTAGTAGATGAACATTTTGAAGAAACGCAAAAGTTGAAAAGTGATATGAGTGTGTTAGAAACTGAAAAAAAATCTCTTGATGAGCAAGTGAAGAAGTTAAAAGATGAGTTAGCGAAAAAAGAGCAACAAGTAGCGCAGCAGCCGGTTCAACAAGAACAACCAAAGCAGGAACCACAACAACCAGCACCAGCGCAACAGCCGGAAAAGAAAGAAGAGCCAAAAACGGAACAACCTACTGGAGCATTCGAAAACCCAATGAAAAGCATAAACAAAACAGAGGCAATGAATAAAGTAAAAGAAAAGGCGAAGAAAGACTTCCAAGATGATTATATGACACAAAACTTTGTTGCGGAGGAACAATCAAAAGCATTTGATTTCTTAAACAGTATTGAAATTAAATCACAAGAAGAATTAAATGTAATGAAGAATGCATTGAAAGATTTTTCTAACGACTTTATGACCGCGAAGTTTGTTTATGAAGAGCAAATGAAGGCGAAGAATAAGCAAGGGTAAAACAAAAACGTTATCTTTTAAAAGATAGCGTTTTTGTTTTGGGTTATAAAGTTATTCCTACATTTGACATATACAGTCTGACTGTATAAAATCAAACTATACAGTTTAACTATATAGTTTGGCTATATATTTATCGTGACATTGGAGGTCTTTATGAATAGAGATAAAAATTTACCATTAACGGAAACAACGTATTACGTTCTTTTAGCTTTATTAGAGCCAGCTCATGGATATTTAATTATGCAAAAGGTGGAGGAACTGAGTAATCATCAAGTAAAAATCGCAGCGGGTACATTGTATGGTGCGGTTGAAAATTTATTAAAACAAGGGTTAATAGAATCAGTAAAAAGTGAAGATAAACGAAGAAAAGTGTATGTCATTACGGAACGCGGGAAAGAAGTATTGCACTTAGACTTTATGAGAATGCAGCACATTATTGAGGTTACAAAGAGTTTATTACACGTATAGTTAGGGGGAAACGATGATGTGGAGATTGAAATTCTTTTTAGACTTTGAGAAAGAGGAAAAATGGTTAGAAGAGATGGCTTGGAAAGGCTATCAACTGGAAAGCACTACATTTGGTTATACATTTAGATATACAGAACCAGAAGATGCGACGATTAAAATAGACCATAGAGTATTTAGTAGAAAAAGTGACTTTATTAATTACTGTACATTATTTGAAGATAGTGGCTGGGAGCATATAGCTGGTAATCGTTGGTCAGGTACGTACTATTTTAAAAAGGTAAATGAGGAAAGTGAAGATGACATTTTTTCAGATCCAATGTCACGAGCAGGGAAGTATAAGCGTCTATCTAAAACATTTCTAGAATTAGCGATCTGTTATTTGCCAATATTATTTTTATTTATGTATAGTAATACAATGAATTTAGGAGCCTTTGTAAATCCGAAAGAACTATACTTGACGCCAGGATTATGGGATAAGCAAGGTGTATCATTTCTATGGTCATTCTTATTTGAAACGCCATTTGCATTAATGAGAGGACTTTTTTTGACATTTATCCCCGTTGCGACATGTATGTTTTTCGTTTGCTCGTATAAAGCAAATCGATTGTATGAAGAGAGAAGATGATAGGATGGATCCCCTGAAAGCTTAAACTCTTGGGATAGATGGGCATCTATAATGACACTTTTCAAAAGAATCAGCTTTATAGAGCATACCCATAGTTTATAGTCTACTATATACCTTTTCATGAATATGTATAATTACATGAAATTTCAGTGAAAAAGAGAGTATACTTTCGTATTGTGTAATAAAGATAAAGCCCGCCTACGGAAATAGGCGGGCTTTTTTTACTTATAAAGAAAAGACAACCTTTAAGGTGTCTTCCTTCGATTTGAAACATTTTACTAGGTTAAGTTTTTGTGATAATAAACTCTTTTAATTGGAATGAACCTACGCAGTACATCACTTTATTCTTAAGCATCATTCTCAACAAAAGTGAAGATTTTCATTATCTTTTTAACTACAAAGGGTAATAATTTAGAAGCTAAAAATGCAAGTATGAAAGCAATTCCCCATGTTTTCATCCATGATTTGAGAAATAAAGCTGTATATCCAACATTCATTGAAACCATGACGAAAGAGATAATGCTAGATATGCCTAAAATCATAAAGATATTAAAAATTAATGGTTCAAATTTTTTATTGATTTTCAACATTAACACCTATTTTCTATATATGCTTTGCTGCCCGATTTCACCAACATCTAATCTTACAGTTTGAAATCTAGGTTGTCCAGCTTGTTGTACTTTTCTGCAATAGGAACAATAGGTATATAACTAAAGCGTAAATAAACGTCTTCATAATATATCATTAATATTTCTGCTTTGGATGATAAGGAGCAGAACTCGATAGGCTGTATGAAGAGAGAAAGAATCCCCTTAAAGGAGATCTTTTTTACATTTTAAAGAAATCCTTCATCATTTTAGCATCTTTAATATTTACTATCACACCTTCTACCTTATCTTTCTTCTCATCTTTAGCAATTGTAATTTGTTCCTTATTATCAACCCAAACAAGAAATTCTTCTTTTGCGTCATCTTTATATGTAACGGTAATAGTAGAATGTGCAGATTCTCTCTTTTTTTGATCTAAAGTGATAGTTTTAGGTGTTCCATTTTGAACGGCTGAAACGATAGATTTTATCATTTCTTTATTATCTGTTTGAGATTTGGAAGTAGTATGATTTGTTGTTTTTAGTATTTCAATGTCTGAAATATTTGCGGAGTTTAATTGAAAGGTATATTGTGTATGTTCTTGCTTAACTTGTGAAGCTTTATCTGTAGCTGAGGTGCTTGTACAACCTATTAAAGTGAAAGATAGAGCGGTTAGTGCGCATATAGATATGATTTTTTTCATAGTATCCCTCCTTAAGTTTAATTATAATAATTTTCTGTTATTTTAGGTAGTTATTGTAAGGGGAAGATGTTTTAAAGTGGTAAATGATGTTGTTCATTTTCTATTAAAATCAAAATTCACATAACTTTTTTCATATTTTATGTTTAACATTTCGAAAATAGGTGTACTACATATAATATAACAAATAATTCATTTTAAAGGAGGAAGTTAAAGATGGAAACGAAGTATAGTAAACCTTTTGTATATGAATTTATTACGGAGAAAGAGGTCATGAATGCGGCAAATGATCTAGTGAAGAAAGGAATAGAACAAAAAGATATTTACGTGTTAACACATGAGAAAGAGAGGACAGATAGAATCGCAGATAATGCAGACGTGAATACAATTGGAATAAAAGAGGAGGGACTTGGGACAAGCATTATTAATGTCTTTCAAAAAACGGGAGATCAGTTAAGAAATAAGATGCAAGAGTTAGGACTTAATGAGGAAGAAGCAAACTTCTACGAAGAAAAGCTAGATGAAGGGAAGATCTTGTTATTCGTTAAAGATTTAGAAAGAGTCGGTGAATGGTTACACGAAAGAAGATGCATGTATTCTATTTAAATTTGTATCCTGTAAATCTATAAATCTATTACGAAAAGGAGATGGGAAATATGAGTGAGAGCGGACTAAAAGAACAAATTACTGGTAAAGTGGAAAAGACAAAGGGACAAGTAAAAGAAGGAATTGGTGAAGTTACAGAAGATAGAAAGTTGAAAAATGAAGGGAAGTGGGACAAGACGAAGGGAACGATAAAAGAAAAAGTCGGAAAAGTGAAACAAAAGATAAGTGATGGGTTGGATAATAAAGAATAATACATGTTTATCAAGCTTTGGTTACATACCAAAGCTTGATAAATCCAATATAAAAACAATATAGGAGGTTTAATTGTGGGACTTATTATTACGTGTATTGTAGGTGGACTTATTGGTGCGTTAGCTGGAATGATTACGGGAAAAGACTTTCCTTTAGGTATAGTTGGTAATGTGATTGCTGGTTTAATTGGATCTTGGGTAGGTAGTGCGTTATTTGGTCATTGGGGTCCTGAATGGGGAGGCATTTTCGTTCTTCCAGCGTTATTAGGTGCAATCGTCTTTATTTTAATCGTTACATTCTTCTCTAGAATGTTGCGGAAAGCGTAAGTATGATAATGAATAGTAATCTTAAGTTTATTATATATAACTATAAAGTGAATGAACTGATAAATATACATAAAAAAGCATCCAATTAAACTAATTTGGATGCTTTTTTAATGTAATCTACATAGGAATGAGTGGAGGATGAAGAACCCCCCACTCATTAACATTACACTTTCTATTACGTATTAAGCCATCGTTACCTTTTTACAATTATTTATTCTTACGACTTGCCTTGGTTCTATATGAGATAAGTCCTCGCTATTACTTATATCAACTACAATTGTATTCGTTAGTATGTTAATAATGGAACCAACTAATTTTGTAGCATGATCGTGTCGATAAGAAAATTGAACGAAATCTCCCTTTTTAAAGTTGTGCTCTTCCATAGATAGATCCCCCTAAAAATAATGTTTATACATTATACATACACAAAATTATAAGTTTTAAACATTTATTAGTACGATTTAAGTGTTAAGCCGAGAAAGGTGTAGAAAATTTATTTATAATGAAAATAAAAAAATATGTTTAAAACTAATTTTTATGGGTAATTAAATAGTAAAAGTTCGAGATAAGGGGGCGGAAATGATGAATTTGGCAATAAATATTTTGCAAAATGATGTAGGTTATACGGTACAACTTAATGGTGAAATTGATGCATATACAGCATCAGATTTGAAAAATAAGGTAATGCCTATTACAAGCGAAAAAGAGGTTCATATTGTAGTAGATTTTCATAACGTAGATTATATGGATAGTACTGGTTTAGGTGTTTTTATAGCGCTATTAAAAGCAGTTAAGAAAAATGATGGAAAACTAGAGTTTATTCGTGTATCTAAAAGACTAAAAAGATTATTTGATATTACAGGGTTAACAGAAATATTAAATTTGAATTCCGATTTTGAAAAAGTAGAAAGAAGGTGACTAGGGATGATGGAGAGATTTGAAAAGATAGAAATGAAAATTCCTGCAAAGGCAGAATATGTGGCTATTATTCGTTTAACAATGGCTGGTGTTGCGAATCGAATGGGCTTTGCTTATGACGATATAGAAGATATGAAAATTGCTATTAGTGAAGCATGTACAAATATTGTACAACATGCATATAAAGAAGACGTTGGAGAAATTGCAATTGTCTTTGGGCTATATGAAAATCGATTAGAAATTATGGTTGCGGATAATGGGGTTAGCTTTGATTTTAATAACTTAAAAAGGAAAGTTGGTCCGTATGATATTAGTAAACCAGTAGAACATTTGCCGGAAAATGGTTTAGGTTTATATTTAATTAATACGTTAATGGATGATATACAAATCATGCATGATGAGGGCATGACAGTTTTAATGACAAAATATATACAAAGAGAGCAGGTGGAGAATGATGGAAATCCAATCTCAACCTACGAATCTTACTAAAGAAGACGTTATTAAACTAATTGCAGACTTCCAACAAAACCAATGTGATGAAGCGCAGGAAAGGTTAGTTGAGCATTATAAAAATCTTGTCTATTCCATTGCATATCGCTATTCAAAAGGCGGACCGATGCATGAGGATATTATACAAGTAGGCATGTTAGGGCTCTTAGGCGCAATAAGAAGGTATGATTATTCGATAGGGAATGCCTTTGAGCCTTTTGCAATACCTACAATAGTAGGCGAAATAAAGAAGTATTTACGTGATAAAACTTGGGGCATTCACGTTCCAAGGCGAATTAAAGATTTAGGCGGAAAAATTAAACTTGCGATAGAGGAGTTAACAGATCATCTGCAACGTTCGCCGAAGATTATAGAAATCGCGGATCATTTAGGACTATCGGAAGAGGAAGTTCTAGAGATTATGGATGCGAAAAATAATTATCGAGTATCTTCCTTAGATGATGTAGTTGAAAATTCATCTGATGGAAGTTCGGTAGCGAGAATTGAATCTGTAGGTGAAGTAGAACAAGGATATGAAGAGACAGAAAGGCGTCTCGTTTTAAAGGATATTTTTAACGTATTAAATGATACGGAAAAGAGTGTTATTCATTATATATTTGGAGAAAATTTAAATCAAAAAGATACAGGGGAACGGTTAGGTATTTCACAAATGCACGTTTCTCGTATTAAAAGACAAGCGATAAGTAAATTGAAGCAAGCCGCATTTTTAGATACATAAAAAATTTAAAATAATGATGTTTAAAACATGAGAAAAGGGGTACTTATTAAGTATAGGAGGAGATATGAAAATGTCACACGATGTGAAAGAACTAATCGAAGGATTGAATGAAGATTTAGCAGGAGAATACTCAGCAATTATTATGTATAACCATAATGCAGCTACAGTTTCTGGTATATATAGACAAGTGTTAAAACCTTTCTTTGAATCTGAAATTAGTGATGAACAAGGACATGCCCTATATTTAGCGGAGAAAATTAAGACGTTAGGTGGTACACCTACTACAATCCCTTTACCAGTGAAACAAGTAGAAGATGTTAGAGAAATGTTAGAGTCGGCTAGACAATCAGAATATGAGACAATTAAGCGTTATGAAACGAGAAAAGAACAGGCAGCGAAATTAAATATGACAGAGTTAGTTGTAAAGTTAGAAGATATGATTGCAGATGAAACAAATCATATGGAAGAATTAGATCGTCTTTTAAATGACAAAGCAATGGTGTTAAATTAAAAGTAGAAATTTATAGAGTGAAAGAACAAATTCCTATTTCTAGGGGTTTGTTCTTTTGTTGTATAAATATGTTTGAGTAAGAAATTTTCATTTTGTAACTGAGTATGTAATACTAGAAAAATAGAAAATGATAATAGATTTACATTTTAAATAAGAAAAGGGGAAATAACTTGTGTCCATTTTAATTGTTGATGATAATCCGGTTAACATATTTGTAATTGAGAAGATTTTAAAACAAGCCGGATATCATGATCTTGTATCACTCAATTCTGCACAAGAGCTCTTCGAATACATACAGTTTGGAAAAGATTCTTCTAGGCATAATGAAATTGATTTAATATTATTAGATATTATGATGCCTGAAATTGATGGACTTGAAGTTTGTAGGCGATTACAAAAAGAGGAGAAGTTTAAAGATATCCCTATTATTTTTGTTACAGCTTTAGAGGATGCAAATAAATTGGCCGAAGCTCTTGATATGGGGGCAATGGATTATATTACGAAACCTATAAATAAAGTTGAACTATTAGCACGTATGCGTGTAGCGTTACGCTTGAAATCAGAATTAAATTGGCATAAAGAACAAGAAGAAAATCTTCGGAATGAACTAGATTTAGCTACGCAAGTACAAAGAAACTTATTAAGTAGCCCATTACGAGAAGATCATATAAAAATTGAAGCAAGTTACTTACCTTCATTTAAACTAGCTGGAGATATGTATTATTGGTATAAAATCGATGAAAACCGCTACGGTATTATATTATTAGATGTGATGGGACATGGCGTATCTGCTTCATTAGTTTGTATGTTTATTTCGTCTGTATTACGTGAAACAATTAAATGTTTAATTGATCCAGAACTCGTTATTAAAGAATTAAATAAATATATGACCCTTTTACATAATGAAAATGATAATATTCCCTATTATTTTACGGCCATATACTTAGTTGTTAATACAGAAGATAGAACGATTGAATATGTAAATGCAGGACATCCTTCTGGATATGTTTTAGTTGATGAAACAAATGTAGTTGAACTAGATCGCGGGAGTTGTGCGGTAGGATTTTTTGATGAAATAAAAGTTGAAAAGACAGTTATACCTTTTGAGAAAAATGCTCAAATCGTATTATTTACAGATGGTGTTCTTGAAGCAATTACAAATGATGAATTTGAGGCTGAAGAGAAATTACGTACTTTTACAGAAAGAAAATGGGGAGATTTAGAAGGCGAGATAGAAGGGTTTTACAAGGAAGAACAAAAGAAAGCGCAATCAGATGATATGTGTCTCATTATGATACAAACGAATGCGAAATAAAAAGCGTATGAAATCCAAACAGAGGATTTCATACGCTTTTTATTGTATTTTTTGATAAATTTGTTCGCTAGGATTAAATTGCGTATAATGCGGCATTATATTTGAAAAACGAAGAGTTTCTTTATTTCCTAAACATAGAAATCCATTGTGACTTAAACTTTCATAAAATAGTTGCTGCACTTGATTTTGAAGTTTACTTGTAAAGTAAATTAAGACGTTACGACAAAGTATAATATGAAACTCGTTAAAAGATTGATCGGTTACTAAATTATGCTGTGCAAAAATAATGTTTTGTAAAAGTGATGGATTAAAATAAGCAAAACGATTATCTGTTGAATAATAGTTAGAAAACGCTTGTGTACCGCCAGCTTGTAAATAGTTTTTCGTATAAGTTTGCATTTTATTTAACGGGAGGATACCTTGTTTTGCTTTTTCTAACACATTTGTATTCATATCTGTTGCGTAAATAACCGACTTTTCACTTAATCCTTCTTCGTGAAGTAAGATGGACATTGATAATACTTCTTCACCAGTTGCGCATCCAGCATGCCAAATTCTAATTTCGGGATGCTTTTTTAATTCAGGAATAACATGCTCTCTAAGCGCTTTAAAAAAGGCAGGGTTACGGAACATCTCAGTTACATTAATCGAGAAATCATTTAATAACTGTTCTAAAACCCCTTCCTCGTGAATTACTTTTTCAATTAATTTTGAAATGGTTGGGATATTAGAGAGCTGCATTCGATTACAAATCCTTCTATAAATAGATGTGCGAGCATATTGGCGAAAATCAAATCCTGATAGTTTAAATACCGCTTCCAATAGTAATTCAATTTCTAAGTTCGTGCGCTCATCTGTATCTACTGATGGATCAAAATTATAATACTTATTTTCCACTCCAACTAAACCTCACTTATTTTATTAACCATACACTCATTACCGAATAGAGTTGATGTAGATTTAATGGTTTACTTATATAATCTGAAGCGCCAGCAGATAAACATTTTTCCTTATCATTTGGCATTGCTTTAGCAGTTAATGCGATAATAGGTATTTCATGTAACCCTAAGTTCATTCGGATATTTTCCATCGTTTCATAACCGTCCATATTCGGCATCATAATATCCATTAAAATAAGGTCGATATTTGTATTGCTTTTTAGTATTTCTAAACACTCTATGCCGTTTTGGGCAGTAATAATGTTGGCATTTTGTTTTTTTAATGCATTTTGTAACGCAAATATATTTCGATGATCATCATCGACAATTAAAATGGTTTTCTCTTGGAAGACGTTATTTGTTTCGGTAGTAACGATAGTTTCTTCAACAACTTTAGCAGGAATAACATCTTCTATCGTTGCTGCGACTTCTAAATTGGATAACTGTATATCATGTAATCCATTTGGAAGGTTAGGAATATATACGGTGAAAGTACTACCTTCTCCTACATTACTCTCTAACGTAATCCAACCACCTAATAATCTCGCAAACTCTTTACAAATAGATAAACCTAATCCTGTACCACCATACTTTCGAATCGTTGCTCCATCTGCCTGTTGAAAGGCTTCGAAAATAAGTTGATGCTGTTCTTTAGCGATACCAATACCAGTATCTTTTACTGAAATTGTAATCCAATCTTTACTGATAGACTGCATATCATGACTTAAATTGGTTGTTTCTATCGAATCAAAATGTAAAGAAACGGATCCTTTTTCTGTGAATTTAAATGCATTGGATAATAAGTTTTTAATAATTTGCTCAATCCGTTTTGCATCTGTATAAAACAGATCAGGAATCGTATCACTGTCCTCAATAGTAAATTCGACATTTTTTTGTGCAGCTATATGTAAAAAGTTTTGATGCATATTGGCTGCCATGTCACTTATGTTCGTTGCCTCAAAAATGATGTCTAGTTTGCCTGCTTCTACTTTAGATAAATCTAGTATGTCATTAATTAAAGTAAGTAAGTCTTTCCCTGATGAATGAATGACAGTTGCTAATTCAATCTCATCGTCGGATAAATTGTTATCATGATTTTCTCTTAACATTTCAGATAATAGTAAAATACTATTTAATGGTGTGCGTAATTCATGTGACATATTTGCTAGGAATTCTGATTTGTATTTTGAGCTACGTAACAACTCGCTTGCTTTTTCTTCTAATTCTAATTTAGTAATTTGTAAGTCAGCTGTCTTCTGCTCAGCCTCTTCAGTTCTAGACTCTAATTGTTCATTCGTTGTTCGTAATTCTTCGGCTTGCATTTGTAGTTCTTCCGCTTGTGTTTGCAATTCTTCTGATTGAACTTGCAACTCTTCTGTCATTGCTTGTGATTCATGTAAAAGAGTTTGAATTCGCATACGTCCCATAATACTATGGATTGTTAAACCTAAATTATCAACAGTTTGGTGAATTAAATCTTGATGTAAATCTGAAATCTCAGTTACACTTACTAACTCCATTACTGCAATCACTTCATCTTCAAATAAGACAGGGATGACTAGTATATTTTTAGGACGTATTTCTAATAATCCAGTAGTAACGTAACGAAACTCTTCAGGTATGTCCCTCAGAATAAAACTTTTCTTTTCTAAAGCAGACTGTCCAATGAAACCTTCACCCATTTTAATGGATTGTTTTCCAACATCAGCACCTTGATCGGCGAAAGAAGCTTTTTTCACATAGTAGACAGTTTCTTCATATTCTTCACGTACATAAAATGCACCACAAGAAGTTTGCGTTTTTTGTATAATTCCACTAAGAAGTTTTTTACCTAACATCTCAATAGAAGATACACCTTGATACAGTAAAATTAATTCTGCAAGCTCAGTTTGTAACCACTCTCTTTTCGATATTTCGTCTAGTAGGTGATTTGTTGTATGAGCAAGATCTTTTATTTCATCACGTGTGTTTACATGAATTCTTTCCGTGATTTTTTCTTTAGAAGAAATGGATTTAATAGCTTGAATTACATTTTTAATCGTTTTTGTAATGGAATTCGAAATATAGAGTGAAATGATAATAGAAATACAAGAAAGTAAGAACAATAAACTGTATAACCAAATCTCTAATTTATTATTTTCAGTATCTAATTGTGCTGCTCTTTTTTTTGTTAATTGCTCCTCAGTGCTCCGGAAGTTAGTTACCTGTGACTGTAATGACTGAATTTGAGTCGTGTCGATTGTTTGTACATTATTACTATTATGATTTGCAATTAACGGGTGAATCTCTTTATTTATCCAACTAATAATATTTTCGTTAATCTGTTTTAATTTTTCTTGCTGAGATGGGTTATCCTCTAATAATGAGAAAAGATCTTGATAATGCTTTTCGTAATCCTTTTCCGCAGAATTAAGAGATTGTACGTAATTTGGATTATTAGAAATGATAAACCCTTTCGCTTTATTTTCAATTGTTAGTAAATCTTTCTCCACTTGATTTGTTAAATTGAGAACTTTAAAATCGTGATCAATAATAAAATTACGAGATTTTTGTAAATTAGAAATCTCATTGTTCAACATAATGAAAGAAACAAGTAAGAACAAAATGATAACTAAATAACCAGCCATAATTTTGTAGCGAATACTAAATTTTGCTTTCGAGTTCATTAAAAATTCCTACTTTCAAGGTTATTAAAACTTTTCTATTTTAAAGAATGAAAAACGTAATATATATTATATCAGTTTTCATAAGGCTAAACTAGAAATCCCCCTATTGTATTAGGGGGGTCTTTTTTTATAGAGGAAATCATTTTGAAATATAAAAACATATATGAAAGGTAGTAAACGAGGGAATAGAGGATAACAAATATTCTAAGAAGGGAAGAGTGTTCTTAAAGCTTTTTTTGCATCTATTCCTTCAAAAATAAATAATACAAGATCTCTCTTTTTTACAGTAAGGAAAAAGGATACTAGAGTGCTTAAGTTTTTAATAGAAGTAAGTGTTCCGTGTTTACTTATAAATACATTCGTTTGAAATGTTGTCATTAAAGCATAAAAATGATGAATCTGCGTTATTGTAGGTGTTTCATTATAAGAAATAGTAGTAGAGTGAATGGCGTTCATCGTAATATTCCTTTCCATATAGTAAGCATAACAATATAAACATACCCGTTTAAAAAAATGTTAAACATATAAATAAGAAAAAATATAATTATAGTTTTTTACGTTTAGAAAAGGTTAGGAAGGGTATACATATACTACAAAGAGATTAACTGAAGATGAATTGTAAGATGTCTATGTTTAGTAGATTAGTCTATCAAAATATACTTTTACTTTAAATAAAAAGGAGCCTGGTATACATGAATGAAATGATGATTAATATTACATTTGATTTAATTTACTTGTTAAGTAGTTCACTTGTAGTGCTTTTACTATTCGCTTTTTTCGTAAATGGTTATGTTAATAAGAAGATTAGTGTATACAGAAATGAAGAAAAATAAAGATACATTATATAAAACTTTAGGAGGTTAATAGTTATGAATGTAGATAGAAAAATAGTAGGTGTTTTTAGAACAATTGATGATGCGGCACTCGTTATTAATGAATTAAATGAAAAAGGATACTCAGCAGATAACATTTCAGCTATTGCGAAAGATCAAAAGGAAATTGAACATCTGGAAGAAAAATCGGGTGAAAAAGTAAATCATGAAACTGCACATAAAGCAGATATCTTTTCAGCAACAGGGCTTGTGGCAGGAGGAGTAGCAGGCGGACTCGGTGGTTTATTAACAGGTCTTGGTATACTTGCCGTTTCTGGAATGGGTCCAATCGTAGCAGCAGGACCGATCGCAGCAGCTATTGGAGGAGCCGGTATTGGCGGGGGAGCTGGAAGTTTAATAGGAGCATTTATAGGGTTAGGAATTCCAGAAGAACATGCTAAAAAGTATGAAGAATATATTTACGATGGCAATATATTAATTTTAGTAGATGCAAAATTAGATGATAAGTTAGAAATCTATAAAATATTTGATAAGCATAATGCCTATAACTCTGATTTCTTTAAATAAAATGTAAACAAAGTGAATATCATTTTTTGATCTTACAAATTTGGCGCGGCCGAGGAGTCGTATGACTATAAGAGAGGAAGGGCTTATAGTAAAAGATCAAGTTCTATTCTGTTATTTAAAAGGGAAGAGGTGTCTATTCGTGATTGTAAAAATATTAAAGGATAGTAGTAATAGTTTCCTTTGCACAGTTCAAAATAAAAATGGAGACCAGTATGTGAAGAAATGGTTTCGTAAACATGAGAACAATGAAAAATTAGGACGACCAACTTTCAAAGAAGTAGAAAAGGACTGGAAAGAAAATAAAGAGTCGTTTATGTATCCTAATTTTAAAGCGCTTTATTAAAATGAAACATAATGCGCGTTTCATTCTTACAAAACTGTCACATTCCTGTAAGGTAATTCAATAGATTAGTTGTTTGTTCCGTGTCATAATAAAGACATAAGAAAGCTAATTAAAACTACAACTTATTAGGAGAGTGTCAGTCATGATTGTAACAACAACGTCTGGAATTCAAGGTAAAGAAATTATTGAGTATATCGATATTGTAAATGGTGAAGCTATTATGGGTGCAAATATTGTCCGCGATTTATTCGCTTCTGTTCGTGATGTTGTCGGTGGTCGTGCTGGTTCTTATGAAAGTAAGCTAAAAGAAGCTCGTGATATCGCAATGGACGAAATGAAAGAACTTGCAAAACAAAAAGGTGCGAACGCTATCGTTGGTGTTGACGTAGATTACGAAGTAGTTCGTGATGGAATGTTAATGGTTGCTGTAAGTGGTACAGCTGTACGTATATAAGTAAATAAAAAACAGGCTCACCCCTTGAAGTTTATGCTTTGAGGGGGTTTTTTATTTTTCTTTTGTTCATGACTAAAGTTAAAATAGAGAAGGGCCGATGTACTCGCTCGCTTATTTCAAATGTAGTATATTATTTCTTAAGAAAAAGCAAATAAATAGGATTTTTTGTATTTAAAGAAGGTGTTAACTTTATGACAAATAATAAAATTGCTATTTGAGGTACGAAGAGAATGAGTGGTATGAATAATTTTAGAAAGTGTATAGTTAATAGAAATAAACGATGGAGCATGTAAAGAGTTATATTACATAAAATTTATTATGAACGGAGGCGGTTACACTATGTTTTGGTTAGGATGTTTTTTAGGATACATTGTAGGTTCTATTATTACATGTGCGCTACTTTACTTTGGATATAGATCCCATGAAAACAAAAAAGCGAATATACAAAAGAGGGAGGAGAGGAAAATCAATCAAAAAGGTGTATAGTAGGCGAAAGGTAAGGTGATAACGTTGATGCAAAAATAAAGGGCAGTACATATTTTGATGACTACTATGTACTGTCCCGTTTATTCTTTTTGGATTATGAGAAGTTGTTTCCTGGCTTGCTATAAATTTCATAGGCGAGAAACCCCAATAAATAGCCGATTCCGGATCCTAAACTCATTGTAAGAAGTGAATAATCCGGGAAAAATATGCCGAAAATCAAACCGATTATACAGCCAATGAGCATTCCTACAGGTATGAAACTATCCAATAAAACTTGAGCTTTTTTTGATTTTTTCTTACCTAATGTGCCGTTGTCATATTTATGTTTAAGCCTTCCAATTACATAGACTACAATTCCCCCGACTATTAAAACAGGCGCAATTGCCGTGAGTAACCACATGTTAGAATCTCCTTTCGCTTTTTTAATTAAATTACATAAGCTACTTAAAATTCTATGCTACTAAATGGATTGATAGTTGAATGTACTCAATTTAATAATTCGTTAAAAAAACTTTCCCTTTCGTTTTTTCAGCAGACTGCACAATATCAACCGCAGCTCTTACATCCACTAAGTCATATGTAGAATGTACTTTCATAAAACGTAATTGCTCATTTTCTACTAAGCGAATTAAATGACGAAACGTTTCTTGCCATTTATAAGGTGACACTTCTTTATTCCAATGTCGTAAATGAAATATGTTCGCGTGCACTTTTGCTTTCGTGACAATCTCTGCCCAGTTTACTTGTATTCCCGACAGAAGTCCTATAGTTAAAAAGTGCCCATTGGGACGTAAGGAGAAAGCTAATTCATTTCCATCCGGTCCCCCAATAGAATCAATCGCAGCGTCTGCACCTCTGCCGTTTGTTAATGTCATAACTGTTTCATAAAGCGGGGCAGTCGAAGTATCAATTATATGATGAGCGCCAAGCTGAAGTAATTCGTCTGTATGTTTACTATTTCTTGTCACGGCAATGAGTTGGAAATTTAAAATTTGCGATAACTGCGCAAAAAGATGCCCGATAGCGGATCCACAAGCATTCACTAACAAAACATCATTACGTTGTAAGTTTAGCGTTTCCGTACATGTAACCCAAGCCGTAAGGGGATTAATATACATTTGTGCCGCGGTAAAATCATCAATAGAATCGGGAATAGGGACTACAAAATCAGCCGATGTTTTCACATATTCTTGCCAAGTACCTTCCCCGCGTAACGGTAACACACGTTTACCGATGAGGTCTCTAGAAACAAAAGCTCCTACATCTTCTACAATACCAACACCTTCATAACCAGGTATGTTAGGTAAAGGGATTCTATGTGCGTACGCTCCGGTTATTGGAATTAAGTCAGATGGATTAATCGGTCTAACTAGCATACGGACGAAAACTTCATTATCTTTCAGTGGTTCTATATTTTTATATTGAACTTGTAATACGTCTTTTGGATTGCCAAACTTATGAAATTGAATGCATCTTCCAAGCAAAGTAATTTGCCCCCTTAGTTTCATTGGGTTTATTATAGCATTTTTAGTTTGGGTGGTTATTTTGTTAATGATAAATAGGGTTTTTAATTTACGTATTTATCAGAATTTTATAAAATGTGTATATAACTATGAAATGGGGGGGATTTCTTCATGTGTACTAGTTTGACGTTACAAACAAAAAATTTCCAGCATCTTTTTGGGAGAACAATGGATTTCACATTAGATATGAATCAAGAAGTAATAATTATTCCTCGGCGTTATCAGTGGAACAATATAACTGGTGAAACAATCCGAACGAAAAAGGCTGTTGTCGGAATGGGAATTAATTTTGGAGGAAGGGTCATGATGGCAGACGGAGTAAATGAAGCTGGTATGACATGTGCAACTCTCTATTTCCCAGGATTCGCTACTTATAGTAGTCATGTAGATAGCAATAAAACGAATGTAGCACCATTTGATTTTGTGACTTGGAGCCTCACGCAGTTCAATTCTGTTGAAGAATTAAGAAAATCTATTGATAGCATTGCCTTTATAGATGTGCCATTACCAATTTTAGGGGTTACTCCACCGCTACATTGGATTTTAGCAGATAAATCGGGAGAATGTATTGTACTTGAGCCGACAGCTGATGGAATAAAAGTGTATGACAATCCAATAGGAGTGATGACTAATAGTCCGGAGTTTAGTTGGCATTTACAAAATTTAAGACAATATATTGGTCTTAAATCGCAGCCATTTGCGCCAACGGAGTGGGGCGATGTACCATTAAGTGCTTTTGGCCAAGGTTCAGGATCGATGGGACTTCCTGGAGATTTCACACCGCCATCAAGATTTGTACGGGCAGCGTATGGCAAACAAAACATTCAAGGTATAGAGAACGAAGAAGAGGGGATATCGGCTATTTTTCATATTTTATCGAATTGTGAGGTTCCTAAGGGGGCAGTAATAACAGAAGACGGTATATTAGATAATACGATCTATACAAGTGCAATGTGTATGGAGTCTGGAACATATTATTACCATACTTACGATTGTAGACAAATTATAGCCATTCATTTATTCAATGAAGATTTAGATACAGCTGAGATTAAAACGTATCCGTTTCAGCGGAAACAAAAAATATTTTATGAAAACTGAAGCGCCCCTGAAAAAGTGAGACTAATAAAAACACCTCCATTTAATTTGCATACTTAGTATGCGAATTTAGGAGGTGTTTTTTATCATTTACCAATATTCAGGTTTACTTCTTGCTATTCTATTAAGCCGAAGCTCTCTTCATTCTCTCAAGTAAACTAGACAACACATGCGTACGATAAGATTCTAGTTTTTTACCTTCATAAGTACGGATACCTAATTTTTTAAGTTCTTTTACATACCAACCTTTGCTTCCGAAATACATGTGATCGCTCCCCTTCAACTTTGTTTTTATTTATCCTGATTGCATATGGAGGTACAGGAATTATAATGAAGGAAATGAATTTCGCGCGAAAATGGTTAACTTTGTTGCAAAAGACATATATACTAAAGATAGTATACAACGAGGTGGACAAGACGTGATTATAGAGAAGCACGAAATTCAAATTGACCAAATTACTAGCGGTAAAGTGAATATCTTTACTTTCTATAGAAATAGAAAGCAAATTGATGATCATTTTTTACGATTGCAAGAACCATCGCTTACAGCAAACTACTTCTTCCATTTTCATTTTGATGCAGAGAGCTTGCATCTACTGCAGAAAGAGTTTCCGAGCGTATATCCGTACGACGGTAGTGAAACGATTCACGACTGGACGGAAAAGATGAAAGCTGAATTGCAACATCAGATCCAAACAGGAAAATGGAATAAACGCGTACGTATCGGTAATCGCATTCTAGATGTGGTGTTTACGTGGTGTGACGAAGATATAGTAGAGTGAAAAAGAAGCGGATGACGCTTCTTTTTTTTAGCGCTGGAATAAAACGAGCTTACCTGCAGTAGATGTACAGCGATGTGTTTTTTCATACAATCCTTTTTCTTGTAAGATAGATTCACCTTTTGCTTTTGCTTCTTTTTCAGTTGCCGCCTCGAATGATTCGTCTAATGCTTTTGAACCATCTTTTTCAAAGACTGTTAGAACGTATACTCCCATGAAAATTCCCTCCAATAATTAAAATCAGAATCTTATAATTATTTTGACATAAAACGCTACAATATGCAAAGAAATATATGACATTGCGTGGTAAAATAGAATGAAACTTTACTCATCGAGAATATTTTTATTCTCGATGAGTATTAGTTTTCAGCAATTTTAATTTTAATAAAATGAAACTTTTGAAAGATAGAAAGGATCGTTATTTGTGAAACAAGTAAAGTTTATACATGCGGCTGATTTGCATTTGGATAGTCCGTTTAAAGGGATGGAGATGAATGTTGCGCAGTCTGTTTGGGAGAGAATGAAGCAAAGTACGTTTGAATCATTTGAGCGTATTGTTGATAAAGCAATTCAAGAGCGCGTTGATTTCGTATTACTAGCTGGGGATTTGTATGATGCGGAGACGAGAAGTTTGAGGGCGCAAGTGTTTGTGCGTGAGCAAATGAAGAGACTTTCGCAGTACGATATCCCTGTTTTTATTATTCACGGTAACCATGATCATTTAGGAGGAAGCTGGGCAGCAATTGAGTTTCCGGAAAATGTTCATGTATTTACTGAGCCTTATGTAGAAGAGAAATCATTTTATAAAAATGGTGAGCTATTAGCTTCTATTTATGGGTTTAGTTATTTGCAGCAAGCGGTAACGGATAATATGACAGCGCAGTATACGAAAATGAGTGATGCGCCTTTTCATATTGGCATGCTTCACGGAAGTGTGGAAGGAGATGCAGAGCATAATCGCTATGCACCGTTTCAAATTCGTGAGTTGAAAGAAAAACAGTTTGACTATTGGGCTCTTGGCCATATACATAAACGTGAAATTTTATCAGAAGAGCCATACATTATTTATCCAGGGAACATACAAGGTCGTCATCGTAAGGAAACAGGCGAGAAGGGTGCGTACCTTATTGAACTTACGAAACAAGGAACGCAGTGTTCATTTTTCCATACGGCAGATGTTGTATGGGATGAGATTGAAGTTTGTATTGATGGACTTGAAACTGTTGATGAACTTATGACGAGCCTATCTGCTGCGATGAATGAATGCAGAAGAGAAGAGGAAGGGACGCTTTTAACTGTCGTATTCACAGGGCAGGGCCCACTTTCTCCTTATTTGCGTGACGAAAAGCGTGTGGAAGAGATTTTTCACATTTTAGCATCTAGCGAAGAGCGAAAAGATTTTGTATATGCGATGAAGTGGAAAAATGAGACAGTTTCTTTTGCGGAAATCGAACGTTTGAAAGCGGAAAATCATTTCGTAGGTAGTGTGCTAAAGGAGTTAGAAGCTTTCAGCAATATGGACGGCGTATTGCGCACTATTTGGACATCTCCTGTAGCGCGTAATAGTATTGAATCTTTTACAGAAGAAGAGAAGAAAGAGATTCAAAAGGAAGCAGAAAATATTATTTTAGAGCAATTATTCCAGCAAGAGAGGGATAAAAAATGAGAATTGAAAAACTCCATATTTATGGGTACGGAAAATTAGAAAATGTGGAAATGGATCTTTCATTGCTGACGGTGTTATACGGTGAAAATGAAGCGGGGAAATCGACAATTCGCTCATTTATGAAAAGTATTTTGTTCGGTTTTCCGACGAGAGGACAGCGCCGTTATGAGCCGAAAGAAGGCGGGAAGTATGGCGGCGCGATGACTGTGCAAACAGAGCAGTACGGTCGTTTGAAAATTGAGCGATTGCCAAAGACGGCAGCTGGCGAGGTGACCGTTTATTTTGAAGACGGGAAAACGGGCGGAGAAGAAATTTTAAACGATATATTAAGCGGGATGAATGAAAGTTTATTTGAATCTGTCTTTTCATTTGATATGCATGGTCTTCAAAATATTCATCAGCTAGGCGAAGCGGATATTGGCAATTATTTATTTTCGGCAAGTGCAGTCGGAAGTGATGCGCTATTGCAGTTAGATAAAAAGCTAGAAAAAGAAATGGATCAGCGCTTTAAGCCGAGCGGGCGTAAACCAGAAATTAACGTGTCACTGCAAGAGATGAAGAAACTTGAAGAGAAGATGAAAGAGTGGCAAGGAAAAATTGGCACGTATGAAAAACAAGTAGAGCAGTTAAAAGAAAGTGAAGAGAAGCTTGCTTCTGTTCGCGTGGAGAAAGAGAGTGCAGAAAAAAGAAAGCAAGATTATGAAATATTAGCAGCGCTTGAGCCACTCGTTATTGAAAAACGTGCGCATGAGAAAGTGTTAGAGAACGAGAGCGGGCAGTTTCCTGTAAACGGAATGGCGCGTTATGAAGCAATGAAGGCGAAGATGGAGCCGCTTCAATTACAAGTTGATTCGCTCCACAAGAAAATTGAGACAGTGCAGTCGGAAATTGCCTCGATTCAAATAGATGAAGAGTTTTTACAAAAAGAAAGTTATGTAGAAGAACTTCGTATGCAGCATATGTCTTACGAAAATGCACGCCAAGAAATGCGTGATATGAGCGGGAATATTACGAATATAAAAGAAGAAATCGCAGAACTAGAACAGCAAATTGGTACTACTTTTGAAAAGGAAACAGTTCTTTCATTTGATATGAGTTTGGCAACGAAAGAGTTAATTACGCAAACGGTGCAAAAGGCGCGCGAATTAGAAACGCAAAAAGCACAGCTCGATGATCGTTTTAAAGTAGCGCAAGAGCAATTAGAAGAACAAGAAGAAAATATAAGACAGATTAAGAAACAAATGTTAGTGGATGAAGAGAGAAATGTGTTAGTTGAGAAAGAGAAATCGTTCCAAGATGCGGCGTTTATCGGTATGGGCGCAGAGAGAATGAAGCGCAAGTATGAGGAAAAAGCAGGAGTAGCTAAGCAAAAGAAAAAGCAGTGGCAAAGGGTTTGTCTTCTGTTACTTCTTATTAACACAGGCGTTTTATTCACAAGCTTATTTATAGATAACCGAGCGCTCTTATTTATTAGTGTCATTGTTTTTGTAGGGATTGTTCTCGCCCTTGTTTTATATAAAGATCCATCAAATGGATTACAAGAAGAGCTCCTTACACTTCAGCAAAGTGCCGGCGGGAGACAAAGTGAAGAAGCGATGTCTGTTCGCTATCAGTTAGAAAAAGATGAAGAGATACGTAAATTATTTGAGCGCGAGTCTTATAAGTTACAGCAGTTGGAACGAGCGTATGATAAAGTCGTTTCATCGTATGAGGAATGGGAGAGAGAAACGTTCCAGGCGGGAGAACAAGTCGATGCATATAAAACGCGCTATATGTTTCCTGAATTTTATACGTATGCACACATATTGCCGGCGTTTGAGCGTATTGAAAAAATGCAGCAATTATATCGTGAATTAGAGAAACAAGGCACGCGAAAATCTTCATTATATGAAATGATTTCGCAATTTGAACATAAACTAGAAACTGTTATCGGTAGTGCGGAGTATAGTAAGCTACACGAGGCACAAAGCCGTATGCAAAATGAGAAAGAGAAGCGCCAAACTTGTAAGCAGTTAAAAGAAAAACTGGCGGAATGGCAAGAAGAATATGAGTTTATGCAAGAACAATTAAAGCAATTACTAATAGAACGAGATGGTTTATGGCATATTGCAGCGTCTACAGATGAAGAGATGTTTTTAGAAGCGGGTAAACTAGCGGAAAAACGTGAAGATGCAGAGAAACAAGTGGGGCGTTTATTACCGCAAATTGATCTGTTAGAACAGCGTTTAATGAGTTTATCATTAGCTGAACATTACGAAGCTGACGGTTATGACGGAAAATTAAAGCAAGAACTGACAGTCGTGCAAAACTGTCTGGCGCAAGAGAAAGAACTGACAGAGCGTATTGCGAAACATCGTATGGAAATTGCGAATTTAGAAGAAGGTAGTACGTACGGCGATTTAATGCATGAATGGGAAATGAAAAAAGCGCAAGTGCGTGAACAAGTGAAGAAGTGGGCTGCTTATGCGGCCGCAAAAACGGTGTTAACGAAAACGAAGCAATATTATCATGAAGTACATCTTCCTCGTATTTTACAAAAGTCAGAAGAGTATTTCGTCTATTTAACAGGCGGACGATATAGTAAAATTTTTTCACCGTCAGAGTCAGAGCCGTTTATTGTAGAGCGTAACGATGGTATGCGTTTTTACAGTCATGAACTAAGCCAAGCGACAGCGGAGCAGTTATATTTATCGCTGAGATTTGCACTAGCAAAAACATTTGAGCATGATTATCCATTTATTATTGATGATAGTTTCGTGCACTTTGACGCGGTAAGGACGAATCGAACGATTGAACTTATAAAGGAAATTGCAAAGGATAGACAAGTCATATTCTTTACATGTCATGCGCATTTACTCGCCTATTTTACAGAAAAACAGATTATAAAATTAACACATATGCGTAAAGAAAATGAGTTGTAGTGTGCTATACTAAAAGTAACTGATTTGGTGGAGGAATTCGAATGAAAAAGAAAATTGCAGAGTATGAAGTTGGTGAACAAGTCGATATTTTCTTGTTAATTAAAACAGCGACAAAAGGTATCGCAAGCAATGGAAAGCCATTTTTAACAGTAATCTTACAAGATCCAAGTGGAGATATTGAAGCAAAATTGTGGGACGTATCACCAGAAGTTGAGAAACAATATGTAGCGGAAACAATCGTGAAAGTAGCTGGAGATATTTTAAACTACAAAGGACGTATTCAATTACGTGTGAAACAAATCCGTGTTGCGAATGAAAATGAAGTAACAGACATCTCAGACTTCGTAGAAAAAGCACCAGTGAAAAAAGAAGATATGGTTGAGAAAATTACGCAATACATATTTGAAATGAGAAACCCGAACATTCAACGTCTAACAAGACATTTATTAAATAAGCATCAAAACGAATTTTTAGACTATCCAGCAGCGACAAAGAACCATCACGAGTTCGTATCTGGACTAGCTTATCACGTCGTATCAATGCTTGATTTAGCGAAAGCTATCTCAAATCTATACCCATCGTTAGATAAAGACTTACTATATGCAGGCGTTATTTTACATGACCTTGGTAAAGTAATCGAACTATCTGGCCCAATTTCTACAACGTATACGTTAGAAGGAAATTTACTAGGCCACATTTCTATTATGGTGAACGAAATTGGTAAAGCGGCAGACGAATTGCAAATCGATGCAGAAGAAGTATTAATTCTTCAACACATCGTCCTTTCTCACCACGGAAAAGCAGAATGGGGTAGTCCAAAACCACCATTAGTAAAAGAAGCAGAAATTCTGCATTACATCGATAACTTAGATGCAAAAATGAACATGATGGACCGCGCATTAGGACGCACAAAACCAGGCGAATATACAGAACGTGTCTTTGCTCTTGATAATCGTTCGTTCTATAAACCGTCGTTCCATAATTAATAGTGTGAATAAAGTGGCCTCATTAAGTTTTAAAAGCTTAGTGAGGCTATTTTTATAGGAAGTAAATAATATGATACAAAAAATATCTCGAATTTGAGATAAATCTCTTGCTTTTTAATCACTTGAGGTGTAAAGTGATAGTAACGAAAGCGATTGAGTCATATGAAAACATACACTCAGTTGTTTTTGATTAAAACAAAGTAACTTATACAGTAAAAACTAAGATGAATTTACAAAAATATAATTAAGAATAAATTGAAAAGCTAAAAACCATATTAGTTGTGGGAAATGTTATTTTTTTAGTTGTCACTTGACTAGTAAAACGAAACGGAGGAATAACCAATGTATGAAATTAAAGGGCATCATCACATTTCAATGGTTACGAAAAATGCAAATGAAAATAATCACTTTTATAAAAACGTGCTTGGCTTACGTCGTGTGAAAATGACAGTAAACCAAGATGATCCGTCAATGTACCACTTATTTTATGGAGATAAAACAGGAAGTCCAGGTACGGAATTATCATTTTTTGAAATTCCATTAGTAGGAAGAACATATCGCGGTACGAATGCGATTACTCGAATTGGATTACTCGTTCCTTCAGAGGAAAGCTTACATTACTGGAAAGAACGATTTGAGAAATTTGATGTGAAACATAGTGAAATGACAACATATGCAAATCGTCCTGCTTTACAATTTGAGGATGCTGAAGGTCTTCGCTTAGTACTACTCGTTTCAAACGGAGAAAAAGTAGAGCACTGGGAAACTTGGGAGAAATCAGAAGTTCCTGCAGAGCATCAAATTCAAGGAATGGGTTCTGTAGAAATGACCGTTCGTAGACTTGATAAAATGGCGAGTACACTTACAGAAATGTTTGGTTATACAGAGGTTAGCCGCAGCGAAGAGGAAGCAATTTTCCAGTCCATTAAAGGAGAGGCTTTTGGAGAAATCGTTGTGAAATATTTAGATGGTCCTACTGAAAAACCGGGCCGAGGCAGCATTCACCATTTAGCAATTCGCGTGAAAAACGATGCAGAGCTTGCCTATTGGGAAGAACAAGTGAAACAAAGAGGCTTCCATTCTTCAGGAATCATCGACCGTTTCTACTTTAAAAGCTTATATTTCCGTGAATCAAACGGAATCCTATTTGAAATTGCGACAGATGGACCAGGGTTTACAGTTGATGGAGATGTAGAACATTTAGGAGAAAAACTTGATTTACCACCGTTCTTAGAAGATCAGCGAGCAGAAATTGAAGCGAATTTAGCACCGCTTGAAGAGAAGTAATAGAAGAAAATATACAACTTTAACATATAAATGAAACCCATTGGAGGAATATAAAATGAACCAATTAAAAGGAATTCACCACGTTACAGCGATTACAAGTAGTGCAGAAAAGAACTATGAGTTTTTCACTCACATTTTAGGAATGCGTTTAGTTAAAAAAACAGTAAACCAAGATGATATTCAAACGTATCATTTATTCTTTGCAGATGATAAAGGTAGTGCAGGAACAGATATGACATTCTTTGACTTCCCAGGTATTCCAAAAGGAGTACACGGTACGAATGAAATTTCAAAAACTTCATTCCGAGTGCCAACTGATGCAGCGTTAGCATATTGGGTGAAACGTTTTGACCGTCTTGAAGTAGAACATACAGGAATTAAAGAGCAATTTGGTAAGAAAACTCTTTCTTTCGTTGACTTTGATGACCAACACTATCAATTAATCTCAGATGAACTTGATAAAGGGATCGAATCAGGTACACCATGGCAAAACGGACCAGTTCCATTAGAATATGCAATTACTGGTTTAGGACCTGTATTCATTCGTATCGCAAACTTTAGTTTCTTCAAAGAAGTGTTAGAAAAAGTTTTATTATTTAAAGAGGTTGCGCAAGAAGGAGAATTCTATTTATTTGAAGTGAACAAAGGCGGAAACGGTGCCTCTGTCATCGTAGAACATAATACAATTCTTCCAGAAGCACGACAAGGTTTTGGTACAGTGCACCATGCTGCATTCCGCGTAGAAAATCGCGCTGTATTAGAAGAATGGATCGAGAGAATCAGTAGTGTTGGTCTTCCTTCATCTGGTTACGTAGACCGTCATTTCTTTGAATCATTATATGCAAGAGTTGCACCACAAATTTTATTTGAATTTGCAACAGATGGCCCAGGATTTATGGGAGATGAGCCATACGAAACACTTGGCGAAAAATTATCTTTACCTCCATTCCTAGAGCCAAAACGTGAAGAAATCGAAAAATTAGTTCGTCCAATTGATACAGTAAGAAGCACGAAGGAATTTATTAAAGAGTAAAAATAGAGCAAGTAGTTTTAGCGGAGTGCTGGAACTGCTTGCTTTTTTATTTATTCTAGTAAGTTTTCTGACAATTGTTTCTCAAGTTATTAAAAAGGAAAACTTTGGTATAATTAATTAAAATATTAAATTTTCTGATAATTATTTTTCAATGCATAGAAAAGGAGTGGTAATATACAATTTTGATAATTGTATAAAAATCCTAATTTTGTAATTTTGGAGAAAAGGGGATGCGAGTGTATGGGAGCAGATGTAGTAACAAGGGAGCAAATGAAACATTCTTTAGATGATTGGTATCGTGTAATGTTGCAGCAAAATATAGAGAAAGCTACGGAAATGAAAGAGGAGATTGAAAGTAAGATTAGTGGTTTGGACGTGGATCAGGATGTATTGCTTTATCATGCGTTGTTGAATTTTAGATATGATGCATTAGTGGATTGGATTGGGGTTAGAGAAGATAGTTTTGATAAAGTGGAATCTTTTGAAATCCCGGCAGAAGGTGTTCTAGCTTATTACTATCACTTTTTTAAAGGGTTTCATTGCACATTAATTTCAAATTATAACGAAGCGAAAGAACAGTATGAGCAAGCTGAGAAGTTATTGAAATATATTGCAGATCCGATAGAACATGCGGAGTTTAATTATCGGATGGGGAATTTCTATTATCAAAAATATGACCAAGTTCATGCAATAGATTACTTGAATAGGGCAAAAGCAGCATTTTTACAATATCCAGGTTATGAAATAAAAGTAGGATTATGTGAAAATGCTTTTGGACTATGTTGTGTAGACATAGATCACTATGAATTAGCGGAAGAAAACTTTAATTCTGCTATGGAAGTATTGCAAAAAGCAGATCAAAAAAAATATATGCTAATGGTTCGGCATAATTTAGCTTGGCTTTATGCTAGTCAAAATCTTTCAGAATTAGCAATTCGTCATATATCTGAGGTGACCAAAAACTACCCAGAACACTTTAAAGCCTTATTTGTAGAAGCGCGTGAACATTACAAATTAGGACAATATAATTTAGCGAATCCAATCGTTGAAAAAGGTTTAAATATTTGTGTTGATTTAGGAGAAAAAGAATTTCAACATCGGTTTAAAATTTTGAAAGAACTCAATGGAAAATCTTCAGTATCAATTATTGAAGATGTAATTTTAGAAGGACTTTCTTATTTTGAGAGAGAAAGATTATGGGATTGTATTCAAGAATACACTGAAATTTTAGCACTGAAATTTTATGAATTTGATGATCATGTTAAGGCAAGTAAATATTTTTATATGAATAATAAGGCTCAAAAAAATATATTGGAAAAGGGAGCGTTAAAATAATGAAGAAATTTCGTTTGGCTATTGTTGGGACTGCATTAGTAGGGGTATTATCAATTGGGTTCAATAGTTCTTTTACAAATCAAGCTGTAAATATTGGTGACACAGGAGGGGCACCAGCAAGACCAGACTACGTTAATATTGGTGACACAGGAGGAGCACCAGCAAGACCAGACTACGTTAACATTGGCGACACGGGCGGAGCACCAGCAGATAATAAAGGCGGTGGCGGTATTAGCAAGCAAGACTCACACGCTGATCATTTTTAAATTAAATAATAACAAAGAAAGGGATCTCACAACGAGGTCCTTTTCTTTGTTATTAGGCCATGTAGAGAAAAGAATTGACTTACTTTAAATATGTAACTATAATAGTTACAGGATAACCATTAGTAATAGAAATGAGTTATATTTTTTTAGTTTAATTGTAACTGTATTAGTTACAATTAAAAAGAGAACATAAAATAACCAAAAAATGTAAAAACTTTTAAATAGCAACAAGAGAAAGGAGACGGGAACTTTGAAACGGTTTAAGTTTTATATGATTAGCGGTATTGTGCTCGTTTTGTTAATTGTTTGTAACTTCGTTGATAAGCCGATTGCGAAGGTTGGAGAAGTGAAAGATACTGTTATGATGAAGCTGAATACGAAAGAGAGTATGGCGCAAATTGATGGGCAGACGATTTATTTTAAACAAATTGGTGAGGGGAAACCTCCTTTACTTATGCTGCATGGGTTTGGTGGTTCTTCTGATGGGTTTAGTGATATTTATCCGGAACTAGCGCGAGACCATACGATTATTGCGGTTGATATTTTAGGGTTTGGGCGTTCTTCTAAGCCAGTTGATTTTCAGTATTCGTTTCCTGCGCAAGTGAATTTATATTATAAGTTAATGAAGAAGCTCGGATACGATCAGTTTGCGGTGCTCGGCCATTCAATGGGCGGAGAGATGTCCCTCAATTTAGCGTATTTATATCCAGACGCAGTGACGCATCTCATCTTGGCGGATGCTACAGGGATAGAGTCTTTCCAGCAAAAAGAAAGTTATGAAGTACCACCGCTATCGACGGACTTACAAACTGTAACTGAGATTACGAAGTATAATAAAAATGAAGTGAAAAATAGTCGTGATGATAAAGAGCATTATGATCAGCTTACGAAAATGAGAGAGCGCCGCATTGCGATGGAAGCTGATAAAATTAAGGTACCGACTTTAATTATATGGGGACGACATGATAAGAGTGTTTCTTGGAAAAATGGTGAACTGTATCATGGGCTATTTGCGAATAGTACGTTTCATATTATTGAAAAAGGATACCACGCACCGTTTCGTCAAGAACCAATTGAGTTTATGGAATATGTACAAGCATTTTTCGCGAAGCATCCACAATAAAAATTTTAAGCATAAATCCACTTCTTTCCTCATAGAGTGAAACTAATAAGGCTTGTCTAAGGAAAGGAATGAAGTGATTTGGAAACTTTACCATGGTGGGTGTATCTTGTAATTGTCGGGATTGTACTAAGTGGCTACATGGTTTTATATACTTCGAAAAAAGAGCAAGATATGGATAATGAGTTTATCGAAAAAGAAGGCGAAGTATATATGAAGCGCTTAGAAGAAGAGCGCGAGAAACGTAATCAGGATAGTGATAAGGATTCTGTATTGCTTTAATAGAAATTTTGAAAGGCTACCACCTAGTAGAATTTTACAACTAGGTGGTAGCTTTTTTCTTCTGGGGGAGCAGTATATGTTCATCAAGCTAAGGTTATATTAGTTTAATTTTACATGTATAAGAGAGTCATCATAAACTTTTATTGATGGTATTTATATATATTTTTCCTCATAAGAATGGAACTAGCGGGGATTTTACTGGGGGGGATTAACAATGCATAGGGATGAAACTTCATTACATCCTGATACAGGCGTTACGTCTGTAATGTTTGTTGAGCGTTCATTAAATGAAATTCGTTTTTGGTCTAGAATCATGAAAGAGCATTCTTTTTTTCTTCGCTTGGGATTTAGGTGCGAGGATACTCAACTAATCGAAGAGGCGAATCAATTTTATCGATTGTTTGAACATATTGAACAAATAGCGCATTCCTATACAAATGAAACAGATCCTGAGCAAATAAAAAGATTTAATGCAGAAGTACAACAAGCCGCAACTAATATTTGGGGATTTAAACGAAAAATTTTAGGATTAATTCTCACATGTAAATTGCCAGGACAAAATAACTTTCCACTTTTAGTTGACCATACAAGTAGGGAAGCTGATTATTTTAGAAAACGTTTAATACAATTAAATGAAGGTAAATTAGATGCCCTTCCTGATGCTATTATTAAAGAAAATGTTTTCTTTTTACGGATTATGGCAGACCATGCTAAATTTATTGGCCATCTTCTTGATCCGTCGGAAAGAAAGCTTGTAGATACAGCACGAAATTTTAGCAATGATTTTGATGAATTGATGTATCAAGCAATTGACTTAGAATCTATGAAACCACAATCCCAAACAGCTCCTCTTTTAGATCAATTTTTAGATCAAAATCGCGTGTCAGTTGCATCTCTTCGGGATTTTAAGAAAACAGCACGTGATTTAATTGAGCAATGTAAAATAAAGAGTATCATTCATCCATTATTAGCAGACCATGTTTTCCGTGAAGCTGATAGATTTCTTGAAATCATTGATATGTATGATGTTCATCTTACAAATATTCAATCACAACCTAGATATTAGAAGATAAGGAAAGATACTATTTTTCCTTAAGCTGAGAAGTTAACAATTTATTGTTAGCTTCTTTTCTTTGTGATTAAAATTTCCTTTTAAGGACTACATAAATCCCTTTGACCAAATATGTAATTCTTTGTAAAATGTTATATATGGAAAGATTATGAATATACAGGAAATCTATGGGTAGTAGATTCTAATAAATTACTCGGGGGAAATTTATTAATTAAGTATATTAACTTTTTCACATTAAATTTTACAACTAAAGGGGTAGTAGTAATCATGAAGGCAAAGAAATTAGTAAGTTTAGCATTACCAGTTATGTTATTGAGCGGTTGTATTACAATTGAAACGGATGGTAAGAAAGCTAATGAACCAAAGAAAGAAGAAACACAACAGGTAGAGAAAGAAAATAAGGCTTCTGAAAAAGAGAGTAAGTCAACTGATAGCAAGAAAGAGGATAGCTTATCTGTAGCGAAAGGTGAAGGTACAAACAGTAGTTCATCAAGTAGTCAACCAAGTTCTTCTTCAAATAATTCAACTTCTTCACCTGGTAAGGTAACTGGTTCAGATGTTGAAAGGTACAAGGCAGATATCATAAATAGTGCTACTCAAATTGAAGATACAATGAAATTAATTGAAGGAATAGCAGATTCAGACGTAAAATCATACAAACAAAAGAAAAGTGAAGTACAACTAAGTTTAGGTGGAGCAAAGGCAACAACGAAGAAACTGAAGAATTTACAAGCGCCCCCTGAGTTACAGGGAGAACAGGCGAAGATAAAGCAATCGATGGAACTGTATGCGGATTGTTTTCAACTTCTTTTTGATGCATTGGACCAAGAAGACGAGAGTAAAATGCATCAATCATTAAGTAAAGCACAAGAAGGTTCAAAACTGTTTGAAGAAGCAGCGAAGAGTATTGGTAGTAAAACCAACTAAAAATAAAGTATTTAAAGGGGTATTTGTAAGTGCAGTTGGTGCAAGTGAAGAGTTAGGAATTAGTTATGGAAACACATTACAAATTTATCAAATGGACGATAATGTTCGTATTCGATATGTAAAACAATAAATAATTGGTGAAAAACTCTGTAATAAATTTTACAGGGTTTTTTATTAGTTTTAATTTAATTTCTTCATTATCTTTCCAGACGCTGTCCATACTAGTATAAGTTGAGAAATGAACAAAACGATAATGATAGGAAGATAATGTAACTCCATAGTAACTGTAACCATCTAAAGCCCAATTCATACACTATGATGGAGGATTTTTACTTCATAACCGGATGAAAAAGGAGTGTAATCATGAAGAAACGTACTGTTAATGAAGCGGGAGGGAATGTGCCGCAACCAATCCGTAGCGACGGAGCAGGTGCGATTGATTCTGGACCTCGTAATGTTATGCGGGATATTCAAAATCCGAATATGCTTGTTCCGCCTATAACGGATGCAGGGTTAGTTCCTAACTTGAAGTTTTCATTCTCGGACACTTCTATGATTTTGAAACAAGGCGGGTGGTCTCGGGAGATTACTGCTCGGGAACTACCGGTTTCGACGACGATTGCCGGAGTAAATATGAGTTTAACGGCCGGTGGAGTACGAGAACTACATTGGCATAAAGAAGCAGAATGGGCGTATATGCTTTTAGGACGGGCGCGCATAACGGCTGTTGATCAAAATGGACGGAATTTTATTGCTGATGTTGGACCAGGTGATCTTTGGTATTTTCCTCCTGGTATTCCGCATTCCATTCAAGGATTGGAACATTGTGAATTTCTACTCGTTTTCGATGATGGGCATTTTTCTGATTTATCTACTTTAGCTATTTCTGATTGGTTTGCGCATATGCCAAAAGAAGTGTTATCGGCTAATTTTGGAGTACCTGAGAGTGTTTTTCGTTCTCTCCCTTCAGATCAAGTTTATATTTATCAAGGAGAGGTGCCAGGTTCGCTTGAAAGTCAGGAAGTTCAATCACCGAAAGGAGAAGTTCCTTTAACATTTAAACATGAATTGTTAAAACAAAAGCCGATTAAGACGCCTGGTGGTAGCGTTCGAATTGTAGATTCTACAAATTTCCCTATTTCAAAAACAATCGCAGCAGCGCTCGTTGAGGTTGAGCCTGGTGGAATGAGAGAACTTCATTGGCACCCGAATAATGATGAATGGCAATATTATTTGACAGGGGAAGCGAGAATGACTGTGTTTCTTGGAAATGGTACCGCTCGTACATTTGATTATAGAGCTGGTGATGTCGGATATGTACCATTTGCGACGGGGCATTATATCCAAAATACAGGTGACGAAACATTATGGTTTTTAGAGATGTTCAGAAGCAATCGTTTTGAAGATGTATCGTTAAATCAATGGATGGCACTGACTCCTAAAGAAATAGTGGAGAGTAATATACGTGTTGGGCCGCAAGTAATGGATTCTCTTCGTAAGGAGAAGTGGCCTGTTGTGAAATATCCGGGGTTTTCATATAGTCCGAAAAGTGATGAGTAAAAATGAAAATTTGCGTTATTCTTTCTGGAGACTGATAAGAAGGGATGGCGTATTTTTTATGCCTAATCTAGTCTTTATCCCGCTATTTGCGGGGCAGTAAGACCCACCTCAAAATTCAGCGGAATCAAAGAAGTTAGGTGGGGCGCGGGCTGTCCGTAAAAGCCCGATTAGTGAGGGCTGATTAAAGTTTCACTTTATTAGTATCCGTCCCTTGTATTATTGTTCGGGAAATTATTATTGGAGCATAGTATAGGGAAGATACATATAAAAGAGCGCCATTATAAGCTGTAACGTATAAGTTGTGCAGGAAATGCAACAATAACTCGCTTTACTCTTCATCATTTATTTGAACATAATGGGCATAGAGAGGTGATAAACACAGTATGATTTTTAGTGAGCGTTTAAAAGAAGAACGAGAAAAACGAAATTGGTCGCAACATGATTTGGCTGAAAAACTTCATGTGAGCAGGCAATCTGTTTCGAAATGGGAGACGGGAAAGAACTATCCGAGCATTGAAATTATTATTCATTTAAGTGATCTGTTCGGTATTACAATTGATGAACTGCTAAGGAGTGATGAAGAATTGACGCAGAAAATAATTGAAGATAGTAAGCAATTGGCGTATCCAAAATGGAAGGTGTTTTTTGATAGTCTATTTATGATAGGAGTATTTTTGTTTATTGCAAAAATCGTTGTATGGATGCTAAATAAGTTTGCTGGAGCAAGTATTACAATTGTAGCAGATGCGCCATATGTAATGAATCTTTTGCCCCTTGTATTCATGATTATAGGTGGTATAGGTTCCGATAAGTTGAAGAAAATATATAAATAGAGGAAAGATTTGAAAGAAATCCCCAACACTGGCTGTTCTTTTCACTTAAATTGTGTACTATAAAGGATAGGATGACATAAAGAAGGGGACATTTAGAATGGAATTTCATGAACAGAAGATTTTGCCGGCAGTGAGGCAAATTAAAGATTTGGAAAAGCTATTACATAGTTCGTATGAATATATCGTTATTTTAGATATTCATGTCGGTCAATTGAAGAGTGTTATATCGCTTGCGAAGCAATATTGTAAAAAGGTGTTTTTACATGTGGATTTAATTCATGGTTTGCAGAGTGATGGGCATGCGACGGAATATTTATGTCAGGAGTTTAGACCGTACGGGTTACTTTCAACAAAGGCGAGTGTTATTATGAAGGCGAAGCAAAAAGGTGTTGTGGCAATACAACGCATCTTTTTAATCGATTCGAGTGCGATGGAAAAGAGCTGCAATCTTTTAGATAAGACGAAACCGGATTATATTGAGGTACTTCCTGGAGCATTAACGGATGTTATCGCTGAAGTGAAAGAGCGTACTGGTGTACCGATTTTAGCAGGTGGTTTTATTCGTACTGTAGAAGATGTGGAAAGAGCATTAAACGCTGGTGCGACAGCAATTACGACATCAAAACGTGAACTATGGAAACATTACCAAAAAAAGTGACGAAAATGTGAATTTTTTCGTTGACACCGCTTTCATTTACGGTTAACATTATAGACAAGTTAATAAACGTGACGGAGAAAAGTAGAGATCCACATTTCATTGTTTCTATATAAATTTATATAGAAGCGTGCAAGCTGTGGGTCTTTTTCTTTTGACAAAAACGAATGGCCATTCATTTTACCTCTATCACATTTGAAAGCGTTTAAATTGATTGTGGAGGGATACTATGTCAGCATTTTTAGGAGAGTTAATAGGGACTGCGTTGTTAATCGTACTTGGTGGCGGCGTTTGTGCTGGTGTAAGTTTAAAGAAATCGTTTGCGAAAGATTCAGGTTGGATTGTTATTACAATGGGCTGGGGCTTAGCAGTAGCGGTTGCAGCGTATGCGGTTGGATCAATTAGTGGGGCACATTTGAATCCAGCGTTAACGATAGGATTAGCATTTAAGGGAGCGTTCCCATGGAGTGACGTACCAGGTTATATCGTAGCACAAATGATTGGGGCAATTATCGGGGCAGTTATCGTATATTTACATTACTTACCACACTGGAAAGAAACAGAAGATCCAGGAACAAAGTTAGGTGTATTTGCAACAGGTCCAGCAATTCCGAACACATTTGCAAACCTTTTAAGTGAAATGATTGGAACATTCGTTTTAGTATTTGGTATATTAGCAATTGGTGCAAATAAATTTGCAGATGGATTAAATCCATTTATCGTAGGTTTCTTAATTGTAAGTATTGGTTTATCATTAGGTGGGACAACAGGATACGCAATTAACCCAGCGCGTGATTTAGGTCCGCGTATCGCACACTTCTTCCTTCCGATTGCAGGAAAAGGCGGTTCAAACTGGAAGTATGCATGGATTCCAGTAGTTGGTCCAATTTTAGGTGGATCACTTGCAGGTTTATTCCATCAAGTTGTATTTGAAGGAAAACAAAATTCAGCACTTATTTATGTGATTATCGCAACTGTGATTGTACTAGCAATCTCTTATATGACAAGTAAAAAAAGCGGAAGCAATACAAATAGTAGAAAAGTAGCATAAGGGGGAAACCGATATGAAAAAATATATTCTTTCATTAGACCAAGGAACAACGAGCTCACGCGCAATTCTTTTCAATAAAAAAGGTGAAATTGTTCATTCAGCTCAAAAAGAGTTTACACAACATTTTCCAAAGCCGGGCTGGGTAGAGCATAATGCACAAGAAATTTGGGGATCTATTTTAGCAGTTATCGCAACTTGCTTAAGCGAAGCAGATGTAAAACCAGAACAAATCGCAGGTATCGGTATTACGAACCAACGTGAAACAACGGTTGTATGGGATAAAACAACTAGTAAACCAATTTACAACGCAATCGTATGGCAATCTCGCCAAACAGCTGAAATTTGTGATGAGTTAAAAGAAAAAGGTTATAGCGAAATGGTTCGCGAAAAAACAGGTCTTTTAATTGATGCATACTTCTCTGGTACGAAAGTAAAATGGATTTTAGATAACGTTGAAGGTGCAAGAGAAAAAGCAGAAAACGGCGATTTATTATTCGGAACAATTGATTCGTGGCTTGTATGGAAACTATCTGGTGGTAAAGCACACGTAACAGATTACTCAAACGCATCACGTACGTTAATGTTTAACATTCACGACTTACAGTGGGATGATGAGCTTCTAGAAATGTTAACAGTACCAAAGAGCATGCTTCCAGAAGTGCGTCCATCATCTGAAATTTACGGAGAAACAATTGATTACCACTTCTTCGGCCAAAATGTACCGATTGCAGGTGTAGCTGGTGACCAACAAGCAGCATTATTTGGACAAGCTTGTTTCGGTGAAGGTATGGCGAAAAATACTTACGGAACTGGTTGCTTCATGTTAATGAACACAGGTGAAAAAGCAGTAGCTTCTGAGCACGGTCTATTAACAACAATTGCATGGGGAATAGATGGTAAAGTAAACTACGCATTAGAAGGAAGTATTTTCGTAGCGGGTTCTGCAATTCAATGGTTACGTGACGGAATGCGCATGTTTAAAGATGCAAGTGAGAGTGAAGTGTATGCGAGTCGCGTTGAATCAACTGACGGTGTATACGTTGTACCAGCATTCGTTGGACTAGGAACACCTTATTGGGATAGTGAAGTACGCGGCGCTATGTTTGGTGTAACGCGCGGTACGACGAAAGAGCATTTCATTCGTGCAACGCTAGAATCTTTAGCTTACCAAACGAAAGATGTATTATGCGCAATGGAAGCAGATTCAGGTATTGAGCTGAAAACATTACGCGTTGATGGCGGAGCAGTTAAAAATAACTTCTTAATGAAGTTCCAAAGTGATATTTTAGATGTTCCTGTAGAGCGTCCAGTAATCAACGAAACAACGGCTCTAGGTGCAGCATACTTAGCTGGTCTTGCGGTTGGATATTGGAAAAACCAAGATGAAATTAAAGAACAGTGGCATATGGACAAACGCTTTGAACCAACGATGGAAGCGAAAACAAGCGAAGAGCTATATGCTGGATGGAAAAAAGCAATTGAAGCAACAAAAGCTTTCAAATAATCATAAACAGTGTTATAATGGTGACAAGTTAATAATTCGGTAGGAGATTTGGAGAGACCACAACGCGCTATAGAGGCGAAATCTATAGCGGAGTTTGTGGTCTCTTTTTTCGTTATCAAAGGGAGGAATTACCATGAAATTTTCAAGTAAACAACGTAAAGACGTATTAAACGGAGTAAATAAACAAGAGTTAGATGTGATCGTAATTGGTGGAGGTATTACTGGTTCTGGTATTGCATTAGATGGAGCAACACGCGGGTTATCAACAATTGTGTTTGAAATGCAGGACTTTGCAGCAGGTACATCAAGTCGTTCAACGAAGCTTGTACACGGTGGTCTACGTTATTTAAAACAACTTGAAGTGAAAATGGTAGCAGAGGTGGGGAAAGAGCGTGCGATCGTATATGAGAACGGTCCCCATGTAACAACACCAGAGTGGATGTTACTTCCGTTCCATACAGGCGGTACGTTCGGATCATTTAGTACATCAATTGGTCTTCGTGTATACGACTTCTTAGCAGGTGTAAAACGAAGCGAGCGCAGAAAGATGTTTAACCGTGAAGAAACGCTAAACAAAGAGCCTCTTGTAAAAAAAGAAGGATTAAAAGGCGGCGGTTACTACGTAGAATATCGTACAGACGATGCGCGTCTTACAATTGAAGTAATGAAAGAAGCAATTGAGCATGGTGCGAAAGCTGTTAACTACGCAAAAGTAGACAGTTTCTTATATAAAGATGGAAAAGTATGTGGTGTACGTGTAATCGATTTACTAGACGGTGAAGTATATGAAGTTTACGGTAAGAAAATTGTAAACGCAGCTGGTCCTTGGGTAGATACACTTCGTGAAAAAGATAACTCGAAAAAAGGAAAAGTACTTCAGTTATCAAAAGGTGTTCACTTAGTAATTGATCAAAAACGTTTCCCATTAGGTCAAGCGATTTACTTCGATACACCAGATAAACGTATGGTGTTCGCGATTCCTCGCGGAGGAAAAACATACGTAGGTACAACAGATACGTTCTATGATAAAGACGCAGCTGTACCACAAATGACAACAGAAGATCGCACATATATCATTAATGCGATTAACTACATGTTCCCAAGCGTGAAAATTACAGAGAAAGACATCGAATCAAGCTGGGCTGGTGTACGTCCGTTAATTTACGAAGAAGGTAAGAGTGCATCTGAAATTTCTCGTAAAGACGAAATTTGGACTTCTGAATCTGGTTTAATTACAATCGCAGGTGGTAAATTAACTGGATACCGCAAAATGGCTGAAATGGTAGTAGACTACGTAACGAACTTACTACAAAAAGAAGGTCATAGCGCATATCCGAAGAGCGACACGAAACATATGCCAATCTCTGGTGGACATGTAGATGGTTCACACGGATTCCCAGCATTCGTTGCGAAAAAAGCTGGCGAAGGTACGAAATATGGTTTAACAACAGCACAAGCAGAAGAATTCGCGAAATTCTACGGCTCTAACGTTGACGTACTATTTGATTTAGCGAAAAAACATAAAGACGAAGCGAAAGAATACAACATGCCACTAGACGTTCTAATCCCGCTTGTATACGCAATGGATTACGAAATGACAGCAAAGCCAGTTGACTTCTTCGTACGCCGTAGAGGCGCTGTATTCTTCAATATCCACTGGGTATACGAGTGGAAAGAAGCAGTAATCAACTACATGGCTGCGAAACTAGGCTGGAGCAAAGAAGAACAAATGAAATACACAGCTGAACTAGAAAAAGCATTAACAGACGCTGTAATTCCTGTAGATCAACAAGAACAGGCAGCTGCGTTAGCATAAAATAGAGAACCACCTGAAGGGGAGCCTTTAGGTGGTTTTTTGTTTTATTATGCACGCACTAAAACCGTGATTATAAGTAAATAGAGTGTATTAATTTTATTTTGAATATTAAGGTTTCTAATGGGTTTATAAGCTTTTTTGCATAAAATAAAAAAAGACAGAACACTCATGAATTTCTGTCTTGTACAACCATACTTCTATGGTGGTAGTAGATGTGGTTATTGAACAATCAAATCAACAATTTAATTGAGAACCGCCCTTACCTTTTTCGCAAGCAGGGTGTTTTTCACTTTTTGTACCGCACGAAATCATTAAAACGATATGTGAAGTAACAAAGAACAAGAAGGAAACGTATGTTTCAAACGGGGACAGTTAAAATTAAATAAATTTCCATCAAAGAACCCTCTTCTATTTTGTACTAGATGATTAGAAGAATTTTTATATTTGAAAATTATAATTAAGTGGGAGTATTCGGACTCTCTTCTGTCAGAATCTTTAGATAGATGTATCTCTAAAGGGAATTTTAATTTATTTATCCAGATATATAAAATTGCATATTGGAAATTATGTGGAACTTATATACAAATTTTGGTTCGTATTGTAATATCAAGATGTCGCTAATGGAAAAAGTAAAAAAACATATTTTTTGTAAAAATATGTTTTTTGTTGTGAAATATAAATGGCAGGAAAATGGAGTTGATTAATTGGATATTTCGGTAAATAAAGATGTAATTGTATATGAAGAAAATAATGAAATTATTCTAGTGAATATGATTAAAAATAATTTCTATGCATTAGATCACACAGGATCTGAGATTTGGAAGAAAATCGAACTTCTATCAGAAGTAACAAAGATAATTGACTCTATATTTCAAGAGTTTGATGGCGAAAGAGAAGTTATTAAGAATGAAATAATGGATTTTATTTTTAATTTAGAGAAGGCAGGGGTAATTGAGATTGATAAGTAAGTTTAAGAATTTGAATACATACATATACTTGTTAGTATTATTAGTAAAATTCGACATGGAATTATCAAGAAATGGATTTAATAATACATTTAAAAGATATGCATATAAACATCTTAATATAAGGGATATAAAATGGGACAAGGAATCTATAGAAAAAACTAAAAGTGAAATCGAAAGAATATTCCATATATTAGATGTTGTTTGTGTTTGGTATCCAAGAAAGGCCGATTGCATACATAAAACTTTACTAGGGTATAAAATTATTAGAAAAAATTTCGCAATACCAGTTGAGATGGTTATAGGGATTAAAAAATTTCCTTTTGAGGCTCACGCATGGTTACAGTGCAATGGTGATAATTTTTTTGATGACCAAGAAGAAACAAGTCGATATAACATTATATTGGATTCGAGGGAATTAAAGAAGGAGGATTTAAAATGAAATGGTTTTTGGTATCCGTTTCTTCTAAGGAAAAAGATTTTAAAAATCTAAGTATAAAGAATACTATTTTTGATGAATTTAAAATAAAAGTTGAAGAAAATTATGGAATGAAAAATCATTTTGAATTTTTTGCCGCCAATAGCCATAAGAATATAAACACTAAATTTGAATTTGGTGACATATTAATTATTGGGGATATTGTATTACATAACAAAAGAGAGCTTATAAGGAAATATAATCTTTCAATATCGTTAGATGAAGACGTAGAAAGTGAATATATCATTAGTTATTTATACAAAGAAAAAGGGATTGAATTTATAAAAGATTTGGTAGGCGAATTCTCATTTGTACTGTATGATCAAGCGAAGCAAAAAACATTTGCAGTAAGAGATCATATAGGGGTGAAAACTTTATTTTGGGTTAAGCATAAGGATGAATACGTTTTAGCAAGTGATATTTTCTTATTAAAGAGTTACTTTGATTTTAAAGATATAAATTATAACTATTTCAAAGAATTTCATGAGAGAAACGGAATAATTGATACAACAGATACACCCTATAATAATATTTTTAGAATCCCTAGTGGATGTTATTTAAACATAAATCAGGACGTATCTAAAGTGCAAACATATTGGGATTTATCTAAAGTTTCTGGAACAATATTATATAAGACTGAGGAAGATTATTTCAGAAAATTTTCAGATTTATTATTTCAAGCTGTAAAAGATAGGCTAGATAAAGAGGAAGGAAACGCAATAATGTTGAGTGGAGGGATGGATTCTACCTCGTTGTACGCAGCTTCCAAAATTATTGCGAAGGAAGAAAAAAAACTCCATATTTCATCAGTTAGTGCAGTTTTTGATGAATTGAAGAATTGTGATGAAAGAGAATATATTAATGAATTAACTCACAAATATAATGATGAAGGAATATATTTAAATTTAGATAATACATTGATGTTTGAAAAATTCCCTAATGATGACCCTTTTACTTTTGAACCGAATGTAAATTCAATATCTTTTAATTTCACATATAATACTGTGAAAAAATCAGTTGAGAATAACTTAGTTAACATATTGAGTGGCTTCGCGGGTGATCATCTATTAAAAGGTTCCTTACATACAACTCGAGATTTTTTTAATAAAGGACAACTGAAAAAAACATTTTCTTGGATTACTGATTATTCTATAACTACAAATACATCAGCCCTTAAAAATTTTTATAACTGTGTACTATCTCCTGATTTAGCCAAAGAATTTATTGGGAATACAGATAGTAATTATTATAAGTTTATGAATAAAAAAATGAGAAATATTAAACGTTTTCACCAAAAGGAATTATATTACCAAATTACTAATGCTAAAGCACACTTATATATAGATAGGGTAATAGGTGCTGCAGTAGGTGCAGATATTAGTCATCCGTTTTTAGACAGAAGATTAATCGAATTCGTTTACAAAATCCCCGGTGAATTTAGATTTTCAACTGAAACTACTAAATATATATTAAGAAAATCAATGGAGAAATACTTAACTCCAAATATTGTTAATAAAATTAATAAAACAACTCACTTAGATTATACTTATAAAAGCATTCGAAAGAATTGGGATAAAATATACAGATTAATGGAAAATCCGATGATTGTAGAGAAGCTTAACCTGCTTTCGCATGAAGAGTGGCACGAGGAACTCGCAAAATGGAGAAATGGTCTTGAAAATAGAAAAGATTTTTGGACATTATTTTGTATTGAAATATGGTTTATAAAGTATCAACAAAGGTTAAATCAAAATAATTAGTAGAAAATATATCAAATAAATAACGCAATATTTTTATATATGAAATTAATGTTAACTAATTTTTTGTGAATTTATAATGAATATATTTAATTAAAATTAGTATAAAACTATTGCGTTATTTATCAAAAAACAATAAGGGAGATTGATTTAAATGAAAACATTTGTAAAACCTTCAATGGTGAATTGTGGTAAAAGTGAAAGTGTAATCAAAGGAGATTGCTCTTGGGGGAAAGAAAATTTCGCATTAGATGAAACAGGAGCGTACTATACGAAAAAAAGAAAATATGTACATGCTGGTTGGCTTCCAGGATATAAAGAAGTATTTAAATGTGCGGTTGTAGATGGTTGTAGTTCTGACTCTAACCAATGCTAAAAATAAATAAATAATTATTTTATTAAGCAAAAATATACAGGTGAATAGCGCAATATGTATATTTATTGGTAACAGATTTTTCGAAACGCACAATATGTCAAGAATGTAATTGAAATATAGTTAGAAATTATTTGAAGTTATTATACTCATAAAACTAAAGGGGATAAGTTAAATGAAAACATTTGTAAAACCTTCAATGGTGAATTGTGGTAAAAGTGAAAGTGTAATTAAAGGAGATTGCTCTTGGGGGAAAGAAAATTTCGCATTAGATGAAACAGGAGCGTACTATACGAAAAAAAGAAAATATGTACATGCTGGTTGGCTTCCAGGATATAAAGAAGTATTTAAATGTGCAGTTGTAGATGGCTGTAGTTCTGACTCTAACCAATGCTAAGAAATAATATGTAATTATTTAGGATTATTATACTTATAAAGTTAAAGGAGATAAGTTAAATGAAAACATTTGTAAAACCTTCAATGGTGAATTGTGGTAAAAGTGAAAGTGTAATTAAAGGAGATTGCTCTTGGGGGAAAGAAAATTTCGCATTAGATGAAACAGGAGCGTACTATACGAAAAAAAGAAAATATGTACATGCTGGTTGGCTTCCAGGATATAAAGAAGTATTTAAATGTGCGGTTGTAGATGGTTGTAGTTCCGACTCTAACCAATGCTAAATAAATTGAAAGATAATCATACCAGCTGTGTAGCTGGTATGATTGCCTAATTTTATAGTTTTTAATGAGAGGAATATTAATCCATTGATAAAACATGTTAATTTACTAAACTGATGAAACAAAAAATGTTTAATTGTTTTTAAATTTATTTTATTAGTATTCATAGGAGAATTTTAATGGTGACTTACCTTTTTATAATAATTTTAATAGTAGCAATTATTACATGCGCATACATATATATCAAAATTAAAAAAAATCAAGATTTTACCGCAAGTATTATGAGTGGATCGGAATTTAGGAAGAAGATTAATGACTATACAGGATATGCTATATGCTCAGATAGAGAAAGCTTTATACATGATTTTAATTTGTTTATAGAGTTGTTAAATATTATTAATAAAGAAAGACGATGTGTTTTAGTAGATTTATCTAATGACACACATGCTTCATCTGAACTAAATATGGAACTTATTAAAATATTAGACATTAGTTTTATTCCTTCAATTATATATATGAAAAATGGTAAGGAATTAAAAGAAATCATACATTTTGGTGAATTCGAGGAAAACTTCAATAATCAAGAATTTCTGGTAGAACTCAAAAAAAGGTTAGGGCAGGATTAAATTATGGATACAGTTTATCTAATTATGATTAAGATGTCATATGTTATTCTTGGTTTGATTTTTCTAAAAAGTGTTAGAACTAAAGTGAAAAAGCCATTTGCTTATTATATGGCTATGAAAGATTATCAAATAGTTAAAAAAGAAAAATCACTAAATGTTATTACTTCTCTATTAATTGCTTTAGAGCTATTCTTAGCATTATTATTAATAACTACAATATATTCAAATATTGTTCTAATTATAGGTTTAATAATTCAAGTGTTTTATATATTACTGATAGTAATTAACATAAACAAAGAATTTATAAATAATTGTGGTTGTTTTTCCTTAAATATGCCTAAGAAAGTAACAACAAAAAATTTAGCTGTTAATATTATTTTATTATTATCCATAGTACTGATATATGGTTGTGAGATTAGACTTTTATAATAGACCATATTTTAACATGATATATTATGCAGACTAGTTATCGATTAGGAGGAATTAGGCTTTTGAATGTTATAACATTAATATTTAGTGTGTCTGTAGGATTACTTTTTTTTATTTCGGGTTTGTTTAAATTGATTGCTATAAAAGAAGCATCTCAATCGATTGTTGAAATGAATTTAATGCCTGAAAAATTAGCATCTATATTTGGAATGTTATTCCCTTTTCTGGAGATTTTTTTAGGTGTATCCTTAATTATTTTTAATAATAATATGTTTATTAATATTATAGCGATAGGTTTGATAGTCATGTTTATTTTAATCAACTTCAAAGTAATTGTTGAAAAAAAGCAAAAGAAATGTTTTTGTTTTGGAAAAATAATAGAGACTAAACTTGGTTATGGTGGATTAATTCAATGTCTACTATTATTGCTTAGTATTATTCCAAATATAATATTTAATGGCACAAATTTAAGCACAGTATTGACTCATAAGGAGCATTTAATGCATGGACTAGAAATTATTATAATTTCTGTATTTTGGACAATAACATTAATATTAATTCGATTAATATTTGAAATTATATTTCCTAATAAATTATCTAATTAAGTTGTAATTGGAGGAGCAATAATGGATATAAATCATCAAATAATAATTTCATTACTTATTATTATAACGATACAAACAGCCTTACATATAATTACAATTTTAAAATTAAAATGGGGTCAAGTAGTTCAGGGGGGACTAGAAATCGGAGACAAGATTCCAAACGTTGATTTTAACAATGTTGATGGAGACATAAAGGGGATTTACGATAATGTATTAGGAAATAAAAATACACTTGTTTTTTTAGATCTAGATTGCAAAGAATGTAATAAAGTTTTTAGCTCGTTAGATGTTTTTAATATTAGCTACCTAAGTGAAATTAAACTAGTTTTAATAAAAACAGAAAAAAATTTCAAATATATGAGCAATAGTGTTTATAAGGATAGAGCATTATTTATTGATGAAGATATTATTATTAATAAATTCAATATTGATGTATTTCCTTTTGCAATGAGAGTGGATGAAAGTGGTAAAGTTGAAGAGAATAGTCATATTACTAAAGAAAACTTGATTAACTATATAACTTGAAAAATTAAACTAGCTAATTGAGAGGAGGATTATAGTGAAGGAGAAAAGACATAATCAATTTTGGGCATTTATAAAAACTCAGAAATATTTTCTAGGTTATATATATAGAGAGCATCCTTTGAGTTTAATCTTATTTTGTATATTATCACTTATTACCGCTACTATTCCACCAATTTTAATCATTTTAAATAAACAAACCATTGACACGATTACTAATATACATAATAACCCTGATGCTCAAAAAGTTGTAATAATTTTGTTGGTAGTAACTTTTTTATTGCAGTACTTCTCTTCTGTATTGAGTAATATAGGAATATATATATTTACTCGTATTACCCAGACTGTTAATTATGTTCTAAAAAAAATAATGTTAACAAAATTGATTAAAATACCATTAAAAGAATATGAAGATAGTAGTTTTTTTGACACTATAAATTTAGCGAATATAGCAATAAGCGGAAATGGTGTAAGGGTAATTAGTAGTTTGATAGGGGTTTTACAAAGCTTGATTTCTTTAATTGGGATTTGTGGGATATTGCTTGCGATCCATTGGATATTACCTATTGCACTATTTTTGTCTACATTGCCAGGTATTATTTTGATTTTTATAGCAAAGTCTAAAAATTATAGAATGACTAAAGAAACAGCGGCTAAAGATAGAGAACTGGGCTTTACTGATAACCTTTTTGTTGATAAAAGTGCTATCAGAGAGATAAAGATTAATGATTCGGGAGATTTTTTATTAAATAAATGGTCTAACTTATTTAAAGTTATACAAAAATATAAACTCAACTTAGCTTTATGGGAGTGCAAAACTAAATCGATTGCCGCATTACTATTACAGGTGTCTAGTTTAGTTGTATCTTTAATACTTGTATACCAAATATTTAATAATAAGTTATCCATTGGTGACTATGTTGCTTTACTTGGGGCAGTAGCTTCTGTGCAATCAATATTTGGTTCAATTGGTTCTCATCTAGGTTCGATTTTTGAGACAGCTATCTATAATAGTGCTCTAATGCAAATATTGGATTACGATGTTAAAAATAAAAAAGAAGTAGATCCCATAGAAATTCAAAGCGTAGAAGAGATATCTTTAAAAAACATAAGTTTTTATTATCCAAAAACTAATGTTAAAGTATTGGATAATATAAACTTAAAGATTAATAAGGGAGAAAATATTTCAATTGTAGGGCATAATGGTTCTGGAAAGACTACACTAGTTAAATGTATTTTAGGCCTTTATGATGTAAGTGATGGTGAAATTAGAGTAAACGAAAAAAATATTAAAGATATTGATAAAATAACTTATTTTGAAAGAGTAGCAGCAATTTTCCAGGATTTTTATAAATATAAATTTAGTGTAAGAGAAAATTTAGGATTTGGGAATCTAAAGAAGTTAAACGATGATCAGGAATTATATAATGCACTACAAAAGGTAGGGTTATATGAGAAAGTAAAAAATTATCAATTTAATCTGGATACATATTTAACTAGAGAAATACCAGATGGGAGAGAGTTATCTGGTGGAGAGTGGCAAAAATTGGCTATTGCAAGAGGGTTCTTGAAAGATTCAGATTTAATTATTTTAGATGAGCCTACTGCAGCATTAGATCCACTAAGTGAGATGAAAATTTTTGAACTTTTCAACAGATTATCTGAAAATAAAACGACAATAACTATTTCTCATAGATTAGGACCTACAAAGTATTCAGATAGAATTGTTGTAATGGACAATGGGAATATAGTTGAAGAGGGAAACTACGATGAGTTAATGAATAAACGTGGAGTATATTATGAAATGTATTTATCACAAGCAAAATGGTATGAGGAACAAATAACGCAAAATTCGATTTAAGACATTGAGGTGTATTATGGACAAGAGTCAGTTTTTATTATCTGTGAAAAATTTGTGTAAAACTTATAAGGGCGTTGGCTATGAAGTTAAAGCACTAAAAAATGTATCCTTTAATTTATATAGAGGTGAGTTACTTGCAGTTATGGGAACAAGTGGTTCAGGAAAGAGTACATTACTTAACATATTAGGTGCTTTAGATAGTCCAGATGAAGGCACTATTTTGTTAAATGGGGAAGTGAAAAATAATATGTTTACTGAACCATATGCGACAAAATACCGGAGTGAGAATATAGGGTTTGTGTTTCAATCATTTAATTTATTGAAAGATTTATCAGTTAAAGAAAATATTGCATTACCGCTTATTTTAAAAGATATAAAAAAAGAGGAAATAGACACTGAGGTACAGCAGATGATAGAACTAGTTGGTTTGGAAAATTGGTCTAATCATCGACCAGTTCAACTTTCAGGGGGGCAACAGCAACGTGTTGCTATCGGAAGGGCATTAATTACATCACCACCTATCGTATTAGCTGATGAACCAACTGGGAATTTAGACTTTAATAGAACTACAGAACTTTTAAAAATGTTAGTAGAGATGAAAAAAAAATTAAATCAAAGTATGGTTTTAGTTACACATGACCCCAATGTAGCAACATACGCAGATCGCGTGATTTTTTTCCATGATGGAAAAATTGTTGACAATTATGTATGTGATAATGGACCGATCGATATGGAAAATATTTTAGAGAAGTTTAAAGCGTTGATGGAGAAAGTGCAATGATTAGATCTATTAGGGGAATAGCATTACGTTTTTTTAGAGCGAATAAATTTATTGCATTGTCATCAATTGTTAGTGTGATGTTGTCCATTTCGTTAATTATCACAATGGGAACTTTCTCGGTAAATGCTAGACATTCAATAGAAAATAAAGTTAAACAGATATATGGAGATATGGATTTGTCAGTTGGTTACAGTAGTGATCAAACAAAAGTCATGGATAAGTCCCTATTAGATAAAATTACATCCTCAAAAAGTATTAAACAATCATCGAGTGCCTTGGTTACACGTTTAAAAGTTGATAGTTTAAACACAAATATGTATACAGTTGGGGTTCAAAATGATTTGCTAACAAAAAGTAAGTATCATTTTGATGAGAATATAGAATCCAATGAAGTGATAATTAATAAAGAATTAGCTCAAGTATTGAAGGTTCGAATAGGGGATAGTATTTTAATAGAAAATAAACAATATAAGATAAAAGAGTTATTGACAGATTTAGATGCAACGGGGATGCCTCCTGATATAATTATATTATCTAAAGATACAGTTCAACGACTTATGCAGGAAAAGAATAGTAAAAATATTGAAGCCACTTATGTTTTAATTAAGATGAAAGAAAATGAAGATGTACTAACATTAGCTAATCAAATTAGAGAAATTGATTCGGACTTACGAATTGATGTAACAGAAGAAGATGAATTTTTAAAGAGTAATCTAGCCTCATTAAATATATTTATGATTATTTTGTCGGTACTCATGCTTGTTGTTACTTCATTGATGATTATTTCTAATTTTGAATTGTTTTTATATAAATATAAAAATCAAATTTCTATTATGAGATCCATTGGAGCGACAACAAAACAAATATTTAAAGTTGTGTTATTTCAATGTAGCTTGATTAATATTATTGGTACTATCTTGGGCTTTGTGCTAGCTGTGATAAGTAATCAATTCTTGCAAAAATGGCTGGAAAAATTATTTTCTTTTCAAATTAGTTCGTTAGGATTTGATTATAAAATAGCAGTAATGGTCATGATTTTTGGCGCAATATTGATTGAAATATTCATGCTTTTGCCCTCTTATAAGAGTGCAAAAGTGTTGCCATTTAAAATTATGCAGGACAATGAAAAAGTCGATTTTTCTAATAAAAATAAGTATTTGAAATTTGGGAAATTCATAACTTTTATCAGTATAGCTCTAATTCTTATAGGAAGGTTTGTAACTTATGGAGAAGGTACAAGAGTAGCGTTTGTATTAATTGGATCACTGTTATTAATATTAGGGATATTTATATTGTTTCCTATTTATCTTCCAACGTTATTAACGCGCACTTTACCTATCATTAAATATCTTACTGGTAATACATCATTTGTAGCAATTAAGAATCTTATACCACAAGTAAAAAAGAATACATTTGTTGTTTTGACTATTAGTACAATGATGATTATTGCTGTTTTTGGATCGGCACTATTAAAAACTATTCAAAAGAATGAAGAAGCATATTTAAAACAAGAATATCCAACAAATATTATTGTAAAAAGTCATTTAAGTAAAAATTCAACAATTAAGCATGCAGAATTGCAAGCGGAGATAAAAAAAATAAAAAGCGTTAAGGAAGTAAGCACGCTAAGTAATTTTGTTTCTGCAGAATTGAAGAAAGGCGATCAATATGTTTCTTTTAATTATGCATTAGCTGATTTAAAGGAGATGGGGAAACAAAATTTACTTCCACTTCTTTCTACAAATGTGGAAAATAAGGTTGTTATTACTAAAGGTTTTGCGCTACAACATGATCTTCATGTAGGGGATAGTATTGTTCTTGGTATGTACTCAGAATCCTCACAAAAAATAGAAGAGAATGGAAGAGTTGTTGTGGGGGAAATCGTTCAAAAATTATCTGGCTCAAATGTAGAAATGTATATGGATTGGAGAAATAAAGAATTTAATACAGATTTCACTGTATTTAGTCGTTTATTTATTAGCTCCAACGATGAACAATATACCTTGAAACAATTAGAAGAATTAAAAAAACAGTATCCAGAATTACAAATCAATAGCTATGAACAGTCGGTCAAAAAGGCAAAACAAATGTTTTATCAAAGATGGTCCATATTTATTGTAGTGATGATAGTAATGGTGTTTAGTGTTATGTTAGGAGTATTTAATACTCTTATTAATAATATAAATTCAAAAAGAAAAGAATTTGCTGTTTTAAGGACGATATGTATTGATAAAAGAGGGATTATAAGGGTCATAATGACACAAGTTATTCTATATATCCTTATAGGATTAATACTTGGTACTTTTGCCGGGATTCTATTAACATATGCTATTAGTTTAATTGATCATGGGAAAGTATATATTGATTTTATTTTTGTGAATACGATTGTAGGAGTTATGTTAGGAATGGCGTTTATTATTTTTGTTCCTTTTGCAAATCGAATAGGGAAAAGAAAGGTTTCTATAGAATTAAATCAAGATAATAAATAATAGGCCATCATTATTGTAAGTTTTGAACGAATTAAGGTATTATTTATCATACTCAAAATTCTCCAGATCTAAGAAGGCTTTCACCACTGTATATGTCTTTATAGCGTTATTAATGATAATAGTGTTGAAATGAAATACACAGCAGAACTAGAAAAAGCACTAACAGACGCTGTAATTCCTGTAGATCAACAAGAACAGGCAGCTGCGTTAGTGTAAAATAGAGAACCACCTGAAGGGGAGCCTTTAGGTGGTTTTTTCTCTTGACTAAAAATAAATAAAATGTGTTACAATGATGATAGAGTATATAGTATGAATTTTGCATAAAATAAAAAAGACAGAAGCCTGAGAAACTTCTGCCTTGTGTAACCTAACTTGCTATTGTGGTGGTAGTAGGTGCGGTTATAAGACAATTACATTAACGTTTTAGCCGAGAACCGCCCTTACCTTTTCCACGAAGCAGGGTGGTTCTCGCTTTTTTGTATACAGAAATTAGCCATGGACCGACGTATCTTCTACCGATGACAACGCCAGCTCCGGTTAGGATACCATACACTAATTTAATTACAAACATCGCGATCATATTATCACCTCCCCCTTTTTTCAAAATGGAAGAGATGATTACCACACCTACTAGTTATAGCTTATTAAGTTACATATTAATTGTATTATGTTTTAAAATAGGGAACAAGACATATGGATGAAAATTCCTGTTTTTAAGCAGAACATTAGTGTCAGGGGACAAGAAGTAAATAAATATTCATAAAAAAACGGTATGGACATTACCATCCGTATTTTTTTATGTATTTATAAAACTTTTCCATACTTTTTAATTTAGCGATGAGGGGAATCTTGATGATATAAAACTAAGACAAAATCCTTATTGTAAACTTAAAGAGCGCCTTGGGAGAAAGACGCTCTTTAGGTGAATGCATTGTAACGACTATTCGGTTTATTATATGTAATTTACTGAGGAAGTGCTTTATAAAAAATGTGATTGCCGATCATATTTTTTTATACATTTATAAAACTTTTCCATACAGTGCGTCGTCTAATATATGGGAAGGAGGAAATGATGTGGATGAATTAACGATAGAAGCGTTTGAAATAGAAGATAAGGAGGACCTTATCGACGAAATAATGAACAAGTATGGACAAGAAGTTCTGCAGCTTGTGTATTCGTATGTGAATAATAAAGAGGTTGCGGAGGATGTAACGCAAGATATATTTGTGAAATGCTATAAATCTCTTCATACATATAAAGGAAAATCGGATGTGAAAACATGGTTATGGAGAATTGCGATCAATCAATGTAAGGACTATATAAAAAGTTGGTATAACAAAAAGGTAATCGTTACAGAGGATGAATTTGCGTATATTGGGATTCAAAATGATAGTGTCGAACAAACTGTCATTCAAAATGCTGAGGATAGTAGGTTAGCTTCTGCAGTAATGAATTTACCGATAAAATATCGAGAAGTCATTTATCTATTTTATTATGAAGAATTATCAATTAAAGAGATTACTATGGTAATAGACGTAAAGGAAAATACGATAAAAACGAGACTGAAAAAAGCGAAGGAACTTTTGAAGGAAGGATTGGAGGAATAATCAAATGGAAGATCGATTAAAAGGCTTGCGAAAATCAATGGAGAACACAACGTTTAAACATTTGAGTTTTTCTGATCAGCACCAGAAGCAGGTGCGCGAAAAAATTAAGCAATCGTCCGAAAAGGAAGAAGATATCCTTTTAGCAGTGTTACAACTTCTTATGAATGAAAAAACAGGTTATGAATTGATGCAGTTACTAAGAGGAAGAGGGATTCAAAAATTCGAAGGTGATGAAGGGTCTCTATACACTTTATTACATCGTCTAGAACAGAATCGCTTTATCCAATCTAGCTGGGATCACGCAGGAGCTAAATATTATCAATTAAATGATAAAGGAAACAAGATGCTGCGAAAGGCAGAGAAAAATGCTACAAAGGCACGATTTATATTAAAAGGCTTAGTACAGGGGTGAGAAAAAAATGAACAAAAAAGGAGAGCGTTTTTTAAAAGAAGTTACGAACCATATTAAATCAAAAGAAGCGAAGGACTTAGTAGCAACGGAACTAGATTTTCACTTGAAACAGACGAAGAATATGTGGATGGATAAAGGATTAAGTGAGGAAGTTGCTGAAGATAAGGCTGTTGAACAAATGGGAAGTCCAATTAAGCTTGGCCAGGAACTTAATAAACTACATAAGCCAAAGGTTGATTGGTTCTTAATTGGTTTATTAGTGGCTGCGATGGGGCTAGGGTTTTTGCCAGTTATAGCGCTTGGACATGCTGACTTATTAATGAATAAGGTGATATTTGTAATTCTCGGTGTTACAACAGCGATTGGGATGATGCTATTTGATTATCGGAAGTTAGAGAGAATCGGGTGGCTGTTTTATACAATTGGTGTACTTATCTTGTTAATAATAAAGTGTTTTCCTACTGCTTTTTTGAATGGTGAGCCATTAATGAAAATTGGTTCCATCATAATTGACTGTCTAATGACAATACCATTCTTCCTTCTAGCCTGGGCTTCTTTTTTCAATAACAGTAGATTAAAGTTTATACATCTTCTCATGTTGTATTTATTTTCTTTATATTTATTTCTAACTACATCAACTCTTTTACCACTGTTCATCTATATCACGATGGTATTTGTTATGCTTTGGTGGAGTAGGCTAGGAAAGAAAACGGCATGGCTCATTACAATGTTACCGATTTGTTTCTTTATTATTAGGGATTTATTTTCCTGGTCTGCCGTAAAAGAATACCGGATAGCTAGAATTTTAGGTTTTTTAAACCCAGAACATGATCAATGGTATTTACGTTTAAAAGAGGCAATGGCATCGGCAGGTTGGTTTGGTACATATGGAAATATAAAGTCTATCCCTGCTACCCATACTGATTTTGTATTTGCAAGTTTGACTTACTATTATGGATATGTACTTGCGCTAGTTCTTGTCGTGATTCTTTCTCTTTTTGCAGTAAGAATAATGACCATATCTTATAAAATAAACGATCGATATGGTAAATTGCTACTCGTTGGTGGAGTAACTCTTTTTGTATTCCATTTCATTTCATTTATAACGTGGGCATGATTTTAGGATTATTACCACGCGTTTCTATATCATTACCTTTTATTAGTTATGGATTAGTACCAACTCTGTTTCACGCATTTATAATTGGAATCGTGCTAAGTGTATATCGGCGTAAAGATATGTCGTTTAGAATGAGAAAAACACCTTGAATCATCAAGGTGTTTTCGTTATAAGCTCAAAACTCTCCGAATCAGCCCCAAGCACAAAAGGACTAACCTCGCCAACACTATAAAGTTGCAACTCATGCATCGCGCGCGTACAAGCAGTGTAGAACAATCTACGAACGCTCTCATCACTGTACACATCTTCAGAAGCATCGTAAATAATAACAGCATCAAATTCGATACCTTTCGCTAAGTAAGCAGGGATCACGACAATACCTTGCTCATACTCGGCTGAGTTACTTTTCACAAGTTTAATATTCTCGATATGATTAAGTGCTTCGTAGGCAGCGGCGCTTTCAGTTGCAGATTTACATATAATTGCGATCGTATTGTGCTGCTCTTTTTGTAGTTCAGCAACTTTAGCAGTAATATGTTCGTGTAGTTCGTTGTGGTTAGCTACTTTCGTCACTGTAGGTTTCGCGCCGTCACGTTCGAAGGCGTGAATGTTCTTCCCTTCCGGTACGAGAGCACGTGTAAATTCAATAATCGGTTTTGTTGAGCGATAGCTACGAGTTAAGTTAATGCCGTTTGTTTCGTCTGGCCCGTATAAATTCGTAAGTGTATCGAAATTCACCGTTTCACTCGCATGGGCAAATATCGCTTGGTTAAAGTCTCCGAGTACCGTCATTCTTGCAGCAGGGAAGAGACGTTTTAAAAACTCGAACTGGAACGGAGAGTAATCTTGTGCTTCATCTACGAGTACGTGTTTAATCGATCTGTTCGTTTGGAAGCCTTCAATTAATTCTTTTAAAAGTAAAAATGGAGTCGCATCCTCGTAATATAGCTTTCCTTCATCAAGCATGTTTACTGTTAATGAGCAAATGTCATCCCATTCTTTCGGTTTTTCCCCAGTAACCCATGATGCATCTGTGAAGAGCTGTTTATATATGCCTGTGAAATTGATAAAGCGCAGTGTTTGAACACCTTTGCGAAGTGGCTTCATTTTTTTACGGACAATCATACGTCCAAGTACTTTCGCTTCTTTCTCAAAATCATTAAAGGAGTTGTCGTCAAACTCGCCTTTTTTCTGCAAGTATTTATAAGCCTTTTGATATTCGTCTTTACTAAGTAGTTCAATTTCTTCTTCTACCCAAGGCTTTTTCAGTTCTGCTTTTTCAAGTGCATCTATTTGCTTATTTAGCCAATCCGTTAACTTTTCAATTCTATTATTGAAACGGAGGGAGGAGTCTGTATTGTAAAATTGCTCTGTAATTTCTTTAGCTGAGGCGATTAGTTTCCCTCTAAATTTCATTCCTCTAAATAGCATACCTGAAGATTCAAGAGATTGTCTGTACGCTCTAATCATCTCGAAAAATTGAGTGGATGCTTTAAATCGGATGCTCGCATTTCTCGTTTTATAGGTAGGGCTATTTGTTTCAGTTAGCATATATTCTAATTGCTCATAAGGGTCTTCAACGTCAAATGACTTACTCAGTCTATGATTTAAATATTCTTGGAATGTCACTTGCTGCATATTTTCTTCGCCGAGTTCAGGTAGTACGTTAGAAACGTAGCTATTGAACATAGAGTTAGGGGAGAAGAGAATAATTTGATCCGCTTTTAGCCATTCGCGATATTTATATAGTAAGTAGGCGATTCGCTGCAGGGCAGCTGACGTTTTACCACTACCAGCAGCTCCTTGCACGATAAGGAGTCGGCCTTCATCGTGACGAATAATTTCATTTTGTTCACGCTGAATTGTAGCGACGATACTTTGCATATGTTTGTTCGTACCTTTTCCGAGCGCTTGTTGCAAGATTTCATCGCCAATTGTAAGGCTCGTATCGAACATAGAATCAATCTCGCCATTTTGAATAATGTATTGTAATTTTTTCTCCACATTGCCGTGAATTACGCCTTCTGGTGTACTGTATTCAGCCGGTCCTGGTGGATAATCGTAGTAGACACTCGAAATGGGTGCGCGCCAGTCATATATAAGAAAGTTTTCTCCGCTAGCATCAGTAAGTGTAGCAACGCCAATATAAATTTGCTCTGCGCTAGGTTCGCCTTCTTCTTTGAAATCAATTCGTCCGAAATAAGGTGCTTTATGCATGCGTTTTAGTGCGGCAAGTCGATTAAAGGTGTGCTTATGGGTAATTTGTGTGACAGCTAGTGACTGAGCTTGTTGTCTTAAGTTGATAACTGTTTCAAGATAATCATCAAAAGTATCCGTGTTCACTTTCACGTCATCCCAGAAGTGTTTACGAATATTGATTACTTCTGCCCGGCGTCTGCCAGTTTCGTTTTCCAGTTTATCAATTTGCTGCGTAATCGTTTCGATTACGGTATCCAATCTTTTTTGCTCTAAATCAAGTTTTTTGTTCATACGGTAGCACTCCTTTAAAAGTGAAAAATAGAGGTTGACTGAAGATGTGTTTTGGTGTACAATTAAGATACGGATAAATACGTTCCTTTCGTTTTAGAAAACGTGTTTCTGTACTAATTTAACATAGTTTTTGAATTTAATCAATGATAATAAGATAAACCTTGGTTCTGCGTGGCGTGGATCAAGGTTTTTTTGTGTTTTTCTTTAAGGAAGAATTGCAATTTTATTGAGGAGAATGTAAGTAAAGCAAAGAAGAAAATCAGGAATAGGGGGATACTGATGCAAAAATATTTTGAGGAAGCGCATCGTTTTTGTTCTCGTAATAGAAAGCACTTAGAAAAGGATGTTATATGTGGTTGTTTCTATTGTTTAGAAATTTTTCATCCAGAAAAAATTACAGAGTGGTGGGATGATGATAACACAGCAGTTTGTCCGCATTGCGGGATTGACTCTATTATAGGAGAAAATTCTGGATTTAAAATTACAGAAATGTTTTTAAGTGAAATGCATAAAAGATGGTTTTAGTTAAACGAATGAAAAAATAAACTTTCATTAACGAAGAGGATACATAAAAAAGCTCGGGCCGAAGCCCAAGCTTTTTTTTTACTTCATTATTTCTTTTCTTCTTTTTTATCGTCAGCTTTTTTCTCTTCGAAAAGATCTTTTAAATCTTTATCGTCAACTTTTACGTCAGCTTTTTTGATTTCTTTCATCATAAGATCGTTCATGAATGCGCCATCTTGCACTTTCTTCGCAACAAGTTCTTTTTTGATGTCAGCTTTAGATTGTTCGAATGATTTTTCTGGCTCTTTAATGTCTGTAACTTTAATGATGTGGTAACCGAATTGTGATTTTACAGGCTCACTTACTTCATCTTTTTTCAGTTTATAAGCAGCATCTTCGAATTCTTTAACCATTTTACCAGGTCCGAAGAATCCTAAGTCTCCACCTTTTTCTTTTGAGCCAGTATCTTCAGAGTATTGTTTCGCTAACTCTTCGAAAGATTTACCTTGTCCAAGTTCTTCTTTTACCTTTTTCGCAGTAGCTTCATCTTTTACAAGAATGTGGCTTGCTTTAATTTCAGGCTTGTAGTTGTCTTTTAATTCTTTATCAGTGATTGTTTTTTCAATTGCTTTTTCTTGAGCTAATTGAGCACGTAACATATTTTTAAATGTTTCTTCTTTCAGACCTTGTTGTTTTAACAGTGTATCGAATTGATCACCAACTTGTTTTTTCGTTTCATCGAACTTTTTATCTACTTCTTTGTCGTCTACTTTGTAGTTTTTAATAAGTACTTTTTCCATAACCATGTTGTTTAGTACTTGTTTACCAGCTTGTGTCTTCATTTGATTGTAAAATTCTTCTTTTGTAATGTCACCAGCTTTAGATGTAACAATTTTGTCTGATGATGATGTTCCACATGCTGATAATGCGATTACACTTGTTGCGGCTAAGGCAAGCATAGCTTTCTTCATTCGATAAACACTCCTACTATTATGTATTTTTAATTTATCCTACACCAATGAATTTTGATTCATAAGAGCCCGATTAAGTCTCACTGATACTTTTGCTTTTTTATATTGGTAAAGCGCGCTTAACAGGGCTTACCGAGGCTGAGGATAAAGTTTTGATGAATGTTTTGTTCTATAGTATAAGCAATATGTACAAAATTTAATATATCATATTTCGAACCGTTTTCATATTGATAAAGAAAAATTAACCAGCACGTGTCAGATTTTGAAAGTGTGCCATATTGGGCGTATGCCGCATATACAGAATAGAGGAGGGGATGGGGATGAATTCTCAACTTATTTTATTACTTGTACTGTTTATTTTATTGGTTATTGTAGGTATAATTTGCTTATAGAGGAAAAAAGTGAGGAAGGGGCTTTCCTTCCTCACTTTCCATGAAATATAATTTCTATATAACTAGAAATTAATAAAATTGTTATACATACATTAATAACCCGAAAGACACCGGGCTGGCGGCTCGCAGCTATTTGTTTTCGTTCACACAGTGTATGTGTCATGAAATTCGTGTAAAATATAACAAGAAGTGCGAATGCGACAAAAACAACTGTTATAAGTGTCATGAGGCGAGACCTCCTTTTGGCTAAAATACATATACATATATTGTATCACACGATATTTTGTTCGTGTTACAAAATTCAGAAATAGAAGACTTTGTGTTAGAAAGTGAGGGAGAAAATGGACGTTGTTAGAAGATTAGAACAAGCTGAATACTATGTAGACCTACTATTTAAAATGATTGATGAAGAGAAGTGTCCATTTTATTCTTTGATCATAAAGAAAAAAGCTCGTAAAAAAGATATTGAACGTATACTAAATCTTTGTGAAAAACTGAACGAGCAATATGTAGTGGAGAAAGCAGAAGGGCTTCTTTTGTTCGATGCGCTGTTAGATCAATTTGAAAAAGCGCTTCCACATCAGCTCGAAGTACACGAAACTGCGGAAGCGCTAGCAAAACAAGGTTTATTTAAGCCGCTTATGAATGAATTCTTAAGCATGATTGCGAAAAAATAAATAGATTATTTCTTAACTAACTTTTGATCGGATTCTGTAAAGTTCTCTTCAATATCTTCTAATGATTTCTCAAAAATATCGATAAAGTCTTGTCCATAAATATTACGTAGGATTGCAATCAGTTCGATATTTTCTGGGAACTTCCCATAAAAATTACGAAGTGCAAGAGCCCCATTAAACACTGAATTATTTTCAGGATCATACTCCTCCATTAAGCGAAGTAGTAATTCTTCCCCTTTGTCTGTAATTTCAATGTACGTATTTCGTTTATCATCTTCCTTTTTTGAGAATACAAGATAGCCGCGTTCTTCTAGCTTTTTAGAGAAGTTAAACGCCGTTGATACGTGCATAACTCCAAACTTAGCAATCTCAGAAATAGAAGCCCCTTTTAAATGATAAGCGATTGTTAAAATATGATGTTCATTAATATTTAAATCGTAAGGTTTAATCCACTGCTGCCAATCTTTCTCTACACATTTCCATAACGCTTTCGATAATTGAGCAATGCGTTGGCTGAAAATCATCGCTTCTTTTACCGAGTAATCTTTTTCTCCACTTTTCATTTACTCACCCACTTTAACATTCTTTTTTCATTACTATCTATTATGCCAGTAAAATAAAAATTAATAAAGTCTTTTTGTGAGAATTGTGAAAATTTTTCGGAAAAATGACATTCTATACAAATCATGCATAACTATGGAAGCGTTTTATGAGTCATGAATACATACGTTGTCCTTACATGTTAAGTGATAACATATATTGTAAATGCATAAAAACACGGCATATCTATACGACATGCCGTGTCAAGGTCAATTTATATAAAAAATATTTGTTATATGCAAAAAACTAAGCAGGAATTTGTTTACGCTTTTTCTGGAACAGCTTCTTGTAGTTTCTCAATTGACTTTTGGATGTCCAAAATTTCTTTCTCAATATGGCGCTTGTTTTGAGAAATATCTTGCTTCCAGTTAGAAAGTGTATCGTGCATATCGTCTTTTAATTCTTGGAACACTTCTTTACCTTCTGAAGCAGTTTCAACGATTTGACGTTTTAATAATTTCGTATCAGCTGTAATATCAGCTAAAGTCTTTTTAATATCATTTCCTTTTTCTTTTAACTTGCCGCGCATGTCTTTACCAGAAGAAGGAGTTGAGAAAAGAACAGCTAGTCCAGCAACTGCTCCGCCGCAAATAACACCTGTAATAAAGGATTTAGCTTTTGACATAAAAGGAGACCTCCTTATTTTTTGTTCGTATTCATGATGTGAAAAAATATGCATATCTTTCTTATATGTGCTATGCACAAACAATCATCCCTGAGCATTTTAGGTGAAGAAACAAGCCATGCGGAATTTGATGACTTCAGGGAAGTGGCTTGTTATGTATTACGCCTTCTTATAGTGTCATTATTTCACACTATTTGCAATTGTACTTGCGATGTTTTGTAAATTTTCCATAGTGTATTCATTTTGGTGTGATTTCCAAACAGCACCGAAACCATCTTTTTCACCGTAGCGTGGAATTAAATGAAGGTGGAAGTGGAACACAGTTTGTCCAGCTTTTTCACCGTTATTGTTAAGTAGGTTAAAGCCAACTGGATTAAACTCTGCTTTAATCGCATTTGCGATTTTTGGAACGACAGAAAAAATGTGTGATGCGATTTCTGGCGTTAACGCAAAAATGTCTTGTTTGTGAACTTTCGGAATAACAAGAGTATGTCCTTTTGTTACTTGACTAATATCTAAAAATGCAAGCACATGTTCATCTTCGTATACTTTTGAGCAAGGGATTTGCCCGTCAATGATTTTACAAAAAATACAATTGTCTGCTGTATGATTCATTGATCTCATCCTTTCAAATATCCTTAGCCGTATTTTACCATAATTACATAAGAGAACAAACACGAAAAACAGGAAGCTGACTCAGCTTCCTGTTTTCTGAAGAGGGATTGAAAAAGCATTATCGTAATTTACGTTTCGCAGACACCTCATTTATTTAAGAAATGCACGGTAAATCGGCTAAAGTTTCTGCCGTAGACACCCCATTTTCAAGTGAAATGAATTGCAATCTTTTTTTAAATGAAATTGTTTATTTTTTAAAACAGTATATGCTCTTTCAGAGACACCCCGTTTCGAAAATGAAACAAATGATCTGGTTATGTGTAAATTTCATTGTCCAACTTGGACACCCCATTTCATGATGACTTCACTATGTTGTTGTACTCATCAATTGGTGGTTGCTTTTTCAATGTGTTCCTTCTTCAATAATTATGATGTCCGCTTTCGGGAAATTATATGCTAATAAATTTAAAAATTTTTTTTGAGTACATGGATACTATGTAGTACAGCATAATTTTTGGTAAGATGAATATAGAATGAATACTAATGAAGAAAGTGGTGTCGTATGAGCGAGTTATTGCGTGTAGAAAATGTTACAGGAGGATATACGAAACGACCTGTATTAAAAGACGTTTCGTTCTCTGTTAATAAAGGCGAACTTGTCGGCTTAATCGGTTTAAATGGAGCTGGTAAAAGTACGACGATTAAACATATTATCGGTTTAATGGAACCGAAAAAAGGAACTGTCACAATTAATGGGAAAACAATTCGTGATGATATGACAGCGTACCGTTCTAGCTTTTCATTTATTCCGGAAACGCCGGTATTATATGATGAATTAACGTTAGAAGAGCATTTGAAATTAACAGCTATGGCGTACGGCGTGGATGAAAAACAATATGAAGAACGTGTAGGACAACTACTACAAGAGTTTCGTATGAAAAATCGTTTAAAATGGTTTCCATCTCATTTCTCAAAAGGGATGAAACAAAAAGTAATGATTATGAGCGCATTTTTAGTGGAGCCATCTCTTTATATAGTAGATGAACCTTTCGTTGGATTAGATCCGTTAGCGATTCAATCCCTTCTTCAAATGATGGACCAAATGAAAAAGAGTGGTGCCGGTATTTTAATGAGCACACATATTTTAGCGACGGCAGAGCGTTATTGTGATTCGTTCATTATTTTGCATCAAGGTGAAGTAAGAGCGAAGGGAACGCTATCTGAACTGCAATCACAGTTTAATATGCCAGGTGCAACGTTAGATGATATTTACATCGCGCTAACGAAGGAAGAAGATTATGAATAGCACAGCGTTATGGAAAGAACGATTTCGTCACTTTCTAAAAGAAGTTCGTACATATAGTAAATACGTATTTAATGATCATTTGAAATTTATTTTCGTGTTCATCATCGGTGCGGGAGCGTATTATTACCAGCAATGGTTACAAACGTTAACAACTTCGTTTCCAACTGCGCTCGTAATGGCAGTATTAATTGGACTCGTGTTAACGGCTGGATCCATTCAAACGTTATTAAAAGAAGCGGATCTCGTTTACTTACTGCCAGTTGAAGAAAAGTTAAAACCTTACTTCACAAAGGCATTTCTTTTTACATTTATGATTCAGTTATACATAATCGCAATCGTAGCAGCTGCGCTTGCTCCGTTATACTTCCAACAAATGAAGCAAACAGGAGCTGGCTACATATGGATCGTACTCGCATTTGTCATTGTAAAAGCGTGGAATTTATTTGTAGCGTGGGAAAAGTCATTTTTAACAGATCAAAATATACAAAGGGCTGATTGGTTTATTCGTTTTATCCTAAACGGTTTATTTGTATATTTCCTTGTAGAACGTACTTCAGTTCTTTTCATTGGTGGAATCGTCCTTCTCATGGTGTTATACCTTGCTATCATGCATCAAATGGTCAAAGGAAAGCCACTAAACTGGGAGTATTTAATTTCCGAAGAAGGTAAGAAGATGATGCTGCTGTACCGCATTGCGAATATGTTCGTTGATGTACCAGCATTAAAAGAAAGAGTAGCCCGCAGAAAATGGCTAGATTTCATTCTGTCGATGATAGGCGAAAAGCGTACATATTTATACTTATATACGAGAACGTTCTTAAGATCTGGTAATTATTTTGGCTTATATGTGCGCCTGCTCGCTCTAGGCGGAGTTATTCTTTACTTCATTCCGTTTTTATATGGACGATTTATCGTAAGCCTTATCTTCCTATACTTAATCGGTTATCAGCTATTAACTTTATGGAAACATTACCGCATGAAAATTTGGCTTGATTTGTACCCAGTAGGCGGAGAAGAGAAGAAGAAAGATTTTCTTACTTTATTAAATGCAATTCTTATTACAGGTAGCGTTATATTTACAATTATATTTGCACTAGCAACGAAAGATTTCATGATGACAGGAATTTTACTTATCGTAAGCATATTATTTAGTATCGGTTTCGTTTACCAATACGGGGCGAAGCGCATTGAGCGTTTAAATTGAAAGGAATGAACCTATGATTACATACGAAGAGAAGGTTATAAAAGAATTGGAGCAGTGGAAAGCTACATTCATGAAAGATTCTTCTATGATGACACGGTTCTCCAAAAAAGTGCAGACGAAGGTGCAACAGCTCATTCCGGCGAAAGTACAAAAGGTACTAACAGAGACGATTCGTATGATGGTGCAAACGATTAGCGCCGGGTCAAACTTTATAAAGCCGAAGCTAAAAGAGACGACATGGTCACTGCAAAGACGTGACGATGAAGTTCGTAAAAAAATGGATGAGTACAAAAAAATAGCAGCGGCAGAAGGAGCAGGGACTGGAGCTGGTGGTATTCTCCTCGGTCTTGCTGACTTTCCGCTTTTACTTACAATTAAAATTAAATTTTTATTCGATGCAGCGACATTGTACGGATTTGATACGAGTAAACAAGAAGAGCGTCTTTTTATCCTTCACGTTTTCCAACTTGCCTTTTCAAGTGACGATCACAGAAAAGAAATATGGAAAGCAATCGAAACGTGGGATACAGAAAAAGAAAATCATATGGACTGGGAAAAGTTCCAAACAGAGTACCGAGACTATATCGATTTAGCAAAAATGCTTCAGCTCGTCCCAGTAATCGGTGCCCCGGTCGGCGCATATGCGAACTATCAATTATTACAACGACTTGGAGAAGTGACGATGAATTGCTATCGTATGCGATTGCTGAATAGGGATTAAAAACAAGGCGTCCTACATATGTAATGTAGGACGCCTTTTCTTAGAAGCTAAGTCCGATATAGCTAATTCCAACTATAATCAATACGATAAAAAGTACAATGATTAATGAAAATCCGCTCTTACCAGCTTGTCCCGCTTCACCGCCGCCATTACCACCACTACCGCCATTACCACCAAGTCCCATATGATATCCTCCTTATTGTTATATGTTGCTTTTACTTTATAACTTTCTGTATTTTCCAATAAACACCTTCTGTAGTGCTAACTAAATTGAAAATCATTTCGTTTTGTTTTATAATTTACTTACCGACCGGTAAGTAAAAATAAGTGAGGTACAGTATGACGAAGAATTTACAAACATCGCAGAACATTGTAGAGGCATCATTTAAACTTATGGCAGAACACGGCATTGAGAAGATGAGTCTTTCCATGATTGCGAAAGAGGTAGGTATTTCAAAACCGGCTATTTACTATCATTTTTCTTCTAAAGAAGCGTTAGTTGATTTTTTATTTGAAGAGATTTTTTCTGATTATCATTTTACAAAGTACTTTAATGAAGAGCGGTATACGAAAGAAAACTTTGCAGAAAAGCTAATCGCAGATGGTTTACATATGCTCTCTGAGTATGAAGGGCAAGAAGGAATACTACGCGTTATCAATGAATTTATCGTAACTGCATCACGAAATGAAAAGTATCAAAAACGTTTATTTGAAATACAAGAGGATTTTTTGCATGGTTTCCACGATTTATTGAAGAAAGGCGCGAGACTGGGCGTTGTGTCACAACATGAAACGGAAGAAAATGCTCATACGCTAGCGCTTGTGATCGATAATATGAGCAACTATATGCTCATGGGATTCCATTTAAAGTATAAAGAAATTTGGATTCGAAATGTGAAAAACGTAATGAAGGAGGAGTAAAGATGAAAATGCAAAAAAACTGGTGGCTCGGTTTTCTTGGATTTATTGGGATTTATAAAATACCAGGTATGATTGAAGCTTTTCAAGCGGATGGAAGTTGGATGAAGTTAATCGGTTTCATTTGGTTACTTTGGTTCGGATATTTTATTCCTGAGAAGAAAGAAGATTAAATTTCAATTTTCTGTAAAGTTATGTAAAATGTAGATTAAGAGTATTCATATATTAGATTACTAGATTTGGAGTGGTTACATGGATTCATTGAAAAATGAAATTCACCCTGACATGGTCAAGGTGTGGAAAGTTCGTGCTGTAATTGAAGAAGGGATCGGTATACTCGTCATTTTAGCTTACCTTTTCCTCATGATAAAGTTTGATTGGTGGGCGTGGATTTTGTATGTAATGATTGGGCTGACAGTTGTGTTCGCACCATTTTCGTACTTCTTATTCCCGAAACTACGTCAACGTTATTACAGCTACCAACTAAATGAAGAAGAACTTGAAATTCAGCATGGCCTTTTCGTTGTTAAGCGCGTATTAGTGCCGATGATTCGTGTACAGCACGTAACGATTGAACAAGGGCCAATTATGAGAAAATACGGATTAGCAGAATTACACATTTCAACAGCAGCAACTTCTCATAGCATCCCAGGTTTAACGATGTATGAAGCTGAAATGTTGAAAACGAAAATCGCAGAATTAGCGAAAGTGAGTGATGAGGATGTATAAAAGGCAGCATCCAATCACGATGTTATTAGAATTAAAAATAACAGATTTTATACCACTCATTATTTTCATGTTTAGCTTAAACGGAAAATTCCCGTTTTGGTATTTAATTCCTGCAGCATTTGGTTTACTCACCGTTTTTTCAGCGTTTGAAAAATGGTATTACACAACATATTGGGTTGAAAATAACGTATTGCATGTGAAAAAAGGTCTCTTCGTGAAAAAGGAGAGCTACTTAAATAAAGAACGTGTTCAAACGATTAATACAAGTTCTAACGTACTATATCAAATGCTCGGTTTGAAAAAAATTCAGATTGAAACAGCTGGCGGAGGCGATGAAGCAGAAGTTAGCTTAGCTGGAATTACGGTAGAAGAAGCGACAGAGCTTATCGCAATGTTAAATGAGTCGGCTTCAGAATTGAAAGTAGAAAAAACATTAGAAGAAGTAGAAGTAAAAGAAATTATTACAGAGGAAAAACAAGCGAGAGAATACAAATTAACGTGGAAAGAGATTTTAATAGCCTCTGTTACATCTGGTCAATTTGGATTATTATTCTCATTAATCTTTTTTGTGTATCACCAAGTAGATGAGTACATTCCGAAATGGATAGAGAATAGCGTAAAGTCGTATGTAATGGAACATGATATATATGGCTGGATTTTTATGATAGCCATTTTGCTCGTCCTTTCGTGGATTATATCGACAATTGGTTATGCGCTAAAACATGGAGATTTCACAGTGAATCGAAGAAATGACGAAGTCCGTATTTCGCAAGGATTACTGGAGAAAAAAGAACTCGTACTAAAATTGCACCGTATTCAAGGGATTACGATAAAAGAAGGTATTTTACGCCAACCGTTCGGTTATTGTGCTGTGCAAGTAGAAGTCATTCAAAGTAAGGGAACGGGTGACGAAAAAGAAAAAGTTACACTGCACCCTATCATTCGAAAAGATCGAGTGCAACAGTTACTCGCGCATTTACAATTACCATACGAACTGAATGCAAATATTACTTCGTTACCAAAAGCAGCATTGCGCCGTTATCTCATTGATAGTTTCATCTTTTTCGCTATGCTCGCAATCCCGCTTACTGGAATAAGCATATACTTTGAAAAGTATTACATCATGTGGGCATTATTACCGCTCGCAATCCTTATCTTTACACTTGGATACGCAACATTTAAAACAAATGGTTACAGTGTTAACGGAGAACAAATTACACTTGTCTATCGTAGCGTCGGAAAATATACAGGACTTATTAGAAGAAGACACGTCCAATCAATGGAGAAGACACAATCATATTTCCAGCGCCGTGCGGATTTATGTACGTATAAGTTTTCGAGTGCATCATCTAGTTACAAAATAGAGCATACGAGAGTAGAAGATGCGGAGAGAATGCAGGATTGGTATAAGAAGAAGTTAAGTGAGAATTAAGTGGAACGGCTCGTCTTTCGCGGAAGACGGGCTATTTTTTTATGCGAAAATAATGAATAATATATGTAAAGAAAAAAGCGAGGTGAATGAGAGTGAGCAAATTTTTAATACCGTATTCATTTTCTATATTAAGTTTCTTTATTTCAGCAACAGCACTTGATTTATATGATAGGATGGGAAACAATAGTGAGCTGGTTTCGCCGAACATAATTGGAAAGATAATTCAATCTACTGCGCAAATGGGAGTCCTTACATTGTATTTCGGAGTACCTATTATTTTAGGTGGCTGTCTACTTGGTGAGCTATTGTTTAGAGGTATCATTTTACGATTTAAACTCAGCTATATTATATCTTTATTATTATATCTACTTTTAGCTTTTAGTATTGTTTCTGTAACGGTTGGAATTCCAACTACATATGAGGATTCTAATACTACTTTCATGGTAATAACTATGATTTGCGCTGTTACATTCTTTATGGGCCGGAATATATGGGAGAAAAAAGAAATGAATAATGGAGTAACAGAATGAAATATACATGTCCGTGCTGCGGGTATAGAACAATAGAAGAAGAACCACCAGATACATATGAAATTTGTAATATATGTTACTGGGAAGATGATGAGGTACAGTTTAACGATCCTGACTTTGAAGGCGGGGTAAATGAAGTCTCGTTAAGACAAGCACAGAAAAACTTCATTGCATTTGGTGCTTGCGAGGAATGTTTTATTGGATTAGTTAGAAAACCGACTAGTGAAGATGTGAAGGATGCTAGTTGGCAGCGAATTTGTTAAGTGAAATGTTATTACTCAATTCAATGGGAGTAATAACATTTTTTATTTAGTGCTGAAAGAATTACTGCCGTCTTATAAGGTAATAAGAAGGACTAAATTGGTAAATTTTATCAATGGATATATTTTCAATAAATACAAAAGTATAGATGTATAGTCAGCTTTGTGTGTTTAATGTTATCATATTGAATGATATGGAAATTTTTAATAGAATAAGTAACTAAAAATTCAAAGGTAATGAAGCTTTTGTTGTATAAAGAAAATACTTAGTAGTAATCAACAATATTAAAAATAAGATTCGTATTTATATAAATTTAGTAGAAATGGGGTTTTAAAAAGGAATGAGTATAAGCATAACGCGGCAAAAGATTTTGGCGGCCGCTTCTCAAATTGTGCAATGTAAAGGGGTTGCTAAATTAACCTTAGAAGCAGTGGCAAAAGAGGCGGGTGTAAGTAAAGGTGGATTATTGTATCACTTTTCAAATAAAGAAGCTTTAATAGAAGGTATGATAGTCAGAGGGGTAGAGGATTATGAAGGGGCCATTTACAATAAAGTAGCGGAAGACGCAGAGAGGAAAGGGAGATGGGTTCGCTCTTTTGTAGAGGAAAGATTAAATAATGAGAGAAGAACAGAAGAGTTGTCTAGTAGTATGATGGCAGCATTCATGTTAAAACCTGAATTACTTGAGCCATTACAACAATCATTTCAGCAACTGCAAAAGAATATAGAAAACGATGAGATAGATGCAGTTTGTGCAACAATTATTAGATTAGCAGCAGATGGATTATGGTATTCGGAATATTTAGGGGTTGGAAGACTAAGCCCCGAGTTAAGAGAAAAAGTGATTCAAGCTCTTATTAGTAATTCATATAAATAGAATATGCGAACTATATAATGCGAAAATAATTCACCATTGCTTCTTTAATGTATTGGTGAATTGTTTTTTTTATTAGAAAAATAGAACAATTTTATAGAGTATTGAATTATAACCGTCCAGACGGTATAGTAATATTTGGTTTAAGAGGAAAATGAAACAAAAAAAGAATAAAAGATATTTTTAGCACACTATTCGAAAGGATAGGCCGCAAAGCTTAGAGTCTACGGTAATACATATTGGTTACTAAGATCGTCTGGTTGCACATTTTTGATGCAACCGGACGGTCTTTTTTTGTTATATAAATATAAAAAATAGGAGGGAACTATGCAAATGAAAAGTACTAAAAGACATATTTCAATGGTTTCATTAGTTTTTCTAGTATTATTTTCAGTGCTGAATGTGTGGGCTCCAGTTATTCAAGCTGCTGTGATGAAAAGTCCAGTGGACGAAATTAATATTTCCCGTACTGATGGCACGACATCTGAACCGTATCAAGCCTCAGATGGTATGAAAGTAGAAGTGAAGTGGTCAGCTAAAGAAAAAATAAAAAGTGGAGATCAATTCACAATTGATATGCCAAAAGAGTTTCGAAAAGACCTTATGAATATGAGTTTTCCTTTAAAAGATGCTGAAGGAAAAACAGTTGGTACATGTGAGATGAAAAAGGGTCTATTAACGTGTACTATGGGTGATTACGTAGAAGGAAAGAATAACATTAAAGGTTCTTTATTCGTAGAATTCTACTTTGGTCTAGAAGCATATGATGGTGTTAAAGAAATTCCATTAGAATTTAACGTTGATGGTCAAATCGTCAATAAAGAAGTAAATGTAAGTAATACGACAGAGAGACCGAAGCCACAGCCCAATACAGATAATCTATTGAAATGGGGTTCTTATAATCAAGAAGATCCTTCGATTGCTGATTGGCTTGTATATGTAAATGCAACTGGAACAGAAATGCAAGATCTTAAATTAACAGATACATTAGGACCTGGGCATGAGTTAATTACAGACAGCGTAGTATTAGAAGAGGCTGTATTTGAAGATGGTTATGCACCAACAAATATTAAGCCAGCAGATTTATCTAACATTAAAATTAATGCAACAAAGGCTGGATTTACAATTGAGTTTCCAGACAGTTCAAAAGGTTATATTTTAAGATATAAAACAAAGATTACTAATCCTGCTGCAAAGCCTCATAAAAATACTGTGAAATTAGAAGGTAAAAATATTAAAACTGAAGAAAAAGTAGGACAAGTATTCGTAAGTGGTGGAGGGGGAACCGGTTCAGGTGACGATAATCCACCTAGTATTGAAAAAAATATAGTTGATGAGAATGGCAAGCTTGTAGAGAATGAACAGCTAACACAAATGGATCAAGTGATTCAATACCAAGTTGGTACACATATACCGAACGATCCTCCTAAATACACATCAATGGTAATTAGTGATGATTTAGAAGATGTTTTAGAAGTATTAGAGGCAAAAGTGTATGATCAAAATGGCCAAGATATTACTTCTAAAGGGACGTTAAAGATAGATAAGCAAAGAAGTGAAGTAACATTTACGTTTGGTGAGAATTTTGACTATAAGTCATATGAAGACCAGAGAATCAATCTTAGTATCAAGGCGAAAATTAAAAATAATGCAGACTTATCTTCTTACGTAGATAAGAAGATTCCTAATAAAGCGGAATTACATTTTGATGATAAAACATTAACATCAAAAGAAGTAACTATTACGCCGCCTGAAGCTCCAAAAGACGGTACAGTATCGATTTATAAAATAGATTCTGAGAATCCGAACAAAGGGTTAAAAGGTGCCGAATTTGAAGTCCGAAATAGTGCAAATGAAGTTGTTGCAAAACTGAAAACGGACGAAAAAGGTTTTTCAGTACCTCAACCTTTAGCTCCTGGGACGTATAAAGTATATGAAACAGTAGCACCAGAAGGATATCAAAAATTAAAAAGTCCAGTAGAGGTTACACTTCAAGCTGGAGAAACAAAAACAATTGAAATTAAAAATACTATGCAAAAGGGTCAAATTGAAGTAAAGAAAATTGATTCGGAAAATGGTGAGAAACCATTAGCAAATGCAGAGTTTGATATAGTAAAAGACGGTGTAGTAGTCGAACATATTGTTACAGATAAAGATGGCAAGGCAATCTCTAAACCGTTAGCACCAGGGAAATATATTTTAAAAGAAACGAAAGCGCCTGAAGGCTACCAATTAAAAGAAGCAGAGTTCGAAGTAAATGTAACAGGGGACGGCATATTCCCAATACAAGTGGAAAATGCAATGGTAGACAAAGGTAATATAGAAATTACAAAAGTGGACAAAGAAAACGGAGCAGTATTAGCGGGTGTCGAATTTGAAGTCCAAGATGAGAAAGATGAAGTAGTAAGAAAAGTAGTAACAGATAAAGATGGAAAAGCAAACGTTTCAGATCTATCAGTAGGAAAGTACAAATTAGTAGAGACAAAAAGCTTACCAGGTTATAAAAAGCTAACAGAACCAGTACCATTTGAAATAAAAAAAGGTATGACAAAAGCTTTAGCAATAAAAGTAGAAAACGAGCAGTTAGACAAAGGCTCAGTAGAAATTACAAAAATAGATAAAGATAGTCAAAAAGTATTAGAAGGCGTAGTCTTCGAAGTGCAAGATGAGCAAGGCAAAGTAGTAACAGAAGTAAAAACAGATAAAGATGGTAAAGCAAAAATCTCTGATTTATCAGTAGGGAAGTACAAATTAGTAGAGACGAAAAGTTTACCAGGCTACAAAAAGCTAACAGATTCAGTATCATTCGAAATTACAAAAGGTATGACAACAGTCCTATCGTTGAAAGTAGAAAATGAACAGTTAGATAAAGGTTCAGTAGAAATTACAAAAATAGATAAAGACAGCAAAAAAGCATTAAAAGGCGTAGTTTTTGAAGTGCAAGATGAAGCTGGAACAGTAGTAAAGGAAGTAAAAACAGATAAAGATGGTAAAGCAAAAATCTCAGATCTATCAGTAGGAAAGTACAAATTAGTAGAGAAAGAAAGTTTACCAGGCTATAAGAAATTAACAGAGCCAGTATCGTTTGAAATAAAAAAAGGTATGACCGAGATTTTATCATTAAAAATAGAAAATGAAATGGTAGATACGGGAAATATAGAGATAACAAAGATAGATAAAGATAATAAAGCACCGTTAGCAGGAGTAACATTCATCGTACAAGATGAAAAGGGTAAGGAAGTTACGAAAATAACGACAGATAAAGAAGGAAAAGCAAATGTTTCAGATTTACCTGTAGGAAAGTATGAATTAGTAGAGGTAAAAAGTTTACCTGGTTATAAAAAGTTAGAAAAACCAGTATCATTTGAAATCAAAAAAGGCATGACCGAGGTCCTATCATTGAAAGTAGAAAATGAAATGGTGGATACAGGGAATGTAGAGATAACAAAAATAGATAAAGATAGTAAAGCTCCATTAGAAAATGTTGTATTTGAAGTACGTGATTCAAAAGGAAAAGTAGTTGCGAAAGTAAAAACGGATAAAGAAGGAAAAGCAAACGTTTCAGATTTATCTATTGGAAAGTATGAGTTGGTAGAAGTAGAAACACCGGCAGGATACAAACCACTAGAAAAGCCAATTTCATTCGAAATTGAAAAGGGTAGAGTAACAGCATTACAATTGACTGTAGAAAATGAATTAGTGGATACAGGAAATGTAGAAATTACAAAAGTAGATAAAGAAAATAAAGATGCTTTAGCTGATGCAGTCTTTGAAATTCAAGATGAAGCAGGACAAGTAGTCGCTAAAATAACGACAGATAAAAAAGGACAAGCACAAGTTACTAATTTATCAGTCGGCACATACAAGTTAGTAGAAGTAAAAGCACCAAAAGGATATAAACAATTAGTAGATCCGATTACTTTCCAAATTGAAAAAGGTATGACAAAATCTCTTGCTTTAACAGTAGAAAACGAAATGTTAGACAAGGGAAATGTGGAAGTAACAAAAGTAGATAAAGATAGCCAAAAAGTATTAGAAGGCGTAGTCTTCGAAGTACAAGATGAGCAAGGCAAAGTAGTAACAGAAGTACAAACAGATAAAAATGGTAAAGCAAAAATCTCAGACTTATCTGTAGGAAAGTACAAATTAGTAGAGAAAGAAAGCTTACCAGGCTACAAACAATTAACGGAACCAGTATCATTCGAAATCAAAAAAGGTATGACGAAAGTTTTATCATTGAAAGTAGAGAACGAACTGTTAGATAAAGGTTCAGTAGAAATTACAAAAGTAGACAAAGAAAGTGGCGCAGTATTAGCGGGCGTAACATTCGAAGTGCAAGATGAAAAAGGCAAAGTAGTAACAAAAGTAACAACAGATAAAGAAGGAAAAGCAACAATTTCAGATTTACCAGTAGGAAAATATAAGCTAGTAGAGGTAGAAAGCTTACCAGGATATAAAAAACTAGTGAAACCAGTATCATTCGAAATCAAAAAAGGTATGACAGAAGTTTTATCACTAAAAGTAGAGAATGAATTAGTAGATAAAGGCTCAGTAGAAATTACAAAAGTGGACAAAGAAAGTGGCGCGTTATTAAAAGGCGTAACATTCGAAGTGCAAGATGAGCAAGGCAAAGTAGTAACAAAAGTAACAACAGATAAAGAAGGAAAAGCGAAAATTTCAGATCTATCTGTAGGGAATTACAAACTAGTAGAAGTAGAAAGCTTACCAGGCTACAAAAAGCTAACAGAGCCAGTATCATTCGAAATTAAAAAAGGTATGACAGAAGTCTTATCACTAAAAGTAGAGAATGAGCTAGTAGATAAAGGTTCAGTAGAAATTACAAAAGTGGACAAAGAAAGTGGCGCGTTATTAAAAGGCGTAACATTCGAAGTGCAAGATGAGCAAGGCAAAGTAGTAACAAAAGTAACAACAGATAAA